>JASJCI010000041.1 GCA_030066085.1 Gammaproteobacteria bacterium | reverse complement strand
GGACGGTGCGCCGCACCGATCCGGGATCTCCGGAAGGCCGGCCCAGTCCAATCATGTCTCGGCGTTGCGCTTGGATCAAGCGGGTAAAAACCCGTTTTGGGGGGCGATGTCATCCCGGACGGTGCGCCGCACCGATCCCGGTTCTGCGCCGGGTGCCTGCGACAGATCCTGTCTTGTCGCCGTTTTCGGGGCCGCCGCAACGACCTGTTGGCGAATCCCGGGGCCGTCGCCGGTACACTCATATCCCGCACCGGGCAGCTGATCGTCAGCGAACCTCCAGCCGCGCCACGGGTCGAAGCAGTAACCACTTCAAATGACCGGGGATTCTCTATAACATACGCCAGTTAACTGGCCTTCCATTCCGAGGTAAACCATGTTCAAAGGCAGTATCGTGGCATTGGTAACGCCGATGCTCGGTAATGGCGATGTGGATTACGATCAGCTCGAGGCGCTGATCAATTTTCACGTACGCGAGGGCACCGAGGCGCTGGTCATTGCCGGCACCACCGGTGAGTCGGCGACACTGAGCCCCGACGAGCATTGCGAGCTGCTGCAGCGCAGCTACGAAATCATCGACCGGCGCCTGCCGATGATCGCCGGCACCGGCGCCAATTCCACCGCCGAGGCAATTCACCTGACCGAATGTGCGCGCAAGGTCGGCGCCGAAGCGGCGTTGCTGGTTTGCCCTTACTACAACAAGCCGACGCAGCATGGCCTCGTCCTGCACCATACCGCGATCGCGGAAGCGGTAGACATTCCGCAGATCCTGTACAACGTTCCCGGGCGGACTTCCTGCGACATGCTGGCCGATACCGTGGCAAAGCTTGCCCGGGTCGACAATATCGTCGGCATCAAGGAGGCCACCGGCAGCATGGAGCGCCTGGCCGATATCAAGCGCCAGGTCGATGACGGTTTTGCGCTGTTGACCGGTGACGACTCCACGACCTGCGAATTCATTCTCAACGGCGGACACGGCGCGATTTCGGTGACCGCCAACGTGGTGCCCGCCAAGATGGCCAACATGTGCCGCCTGGCTGCCGCTGGCCGGACGGAGGAAGCACGCGCCGCGGACGCCGAAATTGCCGAGCTGCATCGCCTGCTGTTCATCGAGTCGAACCCGATCCCGGTTAAATGGGCGGTGGTGCAGATGGGTTTCGGCGAGCTGAACCTGCGCCTGCCGATGACCGAGCTGTCCGCCGAGCACCAGGAACCCCTGCGACAGGCGATGATCGCTGCCGGCGCGCTATGAAGAAGGGCCTGCTATTCCTGCTGCCGCTGGTGGCGGCAATTCTCGTCGGCTGCGGCAAGAACCTCGATACGCGCTACCTCGATGCCTCGCTCGGTCGCAGCCTCGAACTTCCGCCCGATCTGGACCGGGTCGAGGTCGATTCGCAGTTCGAGTTGCCGCGGGTGTTTTCCGGCGATGATCCCGAACGCCGGGACGAGGTACCGGTCCTGGTCAAGGTCGAGTCGCTGCGCCTGCAGGGCAGCGGGGGCTTTTACTGGCTCGAAGTCGATGCGGGTATCGAGGACCTGTACGACAAGCTGCGTGGATTCTGGGCCAGCGAGGGTTATCGGCTGGTGATCGACGAACCGGTGATCGGGATCATGATGACCGAGTGGATCTTCAAGGAAGAGGGTGGACAGGATCCCAATGCCTCCTGGCTGCAGCGGCTGCTGGAGCCGAAAAACCTGGCCGCCAGCCAGGATCAGTTCAGAACCCGCATCGAACGTAACGAAGACGGACCCAACCGGGTCTATATTGTTCATCGCGGTACCAGCTTTCAGCAGACCGCGCCGACCAGCGATCGCAATGACGCGGAGGACCAGCTCGACTTTGATTCCGACTGGAGCTTCCGCCAGAGCGAACCCGAACTCGAAATCGAAATGCTGTCACGGCTGATGGTGTATCTCGGTCTCAAGGAAGCAGAAGCGGAGCAGCAGGTCGCGGGTCTCGAGATGTTCACGCCGCGGGCGTATTATTACGTCGATGCTGACGGAAACTCGCCCTACCTGATCCTGCGCGATGCCTACCACGTCGCCTGGAACCGGGTTTATCACCAGCTCGAACGCATGAATTTCGAAATCGAGCTGTCCGAGTTCAGGACTGGCCTGCTGGGTGAGGGAGTCATCCAGATCGGTGCCGAGGTGGAGCAGGATGCCGCAGCGGAGCAGGATGACGAAGACGACGGCGGCGGACTGTTCTCATGGCTTTCAAGTGCGGAAGATCAAGAGGACGAAAGACGACAGTTCGTGCTGGTGCTGTCGGAAGAGACCCACGAGCTCACGCGGGTCGAGATCGAGACCCTTGACGGCGAACTCGACAGTTCACGCGAGGGTGCGGCGGTAATCGATCTGCTCTACCGGGAAGTCCGCTGATGCGGATTGCTTCGCTCGGCAGTGGAAGCCGCGGAAATGCAACCCTGATACAACACGGCGCGACGACCTTACTGGTCGACAACGGGTTTTCGCTGCGCCAGTTTACCCGTCGCCTGCAAGCGCTCGAGCTCAGTCCGAGCGATATCGACGCGGTACTGCTGACGCACGAGCACGGCGACCACGCCGGCGGCGTCGAGCGTCTCTGTGCCGCGCACGGTCTGCCGCTGTGGACCGCAGTGGGCACTGCGCGCGCCGCGCTCAGTAACGGCTTCGAATATCATCGGCTGCTGGCCGGCGAAGCGGTAGTGTTCGGAGATATAGAGGTCTTGCCGATCACCGTGCCGCACGATGCGCGCGAACCCCTGCAGTTCGTGTTTCGCGAACTGGAACAGGATCGACGCCTCGGAATTCTGACCGACACCGGGCATATCACCAGTCACATCGTCGATCGCTTCAGCGGGCTGCACGGACTGCTGCTGGAGTTCAATTACGATGCGCGCATGCTGGAAATCGGCCCGTACCCGGATGCGCTCAAGCAGCGGGTTGGCGGTAACCTGGGCCACCTCTGCAACGACCAGTCGCTGGAACTGCTCGAGCGGGTCGATACCAGCCGGCTGAACTGCCTGATTGCGGCGCATATATCGGAAAAAAACAACGCGCCCGACGTCGTCGCCGAGGCGATAGCGGGCCTGGT
Organism: Gammaproteobacteria bacterium; assembly: GCA_030066085.1. Lineage (GTDB taxonomy): Bacteria > Pseudomonadota > Gammaproteobacteria. The sequence goes on along the minus strand of JASJCI010000041.1, from coordinate 57,919 downwards.
CGATGTCCCCGATCCGATACTGGCAACCCAGGACAGCGGTTTCGGCTGGATCCGGATCTAGCAAGCCGCCGATAGGAGTGGCCAGGTTTCCCCCGGCCGCGGGCGTTGACCCCGGCCTAGTGCTCGGAGTCCTTGTCGTACTCGATCAGCGCGTAGGCCGAGTGATTGTGGATCGATTCGAAGTTCTCCGACTCGAGCACGTACTGGCGAATACGGTCATCCTTGTTCAGTTCACCGGCGATGTCGCGCACCATGTCCTCGACAAACTTGGGATTGTCGTAAGCATGTTCGGTGACGTACTTCTCGTCCGGCCTCTTGAGGAGACCGTAGAGCTCGCAGGAAGCCTGTTTCTCGACGATATCGATCAGCTCCTCGATCCAGATAAAGCCACTGGTGCGCGCGTCGAGGGTGACATGCGAACGCTGGTTGTGGGCGCCGTAGTCGGAAATCGACTTGGAACAGGGACACAGGCTGGTGACCGGTACCTGCACCTTGATGCGGGTGCTGGTGACACCGGAATTGATTTCGCCGATCAGCGATACCTCGTAATCCAGCAGCGATTCCACGCCCGATACAGGCGCTTTCTTGTTGACGAAATAGGGAAAGTGCATTTCGATGTAACCGGAATCGGCTTCCAGCAACTCGGCCATTTCGCGCAGCATTTCGTTGAAGGACTGGTAGGTAATTTCCTTTTCGTGATCGTTCAGTATCGCGACGAAGCGCGACATGTGCGTACCCTTGAACTGGTGCGGCAGGAACACGAACATGCTGAAGGTCGCGATCGTATGCTGTTGCCCCTCGGAGCGGTCCTTGACGATGATCGGATGCCTGATGTCCTTGATGCCGACCTTGTTGATCGCCAGTCGGCGCGTATCGGCGCTACCCTGTACATCAGGTATCGTGGTTATCTTGGTAGCTGGTTCACCGTTCATAATCTGTGTCCTGCGCCCGGCCTGGTTTGTTCAGCACGACCATGCACGGTCGCCTTCTTCCGGGCGCGGAATAATAACTGAGTAAAACACTCGGGTATTATACTGCCGGGACCTGCCTTGGCAAATAAAGAATGCTGATTATCCCATTATCCACCGCGATTGGCGATAGCCGCGACAATGCTGGACAGGTAGAAGGGTCTGCCCGGATTATCTCGGGCAAACGTCTGGACGCGGGCAGACGAAACTCGTGATTTCGTCGCTAGCCCGATTCCGCTCGCGAGCGGAACCGGTCGAGGAGTCAGTTGAATGTGTTCAGGCCGGGGAAACGTCTTCGGCCTGCGGGCCTTTTGCCCCGTCGGTTACCTTCATGGTTACCGTCTGGCCCTGCTGCAGTGTCTTGTGGCCTTCGGCCAGGATGGCACTGTAGTGGACGAACACGTCTTTCCCGTCTTCCTGGGAGATGAAACCATAGCCCTTGGCATCGTTGAACCACTTCACGGTGCCGGTTACTGTGTCAGACATTTTTATTACTCTGTGCGCTTGTTAACGAGCGTCCGCCAGTGGCGAACCCCAGCATTGTATGAGATTAACGGTGAGGAAGCCATTAAAACCGAGTGGTCTTTACTGGTGCGGGAGCTGGCGGGAAGCCGGCGCTGGCGCGGTCTCAGGCCTTGATGAAGGCCTCGATCCTGCGGCGCAGGCTGGCGCCGTCAAGCGCGTATTCCTGCAAGACCTGGGCGCGGCTGCCCTGTGACGGAAAACTGTCCTCGAGACCGAGGCGCAGCAGCGGCAGCTGCAGGCCCTGCTGGTTGAGGCTCTCCAGCACCGCGGCTCCGGCGCCACCGACGATGCTCGCATCCTCCAGCGTGACCAGCCGCTCGTGCGTGGCCGCCATTTCCGCCAGCATCTTTTCATCGAGTGGCTTGATGAAACGCATGTTGACCAGGCTCAGATCGAGCTCCTCGGCGAGTGGCAGCGCTTCGCTGAAAAGGCTGCCGAACACCAGCAGGGCGGTGTGCCGGCCACGCCGCACCAGCTCCGCGGTACCGATTTCCACGGTGCTGTCGATATCCACCGTCTCCGGCTCCTCGGCATTGTCCCGCGGGTAGCGCACCATTGCCGGACCCGGATAGGCGTAGGCGGTGTTGAACAGCTGGTGCATGTCGCGCGCATGCGCCGGCGCCATCAGGATTACGCCGGGAATACAGCGGCTGTAGGCAATGTCGAAGTTGCCGGTATGCGTGGCGCCGTCGGCGCCGACCACCCCGGCGCGATCGACCGCGAAGGTAACGTCCAGGTCCTGCACCGCGATATCGTGCACGAACTGGTCGTAGGCGCGCTGCAAAAACGTGGAGTAGATCGCAACCACCGGCTTCAGGCCCTCGCGTGCCATGCCGGCAGCGAGCGTGACCGCGTGCTGTTCGGCGATGCCGACATCGTGATACCGATCCGGCATTTCATCGGCGAAGCGGACCAGCCCCGAACCCTCGCGCATCGCGGGAGTGATCGCATGCAGACGTTCGTCGTGCTGCCCCTTTGCCACCAGCCAGTCGGAAAACAGGTTGGTGTAGGAGCGCTTTCCCGCCGTGCTCGACGATTTGACTTCGCCGGTCTCGGGATCGAAAGGACCGATGCCGTGGAACTTGCAGGCATCGTCCTCGGCTGGCTGGTAACCCTTGCCCTTGCGCGTCACGATATGCAGCATGCGCGGGCCCGACAGCTGCTGCAGATTCCGGATCAACGCCAGCAGGTCGTTGAGATTGTGGCCATCGATCGGGCCGTAATAGGAAAAACCCAGTTCCTCGAACAGGGTGCCGGGAGTGACCATGCCCTTGACGTGCTCCTCCGCGCGTCGGGCCAGTTCCCAGGCGCTGGGAATGCGCCGCAGGACTTTTTTGCTGCCCGAGCGCAGGTTCGAGTAAATCTTGCCCGACCAGATGCTCGACAGGTATTTCGACATCGCGCCAACGTTGGGCGAGATCGACATTTCGTTGTCGTTCAGTATGACCAGCACGTCCTTGTCGATTGCTCCACCGTGGTTGAGCGCTTCGTAAGCCATGCCCGCGGTCATGCCGCCATCGCCGATGATCGCGACGGTCTTGCGTTCGATACCCTGGGCCTCGGCAGCGATTGCCATGCCGAGCGCGGCGCTGATGGAAGTACTCGAATGACCCGCGCCGAAGTGATCGTACTCGGACTCGGTAATCTTGGGGAACCCGGACAGGCCGCCCATCTGGCGCATCCCCGTCATCTGGTCGCGCCGCCCGGTCAGGATCTTGTGCGGGTAACACTGGTGACCCACGTCCCAGATCAGGCGATCGTGCGGGGTGTCGAACAGGTAATGCAGCGCGATCGTGACCTCGACCGAGCCGAGGCCGGAGGCAAGGTGGCCGCCGGTACGCGACAGGCTTTCGACCAGGAAGCCACGCAGTTCGTCGGCGAGCGCCGGCAACTGGTCTTCATCGAGCGCGCGCAGGTCTTGCGGGCTCTCGATGCGGGCCAGTATCGGGAATGTCTCGCTAAGGTTTTTCAATGAACCGCTGTCCGGCACGGCTACTCGCTCAGTTTTCTCGTTCGACGAACCAGGCCGAAATATACCTTAATATGTCGGCCTGCTCATCAAATATCGACAGCGCACGCAGCGCGTTTTCGTGCAGTTCACGCGCTTTTTCGCGCGAGGCCTCGAGACCGATGATGGAAGGAAAAGTCGGCTTGTTGAGCGCGCTGTCCGAGCCCTGGGGCTTGCCGAGCACGGCGGTATCGCCGACCACGTCGAGAATGTCGTCCGTGACCTGGAACGAGAGACCGATACACTTGGCATAGGAATCCAGCGCCGCGAAACGCTCCGGGTCCAGTTCGTCGGCGCTGAGCGCGGCCAGCTGAATGCAGGTACGGATCAGCGCGCCGGTCTTGTGAATGTGCATGGTTTCCAGTTCGGCGATGTTGAGGCTGCGGCCGACCGCGGCCAGGTCGATGGCCTGGCCGCCTGCCATGCCGCGTGAACCGGAAAACAGCGACAGTTTTTCGATCATTTCCAGGCGCGCGCCGCTGTCCGCGGTCATCCGCGGGTCGTGGCTGATGATATAGAACGCCAGCGCCTGCAGCGCATCGCCGGCCAGGATTGCGGTGGCCTCGTCGAACTGGCGGTGACAGGTGGGGCGCCCGCGGCGCAGGTCGTCGTCGTCCATCGCCGGCAGGTCATCATGGATCAGCGAATAGGCGTGAATGATCTCGACCGCGGCGGCGGCGCCATCGACCCGGTCGAGATCGATGCCGAGAGTTTGTGCGGTGGCATAAACCAGGATCGGGCGCACGCGTTTGCCAGGCGCGAGAACCGCGTAGCGCATCGCGCGGTGCAGCCGCATCGGGTTCACGTCCTCGGCCGGTAGCCAGTGCTCGAGACTGGTATCTACCCTTTGCTGATAATCCGCAACGAGTGTCTGGAAGGCCTGCGCATCAATCTTCATCGACGTCCTGCAAGGGCATGGTCTGCTGCAGGCCATTCTTTTCGATCAACTGCTCGACCCTCAGCTCGGCGTTGGCCAGCGTATCCTGGCAGTTTTTCGCCAGCTTGATCCCCTGCTCGAACTGGTTGAGCGATTCCTCGAGACCGAGTTCGCCGGACTCCATGCTGGCAACGATCTTTTCCAGTTGCTGCAGTGATTTTTCGAAGTCTTTCAATTTGTCGGGATTGTCGCTCATTCAATTACTCGTCGGCGGTATACAAACAGACAGGCATTATATGACATCCAGGGTATCCGCCAAATGGCTGACTCCAACCAGTTCCAGGCCGACGTCGGCCTGGCGCTTGGGCAGGTTGGCGCGCGGGATCACGGCCCGGCTGAAGCCGTGCTTGGCGGCTTCGCGCAGGCGTTCCTCGCCGTTCGCGACCGGCCGCACCTCGCCGGACAGGCCGACTTCGCCAAACACCAGGCAACCCGGGTCGAGCGGCCGGTCGCGCAGGCTCGACAGGATGGCGAGCAAAATCGCGAGGTCGGCGCCGGTCTCGCCGATGCGTACGCCGCCGACCGCATTGACGAACACGTCCTGGTCGTACAGCGCAACCGATGCATGTCGCTGCAGGATCGCGATCAGCATCGCGAGCCGGCTCGAATCGAGGCCGACGCTGAGCCGGCGCGGGTTGGGACCGTGCGACTCGCTGACCAGGGCCTGGATTTCGACCAGGAACGGACGGGTACCCTCGCGCGAGACCATCACCACGCTGCCGGCCACCGGCTGTTCGTGCTGCGCGAGAAATATGGCCGACGGGTTGCCGACCGGTTTCAGGCCCAGGTCGGTCATCGCGAAGATACCCAGTTCGTTGACCGCGCCGAAACGGTTTTTCACCGCGCGAATCAGGCGGAAACGGGTGTCGCCGTCACCTTCGAAATAGAGCACGGTATCGACCATGTGTTCCAGCACGCGCGGTCCGGCGAGCTGGCCTTCCTTGGTGACGTGGCCGACCAGGAAGATCGTGATGCCCGACTGCTTGGCAAAGCGTACCAGCAGCGCGCAGCTCTCGCGCAACTGGCTGACCGAGCCCGGCGCCGATGGCTGGTTGTTGCTGAAAATAGTCTGGATCGAGTCGACCACCATGACCGCGGGAGTGAGTTTTTGCGCCTGCGCGATGATGTCCTCGACACAGGTCGCGCTCAGCAGCTTGAGGTCGTCACAGTCGAGTTTGAGACGCTGCGCCCGCAGGCTGACCTGTTGCAGCGACTCCTCGCCGGTAACGTACAGTGCCTCCCGGCCATCGCTGATGGCGCTCAGGCACTGCAGCAGCAGGGTAGACTTGCCGATACCGGGATCGCCGCCGAGCAGGATGACGGAACCCTGCACCAGTCCACCGCCGAGCACCCGGTCGAGTTCATCGATCCGGCTGGGAAAGCGCGGTGTATCCCGACCCTCGACCTCGGCGAGGCGAATCACGCTGGCAACCGTGTCCGTTCCGTGCCAGTTACCGCCGCCAGCAGCGCTTGCCGCCACCGGCACTTCATCGATGCTGTTCCAGCTCTTGCAGTCCGGGCACTGGCCCGACCACTTCGGGTGCAGGGCACCGCATTCGCGGCACTGGTATTGCGCGCTTGCCTTAGCCATCCTGGCTGGTGTCGGTTTCGGTGATGGTAGTGTCGTCGTCCTGCGGAATCGCGATGCGCGCGGTTTTGACCATGTTGTGCTTGACCTGCATGATTTCGATCGGGTAACCGCTGACCTTCAGGCTGGTGCCGGACTCAGGGATGAACTCCATGTGTTCCAGGATCAGGCCGTTGAGCGTGCGCGGCCCCCTGGTCGGCAATTGCAGGTCGAGATTGCGATTGATGTCGCGAATATGGGTCGCGCCGTCGATCAGGTAGCTGCCGTCGGCATCCTGGAAAAAGGGTTGACGCAGCGCGGTGGGATCGGTGGTGAACTCGCCGACGACTTCCTCGAGGATATCCTCGATCGTCACCAGGCCCTGGATATCGCCGTACTCGTCGACGACAAAACCCACCCGCCGCTTGTTCTTGCGGAAATTGAGCAGCTGCGTGATCAGCGGGGTGCCCTCGGGAATGAAGTAGCCTTCCCGGGTGATGCCGATCAGGCTTTCCGGGGAAAAGTCTTCCTCCATCAGCAGCGGCAGGATCTTGCGCATGCGTGCAACCCCGATCAGGTTGTCGATGTTGCCGCGAAAAATCGGAATCCGCGTGTATGACAGGTTGGTGATGTAGTTCAGGATGTCGTGCCAGTCATCGTCCAGGTCGACGCCGATGATATCGCTGCGCGGTACCATGATGTCATCGACGGTCGCTTTCTCCAGGTCGAGAATGCTGAGCAGCATATCGCGATGCGAATCCAGGATCAGGCCGCTGGTCTCGCTGACCGCGACGCGTAACTCGTCGGGCGTGAGCGCGTCACCGCGGTGCTGCCGGTTGGACAGCATGAACAGGCGCAGAATCAGCTTTGCGATCCAGTCGATCAGGATTACCAGCGGCATCAGTACCCGGATCATCACCCGGTAGACGTAGGCTGCCGGTAGTGCAATCCGTTCCGGGTTGGTCGCGGCGAGCGTCTTTGGCGTCACCTCGGCGAACAGCAGCAGGACCAGTGTCAGCACGCCGGCGGCGATGGCGATGCCCGCCTCGCCGTAGAGGCGAAAGCCGATATAGGTCGCGAGCTGGGTAATCAGCACGTTGATGAAGTTGTTGCCGAGCAGGATCAGCGTGATCAGCCGATCGGGCCGCTTCAGCAGCTCGACCGCGCGCATCGCGCCGCCGTGGCTTTTGTCCGCGAGATGCTTGAGGCGATAGCGATTCAGGCTCATCAGCCCGGTCTCGGAACTGGAGAAAAACGCCGACATCAGGATCAGCGCGACAAAGGCGATGAAGAGCCAGTATAGGGGGATGTCGTTCAACGAGGGGCGTGCCGGTCAGCTGACAAGAATGAATTCGTAGACCAGTTTACTGCCGAAGAAAGCCAGCATCAGAAACACGAAGGACAGCAGGGTCCAGCGGACCGCGGTGCGCCCGCGCCAGCCGAAACGCAGCCGCCCGAAGAGCAGGGTGCCCAGTATGAACCAGGCGATGATCGACAGCACTGCCTTGTGCGCCTGCTGCTGCTCGAACAGGTCGTCGAGGTACAGGAAGCCGCTGAGCAGTGATGCGCTGAGGCAGACGAAACCGAAACCGAGGAACTGGAACAACAGGGTTTCCATGTCGTGCAGCGGTGGCAGAAAGCGGATAAAACCACCGGGGTGATGCTGGCGAATGGAGCGGTCCTGGTAAGCCAGCAGGCCTGCCTGGAATACGCCGAGCGTGATCAGGCTGTAGGCAATCACCGAAATCATGATGTGCCCCTGGATGGCGTTATCGCTAACCGAGATCAGGTGATCCGACAGGTGCAGGGTGGCAGCGATACCGGCCAGGCCGCTCAACGGGAAAACAATGATGCCGAGGCTCTCGATGCGACGATAGATGCTCGACAGCAGGATCTGGATCGAAATGAGCCAGCCGATAAGCGTCAGGGCGGGAAAAAAGCCGAGGTTGAGACCGTCGGGCTGGATGATCAGCTGGTTCAGCAGCAGGGCCTGCAGCAGCATCGCGACCAACGCGGGTGCGAGTGCAACCCAGCGCTTGTTTTGCGCGAGTCCCAGCTGTTTGTAAATCAGGAATGCAGACAGGCAATAAAGGAAAGCAGCAAGCGCGCTGGCGATGGTCGGGAACATGGTCTCTTGTTGGTGGCCCTCGCGCAAAAGTTTAACCGAAAAAACGGTCATCCGCACTACGCGCAAATCGGTGTTCATTCGGCGTGTATTTCCCGAATCCTGTCTATACTATAGGTATTCGGCTGCGCATCCCGCGGGGTTTGAGCTTAACCACGAGAGTAAACCATTACGAAGGTTTCGGCGCACGCTTGCGTTAACATGACCGGGGTGCGTCCAAGCTGCGGACATTTGCCGGACAAGCAAAAAAATCGATGCAGATCAAAATACTAGGCTGGGCAGGCGGAATCGGGGCGAACCTGCGCACCACATCTTTCCTGATCGACGACGACCTGCTGATCGACGCGGGCACGGGACTCGGCGATCTGCCGCTGAACCAGATGACCGGGATCCGGCACATCTTCCTGACCCATTCGCACATGGACCATGTCGTCGGCCTGCCGCTGCTGGCTGACAGCATGTTCGGCGTACACGACGAACCCATCGTGGTACACGCGCAGGAACAAACCATCGAGGCGATCAAGACCCACATTTTCAACTGGGTGATCTGGCCCGATTTTTCGGAACTGCCGACCCGGGAAAATCCGTCGATCCATTTCCGCGTCATGAACCCGGGTGACAAGATCACGATCCGGTCGCGCGAAATCGAGATGATCCCGGTCAACCACACGGTGCCGGGCGTCGGCTACTGCGTGTCGTCGCGTCGCGCCAGCGTCGCCTTCAGCGGCGACACCACGACCAACGACAGCCTGTGGGAAGTCCTCAACAGCTACGAAAACATCGACCTGCTGTTCGTCGAGGCGGCGTTTTCCAACAACGACATCGAGATCAGCAAGATATCCAAGCACTATTGCCCGCAGCTGCTGGGCGAAGACATTCGCAAGATGCGCCATCGGCCCGACGTCTGGCTCACGCATTTCAAGCCCGGTGACGAAGAGCTGATTTACCAGCAGTGCGTCGATGCCATGCCGGATTTCAGCGTGCACCAGCTGAAAGGCGGCGAGGTGTTCAAGTTCTAGTCCATGTCGACGCGCCGGCGCGCATTTTGTCGTCCGGGCTGATAGACTTGCGCCTTTACCGGCACCACGGGCGCTGCCATGTTTGACAATCTCACCGACCGCTTATCGAAAACCCTGAAGAACCTGCGCGGGCAGGGTCGTCTGAGCGAAGACAACATCCGCGACAGCCTGCGCGAAGTGCGCATGGCGCTGCTGGAGGCCGACGTTGCGCTGCCGGTGGTCAAGCAGTTCATCGACGGCGTGCGCGAGAAGGCACTGGGGCAGGAAGTCATCGGCAGCCTGTCGCCTGGCCAGGCGTTGATCAAGGTCGTCAACGACGAACTGGTCACGATCATGGGCGAGCAGCACGACGGTATCGACCTGCAGCGCAAACCGCCGGTGATCGTGCTGATGGCCGGCCTGCAGGGCGCGGGTAAGACCACCACGGTGGCCAAGCTCGCGCGGCGGTTGATCGAACGCGACAAGAAATCGGTGTTGGTCGCGAGCGCCGACGTCTACCGCCCGGCGGCCATCGACCAGCTGAAAACGCTGGCCGGCGAGGTAGGCGCCGAGTTTCATCCCAGTAACGGCGGGCAGAAGCCGGTCGATATCGCGCGCCACGCGGTCGAGGCGGCCCGCCTCGCGGGCAGCGACGTGTTGCTCCTCGACACCGCGGGTCGACTCGCAATCGACGACGAGATGATGGCCGAGATCCGCGCAATTCACGCCGCAGTCGAGCCGGCCGAAACCCTGTTCGTGGTCGACAGCATGACCGGTCAGGACGCCGCCAATACCGCGCGGGCGTTCGACGAGGCGCTACCGCTGACCGGCGTGGTGCTGACCAAGACCGACGGTGACGCGCGCGGCGGCGCGGCGCTGTCGGTGCGCCAGGTCACCGGCAAGCCGATCAAGTTTATCGGCTCCGGTGAAAAAACCGATGCGCTCGAAGCCTTTCACCCCGACCGGATCGCGTCACGTATTCTCGGCATGGGCGATATCCTGTCGCTGGTCGAACAGGCGCAGGAAAAGGTCGACCAGGACAAGGCGCAGAAGCTCGCGCGCAAGGTCAAGAAAGGCAGGGGTTTCGACCTGGAAGACCTGCGTGATCAGTTTACGCAGATGGAAAAGATGGGCGGGCTCGGCAGCCTGGTAGACAAATTACCCGGGGTGCAGCCCGGCATGGCGCAGGCGATGCAGAACCCGGCCCAGGTCAAGCAGATGAAGCGCATGGTCGCGATCATCGATTCGATGACGCCGCTGGAGCGCCGTAAACCCGAGGTGATCAACGGCTCGCGCAAGCGTCGCGTGGCGCAGGGGTCGGGCACCCAGATCCAGGACGTCAATCGCCTGCTCAAACAGCACAAGCAAATGCAGCGCATGATGAAGAAAATGAGCAGCAAGGGCGGCATGGCCAACATGATGCGCGGCTTGAAAGGGCGTATGCCGCCGGGTTTTCCGATGTAGCCTGTGCCCGCCGGCGCACCGTTTGCGAAAAGTCCACGAAAAACAGGGGTTGCGGGCTTCACAGCGAGCCCTTTTTAGGTACAATACGCGCTCTTCTGGCCCGGGTGGCCAGCGTTTTGTCGTGGCTCACGGCAAAACCTTTGATTTTGCTGGAGTTTATTTATGGTATCCATTCGATTGGCGCGCGGCGGCTCGAAAAAGAGACCGTTTTATCACGTGGTCGTCAGCGACAGCCGTAGCCCGCGCGACGGGCGCTACATCGAGCGCGTCGGTTTCTTCAACCCGCGTGCGCGCGGCCAGGAAGAAGAGTTGCGTCTCGACGATGCGCGCATCGACTACTGGATGTCGCAGGGTGCGAAGCCGACCGAGCGTGTCGCCAACCTGATCAAGGGAGCTCGCAAAGCCGCGGCATAAGGTCCATGAGCGGCGCCGACGAGGAACTGATCTGCGTAGGACACGTTCTCGGCGCGCACGGGATCAAGGGCTGGTTACGGGTCTACTCGAACACGAGCCCGCGCGAAAACGTCGTCGCCTACAGCCCCTGGCGGGTAGAAGTCGGCGATGAACTGAAAACCCTGGCGGTCAGTGGACGGGCGCAGGGCAAGAACATACTGGCACGGCTGGAAGGGATCGACGATCGCGACCAGGCCGAGGCCCTGACCGGGTGCAAGCTCTACATCAGCCAGCGGCAGCTGCCGAGGCTGGAGGCGGGCGAGTACTACTGGAGCGACCTGATCGGAATGCGGGTCGAAAGCCTGGCGGCCGAGCCGCTGGGTACGATCGAATCGATGCTCGAGACCGGCGCCGATGACGTCATGGTGCTGCAGGGAGACCGCGAACGCCTGATCCCGTTCGTCATCGATGACATCGTGCGCGAAGTCGACGTCGAAGGTCGACGGCTGGTAGTGGACTGGTCGCCGGACTACTGACGTGCGCTTCGATGTCATTACGCTGTTTCCGCAGCTGGTGGAGCAGGTAACGGCCAGCGGCGTCGTGGGCCGCGCAGCCGACCAGGGTTTGATTGAGCTGCATTGCTGGAACCCGCGGGACTATACCCGCGACCGGCACCGCAGGGTCGACGATCGACCCTACGGTGGCGGACCGGGAATGGTCATGATGGCAGAGCCGCTGGCGGGCGCGATCGCGGCGGTGCGCAGGCAATCAGCGGCGCGGCTGATATATCTCAGTCCGCAGGGAGAGCGCATCGACCAGCCGCTGCTTGCCGCTGAACTCGAGCGCGGCGGCGTGACGTTTTTGTGCGGGCGTTACGAGGGTATCGACGAACGCCTGCTGCAAGCCGAGGTGGAAGCCGAATGGTCCCTCGGTGACTACGTGATCAGCGGCGGCGAGCTTGCCGCGATGGTCTGCATCGATGCAATGACCCGGTTGGTCCCGGGAGCGCTCGGACACGCGGACTCGGCACAGCAGGATTCGTTCAGCGATGGTCTGCTGGACTGTCCGCAGTACACCCGCCCCGAGGATTATCGAGGCCGGCGGGTGCCGCGGGTGTTGCTTGACGGCAACCATCGCGAGATCGATGCCTGGCGCGAGCGGCAGGCACTGGGGCGTAGCTGGCTCAGGCGGCCGGACCTGCTCGCAGAGCGCCAGCTGGACCAACGGCAGCAGCAGCTGCTGCAAGAATTTATCGCCGAGTACGAAGACACCCGGCAGCGCCGCGCAGCGGCGGCGGAAAGTGAACAAGAGGATTCGACATGAGTAACATCATTGCCCAACTGGAAGCAGAACAGCTGAAGACCGACATACCGGCGTTTTCGCCGGGGGACACCGTGGTCGTGCAGGTGCGCGTCAAGGAAGGATCGCGCGAGCGTCTGCAGGCCTACGAAGGCGTAGTCATCGCCAAGCGTAACCGCGGCATCAACTCGGCATTTACCGTGCGCAAGATTTCGCACGGTGAAGGTGTCGAGCGCGTTTTCCAGACGCACAGCCCGATGATCGCCGAAATCAAGGTCAAGCGTCGCGGCAAGGTCCGTCGCGCCAAGCTTTACTACCTGCGCGGCCGTACTGGCAAGGCGGCTCGTATCCGCGAGAAGCTCTGATCTGGCGGCAGCCTCTAGGCTGTGATAGAAAGGCGTGTCAGCTCGAGCGACACGCCTTTTTTTATGCGCATGATTCGATACCTGTTACGCCTGGCCGCGGTTGTCGGCCTGCTTGCCGCGAGCGCTCCGAGCGGGGCCGACGAGCGACTGAACCTGCTGAAGAACGTTTCCCGCGCCGGCGCGCCCGCGCTGACGTTGAAAATGCTCGACCAGGCGCAACCCTCGCTGGACGCGGATCTCTACGGCTGGATCCTGTGGGAGCAGGAGCGCCTTGCGATCCTGTCGCGCTGGCGCCAGTGGGACGATCTGCTGGTAAGGGTCGAGGCTATGCCGGTGGATATTCCGCAACAGTTTCGCCAGCAGACCGCCAGCTTCCAGGCCCGTGCCTACCTCGAGCTCGATCAGACCGGGGCCGCGCGCGAGGTGCTGCGCGAGCAGATGTGGCGACGCGGAGCGGACCAGTCCTCGCAGTACCAGTTGTGGCGGCGCATGGTCATAGAGTCTTACCTGCGCGATGGCCGCATCGACGATGCGCGCATCGCGATGCTGCGTTTCGACCAGGACTTCGCCAGCCAGGATATCGACTGGCTGTTGTTGCGCGCGCGGGTGCTGATCGAATCCGGTCGCGACGAGCAGGCGCTGCAGGTGCTCGACGGCCAGGACGGCTGGCAGGCTTCACTGGTCAGGCTATACGCGCAGCATCGTCTCGGTCGGGTCGATCGCACCGAACTCTGGCGCCGGGTGGAAAAAGCAGCCGAGACACCGGATCTCGCCGCTGAAAACCTGGCCAGCCTGTGGGGTCTCGGATACCTCGCGGCGCGGGAGATGTCGCCGGTCGATCGCGTGGTGGCGCTCGAGTCCCTGTTGCGCAGCGGCGCCGAATCACCGCTGGAACTTTTTCGCCAGCCGCCGGATCGCCTGTGGCAGGCTTATCTCGAGTATGCCGAACTGGTCGGCAACCGCGCGGAGCTGCTGCTGGGTGACGACGCCGCGTGGCTGCAGCTGGCGCGCCAGGCCAGCAAGGTAACGCCGGTCAAGGCGCGTTCGCTGTTCGCGATGTTGATGTTGAACGCGGGTGATGGCGAAATCGGCAACGCCGCGGCCGATGGCTACCTCGCGACCTTTGCCGAAATCGATCGTGCCGAGCACAACCTGCTGGATGGCCTGTTCAATCGCAGCGGCACCTTTCCGAGCGCCGGCGACATACCGCCGATAATCCGCTACCAGCTGGTCGACCTTGCGCTCGCGTCGGGCGAGATCGACGAGGCCACGCGGCTGATGTCGGGCCTGACCACGCCGCCCGAGGGTTCCAACCGCTTCGACTGGCAGTTGCGCCAGTCGCGCGTACTGATTCTCGGCGGTCGCTACGACGAGGGTGACGCGGTGCTGCGGGCGCTGCTCGAGGGGTATGGCGAAGCGTCGGTCGAGGCTACCGACAGGATCCTGCAGGTATTGTTCGATCTGCAGAGCGTCGGTTTACACGAATCGGCCATCGCGCACCTCAATCGGCTGCTCCAGCTCGAAATCGATCCGCGCCAGCGGCGCGAAATCCTGTTCTGGATCGCCGATTCGTTTCGTGCCGAGGAACTCTACGACCAGGCCGCGCTGCTCTACCTGCAGTCGGCCATGTTACCGGGTGCGCAGAGCATGGACCCCTGGGCGCAGACCGCGCGCTTCAATGCCGCCGAGAGCCTGCAGCTGGCCGGATTGATCGATGACGCGCGCCGTGTCTACGAAGACCTGCTGCGAGTCACGGAGGAAGCCGCGCGGCGCTCGGTACTGCGCAACAAGATCCAGCAGCTCTGGCTGACCCAGGGCCAGCAGTAGACCCGTTGGTCTCCAGCCGCGGCCTGCTTGACGGTCAGGGCTCGGTATCTGCTTTTCCAGCCCGGGCTCATCGCCGTGACGTCGGGTTCGTCCTCGTCGAGATAACGCCTGCGGTCGATTTTTTTCCCGTCCCGGTAACCGGTAAAACCTTGAAAAAAATGCGCTTTATCCGCATATTAGCCCGCCTCGCGGCACTTTGAATCAGAGGAGTTCACCAAAAATGACGGCAAGCGCCAACGCGGAAACGCGCGGCTTCGAAACCGAAGTCAACCAGTTGCTGGATCTGATGATCCATTCGCTGTACTCGAACAAGGACATCTTCCTGCGCGAACTGATATCCAACGCCTCGGATGCCTGTGACCGGCTGCGCTTCAGCGCGCTTTCCAATGGCGATCTCTACGAGGACGACATCGAGCTCAAGATTCGCATCAGCTATGACCAGCAGGCCCGCACTGTCACCATCACCGACAACGGTATCGGCATGACCCGCGACGAGGTGATCGATCACATTGGCACCATCGCTCGCTCGGGTACGCGCTCGTTTCTCGACTCGATGACCGGCGACGAAAAGAGCGATGCCCGCCTGATCGGTCAGTTCGGCGTCGGTTTTTACTCGTCGTTCATCGTCGCCGAGGAAGTGACGCTGCGTACGCGCAAGGCCGGTGAGGCCGCCGACCAGGGGGTCGAATGGATATCGGAAGGCAAGGGCGAGTACAGTATCGCTTCGATCGACAAGCCAGGTCGCGGCACCGAGATCACGCTCAAGCTGCGCGAAGGCGAGGACGAATTCCTCAACGACTGGAAACTGCGCTCGATCATTACTTCCTACTCGGACCATATCGATTTTCCGGTGGTAATGGACAAGACCATCGAACCCGGGGAAGAGGGCGGCGAAACCGTGATCGAGGAAGAAACGGTCAACCAGGCGTCCGCGCTCTGGACCCGTTCGCGCAAGGAAATCGAGGACGACGAGTACAGGGCGTTCTACAAGCACGTCGCGCACGACTTCGAGGATCCGCTGGACTGGAACCACAGCCAGGTCGAGGGTACCAACGAGTACACCTCGCTGCTGTATATCCCGGCGCGCGCGCCGTTCGATCTCTACGATCGCGAAACCCGCCACGGCATCAAGCTCTACGTGCAGCGGGTGTTCATCATGGAAGACGCGGACAAGCTGATGCCGCGCTACCTGCGCTTCGTGCGCGGCCTGATCGATTCGAAGGACCTGCCGCTCAACGTGTCCCGCGAAATCCTGCAGGGCAGCAAGGTTATCGACAGCATTCGCAGCGGTTCGGTCAAGAAGGTGCTGGGCATGCTCGACAAGATGGCCAGCAACGATCCCGAAAAATACAGCAGGTTCTGGAAGGAATTCGGCAAGGTCCTGAAGGAAGGGCCGGCCGAAGACTTCGCCAACCGTGAAAAGATCGGCAAGCTGCTGCGTTTCGCGTCGACCCATGACGACAGTGCCGAACAAAACGTTTCACTCGACGACTACATCGGCCGCATGGACGAAAAGCAGGACAAGATTTACTACATCGCGGCCGATTCGCACGCCGCGGCCAAGAACAGCCCGCACCTCGAGATCTTTCGCAAAAAGGGCATCGAGGTGTTGCTGCTATCGGACCGTGTCGACGAGTGGCTGACCTCGCACCTGGCGGAATACGAGGGCAGGAAACTGCAGTCGGTAGCCAAGGGCGAACTGGATCTCGGCGAAGACGAGGATTCCGAGAAAGAGCTGGAGAAGAAGAGCAAGGCATCGGAAAAGCTGCTCGAGCGCATGAAGGAGGCGCTGGCCGACAGGGTCGAGGACGTGCGCGTGACCAATCGCCTGACCGATTCGCCGGCTTGCATCGTGTTGAGCGAACACGACATGGCGATGCACATGCAGCGAATCCTGAAGGAAGCCGGGCACGATCTGCCGAGTTCGAAACCGGTTCTGGAAATTAACCCGGATCATCCTATAGTTAACAAACTGAAAGCGGAGAAATCGAAGAACAAGTTCGCCGACTGGTCCGATATCCTGTTCGACCAGGCCCTGCTCGCCGAAGGCGGGCAGCTGGAGGATCCCGCCGGTTTCGTCGCCAAACTCAACCAGATGCTGGTGTCCATTGCCCGATAAAACGACGATCAGGAAGTTCATACGCCACCCGGCCGACGTGCCCATCCAGGTCACGCTCGACTGGGCCGGCGACGATGATCACGACGACGCCGACCAGACGATTACCAACGTCAGTCTCGGCGGTCTCGCGTTCATCTCGCAGGAGCCGCTGGAGCTGCTGCAGCGGGTGCGCATTGCGATCCCGGTGCTCGACCAGGATAACTTCCTGGTCGGCAACGTCGTCTGGTGCGACAAGGCCGACGGCGCGTATGAAATCGGTGTCGAATTCGAGCATGGCCGCGACGCCTACCGCCTGCGCATGATCGAGCAGATCTGCCATATCGAGCATTACCGCAACGAGGTTGCGCGCACCGAGGGCAGGGAACTCAGTTCGCAGGACGCCGCGCGGGAGTGGATTGCGAGGTTCGCCGGCGACTTCCCGTCGCTCTGAGCTTCGCCGTGGGCGGGCAACCCTCAGTCGCCATTATCGGCGCCGGTATTGCCGGGCTGACCTGCGGCACTGCGCTCAAGGGCATGGTCGAACGTGTCGTGGTCTACGAAAAGAACGTTTTTCCCGGCGGCCGCATTACCCGCTTTCGCGCCGGAGGGCACGAGTTCAGCCACGGCGCGCAGTACTTCACCGTCAGTAATCCCCTGTTCTGGAATATCGTTTCGGGCTGGCAGAGCGACGGTATCGTGCGCCCATGGGATGGCTGGATCGTCGAACTCAACAAGGGCCAGATCAGTAACAGCGACATGGCATCGCAACGTTTTGTCGGCGTTCCGCGCATGCAGATGGTGGCGGAAAACCTGGCACGCCACTGCGAACTGGTCACCTCGGCCAACATCAGCGAACTCGAACGCCAGCCGGAGGGCGGGTGGCGCCTGTTCAACGAGCGAGGCGAATACCTCGGCGCCTACGATATCGTGATCATCGCGACCGCGGCACACCAGGTGGCCGATCTTTGCCGTTCTGTGCCGACCATCGCGAAAGCCGCCAACCGGGTCGACATGACGGTCTGCTGGAGTGGAATGTTTGCCTTCGAACGCCGGCTCAACCTGCCTTACGATGCCGCCCACGTGCTCGAGTCACCGCTGTCGTGGATCTCGCGTTCGCAGGTAAGCCAGCCGGCCAGTGAAGCCGACTGCTGGGTGCTGCACGCGTCGCCGGAATGGTCGCAGAAATATGCCGCGAGTTTTCGCGGCCGGGTCATGCACGCACTGCTCGACGCCTTCTGGAGCGCTACCGATATCGCACCGAGCAAACCCCTGTCCTCGTCGGTGCACTGCTGGAAACACGCCGTACCGATCAATCCGATCGGCGAAGATTCGCTGTTCGTCGAGTCGGAGGCGCTCGGCGCCTGCGGCGACTGGTGTACCGCGCCGCGCATCGAGGGCGCGGTGCTGAGCGGCTTTTCGATGGCGGACCGCATCATGAAGTTCATCAATAAACAGGGCGAAGCGCGGAGCCCCGCATGAGCGCGGCGGACGCGCTCCGGGTGCGCCTCGACCGCTGGCTGTGGGCGGCGCGCTTTTTCAAGACCCGCGCGCTCGCCAGCGCGGCGGTCAGCGGAGGCAAGGTGCACCTTGCCGGCCAGCGCGTCAAACCGGCACGCGCGGTCAGGCTCGGCGACAATTACGAGGTGCAGCGTGGATTCGAGCGCCTGGAGATTATTGTCACCGGGCTGGCGTCGCGCCGCGGCTCGGCCAGCGATGCGCAACAGCTCTACCGTGAGACCGAGGCCAGCGCCGAGCGACGGCAGCAGGAACGCGAGCAGCGCCGACTCGCCGCGCTGTCTCGCCCCCGCGGCGAGGGACGGCCGAGCAAACGCCAACGCCGCCAGATCCATCGTTTCCGCGATCGCAACCAGTCGTGAAACGGCGAGTGTTCGTTTACGGCACGCTAAAACGCGGCCAGCGCAACGCGCACTTTCTGCATGGCGCGCGCTTCATGGGCGCGCATCGTACCGAGCAGATTTACTCCATGTACGAATTCGGTACTTTCCCGGCGGTCTGCCTGGACGGCGAGCACGCGATCGAGGGCGAGGTGTATCTCGTCAGCGGGCGCCAGTTCAAGCTGCTGGACGAACTCGAGTGGTACCCGCACTTTTACCAGCGAATCGAAATCCCGACGCGGCACGGCGCCGCCTGGATGTACATCGTGCGCGCGGAGCTTTGCCACGGCAAACGGCAACTCCCCGGGTCCTGGCGTTGATTTCTGCCCGCGGGGCAGGCCGGGCTACTACTCCCATTCGAGTTCTTCGAAGACCCGCTGCGCATTGCGTCCGCTCAGTGTTGCGAAATTCCTGAGACGAGCGAATCGATCCTGATCGATTGCGCTGATTTCGCTGATATCGCCGCCCGCGTCCATGAAATCCCGCACCGCCGAGCGCAGGTAAACGAGGTAATCGTAGGTATCGCGACGCGCCGCCG
Organism: Gammaproteobacteria bacterium; assembly: GCA_030066085.1. Classification (GTDB taxonomy): domain Bacteria; phylum Pseudomonadota; class Gammaproteobacteria. The sequence continues at coordinate 38,912 of JASJCI010000041.1, read as the reverse complement.
CGAGAGTCGTCGGATTGCCGTGGCCGGGCACGACGTGCTGCGGGTCGAGTGCCGCCATGGCTTCGAACACCGCCAGCCAGTTACGTGAATCGGATACGCCGATGACGCCGAGCATGCGCTCGGTGTAGACCACGTCGCCGGTGAAGACGACGCGCTGTCGCGGTAACCAGACCAGGGCTTCTCCCGGGGTGTGGGCCGGACCCCGGTGCATGATTTCGAACGCCGTTCCGCCGAATTCGAAGCGCAGGTCGTGCTCGAACAGGCGCTCGGCGCGGGCCGGTTCCGTACCCTCTATCCCTTTTTCCCCGATCAGCTGCAGCAGCCGGCCATACTGATCCCGCTCGCGCGCCTGCTGATCGGCTACCGCCGCGCGGCTGGCAATGATCTCGGCGCCGAGCTCGCGAAAGTAGCCGTTACCCAGCCAGCGATGATCCTGCCCGCCGGTATTGATGACAATCCTGACCGGTGCATCGGTCACTGACCTGATCGCATCGTGAATGGCCCTGGCGCCGCGGTAGCTGCCGCCCGGATCGACCAGTACCGCGCCCTCCGGGGTAACGACGAGACCAAAAGTCGCGTTGTTGCCAAGGTTGGCGGGCGAACGATTGCCGAGATCACCGACGATCGCGTAAACGCCCGCGTCGACCGTCACGATTTCGAGTGCCGCGAGCGTGCCGCCGCGCAAAACACAGGCCAGCAGCAGGCCGAAGAGAGAGATCTTCATGACGAATCGCATTTTGCCGCCTTGCATCGTTTCTGTCTGGTCAGGGTTGTAATAGAACATATTTACTTACGCCCGGCAAAGCGGGGTGGCTCTCAACCCGCCGAATGCTCGCCGGGCGCCGACTTGATCAGCGACAGGATACTGCTGCGCACGTCCGAGCTGAGCAGGTTGCGCAGGTCCAGCGCGATGTAATCGAAGCCCGGTGAGAATTCCAGCCGGCCATCGGCGTTACGCAACAGGTACTCGTTGTCCAGCATGGTGTCGATGAAGTCGCGAAACAGCGGGCGATCGAAGAAATCCGGCGAGTTGATACCGTAGATCATCGAGATTTTCTGCGCCAGCAGGTGGCAGCGGTATTCGATCTCGTCCTCGGTCAGCGGATCCGCGGCGGACTGCCACAGCACGATGAAAGTCATGTAGTAGCGTTCCAGTATCGGCTGCACGATCTGGCCCAGTCGCATCAGGCGGGTAAATGTAGGGTTGCTCCGCCGCGGACGGTGAAAGTTGTCGTTGCCGGCTTCGAGCAAATCGTACTGGATCATGCTGTCGCAGCATTCGCCGACCAGCGTCTCCAGTTTTTCCTCGGACCATTCGAGCTGCAGCTCCGAGCGCAGGAAAGGGTAGAGCAGGCGTATCTTGCGCAGTACCCCGGCGCGCGACATGCTGTGTGCATTGATGAAACAGCAGGCGATCAATGCCGGTACGATCAGCGCATGCAGGCTGTTGTTGCGGTAATAACCCGATAGTACCGCGTCCTCGGGCTCGAGATAGACGATGTCGCCGAGTTCGTGTTTGCGAATATGGACAATCTTCTGTTTCGCGATGCGCTCGATTTCCCTGCGCGTCACCTTGGCCGCCACGCGAATCGAAGACAGCGTCGGCGTCTTGCGGATCAGGCGTCGATGCAGCCGCGCCTGCGCGATCAGTTCCTCGATTTCGATGCTCTGTCGCTGGGTTGCGAGCAGGATGGTAGCCACCGAGTTGACCGGGTTGATGACGCAGGCGCGGTTGATGCCGTGCATGATGCGCTCGGCCAGGTCGTGCAGGCTGGCCTGGTACCAGTCCGGCCGGGTCGCGAGTTCGTCGCTTCGGCTGCGCCAGTCGGCGCAGTGCCGGTCCAGCAGATCGTCGAGCACGATGGGGTCGCCGAAGCTGGCCGTTACCCGGCCGAAATGTCCCTTCAGATGGAATATTGCCGCCAGCGCACCGAGCGTGGTTTCGCGTTTCTTCTTGCCGCCGTAGAGTTCGCCCAGGTAAGACTTGCCCTCGATCAGCTTTTCGTAGCCGAAGTAAACCGGCACGAAGGCGAGTGGCTTGGTCGCGCCAACGCCGGCTGGCAAGGTTTGCGTGGCGTCACTGCTTTTGATCTGCGCCTCGACGGTCATGCCGAGCATGCCGAATTTCGGTTTGAGCATGCGCCCGGTACGGCTGCGGCCACCTTCGACAAAATACTCGAGCGGCACGTTCAACTGTACCAGCTGGCGCAGGTAGCCCCGCAGCACGGCGCCGTAAAGCGGATTGTCGCGGAAACTGCGGCGCAGGAAAAACGCGCCGCCGCCGCGCAGAATGCGGCCTATCACCGGCACGTTGAGATTGTTGCCGGCGGCGATATACGGGATGGCCAGGTTCTGTTCGTAGATCACGTAGGACAGCAACAGGTAATCGACATGGCTACGGTGGCAGGGTACGTAAACCAGCTGGTGTGACAGTGCGGCTTCGCGCACCGGTTCGATGTTGTAGACTTCGATGGCGTCGTAATAGCGGTTCCAGAACACGCGCAACAGGCGCAGCATCAGCTCGATCGAAAACTGGCTGCAGTCGGCGAAGATCTCGCGGCAGTAACGGTGCGCGCGGGTGAAGCGCTGCAGTTTCTGCTCGGGTTTTTCGACGATTATCTCCTGCACCTCGTCGGTCTCGACGACACGTTCGGCGAGGCGCCGCTTGGGCGTAATCTGTGGACCGAAGGTAGCCTCGCGTTGACTGGTCAGCGCCTCGATCAGGTAATCCTGCAGCGCGTGTTCATCGTTGCCGGTCTGCGCGAGGATCTCGCGAAAACTCTGTGCCTGGGAAAAGATCACGCGCGCGTTACGGCCGTGTATCAGCAGCGTGAAGAACTTGCGCGTGCGCCCGGCAAGGGCCCAGCGATCGGCGAACATGACCTGGATGAAGTGCTTTTGGCGGGCCAGCGGACGGCCCCAGAATACCGATACCGGTACGACCTGGAAATCCAGCGACGGATCGCGTGTCGCCGCATCGAGCATGTCGCTCAGCATCACCGAGTGTTTGCGCCGGTGTCGCAGCCAGTCGATCATCGGGCTGCGCGACGCGACGCTGTAAACCGAGTGATGATGCGCAAGCGCCGGGTGGGCAAACGGTGCCTGCGGGTCGGGCAACCTGCGCGCGCGCGCGATACCGGCGACCAGCAGCAGGTCGGACAGCCCGCGGTCGGCGAGCACGTAAAGGGTGGGGCGGTCCGGCGCCATTGCCGCCGCCGGGTCGTTGTCGGGAAAAACCTCGACCCGGACCCAGAGGAACAATAGCCAGCGCAGAAATCGAGTAAACTGTGTTGCCAAGGGGAACCTGCTACCCACTGCTCAGTCCCAGAATGATAACCCGTTGCGGAGACGCGCATGAACAAAATAAAACTGGAGTTCGAAAATGCCGCCGGTGAAACCCTCGCGGGTTTGCTCGAATTACCCGAGGGTGGCAGCAGTCCGCGCGCCTATGCGCTGTTTGCGCACTGTTTTACCTGTGGCAAGGACATCGCCGCCGCGTCCCGTATCAGCCGGGCGCTGGCGGCCCGTGGCATCGCGGTGCTGCGCTTCGACTTCACCGGTCTCGGTAACAGCGACGGTGATTTTGCCAATACCAATTTTTCTTCCAATGTGGATGACCTGCTGCGCGCGGCGGCGGCGCTGGATGCGCGCTACCAGGCGCCGCAGATGCTGATCGGCCACAGCCTCGGCGGGGCCGCGGTGCTGGCCGCCGCCAGCCGGCTGGAAACGGTCAGGGCCGTGGTCACGATCGGCGCACCGGCCACCGCGAGCCATGTCGAACACCTGTTCAGCGGCAGTGCCGATGAAATCGCAACCGCGGGTGAAGCCATGGTCAAGCTCGGTCTGCGCGAGTTTCGTATCAAGCAGCAATTGCTCGACGATCTCGAGCGGTACGCGTCGACCGAGGGCATCCGCGCTATTCGCGCGGCACTGCTGGTGTTCCATTCGCCGATCGACAACATCGTCTCGATCGACGAGGCGGCGAAGATCTACATGGCGGCGCGTCATCCGAAGAGCTTCGTGTCGCTCGACCAGGCCGATCACCTGTTAAGCAGGTCCGCCGACGCCGAGTACGTGGCCGACACGCTGGCCGCGTGGGCGGCGCGCTACCTCGCCGCCGGCGACGACGGGAAGATGCCGTCACGCGCCGAGGACCTGGCCGACGGCGAAGTATTGATTACCGAGCTCAACCAGGATTTCCTGCGCGGCATGTACACTCCCGATCATTTCCTGCGCGCCGACGAGCCCGCCAGGTACGGTGGTTCCAACCTGGGTCCGACACCTTACGACCTGTTACTGATGGCACTCGGCGCCTGCACCTCCATGACCCTGCGAATGTACGCGAAACACAAACAACTGCCGCTCGAGAATGTCGATGTGCGCCTGCTGCACGAGCGCGTGCATGCCGAGGACTGCGCCGACTGCGAGAGCGACAGGAAGATCGAGCGTATCACCCGGCAAATCAGGCTCGAAGGTGATCTCGACGACGCCCAGCGCCAGCGCCTGCTCGAAATCGCCGACCGCTGCCCGGTGCATCGCACGCTGGAGGGCGATCTGCAGATCGTCAGTGAACTCGAGGAATAAGCGGCCTAGAAGTTGCGCGACAGGCGCAGGCCGAAGGTAATGTCGGGGGCCGATTCGACGTAGATATCCTCCGAGAAAAACAGGTCCAGCCGGTGGCTCTCGAACAGCCGCGGGAAACCCAGCCCGAGCTGGACCTGCAGCGAATTTCCGAACGGCCGGAGATCGCTGTCGTCGACGGTCTCGCCATGCATATCCAGCTGGGCCATGCCGAGCACATGCTCGTTGAAGCCGTACTCGATTCCCAGTTGAGCAACCCAGAAAACGTCGACCAGCAAGCCTTCGAGCGCACCGTCGTCGCCGGGAAAACTCAGGCCGAACATGCCGTAAGCGCCGACTTGATCATCAATCAGGGTTCGCAACTCGGCCCACAGCGCGAAATCGATCGCCTCGTTGCCGGTGTTGTCCGACTCCGAGCCGGTGGGCAGTTCGAGCGCGACATAGTAGGTCAGGTTGCTGTCGTCGGGCTGGTAGCCCAGGCTCAGGGCGATATCCCCGAGCCCGCTGCTGTCGTCGGTTTGCGAATACTCGACCACGCCATCGCGTTGGTACTGGATGTTGACCCGGTCGTTCGGCAGGTCGTCGCGATCGCCCTGGGGCAGGCCGAAGAAGTCGTGCCAGTTCTCGATCAGCGAATCGAGTTCGCCGGATTTGTTGGCCATCAGCGGGACGCGGATTTGCGTGCGCCAGCGATCCCGGCGATAGCTCAACGCGAATTCGTAACGGTAGTTTTCGACATCGATGATGACCGACTCGCTGCCGCTCGTCGTTTTCTGCTGCGTATTGGTTATGTAAAGGCCGTGATCGATACGCCAGCCGTCGTTCGGATTGACCGGCACCAGTGACGGAATCAGGATCGGCTGCAGCACCGGGTTCATATCGCGGGTAGCGAGACCGAGCGCCGCGGCCTTCTGGCCGATAGCCAGTAGCAGCAGTGTCGCGACCAGCGCCGCGGCCTTACTCCGTGACATAGTCCCCGTGCTCGCGGGTTGCGAGGAACCGAATCCCCGGCCAGCGCTCCTCGGTCATCTGCAGGTTGACCCGCGAAGGCGCGATATAGGTCAGGTCGCCGGCATGGTCGAGGGCCAGGTTGGCGCGCAGCTTGTTGCTGAAATCCTCGAGCATACGACTGTCCTCGCAAACGACCCAGCGCGCGGTGTTGACGTTGACCGCTTCGAACTGGCAGTCGACGCCGTACTCGTCCCGCAGGCGATGTGCAACCACGTCGAACTGCAGCACGCCGACAGCGCCGAGAATCAGGTCGTTGTTGGCCAGCGGACGAAACAGCTGGGTGGCGCCTTCCTCGCACAGCTGGATCAGGCCTTTCTGCAGGGCCTTCATTTTCAGCGGATCCTTGAGCTGGGCGCGGCGAAAAAGTTCCGGCGCGAAGTTCGGGATCCCGGTAAAGGCCAGCGATTCGCCCTGGGTGAAAGTGTCGCCGATGCGAATCGTGCCGTGGTTGTGGATGCCGATGATATCGCCGGTAAAGGCTTCGTCGATGTGGCCGCGGTCGGCGGCGAAGAAGGTCAGCGCGTCGGGAATCTTGATGTCCTTGCCGGTACGCACCTGGCGCAGCTTCATGCCGCGCGAGTACTGGCCCGAGCAGATGCGCAAAAACGCGATCCGATCGCGGTGCTGCTTGTCCATGTTGGCCTGGATCTTGAACACGAAGCCGGTGAGCTTGTCTTCGTCGGGCGCTACCATGCGCCCGCGGGTCGGACGCGCCAGCGGTGCCGGCGCGAACTCATCGAAGGCGTCGAGCAGTTCTGCCATGCCGAAATTGTTGATCGCCGAGCCGAAGAATACCGGCGTCAGTTCGCCGGCCAGGTAGGCATCGAGATCGAACTCGGCGGAGGCACCCTGCACCAGCTCGATTTCGTCGCGCAATTCCTGCGCCCGGTCACCGAGGATTTCATCGAGGCGCGGATTGTCGAGACCCTCGATCACCTCGCCGCTGCTGACTTTTTCGGCGTTGCTCGCGGAAAACAGGTGCACCCGGTTGTGCCGCAGGTTGAACACGCCCTTGAGGCTCTTGCCCATGCCGATCGGCCAGGTGATCGGGGCGCAGCGAATCTTGAGTACTTCCTCGACCTCGTCCATCAGCTCGATGGGATCGCGTCCTTCGCGATCGAGCTTGTTGATGAAGGTTATGATGGGGGTATCGCGCAGGCGGCAGACGTCCATCAGCTTGATGGTGCGTTCCTCGACGCCCTTGGCGCAGTCGATCACCATCAGCGCCGAATCGACCGCGGTCAGCGTGCGGTAGGTATCCTCCGAGAAGTCCTCGTGCCCGGGCGTGTCGAGCAGGTTGATGATGCTGTCGTGATAGGGAAACTGCATGACCGACGAGGTCACCGAGATACCGCGCTGTTTTTCCAGCTCCATCCAGTCGGAGGTTGCGTGGCGGTCGGCCTTGCGACTCTTGACCGTGCCGGCCATCTGGATGGCCTTGCCGTACAGCAACAGTTTTTCGGTCACGGTCGTCTTGCCCGCGTCGGGGTGCGAGATGATCGCAAAGGTGCGTCGGCGACGCATTTCTTCAGTGGCTGGCATGGTGTTGCGAGTCCGGTTAAGTGGCCGAGCGGCCGAGCGCGTCGTTCAGCGGCGGTATGTGGCGGGCAAACAGCAGGGCGTCCTCGCGGCCATTGGTTGCCGGGTAATAGTCCTTGCGGCTGCCGATCTCGCTGAAACCGGCGGCGTTGTAACAGTTGATCGCGGCGGTATTGCTCGGCCGCACTTCCAGCAGCATGGTCTCGGCCTCGTTGGCGCGCGCCTGTTCGACCAGGAATTCGATGAAGCGCGAGCCGTAGCCACGGCGCTGGAATCGCTGCGCAATCGACAGGTTGAGCATGTGGCTTTCGCCCGCGGTGACGCTGATCACGGCGTGGCCGACGATACCCGCGCCGTTTTGTGCCAGCCAGCACTGGTAGCCGACGCGGATGCAGTCGCTGAAGATTCGCGCGGTCCACGGAAATTCGTAGACTTCCTGCTCGACGCGGATGACTGCCGGCACGTCAGCCAGGGTCATGCGCCTGAATTCGAGCGTATCAGTGCTCATGACAACATCCGGTGCAGCTGTTTCAGATCCTGCCAGGCGGTAGCCTTGGCTGACGGATTACGCAGCAGGTAAGCAGGGTGATAGGTTACCTTGACCGGTATATCCGTACCGGGCAGTTTATGGCTCTGCCGGATCAGTTTACCCACGGGTTCACTGGTCGCCAGCAGGTTGTGCGCCGAGACCCGTCCCACCGACAGGATCACCCTGGGCTCGATCTGCCGGATCTGGGCTTCCAGGTAATGCCGGCAGAGAGCCGCTTCCTCGGGACGCGGATCGCGATTATTGGGTGGGCGGCACTTGACGATATTGGTGATAAAAACCTGTTCGCGACTGATGCCGATCGCCTCCAGCATGCGGTCGAGCAGCTGACCTGAACGGCCGACGAAGGGTTCGCCGCGAATATCCTCGTCGTGCCCCGGACCTTCACCGACGATCAGCAGGTCAGCCTGGCGATCGCCGACCCCCGGCACTTTGCGCGTGCAGTTTTGCGCCAGATCGCAAGCCTGGCAAGCCTCGATCGCGGCGATGGTCGTATCCCAGTCGTGCAACTCGGGCAGGGTCCCGGAAGCAGCTGACGGCCCCGAACTCGAAACCGGGGACGGTCCCGGTATTTGCGGATCAGGGTGCCCGGATCCGGCCGCGGAAGAGGGAATAGTTTCCCGGTTTTCACGGTTTTCGGTTGCGTGGGCCGGGGACGACTCGCTGTCAGCCTGCAGGAAACGCGAGACTTCCTGTTTCTCCCACTCCTGCAGTTCGGGCGGGTGTTGGGCATTATCGGGCGGAATTGTCCCGGCCCCTGCCGGAGCTGGCCCGGTCGAGGACGGCGATGCGGCTGCAGGCGCGGCGGATTCATGCTCGCCGGATACGCCCGGCATCACCGCCGGGATGTCGATCCCGGCGGTGGATTCTTCGGCCACGGCTTCACCGCGCAACCGCCAGAGCCGGATACCCATGCCCTGCAGGCATTGCTGTTGACGCGGTGACAGCATTGCTGGTTACACGTCCCCCAGCTGCGGGTGCGTGCGGCCCGTGCGGTTGATCACCTTGTTGAGCGCGTTGATATAGGACTTGGCCGACGCAATCACGATATCGGTATCGGCACCCTGGCCGTTGATCACGTGGCCGTCCTTCTCCACCCGCACCGTGACCTCACCCTGCGAATCGGTGCCGGTGGTAATCGCGTTGACCGAGTAGAGCTGCAGCTCGACACCGGTCTCGGTCAGTTTTTCGATCGCCTTGAAGCAGGCGTCAACCGGGCCATCGCCGCTGGACTCGGCCTGCTGTTCTTCACCCTCGATATTCAGCGTCATGCTGGCAACCGGGGTTTCGCCGGTTTCGCAGCATACGCGCAGGCTGACGAGCTTGATGGTTTCGTTCTCGGTTTCGAACGCGGCCTCGTTGACCAGCGCGAGCAGATCTTCGTCGTAGATATCGTGTTTCTTGTCCGCCAGCGCCTTGAAGCGCGAGAAAACCTCGTTCAGCTCTTCTTCCGATTCGAAGTGAACGTTGAGCTCCGACATGTGCGTCTTGAAGGCATTGCGCCCGGAATGTTTGCCGAGCACCAGCTTGTTGGTGGTCCAGCCAACGTCCTGGGCGCGCATGATTTCGTAGGTCTCGCGCGACTTGAGCACGCCGTCCTGGTGGATGCCCGATTCGTGCGCAAAGGCGTTGGCGCCGACAATGGCCTTGTTCGGCTGCACGTTGAAACCGGTAATGCCGGACACCATGCGCGAACAGTTCATGATCTGCGTGGTATCGAGATCGGTATCGCAAGCGAAAATATCCTGGCGCGTACGCACCGCCATCACGATTTCCTCCAGCGATGCGTTACCGGCGCGCTCGCCAAGGCCGTTGATCGTGCACTCGACCTGGCGTGCGCCGTTGAGTACCGCCGCCAGCGAGTTGCCAACCGCGAGGCCGAGGTCATTGTGGCAGTGCACCGAGAACACGGCCCTGTCGGAGTTGGGCACGCGCTCGATCAGGTCGCGAATCAGGCTCCCGAACTGGTGTGGAACGTTATATCCGACCGTGTCGGGAATGTTGATCGTGCTGGCGCCCGCATCGATTACCGCCTCGATCACCCGGCACAGGAAATCAGGCTCCGAGCGGCCCGCGTCCTCGGGAGAAAACTCGACATCGTCGGTGTACTGGCGGGCCTGTTTGACCGCCGCGACCGCGGCCTCGACGACCTGGTCCGGGGTCATGCGCAGCTTGTGCTCCATGTGAATCGGCGAGGTGGCGAGGAAGGTGTGCACGCGACCCGAGTTGGCAGGCCTGATAGCCTCGCCAGCGCGATCGATGTCGGCCGGCTTGGCACGAGCAAGTCCGCAGACCGTGCTGTCCTTGATGATTTCGGCGACCGCGCGGACCGATTCGAAGTCGCCCTCGCTCGCGATCGGGAAGCCGGCCTCGATGATGTCGACCTTCATCAGTTCGAGCGCACGCGCAATGCGAATCTTTTCTTCGCGCGTCATCGAAGCGCCGGGGCTTTGTTCACCATCGCGAAGCGTGGTGTCGAAAATGATTAACTTGTCTTTATTCATGGCTATCTCGTTTGCCGGAACGTTTGGGAATTGGTGTGTTGCTTACGTTTACCCTCGTCAGGAGTTCTCTAGTCTGCCTTACGGCAGCAGCAGAACGAGCAGCAGAGACAGCAGCAGGTACGCGGGCAGGAGCTGCGGGCTGGCCAGCAGCTGGAATTTGGAAATGGCGTACGCTTTGTGCATTAGGCAAATATAGCCAACTCTCGATGGCTTGCCAAGTGAAAATAAGCGGAGCCTAGTTATCGGTATCCCGCTGGCCCGAATCGGCGAGGCGCATGCGCTTGCGGTTCCAGCGAAATAGCGACACCAGCGGACCGGACAGCATGTAAAGGAAGAAAAAGCTGAACAGCACGGTGGCGGTTTCGATCGACAGGAAGACAAATACGAGCACCACCGCGACCATCGCGACGAAAGGCACGCGCTCGCGCAGGTCCAGATCCTTGAAACTGTAGTAGGAAAAGCGCGAAATCATCAGGCCGCCGGCGGCAATCGTCAGCACCAGCGCGGCGTAGGTCACGTCCTGGCCGGCGATTTCGTAACTCTCGCAAAGCCAGACCGCGCCCATGACGACGGCGGCCGCGGCCGGGCTCGCCAGTCCCTGGAAATAACGCTTGTCGGCGGTTCCGATCTGGGTATTGAAACGCGCCAGGCGCAGCGCGGTCGCGGTGGCATAGATAAATGCCGCGAGCCAGCCGAGCTTGCCCATGGCGATGGAGACTTCCTTGAGGTAGACCAGCGACCAGAGATAGACAATCAGGGCGGGCGCGACGCCGAACGATACCATGTCGGACAGGCTGTCGAACTCGGCGCCGAAGGCGGACTGGGTATTGGTCAGGCGTGCGACCCGGCCATCGAGGCCGTCGAGCAGACCGGCAAGGAAGATTGCGATCGCGGCAGTTTCGAACAGTCCGTTGATCGCCGCGATAACCGCGTAGAAGCCGGCAAACAGTGCGCCCGTGGTGAACAGGTTGGGCAACAGGTAGATGCCCCTGGGCATTCGCTTGCGCGTTTCTTTCGGGTTGCTGTCGTCCATCTCGATTAGCCTGTATTTTAACGGTATCCCGAGCAATGGCCTTCGGTTAGCTATCGTAAGGCCCGGGACCGGCCGGTGCAATAACAGTATTGCACCGGTGGACAGCAGAGCAGGGCGGGCGCGGGGCGCCCGCCGTCCGGATCAGTTCTTCGACTTGTCGACCAGCGCGTTGGCGCTGAGCCAGGGCATCATCGCGCGCAGCCGTTCGCCGACCTGTTCGATTTCATGCGCGGCGTTGTTGCGCCGCCACGCGGTCATGCTCGGATAGTTGGCCGCGCCCTCGGCGATGAACTGCTTGGCGTAGCTGCCGTTTTGAATGTTCTGCAGGCATTCCTTCATCGCCTGGCGGCTCGACTCGTTGATGATCTTCTGGCCGCTGGTGTACTCGCCGAACTCGGCGTTGTTCGAGATCGAGTAGTTCATGTTGGCGATGCCGCCCTCGTGAATCAGGTCGACGATCAGCTTGAGTTCGTGCAGGCACTCGAAGTAGGCCAGTTCCGGCGCGTAACCGGCCTCGACCAGGGTTTCGAAACCGGCCTTGACCAGCTCGATGGTGCCGCCGCAGAGCACGGTTTGCTCGCCGAACAGGTCGGTTTCGGTCTCGTCGCGGAAGGTGGTTTCGATGATCGCGGTGCGACCGCCGCCGATCGCCGCGGCATAGGACATCGCCAGTTCCTTGGCCATGCCGGTGGCGTTTTGCTGGATCGCGATCAGGTCGGGAATACCGCCGCCCTTGACGAACTCGCTGCGCACGGTGTGGCCCGGCGCCTTGGGCGCAATCATGATGACGTCCAGGTCGGCGCGCGGCACGACCTGGTTGTAGTGGATCGCGAAGCCGTGCGCGAAGGCCAGTGCCGCACCCTGCTTGATGTTGGGTTCGATGTCGCGCAGATAGAGATCGCGCTGGATTTCGTCGGGCGCCAGTACCATGACGACGTCGGCGCCGCTCACCGCGTCGGGCGTGCTGGCGACCGCGAGACCGGCGCTCTCGGCCTTGGCCGCGGACGCCGAGCCCTCGCGCAGCGCCACGGTGACGTCGACGCCGGAATCCTTGAGGTTGTTGGCGTGGGCGTGGCCTTGCGAACCGTAGCCGACGATCGTGACTTTCTTGCCCTGGATAATCGATAAATCACAATCTTTATCGTAATAGATATTCATGCTTGTCTCTTTGGTTATGAGGTTGTGTTACGGGTCGGTATTCAACCGGTCAGAGTGTCAGGGCGCGTTCGCCGCGCAGGATTCCCATGGATCCCGAGCGAACCACCTCGACGATATTGTTTTCGTGCATGGCCTTGATATAGGCATCGAGCTTGTCGCCGGAGCCGGTCAGCTCGATGCAGAAGGTGGTATCGGTCACGTCGATGATGCGCGCGCGGAAGATATCGGACAGGCGCTTGACCTCCGAGCGCTGCGGTTCACCCTCGGCCTTGACCTTGACGAACATCATTTCGCGCTCGATGTAATTACCCTCGGTGATGTCCTGCAGCTTGACCACGTCGATGAGCTTGTGCAGCTGCTTGGTGATCTGCTCGATGATGCGATCCGAACCGGTGGTGGTAATCGTCATGCGCGACAGGCTGGGATCCTCGGTCTCGGCCACGGTCAACGACTCGATGTTGTAACCGCGGGCGGAGAAAAGCCCGGAAATACGGGACAGCGCGCCGGCCTCGTTTTCGACCAGCAGGGAGATGATATGGCGCATTAGACCAGTTCTCCCTTCTTTTTCAGCTCGGCCTGGCGCGCCTGCTGCAGCGGCGAGATATCCATTTCGTTGTGCGCCTTGCCGTTCGAGATCATCGGGTAGACGTTGGCCTCCTGGTCGGTGATGATGTCGAGGAAGACCGTGCGGTCCTTGAGCCTGAAGGCTTCCACCATGGCGTCGTTCAGATCGCCGGGCTTGTCGACGCGAATGCCGACGTGGCCGTAGGCCTCGGACAGCTTGACGAAGTCGGGCAGCGAATCCATGTACACGTGCGAGTAGCGCTTCTCGTAGAAGAACTCCTGCCACTGGCGCACCATGCCGAGATAGCGGTTGTTCAGGTTGATGATCTTGACCGGCAGGTCGTACTGCTTGCAGGTCGACAGCTCCTGGATACACATCTGGATGCTGCCCTCGCCAGTGATGCAGGCGACGTCGCGCTCGGGGAAGGCGAGCTTGACGCCCATCGCCGCCGGCAGGCCGAAGCCCATGGTGCCGAGGCCGCCGGAGTTGATCCAGCGCCGCGGTTCGTCGAAGTGGTAGAACTGGGCCGCGTACATCTGGTGCTGGCCGACGTCCGAAGTGATGAAAGCTTCGCCGTTGGTCACGCGGTAGAGCTCTTCGACCGCTTCCTGCGGCTGGATCAGGTCCTTTTTCTTTTCATAGGCGAAACTGTCCTGCGACTGCCAGGACTTGATCCGTTTCCACCAGCTGTCGAGCGCCGGCTTGTCGATTTCGCTGTCGGTCTTGTCGATCGCCTTGAGCATTTCGCCGATGACCTGCTTGGCCGGGCCGACGATCGGGATATCGGCGGACACGGTCTTGGAAATCGAGGACGGATCGATGTCGACGTGAATGATTTGCGCGTAGGGACAGAACTTGCTGGTGACGCCGGTGATGCGGTCGTCGAAGCGCGCGCCGATACACAGCAGTACGTCGCATTCGTGCATCGCCATGTTGGCTTCATAGGTGCCGTGCATGCCGAGCATGCCGATAAACAGCGGATCGGTGCCCGGGTAGGCGCCGAGCCCCATCAGCGTCTGCGTCATCGGGTAACCCAGCTTGCGCACCAGCTGGCGCAGCTCTTCGTGAGCGCCGTCGAGGATGACGCCGCCACCGGTGTACACCATCGGCCGCTTGGCGGAGAGCAGCAGTTCGACCGCGCGCTTGATCTGGCGCGGATGGCCACGAAAGGTCGGGTTGTAAGACCGCATGTCCACTGTCGCCGGGTACTCGTACGGGATCTTGATATGCGGCGCGGTGATGTCCTTGGGGATGTCGACCACGACCGGGCCGGGACGGCCGGTGGTAGCGACGTAAAAGGCTTTCTTGAGCGTCTCCGCCAGCTTGTTCAGATCCTTGACCAGGAAGTTGTGCTTGACGCAGGCGCGGGTGACGCCGACCGCGTCGACCTCCTGGAAGGCGTCGGTACCGATCGCGTGGCTCGGCACCTGGCCGGTCAGCACCACCAGCGGAATCGAGTCCATGTAGGCGGTGGCGATACCGGTGACGGCGTTGGTGGCACCGGGTCCCGAGGTGACAAGACAGACACCGGGCTTGCCGGTGGCGCGCGCGAAACCGTCGGCCGCGTGCGTGGCACCCTGTTCGTGGCGCACCAGGATGTGCATGACATCGTTCTGTTTTTCCAGTGCGTCGTAAATGTGAAGCACCGCGCCGCCCGGGTAGCCAAAAATGTACTCGACACCCTCGTCCTTCAAGAACTGGATGATGATTTCCGAACCCGATAATTCCACGCTAACCTCTGTATTCCTGTGTACAACAAAAACGGTCTTGGCCGTGCCAAACCTTAAAGTTTATTATGGATATTTGGCAAATGCACTACCGTGGGAGCCTAATTGGCGGAGAAACGGCGAAAAAGATCGCGATATCACGGGATCTGGCGGTGATTGTCGTCAATCGAGTCGCGCTGCGCGCACGGCAGCCCGCGTTAGCGTAGCGACGGCCGCGCGGATCTCAGGATTTTTTCATCACGAAGACGAACTTGCCGCCTTCCTCGCCGGATGACAGCAGCGCGTTATTGGTCTGCTTGGAAAAGGCTTCGAAGTCCTTGACCGATCCCGGGTCGGTGGAAAGGATGCGCAGGACCTGGCCGCGTTCCATGTCCATCAGGGCCTTGCGTGCGCGCAGGATCGGCAGCGGGCAGTTCAGTCCGGAAGCGTCTATCTCACGATCGAATTCGGCCATCTCGGCGTTTCCTCGGCTGCGCCCGGGATTGGTCCCGGGCAAACGGGTCGCGACGCGACACGGCCGCAGTTATATGCCAGCCCCCCGCAAAAGGCAAGAACGCGGGATTCAGTTCACCGAACCCTTGGGACGTGGATCCAGCGCATGCCCGCCCTGGGCCCACCTGACCACCCCGCCACGCAGGCTGATGACGTTGTTGAGACCCTGCTGGTTGAGGAACCGGCAGACCTGGGCGGAGCGGCTGCCGGTACGGCAGTAAATCACCACCTGGCGGGGTGATTCGGAAAAAAAGTTCAGGTGCAGCGGGACCAGGTGCATCGGCAGCGTCAGGGCGTTGGGCAGCACTCCGCGCTCGATCTCCGCGGGCGTGCGGATATCGAGCAGCTCGAAATGGTCGGGGTTGCGCAACATGCGATGCAGGTCGGCGACGCTGATTTCCTTGATTCGCGGCATTCTGTGATCGAAAAAGATGAACGTTTAATGTATGGTCCAGTCGATACTATTCTAATAGGATTTCGCGAGTTTCCAATCAAAGCAATTCACATGTCCAGACAGATCCGCAAGCCGACCACGAGGCCACGATGGGTCCGGGTGCTGGTTGCCGCATGGCTGACCTGCCTCGCGGCGACCGACGTGGGGGCTATTTCGGGGCTGCCGCATCTGGGCGATACCTCGCGTATGAGCATCGAGCGCGAGACCCGTCTCGGCGGCGGGGTCTATAACCGGCTGCTAAGCCTGGGCCTCGTCGAAACCCAGCCGCTGCTCGACCGTTACATCAACGATGTCGGCTATCGCCTGTTGGCCGGAGTCGACAACCGCGTGCGCGAGTACCGCTTTTTTATCGTACGCGACGGCTCGGTCAACGCCTTCGCGCTGCCGGGCGGGTTTATCGGCATCAACCGCGGTCTTATCCTGAAGGCACGTACCCAGCACCAGCTGGCCTCGGTCATTGCGCACGAAATTGCGCACGTGCACCTGCGCCACGGCATCGACATGATGGAGCGAGGCCGCTCGCTGAGCAACAGGGCCCTCGTCGGCATGCTGGTCGGCATGTTTCTCGGCGCTGCCGTCGACTCCGACGTCGGCGCCGCGGCGCTGTACGGCGGTATTGCCAGCAGCGAACAGGCGATGGTCAACTATACCCGCGATAACGAGTACGAGGCCGACCGTTTCGCTGTCGACCTGATGCGCAAGGCTGGCTTCGATACCCGCGGGGTGCCCGAGTTTTTTCGCATCATGACCAGCCTCTCGGGCCCCAGCGAACTCGGCAGTATCGAATACCTGCGGACGCACCCGGTCGGCAGCAACCGGGTGGCCGAAGCCGCGGGGCGCGTGCGCGAGGACGATCCGAGACAGGACCAGCTCGACGACTACAACCTGTTTCGCGATTTTCTCTACTATGCCAGCAACGACCATCTCGCCGACGAGGGCAGCGAATACCTGCGCGCGCTGGCGGCAATCCGTCGCGCCGAGTACCAGCATGCGGAAGCCTTGCTCGATCGTTTGTACCGCAGCGACAGCGAAAACATCTGGTACAGCATCGCTTATGCCGAAAATCTCGAGCACCTGAATCAGATCGACGAGGCGGAGCTGGTCTACCGCCGGCTGCTGGATATCTTTCCGGGTGATTACGTACTTTCCATCCGGCTGTTGCGACTGCTCAAGCTGAAGGGCCGCTACCAGTCGGCGCTGTCGCTCGCGCGTGAGCTGGAAAACCGCTTTCCCCAGCGCCCCGAGATCTACTTCGAGTTATCGGATCTCTACGAGTCGCTGCAGAAGCCGGCCTTGAAAAGCATGGCCGAGGCCGAGTTCCACCGCCTCAACGGCAATCCGCAGCAGGCGATTCGACTTTACGATCAGATCCTCAAATCCGGTGATGCGGACATCGCGACCGAGTCGAAGGCGCGTGAGAAGCGCCTGCAGTTGCTGCAGCGGCTGGAGCAAGTCAGCGACGATTAGCCCGCGCAGCGCGAGCAGCGGCCACCGGTTTTCAAGTTTGCGGGCCGGCTGCCGATAGCGGAACAGTCGAAAGCTGTTGCGAGGAACTTCCGCGATGTTGCGCAGAAACCTGTTGAAGGCCGGCGTGGCCACGGCCGGGGCCATGCTCGTGCCCCGCACCGTCATCGGCGCTTACCCGGTGGATGCATTCCTGGCAAAACAACCCGCCGATGCGCTGCGCGAAGTGCTCGGCACTGCCGACATCGCGCCGGGTGACGCAATCGAGATCGATGCGCCGCCCATTGCCAGCGACCCTGACCTGGTGACCGTGCGTGTGCGCTCGGGTTACGCGGGCACGGAATCCATCACCATCGTCGCCAGCGGCAACGAATCGCCCCTCGCCGCGCATTATCGCCTGTACGGTGGTCAGCATGCGGTAACCACCCGGCTGCGTCTCGACGAAACGGGCGAACTGCTGGTCGTGGTCAAGGCCGACGGGCAGCTGCACGCTGCCAGTCGCCAGTTACGCGTGGCTAATTTCTGCAGGGCCTGAGCATGGCAAAAACGATTCAGCTGCGCGCCTGGGCGATCGACGACCAGATACGGATCCGGGCGGTGATCGTCCACCCGATGGAGAACGGTCGGCGCAAGATCAGGAAGACCGGCAAAAAAATTCCGCCGCATTTCATTCGTGAACTGATCGTCAGCCGCAACGGGCGTGTCGTGCTGGAAGCCTTCTGGGGCAAATCGGTGTCGCGCAATCCGTACCTGGCTTTCGAGGTGCCGGGGCGCAAGGGCGACCGTATTCAGCTGTCGTGGCTTGATAACCGGGGCAACAGTGACAGCGCGAGAATCGTGGCGCGCTGACTGATCGAACCGGCGCGGGTCTCGTGGCCAAGCGCGAGTATTTTCCGCCTAAACACTGAAATCCTGTTAGAATTCCGCGGTTTTTGATCACGGGACAGCGGCGTGTACGTCAATTTCCAGGCCCTCGGTTGTCGCCTGAACGAGGCCGAGCTCGAATCCTGGGCCAGCCAGTTCATGTTGCGTGGGCATGAAATAACCACGGATGCCGCGGAGGCGGACCTCGTGGTGTTCAATTCCTGCGCGGTCACAGCGCAGGCCGAGCGCAAGTCGCGCCAGCAAATCAACCGCCTGCAGCGCCGCAATCCCGCCGCGCGCCTGGTGGTCACGGGTTGCCATGCAAGCCTGCACGCCGATGCGGTTGGCGGCACCCGGGGTGTCGACCTGGTGATAGACAACCGCGACAAGGAAGCCCTGGTCGAGCGTGCGCTCGGATTGTTCGACTCCGGCAAAGCGGCATTACCTCCGGTCGAAATCGGCGATGCCCCCAACGCCCTGCTGCAGCGTGGCCGCCACCGGGCATTCATCAAGATCCAGGACGGCTGCCGGTATCGCTGCACCTATTGCATCGTTACCCTTGCCCGTGGCGAGGAGCGCAGCCGCAGCGAAGATGACGTCATCGCCGAAATCAACCGACTGCATCGCCAGGGTATCGACGAGGTTGCGCTGACCGGCGTGCACGTGGGCGGTTACGGCAGCGATACGGGATCGAGCCTGTATCGCCTGCTCGACCGGATCCTGGAACGCACCGCGGTAGCGCGCATTCGGCTGGCCTCGGTCGAACCCTGGGACCTGCCGGACGGATTTTTCCGCCTGTTTCACGATCCGCGGCTGATGCCGCACATGCACCTGCCGATCCAGAGCGGTTGCGACTCGGTGCTGCGCCGCATGGCCCGTCGCTGCAAGACGGCTGAATTTGCCGGCCTGGTCGAACGCGCGCGCAACGAGATAGCCCTGTTCAACGTGACCACCGACCTGATCGTCGGTTTTCCCGGCGAAACCGAACAGGAGTGGCGCCAGACCGTCGATTTCGTGCGCCGCACCGGTTTCGGCGACATGCACGTGTTTCCGTTCTCGGCGCGTTCCGGCACCAAGGCCGCGCGTCTGCCCGATCCGGTCGACGCGGCAACCAAGAAGGCCCGCAGCCAGGAGATGCTGGCGCTGGCCCGGGAACTCAAGCGCGCCGAACTCGAACGCCATCTCGGCACCAGCGCGCCGGTTTTGTGGGAACGCCGGCTCGGTGACGCTATTGGCGACTGGATCGGTTACACGCCGCATTATCACAAGATCCGCTGTGCGGGCGACTCGATCGAGGCGGCGCGGATCGACACGGTGTCGATCGACGCCGTGGACGATGACGGCGCTACGCTGTGGCATCGGCCGCCGGCGGCGGTTGCCGCTGTAACGCCGCGGATCGACTTTTCCCGCAGTGCCTAGCGCGGTGCGCTGCCACATCCTGCAGGATCCGGCGCACGAGCCTCGCCTCGAGGCGCGGCATTTCAGCCTCGACTACTGGCGTAACCGGCCAGGCACGGAGGTCATTGCCAGCGGCCGCGGCGGCAGCCTGCGTATCGATCTCGACGGGCGCGGCGCGATCCTGCGCCGCTATTATCGCGGCGGTGCCGTCGGCAGGCTGCTCAGCGACCAGTACCTGTGGCTCGGTCGCGGACTCAGTCGCCCCTGGCGGGAGTGGCAGATTCTCGAACGCGCTCGTCGTGCCGGTCTGCCCGTGCCCGAACCCATCGGCGCCTGCGCCTGCCGCAGCGGTCTGTGGTATCGCGCGGCGTTGATCACGGCGTTTGTCGACGATACCGAGACCCTGACCGCAAGGCTGCGCCGCGAGCGCCTGCACCGCGGCAGCTGGAGTGATCTCGGTCGGCTGGTCAAGCGCATGCAGGCGGAGGGTATCCGCCATGCCGACCTGACTTCGGACAACCTGCTGATCGATTCGCAGAACCGGTTTTACGTAATCGACTTCGACCGTGCGCGCATCATGAACCGGCTCGACGACTGGCAGTGGCTGACGCTGTACCGCTTCCAGCGCTCGATCCATAAGCGCGACAGCAAGGCAGCCCTGAATTTCAACGAGGACGACTGGCAGGCATTCATGGACAGCTACGAATCCTGAGTCCCGGCGGCGCTGCGCCGGATTATTGCGAGGACCTGCTGGCGGGCGGGGTAAGCCAGGGTTCGAGGGCGTCGAGGTAAGCCTGAACCGGGTCGGGCTGTTGCGCCAGGCGCTCGCGGGCGCGCTGGCCGAGCCGGGTCGCGCGGGCGGGGTCGCGCCACAGATCGTCGACGGTTTTCCAGCACTGGTGCATGTCGCCGACCTGGATCACGCCTTCACCGAGCATCTTGATATCGTCGCGAATGCCGGCGTCGGAAGGTCCGGTCACGATTGCGCAACCGAGATTGGCCGGCTCGATCAGGTTGTGACCGCCGGTATCGTCGAAGGAGCCACCCATGACGACCACCCGCGCGTGGGCCATAAGCGCACGGAGTTCACCGAGCGTGTCGGCAAGGTAGACGTCGGTTTGCTCTGTAACAGGCTCGTCATGGCTGCGGCGCGCGCAGCTCAGCCTGGCGGCGGCGATATCCCGCTCGATCTCGTCGCCGCGTTGCGGATGGCGCGGTGCGATGACGATCAGGGCGTCGCTGGCACGATTTTCCCGCCAGCGCAGGAACTTTCGTTCCTCGCCGGCGTGGCTCGAAGCCAGCAACAGGTAATCGCGTTCGACCAGCCTCGCTGGTGGCGGACTTTCGTCGCGCAGCGACTTGATGTTGCCAAGCACGCATACGTCCTCGGCACGCGCTCCCAGGCGCAGCAGGCGTTCGCGATCGCGCTCGCTGCGGGCGAGAAACCGGTCGAAATAGCCGAGCACGCGGGTTAGCAGGTCGCGCGTAAAGGGACCGGTATCGAGCGTTTTCGACGACAGCCTCGCGTTGACCTGCAGCAGCGGGATCCGCCGGCGGGCTGCCTGGTGCAGCAACGCCGGCCAGAGTTCGGTTTCCATCACCAGCCCCAGCCGCGGTCGATGATAGAGCAGGAATTGGCGACAGACCGGGCCGAAATCGATCGGGATCACCGCGCTCGCCAGCGTATCGCCGAAGTCGCGGCGAATGGTCTGCAGCCCGGTGGCGGTGAAACTGGTGAACAGGATCGATTCGCCGCGCTCGAGCAGACGTCGTACCAGTGGCGCGATCGCGCGCACCTCGCCAACCGACGACGCGTGCACCCAGATGCGCCCGCCGGTGGCACCGGAACGGCCGGGAAAGAGCCGCAGACCGAGATAGTCGTGCTCGGCATGCCTGCGTCCGTGCTGCCAGGCGTGCAGCAGCCAGAACGGGAACAGAACAGTCGACAACAGGCGATAGGTGAAACCCGGTGAAGTGACTTGCGCGCCCTGTTCAGCCATAAAAATCGGCCTCACCCGCGGGTCGCGTTCTGAATCGCGGCAGGATCCACAGGTAGTTTTCCGGTTCACGCCGCACCCAGGTCTCGATCGAGCGATTGACCGCGGCGGCATCGGCTTCGTCGTCGCCGGCGGGGAAGTCATCCAGCGGCGCGGCGATGTGCAGGACATAACCCGAACCGTCCGCCTTGCGTTCGGGGTAGAAGGGCAGTACCGCCGCGCCCGAAGACTGCACGAGGCGAGAGGTGGCGGTAATGGTTGCGGCCGGGATACCCATGAAGGACGCGAACACGTTGCGCTCGCGCCGGAAGTCCTGGTCGGGCGCATACCAGGTCGGCACCCCCTGGCGAATGCCCCGGATCAGCTGGCGGGTGTTCTTGCGCGATACCGTGTTGACGAAATAACTGCTGCGGCGAGTGTAGAGAAAGCTGTCGAAAAGCGGGTTACGTTGAGTACGGTACATGACCTGTACCGGCATGAACAGGGTCAGCAGCCGGGCGCCGATTTCGAGACTGGTGAAATGGCCGGTGAGCAGGATCGCGCCCTGGCCGCGGTCGAGAACCCGGTCGAGATGCTCGCGCCCCACGATGTCGACCAGCGGCTTCAGCCGCGCGGCGGGCCACCACCAGCACATCGCCAGTTCGAACAGCGAAATTCCGATGTTCTCGCAACAGCCGCGCTTTATCTGCTCGCGTGCCCGCGGTGACTCGTCGGGAAAGCAGCGCTCGAGGTTGATGTTGAGGACGCGCGTGCGCGAACCTAACGTGAGATAGAGAAGCCGGCCGAGCAGGCGGCCGACCGCCAGTCCGCCGCGATAAGGCAGCAGCGCGATCAGGCGCAGCAAGCCGATCGCGCACCACATCGGCCAGAACCGGGGAGCAAAATAGTCGCCGGCCTGGAATGAAACCGAGCTGTGTCTTCCCATCGAGGCCTAGCCCGGCTTGCCGCTGCTTGCGTTGTGCTGCGAGCTTGCGTCCGTTGTTTTCACGGCATATCGATCGATACCGGGCAAGCGTGTTGGTGTTAGAGAAGTCGGTAGCACACCGGTTACGAATCGGTTCTACTCGATCAGCCAGCGGTTGATCGCGGACAGGTCACCCGCGTTGAGGATGCCGGCGGCCTCCCTGAGGCGCAGCGTATTGACCAGGTATTCGTAGCGCGAGCCCGCGAAATCGCGTTCCGCGCGGAAGGTTTCGCGCAACGCTATCAGCACGTCCACCGAGGTCCGGGTGCCGACCTCGAAACCGGCCCGGGTCGCCTCGAGCGCGATCTTGCTCGACTCGAGCGCCTGCTTCAGCGCGTTGACCTGGCTGATCCCGGACACCACGTCGAGGTAGGCGGTGCGCGACTGCTGTGACGCAAGCCGGGTTTGCAACAGCACGTTATTCTTGGCGGCGACAAAATCGGCTTCGGCCTGCGCCTCCTCCGCGCTGATGCGGCCGCCGGTGTACAGCGGCACCTGCACCTGGATCGCGAGAATCAGGTCCTCCTGGTCGGAGTCGCCGAGCAGGTCATTGTCGACGTCGCTGTCGCTGTAGCTGGCGCGCAGATCGACCGTCGGGTAATCGGCGGTGCTGCGTCTCTGTCGTTCGAAACGCGCGACCTCGAGATTCTTGCGCGCGGCCAGCACATCGCGATTGAACTCCAGCGATACTTCTTCCCAGGCGGCCGCGTCGGCCGGGTTGGGAAACGCCAGCTCGAGGTCTTCACCAAGGCGGGCGAGGTTGCGGATCGACGGCTCGCCGGTAATGACGGCAAGCGCCTGGAAGGAATTGTCGAGCAGGTTCTGGGCGAGGATCAACTGCGCCTCGGCGTTATCGAAGCGCGCCTGCGCCTCCTGTACGTCGGTGATCGCGATCAGGCCGACTTCGAAACGTTTCTGCGCCTGTTCGAGCTGGCGCGCGATCGCGGTGCGCTCGGCCTCGGCGAATTCGACGTTATCCTGCGCCGCCAGCACGCCGAAGTAGGTTTCGGTAACGCGCAGAATCAGACCCTCGCGCGCGGCCTGCACCTCGGCCAGCGCCGCATCGACGCTGGCCGAGGCGGCGTTGATGCTGTTGCTGACCTCGGTGTCGTAGAGCGACTGCGTCAGGTCGAGGCTGTAACCGAGGCTGTCGATGTCGTTGTCGCCGGTAACCGAGTTATCCGATTCCTGCACGGATGCATCTGCATTGAGGGAGATCTGCGGTCTGCGTGCCGCTTCCGCGATCGGCAGACCTTGCACCGCGGCCAGGTAATTGGCCTCGGCAATCCGCAGTTCAGCGTCCTGTTCGAGCGCGAGCTCGTAGATCGTTTCCAGGTCCTGTGCCTGCGCCGCTTGCGCGCCGCCGAAAGCCAGCACCAGCAGGGTCAGTATTGTTTTTGCTTGCATGCGAGTCATGAGGAGTAAGCCGGTGCGCGGATTATAAATAAACTGCCGATCGATTAATACACGGGCATATCGAGGTCGACCTCGCGCGCCCAGGCGTCGACCCCGCCGTCGAGATTGATCAGCGAATCGATATCCTGCTGCTCGAGATAGTGAATGACATGCTGGCTGCGGATGCCGTGATGGCAGATCACGACGGTTTCGTCGGCTTCCTGCAGGTGGTGCAGCTGCAGCGGTATCTGGTTCATCGGGATATTGATGCTGCCGACGATATGACAGATCTCGAACTCCCAGGGTTCGCGTACGTCGAGCAACAACGGGCTGGCGTCTTCCAGGTAGTCGGCCAGTTCGCTTGCGCTCATCCTGCGCATGCCGGCACGCTCAGCCCGCGAGACGCGGCAGATTGGTTTCGAACAGCGACCGCGTGGTCCATTCGTCGTCGCCGACGCGGGTGATCAGCAGTGCCTCCATGACCGGCGGCTGACCGACGATCACGAACAGGCGGCCGCCAACTCGCAGTGCCTCGCGGGCCCGTGCCGGCACCGCGGCGAGCGAGCCGCTGATGGCGATGACGTCCCAGGTCGGGGCCTGCTCGATGTCATCCAGTTCTGCCTGGCGAAACTCGACGTTGTCTATCCCCTGCGATGCGATGTTTTGCCGGGCCTGTTCGATGACCCCGGCGCGCGTGTCCTGGCTGGTAACGCGTTCGGCCAGGCGTGCCAGGCAGGCGGTTACGAACCCGCTGGCGCAGCCGATTTCGAGTGCACGGTCGGCTTCGCCAACCGCGAGCGCCTGCAGCATGCGGCCCTCGACCGTCGGCGGCAGCATGCGCGCGCCGTGCTCCAGCGGGATCTGGCAGTCGGCGTAGGCCAGGCCGCGATAGTCGTCGCCGACGAAGTCTTCGCGATCGAGCGTCTCGAGGGCCGCCAGCACGCGGTGGTCGAGCACTTCCCAGGGTCGAATCTGCTGCTTGATCATGTTGGTCTTGGCGATGCTCGCGCTGCTCATTGTGGTCGCTCGGGTCGGGTTATCGGGCGCTGCGATTATAGCGCAATCGTGGCGCCGGAATCACCAGTCGGCACAGCCGTAGTCGTGGGTAATTTCTTCCCCGGGGCAAATGTCGCGCAGCGCGACGACGCTGAGGTCGTCGTAGTAACAGGCGTTGGGTCGGTCGGAGTGATTGATGTAACGCAGATCGCAGGCAACCTCGAAACCCTCGGTTTCGCTGATCCAGAGGACGTAGGTGCCGTCGCGACGGGTCGGCTTGCCGCGCAGGTAACCGATGACCTGGCCAGCGGGGATGGTTTCGCTGGCGAACAGTCCGAGCCCGTGAATGGCGCTGTCCGCTACGTGGGTACGGGCTGGGTGGGTACGGGCTGGCATAAAATACTTTTCTGTTTCCGGTTGATTACGGCTATTATTGATAGCGGGCAATATTTTCAAATTATCACAATAAAACGGGGCGTCAAATGAGGTGGAGTAAAACTCTCAGAAGTGGTCTTTTGACCGCCGTGGCCGGTTCGGCCATATCAGCAGGTACCGCGCAGGGTGCCGGGTTCGCGCTTATCGAGGTCAATGCGACCGGACAGGGTAACGCTTACGCGGGGGCAGCTGCCTGGACCAACAATGCATCGACTATCTATTTCAACCCGGCGGGGCTGACCTACCTGGGTGGTGAACAGGTGGTGTTCGCCGCGCATTACATCGATCCGAGTTCCGATTTCGAAAACAAGGGGTCCACGCTGGCGCCGGCGCTTGGCGGCGGGACTCTCATCGGATTCGACGACGACGGCGGTCAGAGCGCGTTCGTTCCCAACTTCTACTGGGCGCGCCCGCTGGACGAGAACCTGACTTTCGGCATCGGCGTCAATTCGCCGTTCGGCCTCGCGATCGAATACGACGACGGCTGGGTCGGCCGTTACCACGCACTCCTGTCGGACCTGGCGACGGTCAATTTCAATCCCAGTCTCGGTTATCGCGTCAACGACCGGGTTTCGATCGGGGGCGGTATCAACATCATGCTGGCCGATGTCGAACTGACCAGCGCGGTCGACATGGGGGCGGCGTGCCTGGCGCTCGCGGCAGGACTGTGCGGCCCGGCCGGCGTTACCGGCGGTACCTACAACACGGACGGCGAAGCCGAGCTCGAAGGCGATAACTTCGATACCCTGGCGTTCGGCTTCAACCTCGGGCTGATGTTCGAGGTGTCGGACCGGACCCGCGTGGGTGTCTCCTATCGTTCGGAAATCGACATCGAGGTCGACGGCGATGCCGACTTCACGCTGCCCGCCGCAACCGATCCCGCGTCCACCGCGGTAAACGGTTTCATCAGCGCATCGCCCTTGTTCAAAAATACCGGGCTGGAAGCCGAGGTGACCCTGCCGGCCAGTTTCTCGGTGAGCGTTGCCCACCAGGTCGACAAGTTTATCTGGCTGGCCGACGTGACCTGGACCGGCTGGCAGTCGTTCGACGAACTGCGCATCGAGTACGACAATCCGGCGCAGCCGGACTCGGTGACGACCGAGGACTGGGATGACAGCATGCGCTACTCGCTGGGCTTCGAGTACCAGTATTCCGACACGCTGCAGCTGCGCGCCGGTATTGCGCTCGACGAGACGCCCGTGCCGAGCGCGGAACGGCGCACGCCGCGCCTGCCGGGCGACGAGCGTACCTGGTACTCGGTCGGCCTGACCAAGGTGGTCAGCAAGGCCATGTCCTTCGACCTGGCGATGTCCTTCCTCGATGTCGATGACGCGCGCATCGACAACGAGTTCGAGTCCTCGTTGCCCACTCTGCAACACACGCTGACCGGCGAATACGAGGCCGAGGTCTACATCGTCAGCGCCCAGCTCAACTGGGAACTCGACTGACCCCCGCCGGCAATCCCCCGAAGCCGCGCGTCGCGCGGCTTTTTTTTGCCTGCAAATCAGGCAGTTGCCGCCTGCAGGAGCTATTTTCCCCGGTGCCGTAAATCACTTTAGAAAACGCTGGCGCTGCCGATAACGGTTTCGATGCGGAGGTGCCGGCGATGAGGGTACCCCGCAGGGAATAAGCGAAAACAAGCCGGGCGAGCTCGAACCTGTCGGTGGCGACACGGAGCGGTTCCGATCTCGACCTCACCAGGAAAGGCGATTATGCAGGCTGCACGAGAATTCGTCAGCGACGTTGCGGAGCTGGTCTCGATGCCGGAGGTCTATGTCTCTATCCGCCAGCTGTTGTTGCGATCCGATACCCGGATCGACGACTTCGTTGCCGTGGTCGAACAGGATTCCGCGCTGTCGGTGCGGGTCATGCGCATGGCCGGCAGCGATTACTTCGGTCTTCCGCGTCCCTGTGACAACCTCTACCAGGCGATCAGCCTGATCGGCCTGGTGCAGCTGCACGACCTGATGCTGGGTTCGCTATGCATCCGCAGCTTTTCCGCGGTGCCGCCGGAACTGTTCAACCTGCGACGCTTCTGGCGCTACTGCGTGCGCTGCGGTATTGCCGCGAGGACCATCGGTCAGCACTGCCGCGGCGACGGTCATTTCGTCTTTTTCACCCTCGGCCTGTTGCACGAGATCGGTCACGCCGCGATGTTCCTCAAGGCGCCCGACAGCGCATCCGAACTGCTGCTGCAGAGCTTCGAGCAGGGCCGTGACCTGGCCGAGCTGGAGCACGAGCACTTCGGTTTCGATTATCGCGACATTGGCCGCGAGCTGGCATCGATCTGGCACCTGCCGCCGGTATACGCCGAGGTGACCGCGCACCATCTCGATCCGACCGCGGCCGAGAGTCGCTTCCGCCCGGCGGTCGACGTGATTTATCTCGCCCACCAGCTGTGCGCCGAACCGGAGGATTTCAGCCGCGAGCGCGTGGCGCGCGCGACCACCGGTTTCGAGCGTTTCGCCGCGCTGCCGGAGAATATCGGCGACATCCTGGGCAGCGAAGTCGATGCGCACTGCGACGATATTCTCGACCTGTTGTGGCCGTGGGACGGTGGCGTGCACCCGGGGTTCGGCCATGCATAGCCGCTTTTCGCAGAAGTGGCTGGCGACCATCTGCCGGCAGCTGCCGGGGGTACATTCCGCCGTGTTCATGGTGCCGGCGCAGGACAGCGACGCGCTGCACCTGCTGGCGCATTACCCCGAGACGCTCGACCAGCACCAGGATTTTTTCGCCACGGTCAAGTACGCGCTGAAAAAGAAGGGCGAGGTCTGCCTGGCGAAAGCCCACGTCATCGACGGCGAACCGATGGACTATTTCGCCAAGCCGGTGTTCGTGCGCGCGCGCCTGGTCGGCGTGCTCGCGATCAAGATGAAACACCTGCCGACCGCCAAGCACCTCGCGGTGTTCGGCCTGCTCAAGCGCAGCGTGCAATGGCTCGGGCTTGCCAGTGTCGAGCAGCCCGAGCAGGACGACTTTTACAGTGACGTGGTCGGCGTGCTGGCCGGCTGCTTCGAGCAGGGCAGCTACCAGCAGGGGCTGATGCGGCTGGTGGCCGAGTTGACCAGCCATTTCGGCTGCGAGCGGGTGGCCTACGCCGAGCGCCGCGGACATCATTGCCAGGTTGTTGCGCTGTCCAACAGCGCCGGGTTCGATCATCGCTCGAACCTGGTGCGCAAGATCGCCGATGCCATGGACGAAGCGATCGAGCAGGACAGCGCAATTCTTTTTCCCGCGCCCGAATCCGGGCTGATCCAGCGCGCGCACGGCGAGCTGGCGCGCAAGCACGGCCCCGGCTCGATCGTGACCATTCCGCTGACCTACCAGCGCGAGATCTACGGAGCGTTATGCCTGCTGGCGAGCGAAGCGGCGCCGCTCGACGAGCGTGCGCTCGATCTCTGCCGCCAGGTCATGGCGCTGGTAACACCCTACCTGGTGCTCAAGCGCGACCAGGAGCGGCCGATTGGCGCCAAGCTGGCCACCAGCCTCGGCGATGGCCTGAAGAACCTGTTCGGCGTGCGCTACCTGCAGGGCAAGCTGCTCGCGCTGGTCATCGCCACCATGCTGACCTTTGCCAGCCTGGCCGACGGCCAGCACCGGGTCACCGCCGACGCCGTGCTCGAGGGCGAAGTACAGCGCGTGGTGGCCGCGCCGATCGCGGGCTACCTGCTGTCGTCGGCGGTGCGCGCCGGCGATATCATCGAGCAGGGCCAGGTCATGGCCACGCTCAACGATTCCGAGCTCAAGCTCGAACACGCGCGCCTGCGCGGCAGCCTGCAGAAGGCGCGCCGCGAGTACCGCGAGGCGCAGTCCACGCGTGACCTGGTGCAGGTGCGCGTGATCCGCGAGCAGATCAACCAGATCGATGCCGAGATCGAGCTGGTGCGCCAGCAGCTGAGCAATATCACGCTGACCGCGCCGTTCGACGGGGTGGTCATCGAGGGCGACCTGAGCCAGCAGCTCGGTGCGCCGGTGGAGCGCGGTGACGTGCTGTTCAAGATCGCGCCGCTGCAGGGTTACCGCATCATCCTCAAGGTCGACGAGCGCCAGATTTCCCATGTCGAACCCGGCCAGCCGGGCCTGCTCGCGCTGTCGAGCCTGTCGACGCGCGAATTGCCGCTGCTGGTGGAGCGCGTCACCTCGGTGGCGAAGGCAGACAGCGGCGCCAACATCTTCCGCGTCGAGGCGTCCCTGCCCAACGCGCCCAAACTGTTGCGCCCGGGCATGCAGGGGATCGGCAAGATCTATGCCGGCGAACGGCGCCTGATCTGGATCTGGACCCACGAAGTCGTCGACTGGATGCGACTGAAACTGTGGTCCTGGTGGGCGTGAGGTTACGGCGATGAGTGACGGCAGCAACAGCCCGCACTGGTACCGGGTGGCGAAGCTGAAGCCGCGCCTGCAGGAACAGGTGCAGGTGCATCGGCACGATTACCGCGGCCTGATCTGGTACCTGCTGGAAAACACCGCCACCGGCCGCAGCCACCGCTTCAACCCGGCGGCCTACGAATTCATCGGCATGATGGACGGCCATCTCACGGTGGCGGACATTCATGCCGTGATCGAGCAGCGGCTGGAAGAATTTGCCCCGGGGCAGGAGGAAATCGTCGACCTGCTCGGCCGGTTGCATAACGCGGACCTGATGAAGTGCGAAGTACGCACCGACGTCGAGGAACTGTTCGAGCGCGGTGAGCGTGAAAAGTCCGCCAAACGCCGCCAGCGTTTTGCCAACCCGGTGGCGCTGCGCTTCGCGCTGTGGGATCCGGAGGATTTTCTCAACCGCCATTTTGCCAAAGTCGGCTGGATCTTCAGCCGCCCGGTAGCGGTCGCGTGGGTGCTGCTGATCGTGGCTGCAGCGGTGCAGGCCGCGCGTCACTGGGGCGAGATCGGCGCCCATTTCACGCTCAATGCGCTGTCGCCGTACAACCTGCTGCTGATGTTCCTGCTGTATCCGCCGGTCAAGTTCCTGCACGAGCTGGGGCACGCGTTCAGCGCCAAGCTCGAGGGTGGCGAAGTGCACGAGATGGGCATCAATTTCCTGCTGTTCATGCCGGTGCCCTACGTCAACGTCTCGACCGCGACCCATTTTCGCAACCCGTGGAAGCGCGTGCTCGTCAGCGCGGCGGGCATCCTGGTCGAGGGTGCGGTGGCCGCCATCGGGCTGCTGCTGTTCCTCGCCGCCGAACCCGGCGTGGTGCGCGACATCGGTTTCAACCTGTTCGTGATCGGCGGCGTGTCGTCGCTGTTTTTCAACGGCAACCCGTTATTGAAGTACGACGGCTACTACATTCTCGCCGACCTGGTCGCGATCCCGAACCTGTTCCAGCGCGCGTCACGCTACTGGCTTTATCTCGTCCAGCGTTACGGGTTCGGCCTGCGCGACGCGGTATCGCCGGTCAGCGCGCCGGGCGAAGCGGGCTGGTTCCTCGGCTACGGGCTGGCGTCGGCGGCCTACCGGCTGGCGATCCTGTGGTTCATCGTCACCGTGGTCACCGAACACTTCTTCTACCCCGGCCTGTTGCTGGCAGGCTGGCTGATCGGCCTGCAGATCCTGCTGCCGCTGTCGAAGGGACTGCGCTTTCTGGTCAGCAGTCCATCGCTCGAGCGCAGCCGGGGACGGGCCTATGCCACCAGCAGCACAATCTCCGTGGTGCTGGTCGGCCTGGTCGGTTTCATGCCGGTGCCGGCCTACACCCTCAGCGAAGGCGTCGTGCAGCAGCCGGACGATGCCCACCTGCGCGCCGAACACGACGGCTTCGTCGGTGAACTCGCGGTCGCCAACCAGCAATGGGTGGCGGCGGGAACCCGCGTGCTCTCGTTACGCGATCCGCTGCTGCGCAGCCAGCTGGCGATCGCCGAAGCGCGCGTGCGCGAGCTCGAGGCGCGCCACCGCGCCGGCCGCGCGCGCAGCCACATCGAGGCCGGTATCGTCGCCGAGGAGCTGAGCGTGGCCGAGTCGGAACTGCGCTTCATCCGCGACAAGGCGGCCGAGCTGACGCTGACCGCGGACAAGACCGGGCGCCTCGTCATCCCGGACGCGTCGGACCTGCCGGGTCGCTTCGTGCGCAAGGGCGAGGTGCTGGGTTACATCCTCGACGACCAGCCGCCGACCGTGCGCATGGCGGTGCGCCAGGATCACATCGGCCAGCTGCGCGAGCGCGTGGCCGATGTGCGCGTGCGTTTCGCCAACCGTCCCGCAACGGAGTTCGCTGCCGTCATCCTGCGCCAGGCGCCGGAAGCCACGCCGTTCCTGCCGGCGGCGGCGCTGGCGGTCGATGGCGGCGGCCGTTTCGTGGTCAAGCCCGGCACCGACGTCGAGCTGGCCAGCGGCGAAAAGGTGTTCCTGGTCGATTTGCAGCCGGACTTCGGCGATACGCAGGTGCCGCTCGGTACGCGCGCCTGGGTGCGCATCGATCACGGCAGCGAATCGCTCGCCAGCCAGTGGTACCGGCGCGTGCGCCAGGTGTTCCTGAGGCAGTTCGATGTCTGACCTGTCGATCAGACCCGGCATGAGCCTCGGCAGCTACCCGCAGCGGATCGAGCCCGAGCTGAACGAGCTGGAACGCAGCCTCGCCGGCTGGCTCGATCGCATCGGCACGCGCCTGACGCGCCGGCGCGGCAGCCAGCGCGATATCGCGCGGCGGGTGAAGCATTACGACGAAGTGCTGCAGCAAAGCAGCGATGAAGGACTCGACGCGGTGCTGCGCGAACTGCGCTACCAGCTGCACCGCCAGGGGCTGGTCGAGCCGCTGATGATCGAGGCCTTCGCGGCGATCCGCGAAGCCGCCGCGCGCAGTCTCGGTAAACGCCATTTCGACACCCAGCTCTACGGCGGCTGGCTGATGCTGAACGGCATGCTGGCGGAAATGATGACCGGCGAGGGTAAAACCCTGACCACGACCCTGCCGGCCTGTACCGCCGCGCTTGCGGGAATTCCGGTGCACGTGATCACCGCCAACGATTACCTCGCCGCACGCGACCGCGACATCCTGCTGCCGCTGTACCGCCGGCTGGGCCTGTCCGCCAGCGCCGTGGTCGAAGGCATGTCGCCGGCCGAGTGCGCCGAAGCCTACCGCGCCGATATCGTGCACACCACCAACAAGCAGCTGGCCTTCGATTACCTGCGCGATCGCATCGCGATGGGCGAGGATACCGGTGACCTCAGTTTCCAGTACCGTGAAATCCGCCGTCGGCAGGAGCAGGCGAAAGAAGGCGGCCTGCTGTTGCGCGGGCTGTGCTTCGCGATCGTCGACGAGGCCGATTCGGTACTGATCGACGAGGCCAATACGCCGCTGATCATTACCCGCAGCGTACCGGGCGAGGATGCGCCGGAGACCTACAGCGACGCGCTTTACCTGGCCGGCTCGCTGGAGGCCGACGTCGAGTACCGGCTGGACTCGCGCGCGCGGCGCGTCGACCTGACCCCGGTGGGCGAGGAAAAACTCGCCGAGCAGGTTGACGGCCTGGCGTCACTGTGGCGCAACGAACGCAAGCGCAACGCGTTGGTCAAGCAGGCGCTGGCGGCAATTCACTTCTACCGGCGCGACCGCGAATACATGGTGGTCGACGACAAGGTGCAGATCATCGACGCGTCGACCGGCCGCGCGATGCCGGACCGCGCCTGGGAGCAGGGCCTGCACCAGATGATCGAGGCCAAGGAGGGCTGCCTGATCAGCGAGCAGCGCGAGCCGCAGGCGCGTATCAGCTACCAGCGTTTTTTCAGCCGCTACCTGCGCCTCGGCGGCACCTCGGGTACGGTGCAGGAAGTATCCGCGGAGCTGCACCGGGTGTACGGCCTCGAGGTGGCGCGCGTCGCCACGCACAAACCCTCGCGGCGTAAATTCCTCGGCGAGCGCGTCTATCGCGACCCTGGCGCCCAGCAGCGCGAACTGCTGGCGCGGGTCGAGCAAATGACGCGCGCGGGCCGGCCGGTGCTGATCGGCACCCACTCGGTGGAGCAGTCCGAGCAGGTCGGCGCCTGGCTCGGCGAAGCCGGTATCGAGCACCGCGTGCTGAACGCCAAGCAGGATCGCGAGGAAGCCGAGATCATCGCGCGCGCGGGTGATCCGGGGGCAGTCACGGTGGCGACCAACATGGCCGGCCGCGGCACCGATATCGCGCTCGGCGACGGCGTCGAGGCAGCCGGCGGACTGCACGTGCTGTCGCTGTGCCTGAACGATTCCTACCGCGTCGATCGCCAGCTGTACGGCCGCAGCGCGCGCCAGGGTGACCCCGGCAGCGCCGAGGCCATCCTGTCGCTCGCGGACGAGGCGCTCGGGGCGGCCTATCCGCCCGCGATCCTCGGCGTGCTGGGGCGATTTTGCTCTAATACCCGGCCGCTGCCGCGCTGGCCGGTCCGCGGGCTGCTGCGCTTCGCGCAGTGGCGTTACGAGCGCCGGCAAGCCCGTATTCGCAAGCAGTTGACCAAGCAGGACGCACGCATGCGTCGAACCCTGGCATTTGCCGGGAGGTTTGAATGAAAAACGAACTAACAAGAATTCCGAATCACTGCCGGAGCCGGGCACGCGTAGCGGCGCGTGCACGCACAGCCCTGCACAGGCCGTTGGTGGCGTTGCTGCTGCTGGTGCTACTGGGCGCGGCCTTCGGCGCGCGCGGCGCCGAACTGGACTGCCTGGTCAAGCCCGAGGTGTACGTCGAGCTCAGCAGCGCGGTGGACTCGGTGCTGGAAGACATCCTGGTCGAGACCGGTGACGTCGTCAAACGGGGCCAGCCGCTGGCCCAGCTGGAAGCCTCGGTCGAGCGCGCGCGGGTCAAGCTGGCGCGGCTGCAGGCGAAGTCGGACAGCGACATCCAGAATCGGCGCGAGCAGCTGCGTTATGCCAAGCGCTACCTCAAGCGCATGGCCGAGCTGCTGGAACAGAACTCGGTATCGCAGTACGAAAAGGACAAGGCCGAAACCGAGGTTGCGCTGGCGCAGATCGAACTCAACAAGGCGCGCGAGAAAAAACGCATCGCCGAGGTCAACCTCGAGCTCGCGATGACCCAGCTCGAACTCAGGACCCTGAAAAGCCCGATCGACGGCATCGTCGTCGACCGTTACGCCGAGGTCGGCGAGTCGGTACGCGACCGCAGCATCATGAAGCTGGCGCAGGTCGACCCGCTCAAGGTCGAGCTGATCGCGCCGACCGAGTTCTTCGGCCTGATCGAGAAGGGTATGCAGGTCGAGATCTACCCGGAACAGCCGGCGAACCAGGTCTTTACTGCCACCGTTACGCTGGTGGACCAGTTGATCGACCCGGCCAGCGGCAGTTTCACCGTGCGCATGGAGCTGCCCAACCCGGACGACCAGCTGGTCGGCGGCGTCAACTGCATCGCCCAGTTCGGCTTCGACGCCCCGGTGTCGGGTGGCGCCGGCCTGTACGGCGCGCTGCCGGCGGACACGGTGACGCAGTAGGAATGCCGATGAACCTGTGCAGCCAGTCACAGTTTATTCAATTAATCCGGCCGAATCGGGGTCGGATCAGGGTAGGGCAGCGCGCGCTTTCTATACTCATAGTCGGACCGCCTGCGCGGTCCGCTTCTATTGTCGAGTGGTCCTAGAAGCCCTATGAGCAGCACGCCCCCGAAAAAACGACAGGAGTCGAAATTCATCTTCGAGGAACTCGAGGAGCGGCGCCTGTTTTCCGGCGGGATCGAGGGCCTGATCGACACCGCGCTCGATTCCTCGGCCATCTACGCCGATATCGAGGGATCGTCGCAGCAGGCGGATACCGGTGACAGCGCCGCCGAGCAACGCTCGCACGAAATCGCGTTCGTCGACGCCAGCGTCGACAACTATGAGCAAATCGTCGACGACCTGCGCGCCAACGGCGACGACAGTCGCCACATCGAAGTGGTCGTGCTCGACAGCGACAAGGACGGTATCGAGGAGATCTCCGAGTTTCTCTCCGGGCGCGATGATCTCAACGCGGTGCATATTATTTCCCACGGCGACGACGGCAGCCTGCAGCTCGGCAACAGCACGCTGAACGCGACAACGCTGCAAGACAACAATCTCAAGGTAGCCCTGTGGGCGAATTCTTTCGCCGAAACCGGCGATATCCTGATCTACGGCTGTAACCTCGCCGAGACCGAAGCGGGCCAGGGCCTGATCAGCGAGATCAGCAGCCTGACCCTGACCGACGTCGCCGCGTCCACCGACCTGACCGGGCATGCCAGCCTTGGCGGCGACTGGGCGCTCGAATTCAACGTCGGCCAGGTGGAAAGCCGGGTCGCGGTCAGTGCCGAGATGCAGCAGGAATACCAGGGTACCTTTGCAACCTACACGGTCAGCACGCTGGCCGATGCCGGGGCCGGCTCGCTGCGCGACGCGATCACCCAGGTCAACAGCGGCAGCGGCGGCGACACGATCGAGTTCGGTGTTGCCGGCACGATCAACCTGGTCAGCGCCCTGCCTGATATTACCCGACAGGTCACGATCGACGGATCGACCGCGCCGGGTTATACCGATGCGCCGGTGGTCGAATTGCACGGACCCGGCTCCGGCGACGGCATCTGGCTTAACACGGGCAGCGACGGCAGCACGATTCGCGGCCTCGTGATCAATAACTTCAGCCAGTCGGGAATCGATATCGACTCCAGCGGCAATACGATTGTTGGAAACTACATCGGTACCAACCTCGCCGGAGACGATACCACCGGCACCGGTAATGCCGAGGGAATTTTTGTTTCCGGCAGCGACAATATCATCGGCGGTACCGCGCCGGGAGACGCGAATATCATTGCCGGCAATGCCGAGGAAGGCATCGACATGCGCGCCGGCAGTGGCAATATCGTGCAGGGCAACTACATCGGCACCAACCCGGCCGGCGACAACCTCGGCAATGCCGATACCGGCATCCTGATCTGGAGCGGGGCCAACAACAACCTGGTTGGCGGCACCCAGGCCGGCGCCGGTAACACCATCGCGTTCCAGGGAGGCGACGGCATCGCCATGCTCAATGGTGTTACCGGTAACACCATTCTGGGTAATTCGATTCACTCCAGCACCGAGCAGGGTATCGACCTTGGTTTCAACGGGGTGACCAATAACGATAACAACGATAGCGACGGCGGTGAAAACAACCTGCAAAATTTCCCGGTCATCAGCGAGGCAGGCCTGAGTGGTTCTAACCTGATTTTGAGCGGAACGCTCGATACCGACGGCAACAATGCCCAGTACCACATCGAATTCTTCGGCAATCCGAGCGGAACCCAGGATCCGGGCAATGGCGAGGCAAGGTACTTTCTCGGTGCGACCACTATCACGACTAACGGCAGCGGCGACGGTTCATTCAACAATATCGTTCTGGGTGGTGTCACTCTTAATGTTGGTGATTACGTGACCGCCACCGCCACCCGGATCGACACCCCGGCCCAGGTTGGCAGCAACGATTTGCTGGCTTACGGCGACACCTCCGAGTTCGGGCAGAACTTTGCTATAGGCGCGGGTAACACTGCGCCGACCTTCGGCGTCGGCGACGGCGCGGTAACGACGTCGATCAGCGCCGGCGACGATTTAGCTAGCAGCGTCACGATCCAGGATGATGGCAAGATCCTGGTGGCCGGGTTCTCGGTAACGGGCGGCGTCGACAGCGATTTTCTGCTCACGCGATACAACGCCGACGGTACGTTCGACACCGGTTTCGGCAGCGGTGGCCAGATTGTCCAAGACCTGGGTGGTACTTTCGACAGGGGCTACAGCGTCACGGTCCAGGACGATGGCAAGATTCTTGTCGGCGGCAGCAGCTTTACCGGCAGCAGTGTCGAGATGGCGCTGGTGCGCTATAACGCGAACGGCAGTCTCGATACCGGATTCGGCACCGGCGGCATGGTGTTTACCGATGCCAGCCCCGGGACCGACGCAATCTGGGATATCTTTGTGCAGGACGACGGCTCGATTGTCGCTGCGGGTTCTGGAAATGACCAGTTCGCGGTGGTGCGTTATCTCGCCAACGGAGCCCTCGACCCGTCCTTTGGCGGCGGCGACGGCATCGTCAATACCGACTTCGGCGCTGGCAACGATTATGCCTATAACGTCGAGGTGCTCGGCGACGGCAGCATCCTGGTCGGCGGTAATTCCAACAACGATTTCGCGATCGCGAAATACGATGCCAGTGGCAACCTCGATACCGGCTTCGGCGGCGGTGACGGCATGGCCACCGTCGATGTACTCGGCGGCGCCGAGACCGGTTACGGCATGGCACTGCAGTCAGATGGCAGCATCATCGTTGGCGGTTCGAGCAACAACGGTGACAGCGACTTCGCGCTGGTGCGCTTCACCGCGGCGGGCGTGCACGACACCACGTTCAACAGCGGCGCTGGCCACGCGGTTACACCGATCGGCTCGTTTTCCGACATCGGGCACAGCGTGAAGGTGCTACCGGATGACACGATTCTCCTCAGCGGTTATTACAGCAACGGTTCGCAGAACGAATTCGCCGTCGTGAAATACGACGCCAATGGCGGTATCGACAACAGTTTCGGCAGCGGTGGTATTTCCAGTCTGTTGATCGGCAGCGAGGGTAGCCAGGTATTCGACATCGCCGTCGATGACGACGGCAGTATTGTGCTCGCCGGCACCGATGCAAGCGGCGGCAATTCAGATCTGGCGTTGGCCCGGTTCAATGCAGACGGTACGCTGTCGTCGAGTTTCGACGACGACGGTTCCGGAATTCTCAGCGGCAACCCGACTTTTGTCGAGGGCGGCTCCCCGGTCGTGTTCGACAGCGACGTGACCATCTACGACGCCGAGCTCTCGACCGCGGACAACTTCGACGGCGCTAGCCTGACACTGGTACGCAATGGTGGCGCTAATAGCGAAGATGCTTTTTCCGCGACCGGTACACTGGCGATCCTGACCGAGGGCGGCAATCTCGATGTCGGTGGCACTATTATCGGCACGGTCACGACCAACAGCTCCGGTACCCTGGTCTTAACCTTCAACGGCAACGCAACCAACGCGCTGGTCAACCAGACGATGCGGCAAATCGCCTACGAGAATACAAGCGGCTCGCCGCCGGCGAGCGTGCAGATCGACTGGACTTTCGACGACGGCAACAGCGGCGCACAGGGCAGCGGTGGCGCGCTGCAAGCAATCGGTAGCACCACGGTTAACATCACCACGGTCAACGGTGCGCCGACCGATCTGAGTAGCGGCATCGAACTGAACAACGACGGTGGTAACGACGCCTACCTGGTCAACTCCGATGCCGGGGCGATACTCGGCGGTCTGACCAGCTTCACCATGGATTTCCAGTTCTCGATCGACCAGGTCACCGAGTTCAATCCGCTGATCAGCTACGCCACGGCTGCACAACAAAACGCGTTCCTGTTGATGCTGGTGGATGACGGAACGCTCTCCGTATTGCTTAACGGGGCCGTCGAACCGGCACTTAACCTCAGCGGGATGGACTACCGGGATCTGATGGACGGTGAACTGCACAGCCTCAGCTTCTCCTGGGATTCGACCAGTGGTGACTGGAGCCTGTATGTTGATGGCGCGAGCCTGGAATCAGGCACTGGATTCCGTACAGGCCAGTCGCTGGCCGGCGACGGGGGGCCACCTTCGCCAGACGGATCGATCATTTTTGGCCAGGAACAGGATTCGCTGGAAGGCGGATTCCAGGTCGGCCAACAGTTCGTCGGTACCTTTTACGACGTGCGCATCTGGGACGAAGTTCGCAGCGCGTCCGAAATCACCCTGGGTCATGGCCAGAAACTCGACAGCGGCAACCTGCCAACCGGCCTGATCGCCAACTGGCAGATGGATGGCTTCAACGGCTC
>JASJCI010000038.1 GCA_030066085.1 Gammaproteobacteria bacterium | reverse complement strand
GAGGGAATCATCCTTGAATCATGCCCTCGAAATGGGGCAAGCGGCATTGAAACTGGAAGCGGACCATCCTGACGCACTCGCACTGCTCGGCTTTTGCTACCTGTTGCAGGATGACATCGATCAAGCTCTCGATATGACTGAAAAAGCAGCTGCGATGGCGCCCGGTCACGCGTACATCGTGGCGATCTCGGCCGCCGTGCTCAGGCAGGCATGCAGATTCCAGGAAGCGATATCGCGAATCGAGAAAGCCATGCGCCTCAGTCCTGTCTATCCCGCGTGGTTCCTGATGATTCTGGGTAGCGTCAAGCACCTGCTCGGTGATCAGTTATCCGCCCTCGAAGCCCTGCGAGAGGGTGTACGGCGTGAGCCTGAGTCGATTCTAATCAAGCCCTGGTACCTGAGCGCACTGGTAGAATCGAATGCGGACGAGGAAGCCAGGGTAGTGGCTGCCGATATCCTCCGAATCGAACCAGGATTTTCGCGAAAGAGCTGGGCTCGTCCTTTCGGACTGAAGGATCCCGCGTTGGCCGATAGGCTCTCCCGGAATCTCGAGAAAACCGGGCTAGCAGAATAGTAATGGCTGATTTGGATTGTTTCTCGCTACCCGGGCTTTTTTTTTGAGGATCTATATCATCGCTAGCCGGTACTTGTGATCTCGATCCAGAGATCGATACTCGACTTTTAGCGGATGCTCCAACTCGGTTTGTACCGAGCAAATTCAGGGTTGTGCCTGTGATAACATGGGGCCCCTCGGAACCCCATCGGGCACTAATGGCAATGGATCGTCCGGCTGACAAGCTTGCCGTCATTCTGCACGCGGATGTTGCAGGATCGACCGAACTGGTTCAGCAGGATAAGCAGCTTGCTCACGAACGCATCCGGGATAGCTTCCAACGCTTTCATAATGTCATCGCAAAGTACCACGGGCAGGTGCTGGAGCTTCGGGGTGACGCGTTGCTGGCAAGCTTCGAGCGCGGCTCGGACGCGGTTTCGGCGGCACTCGCCTTTCAGGCCGACCAGGCCGATCACATTTCGCGCATCCAGGACGAAATTCGACCGCAAGTTCGCGTCGGTATCTCGATCGGTGAAGTTGTCGTCGCCGACGATACGGTGACCGGGGCCGGTGTCGTCCAGGCGCAGCGTGTCGAGCAACTCGCGGAGCCGGGTGGCGTCTGCATCACTGCACCGGTTCACGAATCGCTTTCCAAGCGAATGCCGTTGGAATTCGAGAGCCTCGGCCAGAAGGATTTGAAAGGATTTGATCACGCGGTGCATGTCTACCGGGTCGAGTTGACTTCCATCGATGTAATTCCTTTTCCGACCGGGGTCGACAGGTCGAAGACTCCCTCAGGAAACCGGATCCTTCTGTTGACGCTTGTCGTGGTGTTCCTGATTTCAGTTGGCGTTGCCGCGTATTGGTTTGAATCAGTCCAGCCAGAAGAAGGCTCGCCTGATCATATGGTTGACCCTTTATCCGGCAAACCTTCGATCGCCGTCCTGCCGTTCTCTAACCTGAGTTCCGCTGATCAATGGTTTTTTGTCGATGGAATGCATGACACCCTGATTACCGACCTTTCCAGGCTGTCCGGTTTGTTCGTTATTGCCAAAAACTCCGTTGATGTATACCGCGACCAGGATGTGTCGATTCGACAGGTGGCGGGCGAACTCGGCGTGCGTTACGTGATAAGGGGCAGTGTCTGGAGAGTGGAAAACCAGGTGCGGATAAATGTGCAGCTCATCGACGCTACCACTGGCGGAAATGTTACGGGCGAACGCCACGACGGATCGCTCGAAGATCTTTTTGCCATGCAGGATAAGGTAACCCGGGGAATCGTGAGTGCGCTGAAAATTCACCTTACGCCGGCGGAAGAAGCTGCACCAACCACGGTTCTAACGAGGAATAGTAAAGCTCGCGATGCATTTTTCGAGGGGTTGCAACACTACCGCCGACACACGCCGGACGATTTTGCCAAGGCTATCCCTTTTCTGGAATTGGCCATCGAGTTTGACCCGGAGCATGCGCGCGCTCGCGCGGCCCTGGCTGCCGTCGTCTGGGAGAGTTTTCGCAACAACTGGCATGTCCATAGTCTCGGCTTGTCCTACGACCAGTGGGTTCCAGTCATGGCCCGCTATCAGCAGGAAGCGATGAAGAGGCCCACCGCGCTCGCTCATCAAGTAGCCTCGGACATGGCGGTGAGGGGGCCTGGTTTAGGAGTCAGCGCAACCGCGCTCGCGGAAGCAGAGAAGGCTATCGCTTTCGACAGAAACGACCCAGCGAGTTACCTGGCGCGAGTCAATGCTCGGCTTAAAGCCGGAAAGGTAGCTGAGGCTGTGGAGGACATTGAGACAGCGCTAGATCTTGACCCCAATTATCCCGCTCCGTACCTTTCCGTGCTGGCCGCAATCCAGTTACGTCAGGGCGAGTATCAGGATGCCGTAGCAACACTCACCAGGGCCGCCGATAGCGCTCCCAAGGACGATTGGATATTCACATTGTTAGGTGCCGCTTACGGCCACTTGGGCCAGGAACTGGAGGCGATGCAGGCGGTGAACAGGGCCAACGAACTGAGACTGAGTATCAGTTCCAACCAGTTGACGCTGAGTGCCATTGGAGATGACTATCGTTGGATTGGGGACATCAAACCCTTGCGAGAGGGCCTGGCAAAAGCCGGAGTAAAGTCCGGTACATACTGGCTTAACCGGGTGACACGGAAGTCCGACAAATACGTGGTCGACGGGGCCATAACAATTGATGTCAACGCGGCAAGGTCGTTTCATGATCAGGGTGTCCCTTTCATCGACACAGGGCGAGATTTTAGCAAGGGCCGCATACCAGGCTCCCATCACCTTCAGTGGTTTTTTGACGGGCCTAACTTTACCGAAACCTTGCTGCTACGAGTCGTCGACAAGTCGAACGCGCTGGTGATATATGGTCCGATGGATGACTTCGAAGATCATGCTTACCCGGCATACGCCAGTGCCATGGCGGTTTCCTGGGGATTCGAGAAAGTCTACTACTTCGCGGATGGACTACCCGCCTGGAAGGCTGCCGGGTATCCGATTGAGGTCGGTAACTGAACCGAGCCTCGGCGTACAGCTCGGCAGTGAACTTCACACCTGTTTCCCGAGTGTCTGCCACGGATCGTTCTTAGCCGCCCATCTATGAGATTTATGCGTCAGTTTTCCCTGTAACGAACGCTTATAGCCAGGGTTAAGGCATCAGAGTTCGACCATTGCCCGTCATTGCGAGCGTAGCGAAGCAATTTCAAGATACAGCATAACATCGCGAAGATTGCTTCGTCGCTGTGCTCCTCGCAATGACCGAGCTTGTTCGATTTAAGAATCTCGAATCAACTACTCCGGCGCGTGCTTTTTGCAGGCTTGCGCTTATCCCATGCTCAAAGCTGCCCGTAAATTAACTCCTGTTCGGTGACTCCCAATCCTGCTGTCGAGTGAGAGCCTCGGGCGGCCCTAGCCGTAAAACAGGTCGCGATACATGCCCTCGGCCCAGGCCAGGCTGGCCTGGCCGCCCTGGGTGTCCCAGCGGTCGATCAGGTGGGTGCGGTCGAACGCAAACAGGCCGGTCGTGCTGTCGTACTTGTAATAGGTGATGATGCTCATCGCCCGCAGCGGCTCGATATCGACCGCGGAAAAGCACATGGTCTGCGGGCTGCGCCAGGCGATCTCGCGCCCGCGCGCGTGTGCGGCGATGACCTCGGCCACGTACTGCGCCTCCGAGTGCGCGGTGTGCCCGCCCTTGGAAAACGGCTGCGCGCGCGAGTCGCCGGCCACGTAGACGTGCTCGTCGTTGCGCAGGTGATAACGAAACGG
The DNA here is from genome assembly GCA_030066085.1 of Gammaproteobacteria bacterium. Lineage (GTDB taxonomy): Bacteria > Pseudomonadota > Gammaproteobacteria. The sequence continues at coordinate 64,322 of JASJCI010000038.1, read as the reverse complement.
GTCGGTGTCGGGGGCCTTCTGCGGATCCTCGGGGTTGTGGATGCCGGCTTCCTCGATCAGGCGTGAAGCACGCACCGGCGGGTAGATGATCGCGTCGTCGAACTCGTACTCGTCGAAATCGGTTTCGATGCGTCGGGCGTCGACGTCGAGCGCGCTGATCTCCGAGCTCGGCAGGTACTCGATGCTGTCGCCGTAAAGCTCGTCGAAGGCGCGAGCGAAACCCTCGCGCTTGATCACGATGTCGCTGTTCATATCGAGCAGCAGGATTTTCGCGCGCACGCGGCGGCGCCTGAACACGGCCGCCACCATGCAGGCGCGTTCGTAAGGGGCCGCGGCGCAGCGGTAATCGCCGCTCGGAACGGTCAGCACGAAGGTGCCGCCGCGAAAGCGGTGGATCTTGCGCTTGATCGTCAGCAGCTCGGAGCTGGTGACAAATCCGCCGGGGTAGCGATGAAACAGCAGCTCCTGGGCTTCGGGGTCGTCGACGCCGATGCGCGGGTAGTCGTACTCGATTCCGGGCGCGAGCACGAGGTAGTCGTAATCGACGTAACCCTGCTCGGTAAACACGCGGCGGCTATCGCGATCGAAACCGAGCACGGTAGCCGCCATGAAACGGTAACCGTGATTGTTGGCCGCATCGAAAAAGCTGTGGCTGAGGAAATCGAGATCGACCTGGTCGGCCAGCCAGGCGTTGCTGACGGGGAAAGAGACGAACGCCGACTGGCGGTCGATCAGCACCACGTCGAAATCGGGGTTGAAGCGTTTCAGGTACTTCGCCAGCGTCAGCCCCGACCAGCCACCGCCGACCACGACCACGCGCGCGCCGCTTGCCGCTGGCAGCGTCGCCTTGCGCAGCAAGCGGGCGATGGCCGGTGGCGAGGATTCGGAACTGGCGACGGCAGTGCCTGCCGCGCCGATACCGATTGCGCCGCCGGCCAGCGTAGCGCCGCCGGATTTGAGGAAACCACGCCGACTGATACCGTTGCGCTTCACGCCCTTGCCCCCGCTCACTGGAAATCCGGGTTGCGCCAGTCGACGCCCGGCGCGACGTCCGCCGCCGGCAGCGGCAGATGCGAGATGTAGTTCAGCGCGCGGTCGAAATCCGTAGCCGAAACCGCCGTGAACAGCGCCGACATGCTCGCGTCGACGCGCCGCAGGTTATCGCGCGCGAGCCGCGCCTGGCGCGCCATGTAGCTGTAGTGCTGTCCCTGCAGCCGCGGGTAGGCGCGCGTATTGTCGCCCTCGCCGCCGGCACCGTGGCAGGACTGGCAATAGGTTGCGTACACGGCCTCGCCCTCGGCGTGCTCGGGGCTGCCCGGCGGCCACGGGCCTTTCGCGTGCCGTGGATTCATCGGCAGCGTCGAGATGTAGGCAACCACGTTGGCGAGATCCTGGTAGCCGCCGATCGTGCGCTGCTGCACGAAGGGCTGCATCGCCGGGTTCGAGCGCCGCCCGCTGCGAATATCGAGCAACTGCTTCATCAACACGTTGACGTGTTGCCCGGCGAGCTGCGGGTAGGTACCGTCGTCGTTGCCCCAGGCCTCGGGCAGGTGGCAGCGCGCGCAGATATCGTAACTGTAGCGACCGTCAGCAAGGTCGGGCTGGAATTCGAGGGTGACGGTGATCGGTTCCAGCGCGCGCGCCGTGTTGGCTGCCAGCAACAACAGCAGGGCCAGCGCAAAACCGAGTTTGGCGCGCGCGCTCATCGGCAATCGATACCTCTCCTCTTTCTGATCCGATCAGGATAAACCGTCGATACCCGGCGGTTATTGATCTGCCGCAACTTGACGTTACCGCCGGATGACGAGTACCCGCGCATCGATATCCTGTTCACGGATGTAGTCGATGGTAATCATTTCGGTGATGGTGAAGCCGTGCTCGGCGGCCGCGCGCCGCGCCCCCGTCTCGAGATCGAGCTCGCGCCAGGCAGCGCCGTTGACGGTGATCACGCACAGGCCCCCGGGACGCACGCAGTCGACCACGTGCGGCAGGTCGGAGATCCGCGGCGTGGTAAAGGAAAACATGCCGACGCAAATCAGCGCGGCATAGCCGGGTTCGGGCCGGCGCGGACGGGTGAAGTCGTGCTGCCACAGCTCGCGGTACACGTTGCGCCGTGCCGCGACCGCCAGCATCTCGCCGGAAAAGTCGGCGCCGTCGATCTGGTCGAAACCGAGGTCCCGCAGGTATTCACCGACCAGGCCGGTGCCGCAGGCGACGTCGAGGATCGGCTGGTCGCGCGCGTCGACCCGCTCGGCGAACAGGTCGCCGGCGGCCCGCCAGGCAACGTAATCCAGGTCGTCGACCAGGTCCGAATCGTAGCTGCTGGCCCAGTCGTCGTAGTGCTGCTGCTTGTCCGTGCGCTCGCGGTAGACCGCCGCCAGGCGCGCGTCGAATTTATCGGTATCGGGGCGCTTGTCCTTCATATCGACGACTCCGGCATGGCAAGCCGCGCGAGCGAGGACATCGCCGGATTGAACTCGAGCCCGAGCTCGCGGGCGACCACCCGGTAGAGCGCGCTGTCGGCCGTGATCACGGGTCTGCCGACGACCGGCCTACGCGCGCTTGTTGCCCTTGCGTTTCGACGGCGTCGGCGGATTCTTGGCCACGTAGCGGTGGCTTTCGACCAGCTTGAGCAGGTCGAACGCGCTCAGCATGCCGACAACCTTGTGTTCGTGGGTGACCACCACGCGGTGAATACCGTGGTTGCGCATGATACGCGCGGCGATACTGGTATCGTCGTACTGCGGTACGGTGTATACCTTTTCCGTCATGACGTGATTGATCGGCGTGTGCGGTTTGAGATCGGCCACCAGGTCGGTATTGGAAACGATGCCGATTGGATGTCCGTCACCATCGACTACGGGCACCGCGCTGATCGAGTTGTTTTCCAGCATCTGGCGCACGTGTTCGACACTGTGGTGCGGTTGTGCGGTGACGACCGAGCGGGTCATCAGTTCTTCGACCTTGACGTTCATACAGCCTCCTCAGTTTTTCTGTTTCAGGATAACAGCATATCGCCCGGCGCATCGTCCCGATTAGATGCAGATCAATTGAAACCGACACCGCTGCCGGATCGACGCCGGTGTTGCGGACGATTGTGGTACCATCATCGCGGCGCCGGCGACTGGGCCGCGGGCGCCTGATGTCGATCACTGAAGGGGCGCTCGAACCCCCGGGGGAACGCGATGAAGCAGATACCACGTCTCGTCACCGCAGCCATCGTCCTGATGCTGGCCGCGGTAACACCGGTGCAGGCGGCGACGCCGAAAAACACCTTCGTCATGGCCAAGGATATCGCCGATATCATCACGCTCGACCCGGCCGAGGTGTTCGAGCTCACGACCGGCGAAATCATCGCCAATATCTACGACCGCATCATGATGTTCGAACCCGAGGATCTGCAAACCCTGGTCGGCGGCGTGGCCGAAAAGTGGGAAGTCAGAAAAGACGGCAAGACCATCCTGTTGACCATCCGCCCCGGGCTCAGGTTCCATTCCGGCAACCCGGTGCGCGCCGAGGACGTCGCCTGGTCGCTGCGGCGCGTGGTCAAGCTCAACAAGACCCCGGCCTTCATCCTGACCCAGTTCGGCTGGAACGCGGGCAATGTCGATCAATTGATCCGCGCACTCGACGATCGCTTCGTCTCGGTGACGATTACCGAGGACTTTTCGCCCGGCCTGGTCCTGAACGCGCTGTCCGCGGGCGTGGCTTCGGTGATCGACAAGGAACTGGTGATGTCGCACGAACAGGACGGCGACCTTGGCTACGAATGGCTGAAGACCAACAGCGCGGGTTCGGGCGCGTTTCGCCTCGGCAGCTGGAAGTCGAACGAGCTGGTCAGTCTCGAGGCCAACGCGGATTACCGTCACGGCGCGCCGGGGATGCAAAGGGTCATCATTCGCCACGTTGCCGAGCCCTCGTCGCAGCGCCTGCTGCTGGAAAAAGGTGATGTCGACATGGCGCGCAACCTCACGCCGGACCAGGTCAAGGGCATCATGAACAACGACGAGATTCGCATCGATGGCTATCCCAAGGGCACCATCGTCTACATGGCCGCGAACGCCGGGCACCCGGTGCTGGGCAAGACCGAGGTGGTGCAGGCGATGCGCAACCTGGTCGACTACCAGGGCATGGCCGACTCGTTCCTGGCCGGGCAGTTCGTCGTTCACCAGGCCTTCTGGCCCGGCGGGCTGTGGGCCGCGCTCGAGGAGACGCCCTATCGCAAGGACGTCGAGCGGGCGCGGGAACTGCTGCAGGCGGCGGGTCACGGCGACGGTTTCGACATCACGATCCACACGCTGACCAATTCGCCGTTTCCCGAGATCGCGCAGGCGGTGCAGGCGGATCTTGCCCGTGGCGGCATCCGCGCCAACATCATTACGCTCGAGGGCAAGACCCTGTGGCCGAAGTACCGCGCGCGCGAACACGACATCATCCTCGCGCGCTGGTCGCCGGATTACGTCGACCCGCATTCGAACGCCGATGCCTTCGCGCACAATCCGGACAATCGGCTGGAAGCGAAACTGACCGGCGTGCTCGCCTGGCGTAACGCCTGGATGAATCCTGAAAGCAACGCGCTGGCGGTCAGCGCGCGCAACGAACTCGACCTCGACCAGCGCAAGCAGCAATACCTGGAACTGCAGCGCCTGCTGCAGCGGCAAGGGCCGTACGTGATCATGTTCCAGCAAAACGAGCAGGTCGCGCGCCGCGCCAACCTGGACGGGTTCGTGTCCGGTTCCAACTTCGACCTGGTGTTCTACCGCAACGTGGTCAAGCAGTAGTCGCCGCTTACCGTGGGCGGTAGCGCTGCCAGTGAGCGGCCCGGGGCGGCAGGCAGTCGCTCGCGGGCGCCGGCACTGGTCAGTATCGCGGGATTCCTGTCGAGCCTGCTGCTGACCTTCGTCGGCCTGACCGCGATTACCTTCGTCATCGGCCGGGTCATGCCGGTCGACCCGGTACTCGCGATCGTCGGCGATCGCGCATCCGAAGAGGTCTACCAGCAGGTCTACCGCGAGCTCGGCCTCGATCAGCCGGTATACGTGCAGTACCTGCGTTACCTGCAGCAGTTGTTCGACGGCGATCTCGGCACCTCGATCATGACCGCGCGACCGGTAGCCGAGGATATCCTGCGTTTCTTCCCGGCCACGCTCGAACTCGCCACCGTCGCCACCCTGCTCGGGGTATTCGTCGGCGTACCGATGGGGGTTTTCGCCGCCGTGCACCGCGGCCGCTGGCCCGACCACATCGTGCGCGTCATCGCCCTGCTGGGCTACTCGGCGCCGATATTCTGGCTCGGCCTGGTGGCGCTGCTGGTGTTCTACGCCAGGCTCGACTGGGTGGCGGGGCCCGGGCGCCTGGACGTGTATTTCGACGGCATCGTCGAAGCGCGCAGCGGGATCCTGTTGCTGGACGCGGCGCTGGCCGGCGAATGGGAGATCTTCGACAACGCGCTGTCGCACCTGGTCTTGCCCGCGTCGATCCTGGGCACCTTCGCACTGGCCTATATCGCGCGCATGACGCGCAGTTTCATGCTCGATCAGCTCGGCCAGGAATACATTCTCACCGCGCGGGTCAAGGGGATCCCGGAATCGCAGGTGATCTGGCGCCATGCCTTCCGCAACGTGCTGGTGCAGCTGATCACGATCATCGGCCTGACCTACGCATCGCTGCTCGAGGGTTCAGTGCTGACCGAAACCGTGTTCTCGTGGCCCGGCATCGGCCAGTACATCACGCGCTCGCTGTTCAACAACGACATGAACGCGGTGCTCGGCGGCACCATCGTGGTCGGGATCTGTTTCGTCGGCATCAACCTGCTGTCGGACCTGCTTTATCGCCTGGTCGATCCGAGGGTGCGCTGATGGCTGCCGGATCGACGCTGCGCGACTGGCTGCTGGCGGCAACACCGCGTTCGAGCTGGCAAGCGCGTGCGCAGCGTTTTTATCTCGGCTGGCTCGCGTTTCGCGCGAACCCGATCGCGATGCTCGGGCTCCTGATCGTCGCCGGCCTGGTACTGGTGGCGCTGTTCGCTCCCTGGATCACCGCTACCGACGGCCTCGAGCCCGACCTGCCGAACCGGCTGCAGCCGCCGAGCGCCGCGCACTGGTTCGGCACCGACGACCTCGGCCGCGATATCTACGATCGCATCGTCTGGGGTTCGCGCATCACGCTCTATATCGTCGGCCTGGTCACGATCATCGTCGTGCCGATCGGGCTGCTGATCGGCGTGGTTGCCGGCTACGTCGGCGGGGTGGTCGATACGCTGCTGATGCGCCTGACCGATATCTTCCTCGCGTTTCCGCGCCTGATCCTGGCGATGGCCTTCGTCGCGGTGCTGGGTCCGGGGCTGGAAAACGCGGTGCTGGCGATTGCGCTGACGACCTGGTCGCCGTTTGCGCGCATAGCGCGTGCCGAGGCGCTGACGATCCGCCGCAGCGAATTCATCCTCGCCGCGCAGGTGCAGGGCGTGAGCACCGCCGGCATCCTCGCGCGCCACGTGACGCCGCTGTGCCTGTCGTCGGTCATCGTGCGCCTGACGCTGGACATGGCCGGGATTATCCTGACCGCAGCGGGGCTCGGGTTTCTCGGTCTCGGCGCACAGCCGCCGACACCGGAGTGGGGCGCGATGATATCGCTCGGCCGCCAGTACCTGATCGACCAGTGGTGGGTACCCACCATCCCCGGCATCGCGATCCTCGTGGTCAGCCTCGGTTTCAACCTGCTCGGTGACGGTCTGCGCGACGTGTTCGATCCGAAGAGCGGGGCCTGAGACATGGCCGACACGCCCCTGCTCATCGTCGAGGACCTGCACGTCGAGTATCCGACGCCGACCGGTCGCGTGCACGCGGTCAACGGCGTCAGCTTCGAACTGGGGCGGGAAAAGCTCGGCATCGTCGGCGAGTCCGGCTCGGGCAAGTCGCAGACCGGCCGCGCCATTCTCGGCCTGACCGCCGCCGGTGGCGAGCGCCGCGCACGGCGGCTGGAGTTCGACGGCATCGACCTGCTTGCCGCGAACGAAAAGCGCATGCGCGCGATTCGCGGCGGCGGTATCTCGATGATCATGCAGGATCCGAAGTACTCGCTGAACCCGGTGATGAACATCGGCGCGCAGATCGAGGAAGCCTTTCGCGTGCATCACGCGGCATCACGCGCGGCCGCGCGCGAGCGCACGCTGGAGATGCTGCGCGCGGTGCGCATTCGCGACCCCGAGCGGGTTTACCGCGCCTATCCGCACGAGGTATCCGGCGGTATGGGCCAGCGCATCATGATCGCGATGATGATGATCCCGGAGCCGGCCGTGATCATCGCCGACGAGCCGACCTCGGCGCTCGACGTGACCGTTCAGCTGCAGGTGCTGGCAGTGCTCGACGATATGATCGAATCCCGCGGCATGGGCCTGCTCCTGATCAGCCACGATCTGAACCTGGTCGCGTCGTTCTGCGATCGTATCCTGGTCATGTACGGCGGGCGCGTACTTGAGACCTGTGCTGCCGCCGAACTCGAAAACGCCAGTCACCCCTACACCCGCGGCCTGCTCGACTGCCTGCCCGATTTCGACCGGCGCTCGCGCGAGCTGCCGGTGCTGCGCCGTGACCCCGCCTGGCTGGTCGACGCGGAGGATTCGGCGTGATCGAACTCGGCGGTCTCGAGGTAACCTTCGGCCATGGCCAGCGGGCGTTTCACGCGGTCAAGGATTTTTCGCTGAGCATCAACAGGGGCCAGGCTTACGGCCTGGTCGGAGAGTCGGGTTCGGGCAAAACCACGGTGCTGCGGGCGCTGGCGGGTTTGCTGGGCCGGGTTGCGCGGGTCGAGGGCTCGCTGCGTATCGGCGACGAGGTGCTGCATGGCCAGCTCCGTTCGCGCGCGTTTCGCCGGCGGGTACAGATGGTATTCCAGGATCCGTACGGTTCGCTGCATCCGCGGCACACGGTCGATGCCATCGTCGCCGAACCCGCACGCGTGCATCGGCTGGACCAGGTCGAGGCGCGCGTGGTCGCGGCGCTGGAAGAGGTCGGCCTGGATGCATCGTTTCGTTTTCGCTACCCGCACCAGATTTCAGGTGGGCAGCGCCAGCGCGTGTCGATCGCGCGCGCGCTGATCACCGATCCCGAGGTGGTGCTGCTGGACGAGCCGACCTCGGCGCTCGACGTCTCGGTACAGGCCGAGGTGCTCAACCTGCTGCGGCGCCTGCAGCGCGAACACGACCTGACCTACCTGCTGGTCAGCCACAATCTCGCGGTGGTGGCCTATCTGTGTGACGCGCTGACGGTCATGCAGCACGGTCGCGTGGTCGAAACCCTCGACGTCGAGCAGCTGCGTGAGCGCAGCCCCGGCAAGGCCTATACCCGGCAGCTGTTGACCGCGAGCCGCGGCTATGACCGCGCGGCCATCGATGCGTTCGAGGATTTTGCCGATAGCCTGCCCTAGTCCGCGGGCCAGATGACCTCGACCGCCCCGGCGGCGCAGGATTCCGCGATCCCCGCCTTTTTGTTGCGCGTTGCTGCGGGGAAAACCCGCGCGCGCTTCGATCTCCCCGGGTTTCGCCCGGACGCTGCGGTCGATCCGCCGGAAATCGCCGGCGATACCCACTTGCTCCAGCCTGTCGTTTGAGCGATAGTGATACGAAGCTGCCGGCCGCGCGGCCGGCATGACAAAAAAACAGGGCAAACGGAGGGGAAGTTCGATGAAGCTGGCTGCACTCGTTCAAGGTAAGGACGGCGAAATTCACAAGATCCGGGCCGATGCGTGCGTTGCCGAGGCCGCGACCGTGCTGACCGAGCACCATATCGGCGCTTTGCTGGTCGAGGACGAAAACGGTGAGATCGTCGGTATTTTTTCCGAGCGTGACATCGTCCGCAGCATGGAGCCGTATGGCGCGGATTTACACGATGTCGCGGTGTCCGAACTCATGACGCGCGATATTATCCAGTGTTCCGCCAGCGATACCGTCAACGAGGTGCTGGCGATGATGAACGATCGTCACATTCGCCACCTGCCGGTGTTCGATGGCGACGACCTGGTCGGTTTTATCAGTATCCGCGACCTGGTCCGCTGCCGGATCAACGAGATCCAGGCCGAAGCCGAAGCGATGCGGCAGTATATCGCCTCCTGAATTTCTCGCTGCGGGCGGCGATTCGTGTCGCCGCAGGATCGACTGATCCGCCGCGCGTTTTTGCCGCGGACCGACATGTATTTCTCCATACGCACTGCAACGGGCGCTGACAGGCCTATGGGTTAACCCGTGCCTGCACGCCCATGTGGTTGAAAAATGGTGCGTTTTTTCCCGAATTTTCAAGTTTTTTTGCAATCTGCCGAATATGATGTATAACTTTGTATATACATCGGTGTTGTGCTGCAAGTCGATAACAGCGGTGTGACAGAAGTCGTGACGCGAGGGAATAATGCGTATAGGCAGCATACTGATACTGGCTGCCGGGCTGATAGTCTCCACGACGGTTATGAGTTTTGACATTGGCCTGGTACCCCTGCACGAAATCTCCGATCCGGAGAGGAAACCCTACGGCCACAACATTTCCCTGCACGGCACGCCACAGCAGATCCGCAAGATGCGCCGCTGGCTGACCCAGGTAGCCGAAATCCCGAAAGGTTACCAGACCCTGGTCTCGATCCAGGACTCGGGGCACAAGCTGATGATCTTTCACTCCGCCGATTCGATGATCTCCTCCGGCAAGGCGTCGGCGCCGATGTCGTCCAACCTGATCAACGGCATCGGCGAATCGATCGATATCTATTTCAACTTCAATATTCCGGACGGCGGCAGTCACTGGGTATTCGATCGCAGCCGCAGCCGCATCGAGTATCGCGCGGTCGTGAACCTGTATCACGAGCTCGCGCACGCGATGCACATGATGAACGGCACCTGGGCCTACGCGCGCTCCGAGCGGCAGGCGATCGAGGAAGAAAACATCTTTCGCCGGCAGCTTGCCAGGGCGGAACGCAAACCCTTCCTCGAGCGCGTCTACGTTGCCGGTGCGCCGATCTGTCCCGAGTTCCCCGACAGGATCGACCATTCCTGGCAGCAGGGCATCATCTGCTAGTTCCCCGCTAACTGCCTTTGCGCGAGCAGCTCGTTCCGCGCACGGACACGTCAGCGTCCCCGGGGGCGCAAAAAACAGGTTCGTGGTCTTAGCGCGGCATCAACATGAAGATTGCTGCGGCCCGTCGGGCCTCGCAATGACGAGGCGGCGGCGATGGAGCCTGGGCCCCGCTGCGACGAAATCCCTGCCGTCATTGCGAGGCCCCGCAGGGGCCGAAGCAATCTCCAGACGCCCGGCAGAAAAAAGGGGATGGAACAAACCCCATCCCCTTGCGCGCTCGAGGCGCCCCCGTGGAGACCCTATTTTGCTGCGTCGAGCGCCTGGTCGATGTCGGCGATGATATCGTTCACGTTCTCGATACCGATCGACAGGCGCACGAGTTCAGGCGAAACGCCCGACGACGCCAGTTCCTCGGGAGACAATTGCCGATGCGTGGTCGACGCGGGATGGGTCGCGAGCGACTTGGCGTCGCCGATATTCACCAGGCGGGTGATCAACTGCAGTGCATCGAGGAACTTCGTACCACCCTCGAGACCGCCCTTGATGCCGAAGGACAGGATACCCGAGGCCTTGCCGTCGCAGTACCTGTCCGCCAGCGCCTTGTGCGGACTGCTGTCGAGGCCGGCGTAACGCACCCATTCGACCTGGGCGTGCCCCTCGAGATACTGCGCCACCGCCAGCGTGTTGTCGCAGATGCGCTCCATCCGCAGCGGCAGGGTTTCGAGCCCCTGCAGCGCGAGAAACGCGTTCATCGGCGCCAGCGCGGCGCCCATGTTGCGCAGCGGCACCACGCGTGCGCGCAGGATGTAGGGCGGCAGGCCGGTTTCGGTGAACACGACACCGTGGTAGGACACGTCCGGCTCGTTCAGGCGCCTGTAGCGCTCCTTGTTGGCGACCCAGTCGAAATTGTTGGAATCGACGATGACGCCGCCGATGATCGTGCCGTGGCCGCCGATGTACTTGGTCAGCGAATGCACCACGATATCGGCGCCGTGCTCGATCGGGCGGCACAGGCAGGGTGACGGCACCGTGTTGTCGACGATGACCGCAACGCCGTGGGCATGGGCTATTTCGCAGACTTTTGCTATGTCGACGATGTTGCCCGCCGGGTTACCGAGCGACTCGCAATAAACCGCCTTGGTCCTGTCGTCGATCAGCGCGGCCATCGAGTCGAGGTTTTCCGGGTCGGCGAAACGAACCTCGATACCCATTTGCGGGAAGGTATGCGCGAACAGGTTGTAGGTGCCGCCGTAGAGCGTCGACATGCTGATGAAGTTGTCGCCGGCCTCGGCAATGGTCTGGATCGCGTAGGTTGTCGCCGCCTGGCCCGATGACAGCGCGAGCGCCGCGACGCCGCCCTCCATTGCCGCGATGCGCTGCTCGAGCACGTCGTTGGTCGGGTTCATGATACGGGTGTAGATGTTGCCGAGCACCGACAGGTTGAACAGGTCGGCACCGTGCTGCGCATTGTCGAAGGCGTAGGCCGTGGTCTGGTAGATGGGTACCGCCACCGCGTTGGTGGTCGGATCCGGCGAGTAGCCCGCGTGTACCGCTTTGGTTTCGATTTCCATCGTTGTTCTCCGGTTGCGTCAGAGCGAAAGATACTGCGTCCGCAGTCATTAGAACCGATGGCGCGAGAGGCCGCAAGACGCTGCCGGTGAAATCGGCCAGGCGCGCCGCGCAGGAGGCGCGCGCGTTGCGTTTACGCCGCTACTCAGGGTGCGTCCGGGCGCGACATGCGGGCCTCGCGATGAAACATGTAAATTCCCGAGCCGACGATGATCGCGATGCCGACCCAGGTAGTCACCTGCGGAAAGTCACCGAAGATAACCAGCCCGAGCAGGGTGGCGCCGATGATTTCGACGTACTGGAACGGCGCCAGTACCGAGATCGGTACCAGCCGGTAGGCGTAAACCACCAGCAGGTGGCAAACGGTTGCAATCAGGCCGAGCAGTGCGAGTAACATCCATTCGCTCGCGGTCGGCGGTGCCGCGGCGAGTATGTCGACGCCGCCGGCGCTGCCGAGGGCAAGCGCGATGCTCATGACGAGAAAGCCGAAAATACCGGCGAAAAACTGCAGTCGGATCGGGTCTTCGCCCTTGACCAGTTTACGGGTCAGCAGGATGTAAAAGGCATAACAGGTGGCGGCGGCCAGCGGGTACAGTGCCGGCAGGCCCACCTCGGCGAAAGTGGGGCGAATCACGATCAGCGCGCCGACGAAGCCGATACAGATGGCCGAGATCCGCCGCCAGTGAATAACCTCGCCGAGCAGCAGGGCCGACAGCGCGGTCACCAGCAAGGGTTCGACGAAAAAGATCGCGATCGCGTCGGCCAGCGGCAGGTAGGCCAGGCCGCTGAAGAAAAACAGCGTGGCCCCGGCGATCATCGCCCCGCGCGCGGCATGCAGCCACAGGCTCGCGGTCAGCCAGGGACCGCGCGTGCGCAGCAGCAGCGGCGACATCAGCACGACCTGGAACAGGAATCGGCTCCAGCTCACCTGGCCCGACGAAACCGAACCCGCCAGCCACTTGGCGATAGCATCGATACCGGGCAGCATCAGCATGGCGCTGATCATCAACGCCATCGCGCGGGCGCTGGAATTGCCGTGAAACATGTGGTGCCCGCGGTATGCCCAAAGCCGGGCAGTCTAGGCCAACCATCACGAATGTCTAACGAATTTTCGCCACTGTCGCCCCGCGACTTGATCGCGGGGCCCGGGTCAACCCCGCAAGCATGCTGCTAGCTACGGATACCCTAACCTGCGCGACCCGACCGAAGCGCGTTGCGACAAGTCCCGTTGTCGCCCCGCGACTTGATCGCGGGGCCCAGGTCAACCTCGCAAGTATGGGGCCAGCAACAGATACCCTAACCTGCGCGACCCGGCCGAATCGCGTCGTGACAAGTCCCGTTGTCGCCCCGCGACTTGATCGCGGGGCCCAGCAGGGTGGTAAGTCCCGCGACATGCCCGGATGCCGTGCTTCCAGGCCCGGTGGGTCCGGGCTGCAGCAGCAGCGCGCGAAGCTCGCGGTTCGATCGCGGCCGGGCTATTAAATACCTCGGTGTATCAGGCGTTTAGGGGTGTATCAGATGCGCCATCTACTTGTTTTTATCCGACTCGCGCCGCTTTCGCGGCTTTGACCGCCGGGACTGGCTTGATATCCTACGCGCCTTGATTTTTCGGGACCCTCGATGAGCAAGTACTCGATATTTTCGCTGGTACGCAACGCGGTCAGTTACCACGAGAACTGGGCCGCGGCCTGGCGCAGCCCGCAGCCGAAGGCCGAATACGACGCGCTTATCATCGGCGGCGGCGGTCACGGGCTTGCCAGCGCCTATTACCTCGCGAAAGAGCACGGCATGACCAACATCGCCGTGCTCGAAAAAGGCTGGATCGGCGGCGGCAATACCGGCCGCAACACCACCATCGTGCGTTCCAATTACCTGTGGGACGAGTCGGCACACCTGTACGAGAAATCGATGCAGCTGTGGGAAGGCCTGAGCCAGGATCTCAACTACAACGTCATGTTCAGCCAGCGCGGCGTGTACAACCTCGGACATACGCTGCAGGACATGCGCGATATCGAGCGCCGCGTCAACGCCAACCGCCTCAACGGCATCGATGGCCACGTGGTCACCCCGCAGCAGATCAAGGCCGCGATCCCCGAGATCAACATCGACCAGGGCAACCGTTACCCGATTCTCGGTTCGTCGTTCCAGCCGCGCGGCGGTGTTGCGCGTCACGACGCGGTCGCCTGGGGATTCGCTCGCGGCGCGGACCGCATGGGTGTCGACATCATCCAGAACTGCGAGGTCACCGCGATCCGCCAGGAAAATGGTGCCGTCACCGGGGTCGAAACCACGCGCGGCAGTATCAAGGCGAAGAAGATCGGCGTGGTTGTCGCCGGCCACTGCTCGGTGCTGGCCGACATGGCCGGTTTTCGCATGCCGATCGAGAGCCACCCGCTGCAGGCGCTGGTTTCGGAACCGATCAAGCCGATCATTCATACCGTCATCATGTCGAACGCGGTGCATGGCTACATCAGCCAGTCCGACAAGGGCGACCTCGTCATCGGCGCCGGTATCGACAGCTACAACGGCTACGGCCAGCGCGGCAGCTTCCCGACCATCGAGCATACCGTCGCCGCGATCTGCGAAATGTTCCCGATCCTGCGCCGGGTACGCATGAATCGCCAGTGGGGCGGCATCGTCGACACCGCTCCCGACGCCTGCCCGATCATCGGTAACACCCCGGTCAAGGGGCTGTATTTCAACTGCGGCTGGGGCACCGGCGGGTTCAAGGCCACCCCCGGCTCCGGCTGGGTGTTCGCGCACAACGTCGCCATCGGCCAACCGCACGAACTCAACCGGCCGTTTGCGCTCGACCGCTTCGTCACCGGTTACCTGATCGACGAACACGGCGCCGCCGGCGTCGCCCACTAGCCGTGATGACTCGCCACCCTTCTACTGCGGACGCCGATATACTCGCTGTGGCGCGGCCTACTCCCGCCAGACGGCTCAACGCAGGCTCTGCTGCGCCTGCGCCGTCTTCTGGTCCGTGCACCACGCCACATCGGCATCTCGGCGCCCTCGCTACGAAGTGTGGCGAGCCATCACGGCTGATCGGAGGATTCCACAAATGCTGCTTATAGAGTGTCCGTGGTGCGGTGTACGCGACGAGACCGAATTCTCTTATGCCGGCGAAGCCCACATCGCGCGCCCGCTGGAAACCGAAAAGCTGACCGACGAAGAATGGGCGGACTACCTGTTCATGCGCAAGAATCCGAAAGGCCTGCACCGCGAGCAGTGGAATCACGCCGCCGGCTGCCGACGGTACTTCAACGTCGAACGCGACACGGTGACCTACGAGATCAGCGGCACCTACAAGATCGGTGAAACACCCCCGAGCGAGGCCGGTAAATGACGCAACCGTTTCGTACCGCCGAGGGTGGTCGTATCGATCGCGATCGACCGCTGCAGTTCACCTTCAACGGCGAGGTCTACACCGGCTATGCCGGCGATACGCTGTGTTCGGCGCTGCTCGCCAACGGCGTGCATTTTGTCGGCCGCTCGTGGAAATATCATCGCCCGCGCGGCATCCTGACCGCGGGCGCCGAGGAGCCCAACGCGATTTTCCAGGTCGAAAAGGGCGCGCGCACGATCCCGAACGCGCGCGGTACCCAGGTCGAACTCTACGATCACCTGGTTGCCGAGCCGGTCAACGCCTGGCCGAGCCTGGACTTCGACCTGATGTCGGTCAACAGCCTGTTTGCCCGCCTGATGCCGGCCGGTTTCTACTACAAGACCTTCATGTGGCCGGGCTCGATGTGGATGAAGTACGAACACTTTATTCGCAAGGCGTCGGGGCTGGGCGAACCGCCGCGCGAACTGGATCCTGATCGCTATGATCACGCGCACCGTCACTGCGACCTGCTGGTGGTCGGCGGCGGCGTCAGCGGGCTTGCGGCCGCGCTGACCGCGGCGCGCGCGGGCGCGCGCGTGATCCTGGCCGACGAGCAGGCTGAATTCGGCGGCCAGACCCTCGGCAGCCGGGCACGGATCGACGCTGTCGAGGCGAGCGACTGGATCGCGGGTGCGGTGGCCGAGCTCGAGAGCCTGCCCGAGGTCACGCTGCTGCCGCGCGGTACCGTGTTCGGCTACCACGACTACAATTTCCTGACGATCCAGCAGCGCCTGACCGACCATCTGCCGCTGGCGGAACGCAGCGGTGCGCGCGAAAAGCTGTGGCAGGTGCGCGCGCACCAGGTGATTCTCGCGACCGGCGCGCAGGAGCGCCCGCTGGTGTTCGCCAACAACGATCGCCCCGGCATCATGCAGGCGTCGGCGGTCTCGATCTATTGCAACCGCTACGGCGTGCAGCCCGGCAAGCAGGCGGTCATCTTCACCAACAACGACAGCGCCTACCAGGCGGCGTTGGACCTGAAGGCGGCCGGGGTCGAGGTTGTCGCGGTGGTTGACGCGCGTGCGGATTCGTCCAGCGAACTTGCCAATACCGTGCGCAGCGCCGGCATCCAGGTCATGAACGGCCACGTCGTGGTCGATACCGGCGGTCACAAACAGCTGCGTTCGGTGCAGGTCATGCGCATGTCGAGCGACGGCACCACGGTCAGCGGCAATGCCAAAACGATTGCCTGCGACCTGCTCGCGCTGTCCGGCGGCTGGAGCCCGGCGGTACACCTGCACGCGCAGTCCGGCGGGCGGCCGGTGTGGGACGATGAAACGGCCATGTTCCGGCCGGGACAGTCGGCCCAGGCACAGTGCTCCGTTGGCGGCGCCAACGGTACGCTCGACCTGGCGGGATGTCTCGCCGAGGGTGCGAGCGCCGGGGCGGACGCGGTTCGCGCCTGCGGCTTCGACGTCGTGCTGCAGGTCCCGGAAACCGACCCGGTGGTCAGCGAAGCGATACTGCCGTTGTGGAACGTACCGTCGCATTATGCCCGCGGCCGCGGTCCCAAGGCTTTCGTCGACATGCAGAACGATGTCGGTGCGGCCGATATCCAGCTCGCGACGCGCGAAGGTTTCCACTCGGTCGAACACGTCAAGCGTTACACCGCGATGGGCTTCGGCACCGACCAGGGCAAGCTCGGCAACATCAACGGCATGGCGATCCTCGCCGAAGCGCTCGGCCAGACGATTGCCGAAACCGGTACCACGACCTACCGGCCGAACTACACCCCGATCACTTTCGGTGCCTTTGCCGGCCAGAACCTGGGTGACAAGCTGTTCGACCCGGTGCGCAAGACCGCAATGCATGCCTGGCACGAGGAAAACGGCGCCGAGTTCGAAGATGTCGGCCAGTGGAAACGTCCTTGGTACTACCCGCAAGCGGGCGAAGACATGCACGCCGCGGTCAACCGCGAATGCCTTGCGATCCGCGACAGTGTCGGCATTCTCGATGCATCGACGCTGGGCAAAATCGAGATTCGCGGCAAGGACTCGGCCGAGTTTCTCGAGATGATCTACACCAACAACTGGCAGAAACTCGAGGTCGGCAAGGGCCGTTACGGTTTCATGCTCGGCGAGGATGGCATGGTCATGGACGACGGCGTCACGCTGCGCCTGGCCGAGGACCACTTCTTCATGCATACCACCACCGGTGGCGCGGCCGGCGTGTTCGCGTGGATGGAGCGCTGGCTGCAGACCGAGTGGCCGCAAATGGAGGTGTTCCTGACCTCCGTGACCGATCACTGGGCGACCGCCGCGGTGGTCGGGCCGAAGAGCCGCGAGGTCGTGTCCGCGGTGGTCGACGGAATCGATTTCAGCGCCGAGGCGTTTCCGTTCATGGCAACCCGCGCCGGCACCATCGAGGACGTCGAGTGCCGCGTCAATCGCATCAGCTTCTCCGGCGAACTCGCCTACGAAGTCAACGTGCCGGCCAACCACGGTCGTTTCATGTGGGAAAAGCTGATGCAGGCTGGCGAGCCCTTCGACATCACGCCTTACGGTACCGAAACCATGCACGTGCTGCGCGCGGAAAAGGGTTACGTGATCGTCGGCCAGGATACCGACGGCTCGGTGACGGTCGACGACCTGGGCCTGGGCTGGGCGCTGTCGAAAACCAAGGCCGATTTCATCGGCAAGCGCTCGCTGTCGCGTCCCGACTCGGTGCGCAAGGACCGCAAGCAGCTGGTAGGCCTGCTGACCGAGGATCCGCAAAGCGTGATTCCCGAGGGCGCGCAGCTGGTCGACGACCCGCGAGCGCCGAAGCCGGTGCCGATGGTGGGGCACGTCAGCTCCAGTTATTTCAGCGCCTGCTGCGGCCACTCGATCGCGCTGGCGCTGGTCAAGGGCGGCCGCGCGCGCATGGGCGAGACGGTGTACGCGCCGCTCGCCAGCGGCCGCGTAATCCAGGCGACGATTACCGAACCGCTGTTCTACGACAAGGACGGGGAGAAGCAAAATGTCTGACCTGTTCCAGCAGGAATCCCCCCTGGTGCAAATCGAGCTCGGCGAGCCCGCGGGCAACGCGCCGCGCATCGAGGAAAAGGCGTTCAACGGTTACCTCAACCTGCGTGGCCGGCCCGGGCACACCGGCTTTGTCGCCGCCTGCCTCAAGGTGCTCGGTGTCGAGGTACCGACCGCGGCCAATACCGTGCTCGATGCCGGCGACAACCGCATCTACTGGCTGGGCCCGGACGAATGGCTGATCGTGACGCCGCCCGGCCAGCAGGCCGCCCTGAAGACGAAACTGGAAAAGGCGCTCGCCGGCGTATTCAGTTCGGTAGTCGACAATTCCAGCGGCCTGACGATGATTCACGTCAGCGGCGAGCGTGCCGGCGAACTGCTTGCGACCGATTGCCCGTTCGACCTGCATGCGCGCGTGTTCCAGCCCGGGCAGTGTGCGCAGACGCGGCTGGCCAAGGCCGGCATGACGCTGTCGCCGCTGGCCGACGGAGCCGGTTTCGAAGTGATCATCCGGCGCAGTTTCGCCGACTACCTGCTGACCTGGTTACAGGACGCGGCGATCGCGCTCGAATAGCGCGGCGCCGGCGTCGAGTGGCACAGACCGCCCCGGCGCCTGTTGCCGCGCTAACAGCGCGTGACACCTGATCAAACGCGCGCACATCGAGTCAACCGCATGAAGAAGCAACCGGCATTCGCAAAAATCGGTCCGCTGCTGCTCGTGCTGGCGAGCCTGGCCGGTTGCGCCGCTATCCAGGCGCCGCACCGGGAGCATCTCGAAGCCGGCGACAGCGCGCTGCGCGAATGTGCGCACTGGTTCCGCGCGCTCGACCGCGCGATAGCCGCCGCGGGCGTGGCCGATATCGGCGCGCGCCGCATCGATGGATTTCCCTACCTGCGCGTCGATCGTTTCAGCGCGTCCTTCCGCCAGCAAGCCGGCGACGATGCCGCGACCAACGCGGCCTGGCTCCAACGCCTGCGCGAACTGGATGTCATCGGCCGCCGGATCGAAATCGACAATCTGCCCGACCCGGCCGTGCGCGCGCTGGATGACGCCGGCCGCGACGCCCTGCTGACCCGCCTGCAGGAATGTGCCATGCAGCTGGCGCGCGTCGATTTGCCCGCGGGCGAATACAGCGAAGTACTTGCGCGCCGTGCGCGGGTCGATGACGATTACAGCTCGCTCAAGCGGGCGCTCGGGCTGTACGAGCTGACCCGTTTGCCGTTTCATGCCGGGGTCGAGAACTGGCAGGAAAGGGCCGCGGCGGAAATCGAGGCGGTGCGGCGCGGCAAGGCGCCCGTCGCCGATCTGCTGCGTTATCGCCCGGCGGACGTCGACGGTTACACGCGGGCGGAAGTGCGCGATCTGCTGGCACGCGCGGCGCGTCATCCCCTCGGTATCGCGCAGTTGTCGCGGGAGCAGCGGTCGCGCCTGTTCGCCACCTACGCACCGGTGTTCGAAATCGAGACCGCCGGCGATTTCGATCGCATCGGCCAGCCCTACTGGAACGGCGGGCCGGTACCGGGCATCGACCTGGCCCGTCCGACCGTCTATACCCGCATCGACTATACCCGCGTCGACAACCGCAGCCTGCTGCAGCTGGTGTACGTCGCCTGGTTCCCGGAGCGGCCGGCCGCGCACTGGCTGGACCTGCTGGCCGGCCGGCTCGACGGCCTTGCCTGGCGCGTAACGCTGGCGCCCGACGGCGAGCCGGTGCTGTTCGACAGCATCCATCCCTGCGGTTGTTACCACATGTTTTTCACCACGCCGCGAGTGGAACCGATCGCGGCACCTGCCGCGTCGATCGAGTGGGCGTTCACGGCGGCCAGCCTGCCGCGTATCGCTGCCGGCCAGCGCCTGGTCGTCAGCCTGCAGTCACGCACGCATTACCTGCGCAACGCCTGGCCGGCAGAAGTCGATGGCGACGTCGACTATCTTTTTGCCGACTACGACGACCTGCGTTCGCTGCCGTTGCCGGATGGCGGAGCACGCAGCCTGTTCGGCGAGGATGGGCTGGTGCCCGGCACCGCGCGCGGCGAGCGTTTTCTGTTCTGGCCGATGGGAATTCGCAGTGCCGGGGCGATGCGCCAGGCCGGCAGCCAGGCCACCGCGTTCGTCGGCCGGCGCCATTTCGACGATCCGGACCTGGTCGAAAAACGCTTCCGCCTGCGCGCCGCGGACCAGTACCCGGCCACCGGCGCCGGTGACCAAACCGGTGATTGAGAAGCGTCGGGCGATACCGGGTCAAGTTGCCTGGGGCTCCCGATACGTCCAGAATCAACTACCTGAAAGAGGAGGACGACAAATGTTTGCACGTATTACTACCTATAAGATGAAGCCGGAATCCGTACCCGCTGCGGAGGCGAAGCTACAGGATATGATGCCAACGATTATGGCAATGGAGGGCATGATTTCATTCACGAATGCGATCGATGCCGATGGCAACGGTGTCGTTGTCTCCGTCGTGGAATCTGAACAAACGTCTAATGCGAACCAGGAACAGGTTGGAAAAATCTGGGCGGAGTTTAGTGGCTTCCTTACCGAACCTCCTGCGATGGGCGGATATCGGGTGATTGCGCACGAGTCGAACTAGGGTTTGCCGACCTTCATCGCCGGGTCGAGCCTTCGAAGCGCGATTTCGACGCTGTCGTTGTGGACGCCTTGCGCGGAGATGCCATCACCCATCATCGTCCAGCTGCCGAAGTTTTTGAGCTGCCGCAGGGTCTCGATGACCGGTTCCCGCTGGTCGCGATACAGGGGTATCACCCCGAACTAAAAGTTTCTACTTGAAACTATTTTCAAAATCGCCAATGATGCGGGCATGTATCACGGAGAAAAACTAAACGCCATCAGCCATCTCGTCGGTGCCGTGCTCGCGCTGGTGGGTTTCGGCGCGCTGCTCACGGTCGGCATCCAGTCACGCGACCTGTGGACGCTGGTCGGCTTCTCCGTTTTCGGCCTGACGCTGGTCATGCTCTATACCATGTCGACGCTGTACCACAGCTTTTACATTCCCCGGCTGAAGCGCCTGTTCAAGCTGCTGGATCATGTCGCGATCTACCTGTTGATCGCGGGCACCTACACACCCTACATGCTGATCGGCCTGCGCGACGGCAACGGCTTCCTGATCCTGGGTATCGTCTGGGGCCTGGCGGCCGCCGGTATCCTGAGCGAGATATTTCTGCGCGGTCGCGTGGTTAAAATCGGCCAGCTGATCATTTACCTCGGCATGGGCTGGGCGATCGCGTTCGATTTCGACAGCGTCGAAGCCGCGATATCGCGCGGCGGTGTCCTGTTGCTGGTAGCGGGTGGTATCGCCTACACCACCGGAGTCGTGTTCTACGTGCTCGACGCGCTCAAGCGCCTGACCCATGCCCACGGCATCTGGCATTTTTTTGTCCTGGCCGGCAGCACCTGCCATTTCGCCTCGGTCATCGGCTACCTGCGGTAAGCCAGGGGGCTGGTTTAAGTCAACGGGTAAAAAAAAGCGCGGTGCGTCTTCGTACCGGGAAAGGCTAATTCTTGGAGGAGGGGGACGAATTAGCCAACCTGGTGGGCTGGGTAGGTGTCTGTCCGGCTACGAAACCGCAACGCACCGCGCAATCATTCTGTATACGCCGGGGGAAAAATTCCGGATCACGTCCGCAAGCTAATCAGTGTCGAGAATCCGGTTCCGGACAAGTACTCGCGGGCAGCGGATGGACGAAGTCGCTTTTACTGCCCGGAGCTGTGCCCGCCGTTCCCGGGGAATACCCCGACGGGAAGTCATGCGCAGGGAGCAAGCTGATCAAATCGCACCGCCGAGCGCGGAACCAGCGGCGATCGCGCCCGATTGCGCCGCCATGTCCAGGCCTGGGTCAGGCGGCTGCGCGTGGTTCGAGGTAGTGGAGTCCGTCCGCGGAAAACGGCCGGGGATCGATGCCGAGGGCCTCGAGATCGTCCGGCGCGCAGGCGTTACCCACCAGCAGCATACGAACCTGGTCGCGCGTGATCGGAAACGATTCGAAGCGGTCGAGCAGCGCCGCCGCCGCCATCACGCCGAGCGCCGGCGCCGGCAGCATCAGCTTGCTGCGACCGCGCGCCGCGGCGAGGCGAGTCAGGATTTCGCGCCAGCTGATGGTCTCGGGACCGCCGAGATGGAAGGTTTTGCCGATGGTCGCCGGATCGCGCAGCGCCGCGACGAAGGCCGCGGCAACGTCGGCGACATGCACCGGCGACATGGTGAAGTTACCGGCGCCGAAGGGCAGCAGACCGTTGTGAAACAGTGGCGCCGGCAGCGGCGAGTCGATGATCTCGGCGCTCAGCTGGGTGGCGAATTCCATCCGCCCGCGCGGATCGCCGAACAGCACCGAGGGCCGGAATATGGTCCAGTCCAGCTCCAGCCCCTGCAGGTAACGTTCGGCCGCGTGCTTGCTGCGCTGATACGGCGTCAGCCCGGCTTCGACGCCGTTGGCGCTCATCAGCAGGAACCGGCGCACGCCGGCGGCAACCGCCGCGTCCATGGTGCGGCGCGCGGCTTCTTCCTGCAGGCCGTGAAAACTGATCCCGCGCTGCGGGAACTCGCGCAGGATACCGATATTGTAAATCAGCGCGTCGCTGGCCTCGGCGACCTGGCGGATAGCCGCCTCGTCATCGATGTCGCCACTGACGAGGGTGCAGCGATCGCGCTGTTCGACGCGCGCTTCGCTGCCTGGCCGCACCAGTAAAACGGGGTGAAAGCCCTGCGCCAGCAGGGCATCCACCAGGTAACTGCCGACGTAGCCGGTGCCGCCGAAAACGCCGACTGACTGGATCCCGGTTGCTGTCGTTTGGGCTGTGGTCATGCTATTCGTCCTGCCGGCGCTGGCCGGCTGCTGCAATTCGAATCAGGTATGCGTGTTAATACGTTGACCGACCGCATTTGGGATCATCGCGCCGTGCGGCGCTGATTTAGCCGCTGTCGGCCCGTTGGTCGGTGGCAGCCGGGTCCTGGCAGGCCGGGCACCAGTAGGTACCGCGATGATGCCGGCCGAGCCTGCGGCTTGCGATCGGCGTGTCGCAGCGCAGGCAGGGCAGGTCGGTGCGGCCGTAGACCCACAGGCTGCCGGCCTGGTCGGATTCGAAACGGGTCACCCTGCGGCCGCCGCCGAGATTGCGCCGCAGCAGCTTCGCCGCGAGCGCGAAACAGCGGCCGAGCTGGCGGTCGTCGAGTTCGCCGAGCCGGGTAGCGGGTGCATGACCTTCGATGAACATGATCTCGGACTTGTAGACATTGCCGATCCCACAGGCGATGCGTTGATCGAGCAGTGCATCGGCGAGCAATTCGTCGGGCTCGACGAACTCGCGCGCGCGCCGGGCGAGGTAGGCCGGATCGACATCGTCGGCAATCAGGTCGGGCCCGAGGCGGCCGTGCACGATGCGTTCGCGCACGCTCGGGCTGCGCACGATCTCGACCTCCTTCGCGTTGAAGCAGACGTATTCCCAGTCGGCGGTCGCGAGTGCCACCGACAGTTGCACCGCCGGCCGCTGCCAGTCGCTGCCCACGGGGTAGCGATGCCAGGAGCCGTGCATGCCGAGATGGCTGCGCAGCGCCAGGCCGTTGTCGAACTCGATAAACAGGTGTTTGCCGCGCGCGGCGACGTCGGCCACCCGCTGACCGATACATTTACGAGCCGCGTTTTTATCGGCGAGACGCAGGTCGACCACGGTCTGGTCAGCGAGACGGGGCGCGAGAAAGTTCGCGATCTTGTGAATGGTGTCGCCTTCGGGCACGTCTCAGCCCGCCGGTGCGCGTGCGGGTGGCGCGGTATCGATCAGGCCCTGGTAGTCGGTCGCGTAACCGGCCGCGAGAAAGCGCGGCAGGAGTTGCGAGTGCTTTACGTCCTCGCCATCGATCTTGTGGATGACCAGCAGCTTGCGCGTGGCTCCTTTCGGCAGTCGGCGCAAGGTTTCGATCGCGGCATCGAGCGCGCCGGCTTCGTCGCGTATGGTTTCCGGGAAGGTGATCAGCGCGCTGCCGCGGGCGCCGACGTAGAGCACGGGACGCCCGCGCGCCAGCAGCACCCAGGCGCCCGGCATCCGCCGCGGCCGGGCCTGCTGCGGATTGCCGACCAGCGGCCAGGGCAGGATCGATCCCCAGGGATTGGCGGGATCCATCGCCGCCAGGACGCGGATATCTTCCGCGCGCACCGTAACGTCCCGCTCCTCGGCATCCTGGCGCGCCGCGCGCAGCCGGTCGACCGCGCCGGCCCACGCGAACTGGGCGCCCTCGAGACCGTCGACGAAATGACCGCGCCTGACGCGACCCTGTTCTTCCATTTCACGGTAGACGCGATACAGCGGGGTAAAGCCGCCCGGGATTTCCTCGGCCTGCGCACACTTGCGGCTGACCACGCCGTAGCGATCGAGCAATAGCCGTGCCCGTGCGAGGGCTTGCCGGGTCGGGTTCGGTTCCGCTGGCAGCAGGCCGGATACCAGCGACCAGCGGCCGCCGGTGGCGAGGCCGCCGCCGGCCCGCGCGCGGCGACCGCTGCGCGGCCGGGCATGCGCCAGTCCGCGCAGCGGTCCGAAGGTGTCGTTGGTAATTTGCCCGGCCCAGACCAGGTCCCAGATGGCGGCGGTCAGTTCCCTTGCGCTCGCCGGTTGACCCTGCGCGGCGGCGTGGTCGCCGATCTCGACCAGGAACGACGCGCCGTTGCGCGCCAGGCAATCGAGAATGGCAGCGTGTAACCCGGACGGCGGCTCGAAGTCGGCTTCGACCTGCAGCAATTCGCGCACCTGTTCGCGCAGGTAGAGCGCGACGCGCCCGTCGCGCGCACCGCTGGCACCGCGTCCGACCCAGACGACCGCGCCGCTCGCCGCCAGCATATCCAGCTGCTCGAGGCGAAAACCGGAGACGCGCCGCGGTAGCAGGGTCGTGCTGAGCAGTGACCAGGGCAACGGCAGATCCTGCAGCTGACCAATGGCTTCGAGCAGGCGGTCCTGCCCGCCCCGACTTTCGTCGAAACCGTGCCAGGCCGGTTGGAACAGCGCCAGGGTCGCGCTGTCGACCGCCGCGACCTCGTTACGCAGCCGCGCCAGGTTGCGCCGCTTGAGCCGCCGCAGCACCTCGGCATCGCACCATTCCAGTTCGGCGCCGCCCGGGCGGATTTCGCCCCTGACCAGTACACCGTTCGCCAGTAGCGTTTCCAGTACCGGCGTGACCTGCGCGGCGCGCAGGTCGAAGCGGCGGCAGATGTCGCCGGTTACGAAGGGTCCGCGATGGCGCGCGAAGCGTTTGCACAAGGCCTCCAGTGGCGCTTCGACCGGCTGCAGGAAACTGTCGGGCAGCCCGACCGGCGGTACCGCGCCGAGCGCATCGCGATACAGGGCGGCGTCCTCGGCCGCGATCCAGCGCTGTTCGCCGGCCAGCCTGACCGCGACCACTCGCCGCTGGCTCACGAGATCGGCAATCCAGTCGGCAGCCCGCTCGCCGCTGCGCGCAAGCAGTTCGGCTTCGCCGAGGTCGCCGAGTCGGCGCAGCAGGTCGTGCACCTCGTCGGCATCACGCGCGCGGTAGTCATCCGCCAGGAACTGCAGTTCTGCCTCGAGTTCCGCGAGCACGTCGGCGTCGATCAGTTCGCGCAGTTCCGCCTGGCCGAGCAGTTCGCCGAGCAGGCTCCGATCCAGCGTCAGGGCCTGCGCCTTGCGTTCGGCCAGCGGGGCGTCCTGCTCGTACAGGTAAGCTGCCACCCAGGCGAATACCAGCGAACGGGCAAACGGCGATGCCGAGCGTGTTTCGACGTCGTCGAGCGCGATCGTGCGGCTGCGAACGTCGTGCAGCAGCTGCTTCAGCGCGGGCAGGTCGAATACGTCGGCCAGCGCCTGGCGATAGGTTTCGATCACGATCGGGAAATCAGGGTATCGCTGTACCGTGGCGAGCAGGTTCTGTGCCTTGAGACGCTGCGCCCACAGGGGCGCGCGCTGTCCGGGCCGTCGCCGGCGCAGCAGCAGCGAGCGCACCGCGTTTTCGCGGAACAGGCCGGCGAACATGGAGGTTGTCGCCAGCTGTTCGGTGATCAGTTCCTCGAGTTCGTCGGGATCGGGGATCAGCGCGTCGACATCCGGCAGTTCCTCGACGTCGGCGAAGCGCAGCACGATGCCGTCGTCGGTATACATGACCTGCATCTCGTAGCCGCTGATATCGCCCAGCGTACGCTGCAGCGCCATCGCCCAGGGGGCGTGGATGCGCGCGCCGAACGGGGTCAGGATGCATAGCCGCCAGTCACCGAGCTCGTCGCGGAAGCGCTCGATGGTAATCGAACGGTCGGTCGGCAGGCTGCCGGTTTCCTGCTTTTGTTCGCTGATGTAGGCGGCGAGATTTTGCGCCGCGAAGTGATCGAGCGGCGTGTTCTGCTCGAGCCACTCGCGCGCTTTTTCTTCGCCGAAGCGGCCGACCCTGCGCAGGAAGGCACCCAGCGCACGGCCGAGTTCGAGCGGTCTTCCGGGACCGTCGCCGCGCCAGAAAGGCAGGCGTCCCGGTTCGCCCGGCGCCGGCGACACGATCACGCGATCGCGCGTGATCGCTTCGACCTTCCAGGTGCTGGCGCCGAGCGTGATGTTGTCGCCGGCGCGGGTTTCGAACACCATTTCCTCGTCCAGTTCGCCCACCCGCGGGCCTTCTTCACCGAGATGGACGCTGAAAGCGCCGCGGTCGGGGATGGTGCCCGCGTTCATGCGCGTGACCAGCGCCGTGCCGCGCCGCGGCGACAGCAGGTCGCGGCTGCGGTCCCAGGACAGCAGCGGCTGCAGATCGGCGAAGTCGGACGAAGGGTAGTGGCCGGAGAGCATGTCGAGCACGGCTTCGAGCGCGTTGCGCGACAGTTCGCGGTACGACCAGGCGCGCCGGACGACGCGCTCGATATCGTCGACCGACATGGCTTGCTGGCAGCACATGGCGACGATTTGCTGCGACAGCACGTCGAGCACGTTCATTGGAATCTCGATTGCATCGAGTTCGGCTTCGAGCATGCGTTCGGCAACCACCGCGCTCTCGAGCAGGTCACCGCGGAACTTGGGGTAGATACAGCCGACGCTGGTTTCGCCGACCCCGTGACCGGCGCGCCCGACGCGCTGCAGGCCGCGCGCTACCGAGCCGGGCGATTCGACCAGCAGCACCAGGTCGATCGCGCCCATGTCGATGCCGAGTTCGAGCGAACTGGTGGCGACGATGCCGCGAATCGCGCCCGACTTGAGGCCCTCCTCGATTTCGGCGCGCTTCTCGTGCGAAATGCTGCCGTGATGCGCGCGCACCAGTTCCTCTTCCGCGAGCTCGTTGAGCTTGTGCGCGAGGCGTTCGCACAGCCCGCGGCTGTTGACGAAAATGATGGTCGAGCGGTTGGCGCGGATGGCCGCCAGCAGCTCGGGGTAGATCAATGGCCAGATGCCGCGCTCGCTCGGCGGCGTCCCGACCTCGCGTGCGTAGAGTTCACCGAGAATCGATCCGCCGCGCGGCGCCGCGGCGTCGGCCGCCGGCGGGTTGTGCATGTCGGGCACGGGTACCCGCACGCTCAGGTCGAGCGATGGTTTGGCCGAACAGTCGACGATTTCGACCTCGCGGTCGCCGCCGAGATAACGGGCAACGGCTGCCAGTGGCCGCACCGTCGCCGACAGGCCGATACGCTGCGGGTCCCGCTCCGCGATCTCGGCCAGGCGTTCCAGTGACAGCGCGAGATGGGCGCCGCGCTTGGTTGCTGCCAGCGCGTGGATTTCGTCGACGATGATCGTCTCGACCGAGGTCAGCGTTGCGGCTGCCTGCGAGCCGAGCATGAGGTAGAGCGATTCCGGCGTCGTCACCAGGATGTCGGCGGGATGCTTGCGCTGTTGCTGGCGTTCGCGCTGCGGCGTGTCGCCGGTGCGGATAGCCACCCCGGGCTGGCGGAACGGCAGCTCGAGGCGGCCGGCGACGCGGCTGATGCCGACCAGCGGCGCGCGCAGGTTGCGCTCGATGTCGTGCACCAGCGCCTTCAGCGGCGAAACGTATAGCAGCCGCACTCCCGGCCGGGTGTCGGCCGGCAGCGCACCGAGGCGGTCGATGCCGGCCAGGAACGCGGCCAGGGTCTTGCCGCTGCCGGTTGGCGCCACTAGCAGGGCATGCCGCTCTGATGTGATCTGCGCCCAGCCGCGGGTCTGCACCTGCGTCGGCGCGGAGAAGCTGTCGTCGAACCAACGCCGGGTCGCGTCGCCGAACACTGGCCTAGCCACGATCACCGCCGCCGGCCTGGGCGTCGAACAGCGCGCGCACCGTGTCGATCGTGTCCGCTTCGGCGGCGGCCTTGTCGTTGCGATAGCGCTTCACGCGCGCGAAACGCAGCGCCATGCCGGCGGGGTACTGCGGGCTGGCCTGGATTTCGTTGACCGCGATCTCGACCACCAGCTCGGGGCGCACGTGCACGACCTGATCCTCGCGCCCGAGCTCCAGCGCCAGCAGCGCCCTGGTCTGCGCCGCGAGCATCTTGTCGGTCAGGCCCTTGAAGGTTTTACCGAGCATGACGAAGCCGCCGCTGTGCGGATCGCGCGCGCCCAGATGCAGGTTGGACAGCCAGCCTTCGCGTCGGCCGCTGCCCCACTCGGCTGCCAGTACGACCAGGTCCAGCGAGTGTGCCTGCTTGATCTTGAGCCAGTCGGCGCCGCGATTACCCGCCGCGTACAGGCTGTCGGGCGATTTCGCCATGACACCCTCGTGGCCGCGCGCGAAGGCGCCGGCGAGGAAGGTCGCGGCTTCATCGCTACTGGCGGTTACCAGGCGCGGGACCAGCACGGCTTCGTCGGCGGCGTCCGCGAGCAGGGCCGAACGCTCGCGGTAGGGGCGGTCGATCAGGTCATCGCCGTCGCGGTGCAAACAGTCGAACAGGAACACGTTCAACGGCAGTTGCGCGCGCAGCCTGTCGACGTCGCTCTTGCGGCCGAAGCGGCGCATCGTGACCTGGAACGGATGCGGTCGCCCGTCTTCACGCAGGGCGATGACCTCGCCGTCGACGACGAAGCGTTCGCTCGGTTGCGCCAGCATGCTTTCGACCACGTCGGGCAGGCTGCCGGTCACGTCGTGCAGGCGCCGGGAGAAAATTTTCACGTCGCGGCCCACGCGGTGAATCTGTACCCGCGCTCCGTCGAGCTTGTATTCGAGCGCGGCTTCGCCGAGGGCTTCGAGTGCGTCTTCGATCCCGTCGGCCGGCTGCGCCAGCATCGGCCTGACCGGTGACATCGGCGACAGGCGAAAACGGTCGAGGCCGGCGCTGCCCTCGGCCATCGCGGCCTCGGCCACCGGTGCCGGGTCCGACGCCAGCATGACCGCCCGGCGGATATCGTCGACCGGGATTTCGACGGCATCGGCGATACCCTCGATGATGACGCCTTCCAGCGCGCCCTGGCGGATTTCGCCGAGAACCAGGCGCGCGAGGAAGTCACGCTCGTCCGCGGTCGCGCGCTGGAACAGTCCGCCCAGCTCATCCCGCCTGCGCTGCTGTGCACCGCTGCCGCGGGTAGCGGCGATCGTGGCGAAGGTCCGGTCGACGTCGGCCAGTGTCAGCGACGAGGTAGCGGCGACCGGTTCGTCCGCCAGCTGGCGCACGATCGCCGGGCCCAGCCCGATGCGTCCCTGCGGCAGGCTGCCGCCGAGATAATTCACTACCAGCGCGATCTCGTCGACGGTGGCCGCGCGCAGGCAATCACGCAGCAGGGCTCTCTTTTTGAGCCGGCTGCGCGTGGCCGCGACACCCCGGGAGACGTCGACGAGATTGGCGAGCTGCATGGACATGGATCTTGTACGCTTTCCCGTTGCGGCTGGATCGGGCAGGCCAGTGCCGCCATGAGCCGGGCCGCCGGCAGCCATGGTTGTTCGTCGGGTTGCCAGCTAACTGGCGACCCGGTCGGGACCCGCATTATAGCGGCATCGCGCGCCGCTGACGGAATCGAATTAAAACCAATCGCGCCGACGGTACGTACAATCAGGGTTAAGCGCGCATCTGCCCCAACCACGGGCAGGCTACCGGGCGCGCACCGTTTATCAACAACAAACCGGTATCGAGATTCGGTGAAGTCTGCGCGGGAAACAATCAACGTCGCCTGGTTCAAGCGCGATCTGCGGCTGCAGGACCACGCGCCACTCGCCGCGGCCAGCGGGCAGTCGCTGCCGCTGCTGCTGCTGTACGTGTTCGAGCCCGAACTGCTGGACGATGAACATTACGCGACGCGCCACTGGCGCTTCGTCAGCCAGTCGCTTGCCGATCTCGACCGCCAGCTCGAAGCTTTCGACGTCCGCATCGGTGTCATGCACGGCAACGCGCTCGACTGTCTCGAGGCGCTGCATCGACATTACGCGATAGATACGCTGTTCAGCCACGAAGAGGTCGGGCTGCGACTGACCTGGGAGCGCGATCGAGCGGTCGGTCGCTGGTGTGCCGCGCACGGGATCGAGTGGCGCGAGTATCCCGTCGGCGCCGTAACCCGCGCCAAACCCGATCGCGAAGACTGGGATCGTCACTGGGACCGGGTCATGCGCGCGCCGCTCCAACAGCCGGCGCTCGGCAGCACTCGTTTCGTCGAGCTGCCAGCAGAGCTGCGTTTCGAAATCCCGGCCGACTGGCTGGCAGAAGATTCGTTGATGCAGGCAGGCGGCGAAAGCAGGGCGCTCGAGGTGCTGCAAGATTTTTACCGCGGCCGCGGGCAGGACTACCACCGCGGGATTTCGCGCCCGGGGCAAAGCCGCGAGACTTGCTCGCGGCTGTCGCCCTATCTCGCCTGGGGCAACCTCAGCCTGCGCCAGGCCTACCAGGAACTGCTGCGTCACTGGAGGCGTCCGGGCTGGCGGCGCGCGCTGGCGGCGCTGTCGTCGCGACTGCACTGGCACTGTCATTTCATCCAGAAATTCGAAAGCGAGGCCGACATGGAGTTTCGCCCGGTCAACCGGGGCTACGCCGACTACCCGTGGCGCGAGGACGCGGCCAGCGAAACCGAGCTGCAGCGCTGGTGTGACGGCAACACCGGCTACCCGCTGGTCGATGCCTGCATGCGCTGCCTGGCCGCGACCGGTTACATCAATTTTCGCATGCGCGCGATGCTGGTCAGCTTCGTCTGCCACCAGCTGCAGATCGACTGGCGTCGCGCCGCGCCCCACCTGGCGCGCCTGTTTCTCGATTTCGAACCGGGCATCCACTACTCGCAGGTGCAGATGCAGGCCGGCGTTACCGGCACCAACACCATCCGCATCTATAACCCGCTCAAGCAGTCGCTCGAGCAGGATCCCGACGGCGAATTCATTCGCCGGTGGTGTCCCGAACTTGCGGGATTGCCGACCGACCTGCTGCATAGCCCGTGGAAGATCACGGCGCTGGAGCGGCAGATGTACGACCTGGATTATCCGCCGCCGGTGGTGGATATCGAGAGCGCCTCGCGCCACGCCCGCCAGCACCTGTGGGCCTGGCGCAAGCGTCCGGCGGTCAGGGCGGAATCCGCGCGCATCCTTGCAACCCACGTACGTCCCGGTTCAGGTCGTGCTAACGGCGCACGCCGGCGCAATGGTTTCGCTGCGCGCCGACGCCCCGGCGCGCGGCCGAGAGGTGTAATGTCATGAAAGAACTGCCGCGCGACTTCGATAGTCGCGAGCAACTGGTCGAACAGGTCGCCGGGCTGAGCCCCTGGCTGGACCGGCGCGATGTCAGCCCGATGATCGGCGGCGCTGCCCCGGCGGCGGAACGCCTGCGCGTCATGGACCCGGTAGCCTACGGCCGCACCCGCAACTTCCTCGACGGCGCCGTGACCTGCCTGTCACCCTACATTCGCCACGGCATACTGACGCTGGACGAAGTGCGCAACGAGGCGCTGGCGCGCTCCGAGCAGCCCGCGAGGGTCGAAAAGCTGGTCCAGGAACTCGCCTGGCGCGACTACTGGCAACGCGTGTATGCGCGCCATCCCGAACGTATCTGGAATGACGTCGAGCCCTACAAGACCGGCTTCTCCGCGGCCGACTATGCCACCGGGCTGCCGGCCGACATCGCCGCGGGCGAAACCGGCGTCGGCGCGATCGACCAGTTCATCGCGACCCTGCTGCGCACCGGCTACCTGCATAACCATTGCCGCATGTACCTCGCCGCCTACGTCGTGCACTGGCGACGCATCCGCTGGCAGGCCGGTGCACGCTGGTTCCTGCATCACCTGGTCGACGGCGACCCGGCCAGCAACAACCTGTCCTGGCAATGGGTCGCGAGCACTTTCGCTAACCGACCCTACATCTTCAATCTCGATAACCTGCGCAAGTACGCCAGCGCCGACATCAACACGTCGGCGCGCGACAACGCCGTGCTCGATGCCTCCTACGAGGAACTCTCGGCGCGCCTGTTTCCGCGCCTCGAGGTGGCGGCATGAGCGGACTGATCTGGCTGCACGAGGATGCGCTGCGCAGCGATCACCCGGTATTTGCCGCGGCGGGCGACGGCAGCCCGGCTTTCTTCGTCTGGGACGATGCGTACCTGCAGGCCATGGATTACGGCTTCAAGCGGCTGGTGTTCATTTACGAGAGCCTGGTGGAACTGCCGGTGACCATCCTGCATGGCGACCAGCAGACCTGCCTGGCGCGGCTCGCGCGTCAGCACGGCGGGTCGATCTACGTGCCGGCGACACCGAACCAGCTGCTGCAAAACCGCATCGAGCACCTGCAGCGTGACTTCGACGTCGTGGAGGTAGCCGATACCCCGTTCGTCGAGCTGGCGCGCGAACCCGATCTCGGGCGATTCTTCCGCTACTGGAACAAGGCGCGCAAAGCAGCGATGTCGCGCGGCGGCGGCCGCTGAGCGGTTACGCCTGGCGCGAGCGGCGCCCGCGACGGCGGCCCGTGTCGACAGCCGTTATGCCGCTGCCCGGGCCGAGCCGCTCGAGGTGATACAGGATGCGATCGGTTACGGGCTGCAGTTTGCGCCGCATACCGCTGCCGATCGAGTCGGTACGCGCAAAAATCGGGTCGAGCAGCGAAACCGAGATCGCGGACAGGAAGCGCAGCGAATCGAGTTGTTGCTCGAGGCCCTGCGCTCGCGGTGACGGACAGGCGGCGACCGCCCGCTCCAGCTCGCCGGCATCGCGCCACTGACCTTCGACTACGCGGGCGCTGGCGAAATACCGCGCCATCGCCTGGAACAGCGAGACCGCAACTTCCTGGTCGGGCAGTTTTTCCAGCGCGGCGATGCAGGTTGCAACGCAGGCCTGGCCGGCCGGCGCGAGGATCTTTGCCAGCGTTGCCAGTTCGGCCGCGTCGTGGCTGTCGTGGACGGCGGCGCGACAGCGCTCGAGCGCCGGGTGCGCGGGCAGATCGAGCGGCAGGTCATCGCTCGCGGCATGGATGAACCCGACCAGCATACCGCGACGGTTTTGCGCCTGCCGCCATAGCCTGTCGCGGGTCGCGGCATCGACCAGCCCGGGTTGCAGCAGCAGGCGCACCGATTCGAGCTGGTCGACAGGTTTTTCCTCGAAGGGCAAAAATTCGAGCAGGAAAATCGCCAGCTCGCGCCCGATCTCGCTCTCGGCTACCGCGGCATGGCGCAACATCGCGCGCGCGTTGGCCGCGTCCGGCATCGCCCACCAGGCGCGTCGCGCGAGCCGCGCGTCCAGGCCTGGCGCGTGGACGACCGCCACCACGGCCTCGCTCTCGCCGAGCAGCAGCAGCTGTTCGAGCATTTGATCGCGCGCCTGCCCCATGCGGGTCCAGCGATCGAGAAACACCGGGTAACCGCCCGGCGACCCGGTGGCATGGCTCGACAGCAGCGACTTGACCCGTCGCAGGTAGGTCTCGTCGGCGGCATTCGGATTCAGCTCGATGCGTGCCTCGCCTTTCGGCGTCAACGCGTGCACGACCATGCGTGCCTCGTCGATGCGAATCGCCTCGGGCGCCTGCGCCAGCAGCACGTTGAGGCGCAGGCTGTCTTCGGGGGAAATATCGGCGGGTTCGGCCAAGGAATCAGTCGTTCAGCTGGATGCGTACGCCGAAGGGCACGTCGCTGCCGCCCTTGACCAGCCACAGCGTCGGCCAGTGCGGCTCGCTCGGCGGGAAGCGACCCCGTGCATCGGTGAAGTAGACCAGCGTATCCGGCGGCCGATCCTGGCGTTCGACCCAGTCGAACACCGGCCGAAAATCCGTACCGCCGCCGCCCTTGACGTCGATATCGTGGCGAAATTCGTCCCAGGGTTCGAACACCAGCGGGAATCCCGTGACGATCTCGCAATCGCAGCACAGCAGCGTGATGCGCGCGCGTACCTGGCCCTTGATCGCGTCGATTTCGGCGAAGAACTGCTCGACTTCGTCGTCGCGAATCGAACCGCTGGTGTCGACCGCGACCACCAGCTCGACCTCGTCGCTGCGCAGTCCCGGAAATACCGCCGGGTCGCCGCGCCGGCTCGACGGGCGAGTGTAGCTGTAGTCGTTGCGCGCGGTGGCGGTGAGGTGTTGCGCCAGCAGCGCGCGCCACGGCAGTTTCGGCTGCAGGAAAAAGTCGACCAGGCGCGCCATCTCCGGGCTCAGCTTGCCGGCCTGCTGCGCCTGTTGCGCCGCCGCGGCCATGCGCTGGCGCCACTGTGCCGCCAGCGTATCCATTTCGCCGGGGTCGGGCCGGCTGTCGCGCGGGCGCTGATCCTCGCTGCCGCTGCCGCCGTCGCTGCCGCTAGCCTGCGATTCGTCCTGCTGCAGGTTGTCCTGCAGCAGCGGGTAGATCTCCTCGGCGGTCATGCCGGCGAACTCGGGCAGGTACACGGTGTCGTGGGTCGGTTTCAGGCCGTCGTCGATCAGCAGCGGATTGACCGCGTAGTCGCAGGCGTTGTCCCACAGGTTCTGCGTGCGGCTGCCGCGCCGGTAGAAGTGCAGCAGCGCGCAGTGCAGCGCTTCGCGCGACAGCGCGAACTGGGTTTGGTCGACGTCGAGCGCGTCGATGTAGGCGGGGTTGTAATACAGCGACTTGCCGTTGCTCCAGGTCGACTGGCACCAGCTGGCGTCGGCTTCGACCAGCGGCAGGCGCAGCGCCAGTGCGCCGAGAAACGGTTTGTCGAGGATCAGGCGCGTGCGCGCCGCGGCCATCTTGGTCGTTGCATCCACGCTCAGTACACCAGGATGTCCCCGATTTGCTGCGCCCAGTCGGCGAACTGCGGTACCGCGAACAGGTCCTGGCCAACCGCGCGATGCAGGTCGGAAACCAGCATCACACCCATTTCGCGCTGTTTGAAACAGCTGGCGTAGTCGAGCACATGGCCGAGCAGCGCGGCGTCGCCGTCCGCGCGCGCGGCGCGCGTCACCAGCGCGGTTGCAACCGCGTACTGCAGATCGATTTCGTCTGGACACTGGCGCGATTCGCCGCGCAGGATGGCATCGATGTCGGGCAGGTTTTGCAGGCTCTGGATGAACGCGAACAGCTCGACACCGGCGGCCTTGCCGACGCAGGCCTCGAGTCCGCCCGGCAGCAGGTCGGGGCGCTCGGCGAACTTGTGCAGCGCGCGATGGGCGAATTCCCACGAACGCGGCGACGGGAAAGCCACCGGGTTGTGTTCCGGGTTGAAGTCGAACAGCAGGTCGGGGCGAAAGCGCAGGAAGCCGATGATGCGCTCGTCGATGGCGTGGTGATAGGCCCACTGCGCCCAGTCGTCGAGATTGACCTCGACCTCGTAATGCGAGAAGCGATTGGCCAGCGGCGCGGGCATGCTGTAGGTGACGCCGCGGTCACCCTGGCGGTTGCCGGCGGCGACGATCGCCCAGTGATCGGGCACGCGGTATTCGCCGAGCCGGCGGTCGAGGATCAACTGGTAGGCCGCGGCCGAGACGCTTGGCGGCGCCGAGGTAATTTCATCGATGAACAGGATGCCGGCTTCACCGTGCGCGGCGACATCCGGCAGCATTGCCGGTATCGCCCACTCCACCTTGTCGCCCTGCTTGAACGGGATGCCGCGCAGGTCGCTCGGCTCCATTTGCGACAGGCGGATGTCGACCAGCGCGGCGGCGTGATTTTCCGCGACCTGGGCGACGATCTGCGATTTGCCGACGCCGGGCGGCCCCCACAGCATGACCGGCGTGTGATATCCCTGCTGGGTGCTGCTGAATTCCTGTTCGATTACCGCGGTGATGTGAGCTGGTCGCATGTTCGATCGGGTTGGTTAAAACGGTCTAGTGTGTGGTCGCGAAGCGGGGCGGTCAATCACTCCGTGGGGATAGAGGCTCGCGGCGACTTCCTGGTGGCGCTGCGGTTCAGCGGGTAATGTGGATTCCCGACAGCGCGAAAGCCGCGAACAGCGCACGGCGCTGGGGTTTGTCGAGCTGGATGAACGACGCGGCGCGGAACAGCCGGTGTTCATCCATGTAGAGCTGACCGAAGCGGGCCTGCTGGTCGAGGCCGCGAAACACCTGCTTGACGATATCGCTGATCGACAGCGCCGGCGAGTCGACGAAATACAGCGTCCGGTTGCGTTCGCGGTAATAGACCCGGCCGACGCACAGGCTGCAGAAAATCTCGAGCTCGTTCTGCGGGTTGCTGATCACCGGCCGTACGCCGGCACGGCGGAGCAAATCGCTGCGGTTGGTCGTGACCGGGCCTATTCCTGCCATGTATTTCTCCGTCAGCCGGGGTAGTGCGTATTCATGTCGACGCCAGGCCGGATGATACTGGATAATGGCCGGCCTGCCGAGCACGCGGAGACCTGCAGCCATGCGTATCAAATTGCCGCTCGCGACCATTGCCGGGATATTTCTGTCGGCGCTGGCGTTGCTGTACTGCATACCGGCGAGCGCGAGCGAAGCGCAACTCCGTCACCTGCGCCTGGTGGCTGTACTCGATCGGCCGATGGACGGCTACTGCGTGGACATTCTCGGTGTCGGCCAATGGCTGCGGGTCGACCTGCCGCTATTCGCGCACAACTGCAAGCCGGCGCTGACCGTGGACAGCGCCGTCGTCATGCGTGACAACGGCCAGCTGCATTTTCCTGCCGTCGATCGCTGCATTACCGTGGCCGGCGTCAATGCGCGTGCGCTGCCCGGTGCGTCGGTGCTGTTACGCCCCTGCGACGAAAGCGGGCCCTTTTTCGAGACCCCGGCGCTGCAGCGTTTCGTCCTGCATGCGGACGGGCGGCTGACGCTTGCGGGGAGCGATCTGTGCCTCGCGGTGGGTGAACGCTCGGCGACTACCTATTCCAGTGCCGATCGCTGGCGGGCGCTGTTCGTCGCCGACTGCAGCGCGATCGAAGCTGCGCGCGCCCGCTGGCAGCTCGCAGTACCCTGAGCGCAGTTTCAGTCGCGCCGTCGGCGCGCGAGCAGGATACCGCTCGACCATCCCCGGTATTCGACCTCGAGATCCGTGCGCCCGCTCACCGCCTCGATGAACCGCGGTACGCGCGCTGCGTGTCCCTCGGGCCAGTTGTCCTGCGGTAGCAGGTCGTCGCCGACGTAGATGCCGTCCGGCGCGAGGAGGTCGAGGGCGCGGGCGAGGTCGACGAATTTGCCCGGCCATGCGTCGGCAAAAACCAGGTCGAAACTGCTGGCCGCCGCGCGCCGCAGGTAGTCCGCGCCGTCCTCGGTCAGGATGTGCAGCCGGGGATCATCGCCGAGATAATCGCGTGCCGGCTGCTGCACCGCGCCATCGTTGTCGAGCGTGACGAGTGTGCCGTGCGCATCGAGCCCGTCGAGCAGCCAGCAGGTCGCGAGCCCGGTACCGGTACCGAGCTCGAGGACCCGCGCCGATGATGTCCTGCCCGCGAGTGCGCGCAACAGGGCCCCGGTCTCCGCCACCGATGGCATGTCGAAGTCGAGTCTGCGGGTCGCCTCCTCCAGCAAGGCCAGTGCTGGCGGCGGTCGATAGTCCAGCTGCGCCGGGTCCGGAAACAATTTAGCCATACGGATTCTGTCACCTGGTTCGGTCGCCCGCAGTTTAACCCGCGGGATGTTTTTGCGTGCCAAATCCTGCTATCGTCGCGCGACTTCATTCCTGATTCGCCGGCCGGGCCCCGATGCTGATCGACTACTGGCGGTTCGCGCGGGCACACCCGCGGTTCCTCGCCTTCGGTTTTTTTCTCGCTTTCCTGTCGAGCGCGGGGCAGACTTATTTCATCGGCAGTTTCGGCGCGGATATCCAGGCGCAATTCGATCTCGATCCGGGCAGCTGGGGTCGAATCTACATGCTCGGTACGCTGGCCTCGGCCTTCGTGCTGAACTGGAGCGGCGCGTTGCTCGATCGTTACGACCTGCGCTGGTTCAGCACGGCCGTGCTCTGCGGTTTGGTGGGCGCCTGCCTGGTCATGGCCACGGTCTCGTCGCCGGTGTTGCTGGTGTTGGCGATTTTTCTGATGCGCCAGTTCGGCCAGGGTCTGACCAGCCATACCGGCATCACGTCGATGGCGCGTTACCACGACGCGGACCGCGGCAAGGCAATTGCGCTGGCGTCGATGGGTTTTTCCACCGGTGAAGCCATACTGCCGGTCACCGGGGTATACGCCGCGCAGACCTGGGGCTGGCAGCAGACCTATCTCGGGGTAGCGGCGGTGGTTGCCTGCGCGATTCCCGTTGCCCTGTGGTTGCTGCGGGGCCACGGCGAGCGCCACGCGGCGCATACGCGCAAGCTGGACGATGCGATCGAGAGCGGGCAGGGGCAGCCTGGTTATACCCGCTGGCAGATGCTGGCCGAGGCGCGCTTTTACCTGCTGGTGCCGGCGATGCTGGCGCCGGGCGCGATCGGTACCGCGCTGTTTTTCTTTCCGGCCGAAATCACCTCGGCCAAGGGCTGGAGCCTGCTGTGGCTGACCGGCAATTACTGGGTGTACTCGCTGGTCACGATCGGCATCACGATTTATGCCGGCACGCTGATCGACCGCTTCAGCGCGCATCGCGTGGTCCCGTTCTACCTGTTGCCCTTTGCCGCCGCTCTCGTGGTGCTGGCGCTGTGGGATCACGAACTCGCGGTCTGGCCCTACCTCGGCCTCATGGGTATTTGCTTCGGTATCTACTTCCCCGGGTTCACCGCGCTGTGGCCGGAGCTGTACGGTGCGCGCCACCTCGGCGCGATCAAGTCGCTGACCACCGCGATCAACGTGTTTTCGACCGCGCTCGGCCCGGCCTTCATGGGCACGCTGCTGGCCCGGGGTTACTCGTTTGCGTTCGTGATGCTGTGTTTCGCCGGTTACTGCGTATTTTCGACCGCGCTGCTGGCCTGGGCGCTGCGCACGCCGAGACGCTGACGCACGCTGTCGCCGTCGGCGATCGCGATACCCTGTTCACGCAGGCGTTCGACCAGGCTCGCGACCAGCGCCGCGCTGCTGTGCGCGCGGCTGCCGTCGGGCAGGTAGAGATTGTTTTCGAAACCCACGCGGGCATTGCCGCCGCGTTCGATGGCGTACAAGGCACAGTCCTGTTCGCGCTTGCCAAAGGCGCAGGTAAACCAGTCGAATTCGCCGAGGTCGTGCCGCAGGAAAGGATCCAGGTCGGCGGGGTCGGATTCCTGGTTCGCGCTGTAGCGTCCCAGCACCAGCATCAGGCAGCGCTGCGATTCGGGCACGATGCCGCGCTCGCGGTAAGCGAGAAAATGCCGCAGTTCGTCGGCCGAAAACAGGATGTGCTGCAGGTGCACCGCGTGGTCGTCGCACCAGGCAAAAAAATCGCGCGCGCGGTCGGTTTCGGTGAACATGGCGGTAATTTCTCGCAGGCACATGCTGGCCATGCGCGGTCTGACCGCCTTCACCACCGCGACCTGTTCCGCCGGTGCATAGCGCCCGACCGCCTCCGAGGTAATCTGCACCAGCATGCCGGGTACGCGTCGCGCCATCTCGTCCAGCAGTTCCCGGTAGAGACCCGCATCGAGCACGTGCTCGTCCTGTTGGCCACGCACATGGGCATGCAGGATGCTGGCACCGGCCGCGTGGCAGGCCGCCGCCTCGGTTGCCGTGGCCTCGATCGACACTGGCAGGTTGGGGTGATCGCGGCCGGTCTTGCGCGCGCCGTTGGGCGCCGCCATGATGATCGCGGTCGACATCAGATCGAGCGCAGGGTGGCCTTGAGTGCCTTGTCCAGCTTGGTCACGATTTCGTCGATATGGCCGATGTCGATCGTGAACGGTGGCGCCAGCAGCACGTGGTCGCCCTGCTGGCCGTCGATCGTGCCGCCCATCGGGTAACAGATCAGCCCGGCCTTGAACGCGTGCTGCTTGAAGTGCTTGTTGAAGCCGAGTTGCGGCGGAAAGGGGGCCTTGCTCTTGCGCTCGCGCACGAACTCCATGCCGAAGAACAGGCCGCGCCCGCGGATGTCACCGATGTTCGGGTGTTCACCGAATTTTTCTTCCAGCGCCTTGCGCAGTTGCACCCCCTGGCTCAGCACGCGATCGAGCAGCCGGCGCTCGAGGATTTCCATGATCACCGCGAGCGCGGCGGCGCAGGCTACCGGGTGACCGAGATAGGTATGGCCATGCTGAAAAAAACCGGAGCCCTTTTCGATCGCGCGGTAAATCGTGTCGGTGCACAACATCGCACCGATCGGCTGGTAGCCGGCGCCGAGACCCTTGGCAATCGTCATGATGTCGGGCGCGATGCCATCCTGGTCGCAGGCGTAAAGGCTGCCGGTACGGCCCATGCCGCACATGACTTCGTCGAGTATCAGCAGCACGCCGTACTGGTCGCAGATCTCGCGAATGCGTTTGAAATATCCTTCTACCGCCGGCACTGCGCCCAGCGTTGCGCCGACCACCGGTTCGGCGATGAACGCCATGACCTCGTCGGCGCCGGCGCGCTGAATTTCGGCCTCGAGCTCGTTCGCCACGCGCTGGCCGTAAGCGAACTCGGATTCGTCTTTTTCCTGGCCGCGGTAGGTGTAACAGGGCGAGATGTGCGAGGTCTCGATCATCAGCGGCGCGAAGGGCTCGCGTCGCCACTGGTTGCCGCCCGCGGCGAGCGCGCCCAGCGTGTTGCCGTGATAGGACTGGCGCCGCGCGATCACGCGATGCCGTGTGGGCTCGCCGATCTCGAGAAAATACTGCCGCGCGAGCTTGATCGCGGCCTCGACCGCTTCCGAGCCGCCGGAGACGAAGTAAACCCGGTCCAGTGACCCCGGCGCTTCCTTGATCAGCAGTTCCGCCAGCGCTTCCGCCGGCACGCTGCTGAAAAAGCCGGTGTGGGCGAATTCGAGCCGGTCGAGCTGGGTCTTGATCGCCTCGACCACACGTGCGTCGCTGTGGCCCAGGCAAGACACCGCCGCGCCGCCCGAGGCGTCGAGGTAGTGTTTGCCGGCGCTGTCGATCAGGTAGACGCCGTCACCCTGGACGGCGAGCGGCAGTTTGCTCTTGCAGTTGCGCGGAAATACGTTGCTCATGATGGGGTGATCGGTTTCTGACCCGGGGGATCTGTTCGTTGGCAGTTATGGGGAATTATACGCGCTTGTTCGCGGATTGTTTCACCGCGCCCGCAGTGACGTAACTTTGTGTCGTTGCCGGGTAAGGCGATTACCGGCTACAGGATCTGGCTCAGGAATTCCTTCGTGCGCGGATCCTTCGCGTCGGAAAAGAAAGTAGCCGGCGGCCCGTGTTCGACGATGATGCCGCGGTCGGTGAAATAGATATGATCGGCCACCTCGCGCGCAAAGCCCATTTCGTGGGTCACGAGGATACAGGTCATACCGCGTTGCGCCAGGTCCTTGATCGCGAGCAGCACTTCGTTGACCGTTTCCGGGTCCAGCGCCGCGGTAACCTCGTCGAACAGCATCACGTCCGGGTCCATCGCCAGCGATCGCGCGATCGCGACCCGCTGCTGCTGGCCGCCCGACAGTTCGCCGGGGTAGTTGTTCTCCTTGCCGACCAGGTTGACTCGCTTGATCAGCGCCCTCGACCGTTCCTCGACTTCCTCGCGCGGCTGCTTGAGGACCTTGAGCGGCGCCATCATGATG
The DNA here is from genome assembly GCA_030066085.1 of Gammaproteobacteria bacterium. Lineage (GTDB taxonomy): Bacteria > Pseudomonadota > Gammaproteobacteria. The sequence continues at coordinate 22,453 of JASJCI010000038.1, read as the reverse complement.
TTTTCCAGCGCGGTCTTGTGCGGGAACAGGTTGTACTGCTGAAACACCATGCCGACCTTCTTGCGCAGCTCGAGCTTGTCGAGATGTGGATCGTTCACTTCCTGGCCCTCGACCAGGATCGATCCGCTGTTGATCGGGTTGAGCGCGTTGACGCAGCGGATCAGGGTCGACTTGCCCGAGCCCGACGGGCCGATGACGCAGATCACCTCGCCCTTCATGACGTCGAGCGAAACGCCCTTGAGTACCTCGAGCTCGCCGAAGGACTTGTGCACGTCCCGGATGGATACCAGGGGTTGATCGGGGGTCCAGCCTGTATCGGTCATGTCGATTGCTCCCGGGTTAGCCCTTGACCGCGAAGCGCTTTTCCAGCCTCAGCGTGTAGCGCGCGATGGGGTAACAGTAGGCAAAAAAGATCACCAGCGCGAAGCCGAAAAACGGCACCAGCAGCTCGGGGTGATTGTCCTCGGCTTCCATCGCCTGGCGCGACAGGGTCACGATCTCCTCGACGCCGAGCAGCGAGATCAGCGGCGTGGCCATGGTCAGGATCGCGTACCAGTTCATCCACGGCGGGATCATGCGCTTGAAACACTGCGGCAGGATCACCAGCCACAGCGTCTGCTGACGGGTGTAGGCCAGCGATTCGGCCGCTTCCCACTGGCCGGTCGGCACCGACTGGATCGCACCGCGTACAATCTCGGAGATGTTGGCCATGATCGGTAGCGCCAGCCCGAATACCGCCTTGATCCAGTCCGGAATCGGGTAAACCGTGTCGCCGATCGTGATTTCGAACGGGAAGGACAGCATCACGATGAACAGCAGCACCAGCCACGGCGAGTTGCGGAACAGCTGGGTCAGGAACCAGCACAGCCGTGCCAGCGGGCGCAATGGTGATATCTGCCCCAGTCCCAGTAGCACGCCCGCCAGGGTGCCGATCAGCATGGTGAGGAAACTGACGATCAGGTTGAGCAGGAAACCCTTGCTGACCAGGAACGGCAGCCAGCGCCACAGCGCGTCCATGGCCTGCGCCGTGGTGTAACCGCTCTGCGCCAGCACGATGCCCGGCCACAGGCAGGCCGCGAGCATCAGCAGCAACAGGTGCCACGGCGAAAAATCCGCCAGCCAGCGGCTGAACTGCAGGTCGTACGCGCCACCGGCGGCGGAATAGCGGAACGGCTTCAGCACCGCCAGGTCGGTCGATCCCTGCAGGATCCGTTTTTGTCGGTTGCCGGGTTTCACGTGCCGTACCCCGGAATTTTAAGCGCGCGTTCCCAGCGGTGCATGCCGAACACCAGGATGCCGACCAGCACGATGTAGGCGATGAACATGAACAGCATGCAGGCGTACTGCGCGGTCGAATAATCGTTGTAGATGCTGATCATCTGGTAGAGCAGCTCGGGCACGGCGATCGCGATCGCCTGCGTGGTGGTCTTGACCAGGTTGACCAGGTTGTTGTTGAGCGCCGGCAGGCTGACGCGAAACGCCAGCGGCAGCACGACGTAGATGTAGATCTGCAGGCGGTTCATGCCGAGCGCCTCGGCCGCCTCGCGGGTGGACTCGGGCACCGCCTCGATGCCGGCGCGGAAAATCTCGACGTTGAACGCGCCGGCGAAAAACGACAGTGAAATAATGGCCCAGCCGACGTTGGAAATGATCGGCACCTCGAGCCAGCCGTCGGGCGAGTAGGTTGGCGTGAACTGGCCCAGCGCGAAGTAGAAGAACATCAGCTGGATCAGCGGCGGCGTGTTGCGGAAGAACTGGATGTACCCCTGCATCAGGTTGCGCGCCAGCGCCGAGTGCGCGCCCTGGATCCACGCGCCGATGACGCCGATGATGACGCTGCAGATCACGCAGATCACCGACAGCTGCACGGTCATGCCGAGGCCGTCGATGACGCGCTCGGTTTGCGACGGGTCGTAGAAATAAATGAAATTCCAGCGCGGGTATTCCTGCGCCAGGTCGTAGAAGTATTGCTGGAATGCGTTCACTAACGAGGTCGCCGAAATCGCCGGCCGGATGGCCCGGCCGGCGTTTCAGCAGCGGAGTGTCAGCTTACTGGATCCAGTCGGCGAAACGCTCGTTCTTGTCCTTCAGGTACTGCGTCGGCTGAATACCCCACTTCTTCTCCAGCTCGATCAGCTTGCCGGACTGGTGCAGGTTGTAGGTCAGGCCGGACATGAAGTTACCGAAGATGCAGTCTTTCTCGGCCAGTGGTACCGCCAGGCCCCAGGGATTGTCGTCTTCGCTCGCGAGCGGCATTTCGAAGTCGTCCCAGTTGCCCGAGGACAGGTCAGACATGATCGACGAATCGTCGTAGACCCAGGCGATGCACTTCTTGTCGCGCAGCGCCTGCTTGGCCTCGGCGTTGCCGGTGAAGGCGATGACCTTGGCGTCGTAACGATCGGTGACGATCTTGTTGTAGAACGCGCCCTGCTTGCCGCACACCGGCTTGCCGCTGAGATCGGTCCATTTCGTCAGGCCGAGCGCCTTGGGCGACATGATATTGGTGCCCGAGGTGTAATAGTTCGGCTGCGTAATGCCGACGATCTTGCGCCGGTCGGGACGATCCGACATGGTCGCGATCATCATGTCGATCTTGCCGTTCTCGAGGAACTGCATGCGGTTGGACGACTGCACCGCGACCACCTCGAGCTCGACGCCCATAGCGTCGGCCGCAATCTGCGCCATGTCGACTTCCATGCCGACGATATTGCCGCTGGTATCGCGATAGCCCCAGGGCTTGTAGTCGGCCTTGACGCCGACGACCATCTTGCCGCGCTGCATGACCTTGTTCCAGACGTCGTTGCTGCACTGCTGGCCCGAGTGGCCGGCGGCCTGGCTGGCGCCGCTGGCGAACAGCAGTGCGGCTGACGAGGCCAGGACGGCCAGTGATTTGATCGGTTGTTTCATCGTTCCTCCTGAGTTTGCGGGATGTTTTCTGTACCCGGATGCTTGGATTTATTTGTTGTTGCAGTTCATGCGACCCGTATTATTCGAAAACGGGCCCGGGGGCCGTGTGTCGCCGCCCGGAACCGGGCGAATACCTTAACCAATACGGCTGGTTTTGGAAAGCCCGTTAGATTCGCGGTGTGCGCAACAGGGCGACCGACGCGCCGACGGCTCGGCTGAGCGCAACGCGACGCCCCTGTGCTCGTTCACTGCATCAGAACGGCAGGGGCAGTTTGCTGGTGCGTCCACCGTCGACGACAAGCACCTGTCCGGTCATGAAGGCCGAATCGTCGCTGGCGAGGTATACCGCCAGTGCGCCGACATCGGCCGGGTCGCCCACCCGGCCGGCCGGGTGCATCGCGGTCAGTCCCCGCCACGCGGCCTGCGGGTCGTCCTGGGCCTCGATGTAATTGTCGGACAGCTCGGAGCGAATCCAGCCCGGTGCGATGGCGTTGACGCGAATGCCGTCGCTGCCGAGGTCCACCGCCAGCGCCCGGGTCAGGGCGTGAATGGCGCCCTTGCTGGCGCAGTAGGCGCTGTGCTCGGGATTGGCGGCCAGGCCCTCGATCGAACCGATGTTGACGATGCTGGCCCGGCCGGCCGCGCGTAACAGGGGCAGCAGGGCCTGCGCCAGGAATACCGGTGCGGTGAGGTTGATCGCGAGCATGCGATTCCACTCGTCGGCGCGCATGTCGTCGAGCCTGCGCTCGAACATGATGCCGGCGTTGTTGACCAGCAGGTCGAGCCTGTCGGTGATCTGCGCGACGCGCTCGGCGATGCCGGCCAGCGCGTCGGTGCTGGCGAGATCGGCTTCGATGTAGTGGATGCCCTGCTGCGCGGCGACTTCCGCTGGCGGCGGCCTGCGCTGGACGATGAAAACACTGGCGCCGGCGGCCTGCAGTGCCTGCGTGATGCCGAGGCCGATGCCGCGCCCGCCGCCGGTGACGACGGCGTGTTTACCCGCGAGCGACCGCACCGCTCAGGCGTACACCGGCTTGGCGCCGGTCACCTCGACACATTCGCCGCAGATGTAGCGGGCTTCGTCGGAGGCGAGAAAGGCGATGACGTCGGCGATCTCCGCGGGCTGCGCCACGCGGCCGAGCGGCACGGTTTTGCCGAGTTCGGCGATCGCGTCGTCCGGGTTGAGCCCGCGCCGCAAAAAACCGCTGCGCAACATCGGTGTATCGACCTCGTTGGGGCAGACCGCGTTGACGCGGATGCCGTCGGGCGCGTGGTCGCGGCCGAGACAGCGGGTCATGGCCGCGAGCGCCGCCTTGCTGGTGCAGTAGGCGAGGTGGCCCGGACCGGGATGAACTCCCCAGGTCGACGAGGTGTTGACGATCGCACCGCCTTTTTCACGCATCAGCGGAATGGCGGCGCGGCACAGGAAAAACGCCGCGGTCAGGTTCACGTCGAGCGCGCTGAACCACATGTCGTCGTTGGTTTCGACGATGGTGCCGCGCGGGATGATGCCGGCGTTATTCAGCAGTATGTCGACGCCGCCGAGGCGATCGGCCGCTTCGGCTACCAGGGCTTCGCAATGCGACTTTTGCCGCAGGTCGCCGTTGAGGAACTCGGCGTCGAGTCCCAGCCGGTGCAGGCGGGTCACGAGATCTTCGCAGTCTTCCGCGCTGCGATCGGCAAACAGCACCCGCGCACCCTCGCGCGCAAACAGTTCGACCAGCGCCTGGCCGATACCGCCCACGCCGCCGGTGATGATCACGTTCTTGTCTTCGAAACGCATGTTTACAGAAACCTGGCCGGCCGGAAGGGCTTGATATTGTGGCTCGGTTGCTCGCCGTTTGCCAGTTCCGCCACCAGCTTGCCGGTGATGCCGCCCAGCGTCAGGCCGAGATGATGGTGCCCGAAGGCGTAGATGATGTACTCCGAAACGGTGCTGAAACCGATTACCGGCAGCGAGTCGGGCAGCGTCGGGCGAAAGCCGAGCCAGTCGCGGTCCGGCGTTTCCGGCAGGTCGAGCATTTGCCGCGCGTGGCGCTGGATGTAGTCGAGGTTACGCGGATTCTTGCGCTCGTGGTAACCGGCGATTTCGACCGTGCCGGCACAGCGGATGCCCTCGTCGGTGGGAACCGCGTAAAAACCGGTCTTGTGCCAGGTCACCGGCCGCTGCAGCAACGACTGCCGGCCGTCGTAATGTACGTGGTAGCCGCGCTCGGTATCCAGCGGCAGGCGCTGCACCGGGATACCGTCGATTTGCTTCGAAAAAGCGCCGGCGGCGATCACCACCCGGTTGGCCCCGACCCGGTCGCCGTCGTCGAGTTCGACCTCGACCTGGTCCAGCGCATGTCCGATCGCGCTTGCGCGTCGTGGCCGGTAGTCGCCGCCGTTGCGCCGAAAGGCCTCGAAGTATCGCAGGCACAACCTGTGCGGGTTGATGGTCTGGCGGATGTGCTCGTAGAACACGCCGCGCGCGAATTCCATCTTCAGGTTCGGCTCGAGGTCGCGAATCTCGCCGCTGTCGACCTCGACGAATTCGCTGCCCTGTTCGCGGCGGATCTCGTTGGCGGCCTGGTCCGCGCGGTATTCGGCCTCGGTCGCGTACAGCCGCAGGAATCCCGACGCGCGCACGAGGTCCTGCGCGTCGGCCATCTCCAGCAGCGGGTCGAGGCCCTCGTTGGTTTTCGCCAGCAGTTTGCCGAGCAGGCGCGTGATGCGCGCTACTTTCGCTTCGCGACAGTTGAGCAGGAATTGCAGCATCCAGCCGGGATGGGACAGTGCATAGCGCAGGTCCAGCGACAGCGGGCTGTCGCTCGAGAGCAGCAGCTGCGGCAGGCGACGAAACAGGTCGGGACTGTTGACCGGCATGCAGCCGTACTCGGCGATGGTGCAGGCATTACCCGACGAAGTGCCGCTGCCCGGCTCGGCCGGGTCGATCAGCGTAACCATGAAGCCCTTCCTCTGCAGCCACAGGGCGCAGCTCAGGCCGACGATGCCGGCGCCGACGACGGCGATGTGCGGGGAATCCTTCAAGCGGGTTTCCGGGGCGAGCTAAAAGTCGCTAGTGTATAGCGATTTGGAGCCGGCGTGAAAGTCGTCCCCGGCGTTCTTCGGGCGACGCCGGGGCCAGTTAAGGCTAGTCGAGCTCCAGCGCCTCGCGCAGCATCGAGCCGAGCTGCTCGCGGCTGGCCGGTTCCATCAGGTTCAGCGCCGGCAGTCCGGAAAGCTTGTGCACCAGTTCGATCGCCGCGGTGGTATTGGCGGCGCCGCCGGCGACCAGGTCGGGCGCGCGTTGAAACGCATGCTGCACGCCGACCACGGCGTAGGGATCCTGCGCGCACAGCAGCTTGAAACGCACATGGTCGCGAATCATTTCCTTGGCGACGTCGCCGTTGTAGGGCTCTAGCGGCGACGCGCCGGCCTCGGCGACGACGACGTCCGGGCGTTCGGCCGCGATCAGCGACAGCAGGCGCGGCAGCGCCTCGCGGTAGACGGCTTCGTCGACCGACGATGACGGCAGCCCGGCATCGACGAAATCGAATATCGCGCTGGCGCCGGCATCGGCGAAACTCAGCATGTCGCGGTAGCGCGCCGCGCCGGTCAGCTTGGCGCCGACGACCTTGAGGCCCATGCGCGAGAGCATGTTGACGATCACCCGGCCGGACATGGTTTTGCCCGCCGACATCGACGTGCCCACGATCAGGATCACGGGCACGTCGAACTCCACCCGCGGGACTTCGCGTAAACAGCCCTGCATGGTCAGTTTTTCGCCGTCGCGGGTTACGTGGCCGACGTACTGCAGCGGCATCGGCGAACCGATGAAGGACGAGCGCGAGGTCACCTTGCCGAACAGTCCGGCCGCGGTCATGGCGTTGAAAGCGCCGTCGTCACCGATGTCTTCCCAGTCGCCGACCGCCTCCAGCGTGGCCGAGCGCCTGCCCCATGTACCGACGACCAGGTCGTCCTGCATGACCTCGATCATGCGGCCGCCGGGCAGTTCCAGCAGCGACAGGTGGCCGCGCGGGTCGAGCACGCGGCCGACCACGTAGTCGCCGAGCTGCCAGTCGGCGCGCTCGATGGCCCGGGTTTCGAAATTGTCGTGGGTCAGGTCGGAAATGCGGGTGACGGAGGAAAGAAAAGGGCGGGTCATGGTAGCCTCCAGGAGTCAGCTTTTCATGGGTGGTGCCATCAGCAGCATCGCGAGCAGCGCACAACGCTCCGGTAAGTGATCGAGATCGACGAATTCGTGGCGCGCGTGCGCGCCGTCGCCGACCGCGCCCATGCCGTCCAGCGTCGCCGTGTAAAGACTGGTTGTATTGCCGTCGGAGCCGCCGCCGGCCATACCCTGTTCGAGCTCGAGTTCGAGGTGATCGATGGCCAGGTCGCGCGCGATGTGCCACAGGCGCTGGTTTTGCTCGGTCCGTTCCATCGGCGGCCGACCGATCGCGCCCACGATCTCGAGGGTTACCCCCGGGGTAACCGATTCGAGGCCGTGAATCGCCTGCTCGACCCTCGCGGCGTCGGCATGGGTCGGCACGCGCACGTCGATGATCGCGCGACTTTCGGGGGCCACCATGTTGGGCCGGATGCCGCCGTCGATGACGCCGACGTTGACCGAGGTGCCCTGTTCCGGATCGTTCAGTTCGAACAGTTTCTGGATCACGTGCGACAGTTCGAGAATCGCGCTGGCGCCGGCGCCGGGATCGAGCCCGGCATGGGCCGCCTTGCCGCGCACGATGACTTCGAAGCGCCCGACACCCTTGCGCGCGGTCTTGATCTTGCCGTCGCGGCCGAGCGACGGCTCGAGCACCATGCAGCGGTCGACACAGCGCGCCAGCGCGCGCACGTAGCGGGTCGATTCACGGCTGCCGATTTCCTCGTCGGAGTTGATGAAGCACAGCGGCGCGACACTCGGGCGCCAGCCCAGTTCGCGAATCGCGCGCAGCGCGAACAGCATTTCGACCAGGCCGGCCTTCATGTCGTAGACGCCGGGGCCGCGCAGGATGTTCTTTTCGCACTCCAGCGGCATCTCGCGCAGGGTGCCGATCGGCCACACGGTATCGCAGTGACCGATCATCACCTGCGCCGGCTGACCCCGCGCGCGATCGCCCGGCGCGGCGTACAGCTGGCCGCCGCTGTTGCGCCCCGGCACGCGGATGACGCGGTAATCGATGGCTTCGAATTCCGCCTGCAGGCGCGCGAGGATCGGTTGCTGGCTGGCGGCGTCGGTCGACGGCGTTTCCATCAGCACCAGGTCGCCGAGCAGGCCGGCCATGGAGCCGCTCGCGTCCTGCAGCAGGTCGAGTAGTTGTTGACCGTCTTGCATTGTCTTAACGCTTGAAACCGGCGGGGAAGGGCAGCTGGGTGCTGGCGCGAATCTCGGCGAAGCGGCCGGGATAGAGGTAGGCCAGCAGCGGCGTGTTGTAAACCAGGTCTTCGTCGTCGCGCTCGTGGTCGCGCAGCGCGTCGGCCGCCACGCGCGCGGCGACGATGCGGCCGATGATCAGCGAGTTGTCGTCGAGATCGTCGCGGATATCGACCAGTTCGCATTCGAGGAACAGGTAACCGTCGGCTACCAGTGGCGCGTCGATCTTTTCCGCGGCGATGGTCGGCAGCGCCTGCGTTATCGGCTTGGAGCCGTCGTCGCAGCGCGGTGTTGCTGCCAGGCTCGCAAGCACGGTCTGTGACGGTCGCATGTAGGTAACCGCGAATACGCCGTCACGACGGACGTTGCTGTAGGTATGATGGCTCGGAGTGCAGACGAAGCCGTAGTGATTCTTCCAGCTCAGCGGCATCGCCATGTGTTTCGGCGCCAGGTCGTCGCTGCCGTCGGCCTCGCGGGTACCGACCACCACCAGCGGGAACACGGTGAAGCAGTTTTCCCAGATCGATTGCGCACAATCCAGTTCCACCAGGTCGGCTGGATTTCGGATATTCATGCGTCAGCCCCATTGTTTTTCATTGCGAAAAAACTAACACTGGCATCCGCATGTCGTATTGACGCGAATCAACAATCCACAGGAGTCACCCATGATCGTACTGAAACCCCGCGCAGCGGTGCCCGCGCTCGACGCCGACACCCTCGGCGGTCCCTGGTCGCTGGCCGCGCAGGACAACGAGAACTTCACCATCCTGGTGTTTTACCGCGGGCTGCACTGCCCGATCTGCTCCAAGTACATCGGCGAGCTGGCAAAGCTGCAGGCGGATTTCGCCGGGATCGGCACCGGCGTCATCGCGCTCAGCCAGGACACGCGCGAACGCGCCGAGCAGGCGGTAGCCGACTGGGGACTGGGTGACCTGCCCGTCGCCTACGGGCTGGCCGACGAACAGGTGCGCGCCTGGGGCCTGCATCGCTCCGCCGGCCGCGGGCTGACCTCGATCGGGATCGAGGAACCGGCCGAATTCAACGAGCCCGGGCTGTTCATCGTGCGTCCGGAGCAGACGCTCTACTGGGCCCAGGTCAGCACGATGCCGTTCGCGCGGCCGCATTTCCGCGAAATCCTCGGCGCATTGAAGTTCGCGCTGGAAAAGGATTATCCCGCGCGCGGCGAGCTCAGCTGATCGGCGCCGGCTGGCAGGCCAGCGCCTGCCGGCTACCGAACTGATGTAAGATCCACGTTTCGAACGCGGCCGGTTGAAGGCGATGAGCAACGATATTCTCGCTGCGGAATTCAGCGCAACGCCCTGGTGGTGGCAGCACGCGGCGCCGTACGAGACAAGCGACGGGCCAGGCGGCGGCGATTACGACGTGCTGGTCGTCGGCAGCGGTTACGCCGGCCTGTCATCGGCGCATGAACTCGCACGCGGCGGTTTGTCGGTCGCGGTGCTGGATGCGCAGCGTATCGGCGAGGGCGCGAGTACCCGCGCCGCCGGCCTGCTGTCCGGGCGCGCCGGGGTCAGCAAGCAGATCGACCTCGAGGCGCTGGTCGGTCGCGATCACGCCGCGCGCATCTTCGACGAAGCCGACGAGGCCTACGCTTATCTCAAGAACCTGGTGCGGGAACAGTCGATCGAGTGTCACCTGGAGGACGGCGGCCGCTTCGTCGGCGCGCATACGCCGGCCGCCTACGACAAGCTGGCGGCGAAAGCGCGCGAGTACAACCGTTCGGGCGGCAGTCGTTTCCACATGGTGCCGCGCGGGGATCAGCGCGACTATGTCGACAGCGATTACTGGTACGGCGGCATGTTTACCGAGGATGCCGGCAGTATCCACCCGTCACTCTATCACCGCGGGCTGGTCGATCTCTGTCGCGCCGCGGGTGTCACCCTGGTCGGTAACAACCGCGTGCTCGGCATCGCCGAGGACGGCGAGTTCAGGCGGGTTGCGGCGGATCACGGCGAATGGCGCGCACGCGAGGTGGTAATCGCGACCAACGGCTACACCGATACGCTTTCTCCCTGGCACCAGCGTCGCCTGATGCCGATTTCGAGCACGATCTCTGCCAGCGAACACCTGGGAGCCGAGCGTGTGCGTGCCGTGCTGCCAAGGGGTTGCCCGGTAATCGATACCCGGCGCGTGGTCTGTTACGCGCGGCCGGCACCGGGTGGCGAGCATATCCTGTTCGGCGGGCGCGCGCGCTTTTCGCCGCTGGGTCCCGCCGAGAGTGCGCGCATCCTGCACGGGCAGCTGTGCGAAATGTTTCCCCAGCTCGCCGATATCCGGGTCACCAACGCGTGGTCGGGATTGATGGCGTTCACCTTCGACTTCATGCCCAAGATCGGCATGCACGACGGCGTGCATTACGCGATCGGCTGCAACGGCGGCTGCGGTATCGTCATGATGAGCTGGCTGGGACGGCAGGTCGGCCGCAAGATTCTCGGCAGTGCACCTCGGACCAGTGCTTTCGAGGGGCTCGACTACCAGGGCCGCCCGCTGTACACGGGCAATCCCTGGTTCGTGCCGATCGTCGGCAACTGGTGGCGCCTGCGCGACTGGCTCGAGGTTCGCCGCGCGCGCGCCGCCTGATCCGGTGTTGCTGATTGGTGGCTTCGCCGCCACGACGCAGCGAGGATGAACGACTGGCCCCAGCCGGTCGGCACCACGGGTGCAGGCATTGTATCTGACCCCATTTTCAGTCCTTTGCCTTCGCCGGGCGGTGGTGCTATTCGTGAAATGGAACGCAACACTGGTTTGGCAGGCCGCATCGAGCAACGTATCCGCCCGGGTTACAATGGCGCCCGTGCGGTGCGAGGGAACCGAACACACGAAATGGGGTCAGAAAAATCTGCTAAGCTATTCAAGGTCTGGGGAATCCCGCTCCATCGCTCCAATTCCGGTCTCTGTTCCGATATGTCTCGAATCATCCTGCTGCTGATTATCCTGGCGTCTCTGCCCAGGGCCTACGCCGCGACCGACGATAACCTCACGGTCTGCTTCAACAACTGGCCGCCTTACACGCGCATGACCGATGCCGGTGCCACCGGGATTTCGGTCGAAGTAGTCGAACGGGCCGCCAGCCAGCTGAACCGAGTGGTGCGCTTCGTAGAACGCGAGTGGGAGGAGTGCCTGGAAAAGGTAAAACAGGGCGAATTCGATGCATTACTCGACGCAGCGAAGCGCGATGCATACCTGCAGGGTCCGGCGAGCTTCAGTTTATACAGCGATACCTTCTGGGTATCGAACAGCCGCGATATCAGTCGTTACGACCAGTTACGGGGCGGCCGGGTAGGGCTCGTGACCGGCTACAACTACAACGATCGACTGATGGCACAGATCGAGGATCTGGATATGCAGGTGATTCGCGGCAAAGACGATCCGAGCAATGTACGTGACCTCGCGGTCGGTAAGTTCGATGCCATTATTGCCGACCTCGCCAGTACTTTCGTTTACTCGCGCGATAACGCGCTGGAAGTGCACCCGATTCTGCCGCCGTTTTCCTACGATCGCCTGTACCTGTCGTTCAATCGCGAACGCGGCGAGACGCAGCGAGAATTCGATCGCGTTATCGGCCAGCTGCTCGAAAACGGGGCCGTGGACGAGATCTACGAGCGCCAGATCGGGACGCCGTTCTCGAGCTTCGTCGCCGAGTAGGAGTTCGAGAGCCCGCTCTCGCCCCCGCGACTGCCCCGGTTATGCGTTTCTCGCTCAAATACCGTATCGCCCTGATCATTTTCGTGCTCGAGGCGATCATGATGACAGCCGTGTTGTGGGCTACGCTCGATCATTCCGAAACCTCGACCCGCGAACAGTTTGAAAGCAGCGAGCGCGCCATTTTGTCGGTAATGGGCGGAATCAGTCACATTGCGCTGCAGACCGGTCAGTACGACCAGCTGCAGCCTTATTTCAACGATTTGCTCGAGGATTCGCGCATCGCGCAGGTAATGCTGGTCGATGCGCGCGGCATCATTGTCGCTGGCACCCGGCCCGGGTCCATCGGCAAGTTTCCGACCGCATTTTCAGCTACCGAAACGATCGATACCGAAACCTCGGCGCGTCGGGTATGGCGCACGCAGGAAATTCGCAACCAGCGGCAGCGACTGGGCGTGCTCGCGATCGAGATTTCGAACGCGGCGCTGGTGGAATCGACGACCGATGCGAGGAATCTCGGCAGCGCAATTGCGGTAACCGGTATGGCGCTGATTGCGCTGGTCGGTCTGGCGGCGGGATTCCTGCTGACGCGGCGCCTCGCGGGCGTAACCGACGCGGCGCAGCGCTTCGCCCAGGGCGAAACGGATGCCCGGGCCCGGGTCGGCGGCCGGGATGAAATCGGCGATCTCGGGCACACCTTCGACCGCATGGCGGACAACCTGCAGGCACGCTCCCGGGAAGCGCGCGAGCTGATCGAGCAGCTGTCGGAGAAAAATGCCGAGCTGGAGCGTTTTTCCTACACGGTGTCACACGACCTGAAAGCGCCGCTGGTCACGATCAAGGGTTACCTTGGCATGGTGCGCAAGGACCTCGACGAGGGTATGCACGAGCGTATCGAGCGCGATTTCGAGTTTATCGCCTCGGCTACCGACACCATGGCGCAGTTGCTCGAGGACCTGCTCGAACTTTCGCGCGTGGGACGGGTAATCAGCGACATGGAACCCGTCGCGTTGAACGAACTGTTCGACCAGGCGCGCCGGTTGCTCGCCAAGCAAATCCAGGACAGCGGGGTAACACTGACCCTGCAGCCGGATATGCCCTGGGTTTGGGGTGATCGCCAGCGCCTGGGCGAGGTAGCGCAAAACCTGCTGGATAACGCGATCAAGTTCAGTCGCGAGGCAGGGCGTCCCGAGGTCAGCGTGAGCGCAAGCGAAGCCGCTGGCCAGGTAACCTGCGATATCACCGACAACGGTATCGGTATTGCTCCCGAGTTCCAGGAACAGGTCTTCGGCCTGTTCAATCGACTCGATACCGCCTACGACGGCACCGGTATCGGTCTCGCGCTGGTCAAGCGCATCATCGAGGTCCACGAGGGCCGCGTATGGGTCGAGTCGGACGGCGAAGGGCAGGGCGCCCGTTTCCGTTTTCGCCTGCCGGCGGAGGAGAAACTGCGCCAGGCCTCCTGATCGGTAGCGCGCGGGACGGCGACCCCCCAGCGCTCAGGCGATAAACCCGCCGGATTGACGCTGCCACAGCTCCGCGTACAGGCCGTTGCCGCGCACCAGCTCGTCGTGGCTGCCCTGCTCGACGATGCGGCCGCGGTCGATGACCACCAGCCGGTCGAGCGCCGAGATGGTCGACAGGCGGTGCGCGATCGCGATGACCGTCTTGCCCTGCATCAGCTCCATCAGGTTGTCCTGGATAGCGGCCTCGACCTCGGAATCGAGTGCCGAGGTCGCCTCGTCGAGCACCAGGATCGGCGCATCCTTGAGGAATACCCGCGCGATCGCAATCCGCTGGCGCTGGCCGCCGGACAGCTTGGCGCCGCGCTCGCCGACCTGCGCGTCGTAACCGCTGTTGCCGTCGAGATCAGCGAGGCCGAGGATGAAATCGTGCGCATTGGCACGTTTGGCAGCGCGCACGATTTCGGCGTCGCTCGCGTCCTGGCGCCCGTAGGCAATGTTCTCGCGTACGCTTCGATGCAGTAACGAAGTGTCCTGCGTGACCACGCCGATCCGGGCGCGCAGGCTTTCCTGGTCGATGCGGGAGATATCCTGGTCGTCGATCAGGATCCGTCCGTCTTCGAGGTCGAACAGGCGCAGTAGTACATTCATCAGCGTGGTCTTGCCGGCACCGGAGCGGCCGACGATACCGACTTTTTCGCCCGGTGCGATCTGGAGCGACAAATCGTCGATTACGCCGCTGCGCATGCCGTAGTGAAAATGAACGTGATCGAATTCGATCGCACCGCGCTTGACGACGAGTTCGGGGGCCTCTGGCACGTCGGTCACCATTTGCACCTTCGAGATCGTCTTCATGCCGTCGTGCGCCATGCCGAGATTCTCGAACAGCTCGGACAGTTCCCACATGATCCAGTGCGACATGCCGTGCATGCGCAGCACCAGGCCAACGGCCACGGCGATGCCGCCGACGGTAGCATTGCCGTACAGCCACGACCAGATCGAAACGAAACCGACGGCAAACAGCAGCAACGCGTTGAGCAGGTCTATCGATGTTTCCAGCCAGGTCTCGAGCCGCATCAGGCGGTGGGTCTGGTCGAGGAATTCGCGCATGCTGTCGTGCGCGTACTCTTCTTCCTGGCGTGCGTGCGCAAACAGTTTGATCGTGATGATATTGGTGTAACTGTCGACGACCCGGCCGGTCATGTCCGAGCGCGCGTCTGCCTGTTCCTCGGCGACGCGATGCAGTCTCGGTAACAGCAGGCCGAGCAGCATCACGTACAGCGCCAGCCACCCGAGGAAAGGCAGCATGATCCATAAATCGAAGGTCGCCACCAGCGCCAGGCCACCGAGAAAGTAAACGCTGACGTAAACCAGCACATCGGCCAGTTTCATCACCGCTTCCTGCACCCCCTGGGCGGTTTGCATGACCTTGGTGGCGACGCGTCCGGCGAACTCGTCCTGGTAAAAACCAAAACTCTGGCGCAGCAGGTAGCGGTGCGCCATCCAGCGGATACGCATGGGGTAGTTGCCGGCAAGCGACTGGTGCATGACCAGCGCGGCGAGCAGGCTCAGTAAGGGCAGGGCGAGCAAAACCACCGCTCCAATCAGGAATAGCGTGTCGCCCTCGCGTTCGAGGAAGGTGGCCCGGTCGGCGTCGGCGAGCCAGTCGATGATATTGCCGAGGAAGCCGAACAGCGCGACCTCGATTATCGCAATAAGCGCTACCAGCAGCGACATCAGCAGCAGCCACGGCCACACGCCGTGCGTATAGTGCCAGCAAAATGCCCACAGCGTTGCCGGTGGCCGGTCGGGCAGCTCCGGCGGGAACGGTTTGATCAGCTTTTCGAAGAAGGCAAACATGGGTTAACAGGGTCCATAAACAGTTGGAGATCGACGCCAGAGACCAGTGCGTGCAAAGGCGAGTCCGGCTCGCGGGAAGCGGACCCTGGCGGGGCACGCGCGCGACGGATGATCCGGTGAACCGGAATCCGTGCCGCGGATTAGAGCGTTGGTATCATTTCTTTGTTAACCCTGGGTGTTCGCTTGACGAACGGCGCCTAGACTAGCACCTTTGCCTGTGCCTGCAAACACGATGTCCGGCGAACGGGTAAACTATCGAGAAACTGGGCACGTAATGTTATATACACACAGAGTCTAGCGATCAGCAATGCTGTTTTGCTGACGGCCCCACCGTTAAATCGAAGAGATCCACAACAGGCGGGAGTTCGACTTCAGGTCGCTGCAAAAAACGCGGCGGTAAAACTCCGGGAGGCAGGATGAACCAGGGCAGCGAACATAATGTAGAGCGGCGCCGGCTATCCAAGCTGATCGCGGGCGGTGGTTTGGCTTCGACCCTGCCGGCCTGGCCCGCCAACGGCCGCGCTGCCGAAGCCGAAAAGGCTTACGACGTTATCGTGGTCGGTGCCGGCATGGCTGGTCTGTACGCGGCCAAAACGCTGCTGCAGCAGGGCTATCGCGTGCGGGTGCTGGAAGCCACGGCACGCCACGGCGGCCGGATTTACAGCCGGACGCTTGGCAGCACACGGATCGAAATGGGTGCCGAGGAACACTACCTGGCCCGCGACAACCCGATATACGACGCGGTAGTAGATGGATACGGAATAGACGTCTACACCCGGGCGTACGTCGGCGAACAGCTACTGACCATGGATGGCGATAAAACCTGCTGGGAGGACAGCGGCAGCTGCGACCAGGATCCGGATATCCGCAATTTCTGGAAGTACCAGGAGTATTACGGCAGGCGTGGCAAGCACAGGGATTTCTCGCTTACCATGGCAGATGTCATCCTGGAGCGATACGGCGTCGGCCCCGATCATCGAGCTTATCACCTCTACGAACATGCCATCGCCAACTCGATTTACGGCGCGTCGCTGAATCGCATCGGTGCCGCCAGTCTCGCGCAGCAGGACTGGAACTGGACTTTATCGAGCGACATTCGCGTGGTGGCGCCCGCCAACCTCGGTTACAGCGACATGCTCGATAACATCTGGTGGCAGGAGGTATTGCCGCACGTGGATTACGAGCGCCCGGTCGAAGCCATCGATTACAGCGGCGATTCAGTGGTCGTCACCGATGCCACCGGTGCGCGGACCCACGCGCACAAGGTTATCGTGACCGCGTCGATCGGCGTGCTGCAAAGTGAAACCATTACGTTCAATCCTCCGCTGCCGGAGGCGACGGTCGAAGCCTATCGCGCTATCGGCATGGGCCGGGGCATGAAAGTTGCGCTGCGTTTTCCCGAGCCGTTCTGGGAGGCGCGCATGGCCTACCTGATTACCGACGGCCCGGTGTCCAGCGCCTGGGCGCCAAGTCACTACAAGACCGGCAGCGACGATCACATTCTCATGTGTTACCCGATGGGAGACGACGCGCAGGACCTGACCGACGCGGCGCGCAGGGCGGGTGGCGGGGCGGCCGGCGACGCCGAGATCGTGCGTGCGTTGCTCGCCGATCTCGACCGGATCTTCGACGGCAAGGCCAGTTCGGCGATTATCGATGTCCAGCTGCAGGACTGGACCGCGGATCCCTACGTGCGCGGGAGTTACTCGTTTCCCGGACCGGAAACCTATCGCTCCGCCATGGATAATATGCGTCGCCGATTGGGAACGCCGGTGGCCGAGCGCTTGATGTTTGCCGGCGAGGGCAGCAACCCGAGCAACCCGGCCTGCGTGCCGGGCGCGCTGCAGGAAGGCCGGCGGGCGGCCGAATACGTGCATGGCTTGCTCGGGGGCGTCTCCAGTCCGCCGCGGATTCAACCCTCGTAGCCTCGATGTCCTTGCAAGTTTTCGATGCCGGGGTCGATGCTGTCGAATTGCACTCCGCCCTGCGCGACCAGGGAGCGGCCGTGGTCGAGCACCTGGTGTCGATGGAATTGCTGGAGGCCGTCAAGCAGGAGTTGCGACCCCACTTCGATGCCGAGGGGCATCGTTTCCAGAATGATTTCAACGGCTATTCGACGCTGCGGCTGGGACGTATCCTGGCGCTGTCGCGCAGTGCGGCCGAGCTGATCGCGCACCCGCGCGTGCTCGAGGTTGCCGACGCCATACTGCGCCCGCACTGCGAGAGTTATCGCATCGGCAGTTGCACCGCGATCGAGATTCATCCGGGGGAAGCTGCGCAGGCACTGCATCGCGACGACGATATCTATCCGATCAGGATACCGGGCGTGGAATTTCAGTTCAGCGCGATGTGGGCGCTCGACGATTTCACCGAGGAGAATGGCGCCACCCGCGTTGTGCCCGCTAGCCAGGGCCAGGACGAACAACCCGAATACGACCAGGGCGACACGCTCGCCGCGGTCATGTCGGCCGGGTCGGTACTGTTCTACCTGGGTTCGGTGGTGCATGGCGGCGGCGCTAATCGCGGCGACCGCCCGCGCACCGGCCTGATCAACACCTACAGCCTCGGCTGGCTGCGACAGGAAGAAAACCACTACCTGGCGATTCCGCGGGAAGTAGCGGACAGTTACCCCGAACCTGTTCGCCGATTGATGGGTTACCAGGCTCACGGATCCTACCTGGGGGTGTATCCGGATGATCCGGACGATCTCTGGTACGATGCGTGAATTCGGACTTGCGGGAAAAGCGATGAACAGGATTGGTCGGCTGGACAGCGTCTGGCGCTACCCGGTCAAGAGCATGCGCGGCGAAGCCGTCGACGAGGTGTTCGTCGCCTACACCGGCGTCATGGGAGACCGAGTCTATGCGGTTCGCTCCAGTGCCGCGGGTCCCGAGTTTCCGTGGCATACCGGCCGCGAACAGGAAGAGCTGGTGTTGTGCCAGGCGCGCTTCAAGCAGCAAAATCGAACGCTGCTGCCGGAAGCGCTGGATGCCGCCCACGCCGATGCGCTGAATCCGCCGTACCCGGATGCGGAATCTTTCAGGGTGGCGGTCAAGATGGCCGACGGCAGTCGCTACGACATAGATGATCCCGCTTTCCTGGAACGCCTGGCCGACTACTCCGACGGACAGCTGCAGCTGGTTTTTACCCAGAAGAACGCGGTCGACTGCCGGCCACTGTCGCTGTTTTCGCTGCAAACCCTGCAGCAACTGGAGGGCGAACTGGAAATGGCGCTCGACCAGCGTCGCTTTCGCGCCAACTTTTACGTCGACTGGGACTCGGCCGCCGGCTTCTACGAGAACGAACTGGTCAATCGCAAGCTCAGGATCGGCGATCGACTCGAAATCATGCTGCTCGCGCTCGACCCTCGCTGCAAGATGATCACCATCGACCCGGAAACCGGCGAGACCACGCCGCGCCTGCTGAAACACGTTGCCCGCAAACACGACGGTTACGCCGGGGTGTATGCCGTGGTACTGATCGAGGGTACTGTCAGGCCCGGGGATCAAATCCTGCTGCTGGAAGAATAGGCCCGGTGTCCGCGGGTACCGGCATCGCCAGCTTCCGCGCGACGCTCGATGGCGAGGAATGCGAGGTCGAATACCGCGAGGGCGAAACCCTGCTCGACTGTATGCTCGCGGAAGGCCTCGATCCGGCGTTCCAGTGCATGGATGCGCACTGCGGCACCTGCATGGTCAAGCTGGTCGCGGGCGAGATCAAAATGCGCAAAAACAAGGTGTTGTCGAAGCGCGACCTCGAACAGGATTACGTGCTGCTGTGCCAGTCGATCCCGCTGACCGACGACGTCTGGGTCGACTGTGACGGTTAATCCTGGAATCCGGTAATTATCGGCTAAGCCAGGCTTTAAACGAATCCATCGTTTTCCCACGTGGTCTCGCCGATGACATGATTGTGTTTGTCACGGGATCCAATACCGAAAATCGGGGCGCAGTTATTTCTCCAGCGTCTCGGTCAGCCGTATCGCTGCTGCCTTGCACTGCAGACGAAACGGCCGCGCGGAACTGGATTTTGTGCCCGGCTCCGAGCCTAGGTAAATAGCCGCGATCCCGGCGGCAACCGTTATCGCACCGCTTTCCTCGGTCCCGGGATTCGAGTCGATCACAATCGTCGCCAGTCTGTCGACGAATCGGTCGTTCCATCGGTGCAACACCTGCTCGAGGTTTTCGTCCGTCATCGCCGCAACACCCAGGGCCCCTGAGACCGCGATGAAATGAGGATCCGAGGTTTCTGGATCGAACAGCCAGTCGATCAAGTTGACAAGAGTATCAGCCCGGGGCAACTCGCTCAGCCAGTCTTCCATGTCCTCGTCCGAGCGGCTGATAAAGCGCTCGACCGTTGCCGCCAGCAGGTCTTCCCGGTTGCCGAGGTTGTGGCGAATGAGTGGTCGCGCCAGCCCGGCCGTCTCGGCTACCCGGCTAAGCGTCGTACCAGCGTAACCATAGCGAACCAGGCAGATTTCGCAGGCGTCCAGGATCTGGTTACGACGTTCCTGTTTGATACTCGGTCTGGCCATGGTGAGTCGTTATCCCAGCAAAGCAATAAATTGTCAACATTGACAATAAACAGGTCAGCGATTAACTTGGGCATCTTGTTGAGTAAAACTGCGAAAAAAGCAGCCGGGGAATAGCCTGATGGAGACTTTCTTTGCCACGGTCAGCGCGGGCACACTGTCGACGCTCGAGGGATTCATCAACGACTGGGTGGTTTATCTCGCCATCGGCATCTTTGCCATCGAGCTATTGAAATACCTGGTTCGCGGCAAAATGAGCTGGCGACTGCTCGGCGATTCCGGCACCAACCTGCTGACCCAGGCGGCTTACCTCACCATCAGTTACACCGTGTTCTACAGTCTGTATGGCGCGGTTTTTTACGGCGCACACGAGTTCGCGCTGTTCGAAATCGAAACGACATGGGTCAGCGTTATCGTCTGCATCATCCTGGCCGACCTCACCTATTACTGGGGGCATCGTTTCACGCACCGCGTCGGCATGGCCTGGGCGACACACGAAGTTCATCACTCCTCCCCGAACTTCAACATGTCGGTCGCCTATCGTTTCGGACCGCTCGATGATGCCTGGGCAATCCTGTTCGACGTCTGGCTGGTCATTATCGGCTTCGATCCCCTGGTCGCCTTCTTCTGCAGTTTGTTCGTGCTCCAGTACCAGACCTTCCTGCACACCGAGATCGTCAAGAAACTCCCGTGGCCAATCGAGTTCGTCATGAATACGCCGTCGCATCACCGGGTGCATCACGGTTCCAACCCGGAGTACCTGGACAGGAACTACGGCGGCATGTTCATCGTCTGGGACCGGCTGTTCGGAACCTTCGCGGAAGAACGTTCGCCGGTCGTCTACGGGCTTACCCGGCAAATCGGCACGGTCAACCCCGTCATAGTTTTCCTGCACGGTCACTACGACCTGCTGCGCAATGTCGTCAAGACGCCGGGCCTTGGAAACAAGCTTCGCCGATTGGTCATGCCGCCGGGCTGGGAACCGCCGTTGCCATCACGGGCTACGCATCCTGCTCCGTCGGACTAACCATGGGCCTTCGCCCGATCACTAGCCTGGCAGTCTCCGCGGTGGTTACCGCGGCACTCATGGTCGGAGGCGGGTGGCTCGCCAGCAGCGTAAGGACGGCCACGGACAGCTCACCAAAGGCGTCGTCCCAGGGTAATAGAGATCCCGTTCACGAAGGGCTCAGGGTCGACGTGTCTGGTGTCCGCAGCGAGCTTGGCAATATCGTCGTTACCGTTTACGACGAGGCCGAGGCGCTGGCAAGCTACAGTACAGAGTCTTACGTCGCCTACCGGTCGCAACAGGCAGTCACGGGTGCGATGACTATCGATTTCCAGGAGCTGACCGAAGGCCCTTACGCGGTCACCGTGCACCATGACGAGAACGCGAACTGGGCTTATGACGATGAAGGCTGGTCCACTTCCGGGCAGCGCGGGGCGTATGACGAGCCCCCGTTCGAGCGAGCCGCCGTCATGCCTGGCAGTGTGTCGCTGGAAATGTTCTACTACGACTGATCAAACTCGTTCGCCTGCAGGGTACAGGTGAATCGAATCCGGGGTCAGATCACAGTTTCGGCTAATATTCGCGGAAACTGTGATCCGACCCCGGTTTTTGAACGGCAGGTTGGTGGCCGGCTTCAGTCTTCGACGAAAAATGGCAGGTTGTGCACCACGGCGCCGCCCTGTCCATCGAAGGCGGTCACGAATACGCGGTAGGCGCCTGGTTTAGCGGGTGTCCTGAACTCGATTCGAGGGGTTCCCTGGCCCTGTTCGATGACTTCCGGGAACGATGGCGGGACTGCTTCTGCATCGCCACCAACCCGGCGATCCGAACTTTCCGCGCGAACATCCCAGGTATAGCTGAGTTCGTCACCCTCGCGGTCGATCACGTCCACTTCAGCATGAAAACGGGCGCCGGCCTTGACCCGGTTGAAGGCTGCCGGCGTCTCCAGCGCGCGCAGTTTCGGCGCCCGGTTGGCCGGCCACTGGCCGGTCCAGGCATAGGCCATCGCATCGACGCGGGGCAGCTTTTCGCCCGTCGGCAGGAACATGCCGAACCAGGTAAAGGTCGCTTCCTGTTTATCGCCCCAGAGAAAAACGTAAGAACCGAGCGAGCGCCCGACATTGTTGTCCCGGTCGAGCTTGTAGGCGAAATAGGTTTCCCCGGCCTTGGTGCTCGGATCCGACTCTATCGGTGCATTCCACGGCGTGGTGCTGACTTCCCAGGTCCCGGCGACGCCGAACTCGGTCAGCATGTAGGGGCCGTGCCATCCCGATTCGAGCAGGTTTTGCCCGACTCTGGAGGCACCGCCATAGGAATTGACGCCGAGGATATCGAGGTTCGGGTAATGCTCGTGGATTGCCCCGATTTTTTCCGGCGTCGCCGAGGATAATACCGTCATTACCGGGTGATCAGGATCGAGTTGCTTGATCATGCCGGCGAGATGATTCAACTCCTTCCAGATTCGAACGTCGGTTCCTCCCGGAACAAATGCTTCCATTTCGTTGCCGAGACCCCAGGTCAACAACGCGGGATGATCCCTGTACTTGAGCACGGCTTGACGCAGCAGGTTTCGCTGCCGCTCGATGCTCGCGCTATCCCCGTAGTCGAAGCCATGTCGCGGATGCTGCACCCAGAAACCTGCCGAGACGGTGATTCCCAGT
>JASJCI010000069.1 GCA_030066085.1 Gammaproteobacteria bacterium | reverse complement strand
CGCAGCAGCTGGGCCTTCGGCGTGCCGATCATGGCCCGCGGCGGGTAACGCCGGCAGCAGCGCTCGACATGCGCGCGTCCGGCGTAGGGATCGATCACGATCGCGACCAGGCCGAGGCGAAAACAGGCCAGCAGGGTAACGTAGAGGCGCACCGACATCGGCAGGAACAGCAGCACGCCGTCGCCGCGCTCAAGGCCGGTTTCGGTGAGGCGTGCGGCCATGTCGCGCGACGCCCGTTCGATCTCGGCAAAAGTCCAGCGGCGGTTGCTGCCGACATCGATCAGCGCGGCGGCATCGGGTCGCAGGTCGACCTGGCGTTTGAACAGGGAAAAGAGATTCATGGCTTCAGAGCTCCTTCGCGAACAGACCGTATTCGCGCATGACGCTGACCCGATTGCGGCTGCTGAAATCGCGCGAGCGGTTGGCGCGATACATCATCGCGTGAATGATGCGGCGATAACCCGCCGCGCGCGCCGCGCACCAGCCGCGGTACATCAGCAGGAATCCAAGCCCGCGACGTCGTTGCTCGGGCGCAACCGCCAGGGTTTTGAAAATCAGGGTATCGACCGTTTCACCACGCTCCCGCTGCTTGAGGTCGGGTAACGCGAACAGCAGGCCGGCCATTTCGCCGGCCGCCTCGGCGATCAATACGAACTCGGGCCGCAGGTAGCCGCGCAACGGTGTGTACAGGGCGCGGAAATCATCCAGCTCGATCGGCGTGTAGAGATGATTTTCGGCAAACGCCCGCAGGCAAAAACGATGCATGCGCTCGAGCTCGGCATCGAAGTCATCGAGATCGATCGGCCGCAGGCGATAGCGGCAGCTCAGCAGGGGCAGCAGCAGCCGGTAGCGCCAGGGTATGCGCACGCCGTCGATCGGCATCAGTGCCGACTGGTATCGCGAGTGCAGGTCGAAGCCGGCGGCCCGAAACCAGTCCGCGGTGGCTTCGTCGCGCGCCGGTTCGAGCGCAAACGCCGGTTCGCTACCGGCCCGGGTAGTCGCGCGATAGGCGTGCCAGCTGTCGCCATCCATCGGGCCGATCGCCAGTGTGCAGCCGGCTTCACGCAGCTCACCGGTGGCGCGTTCGAGCAGGCCCGCGGCGCTATCTGCATCACCCGCGGTGAAGCGGCCGATCAGGCCGACACGATGTTTGTCCACCGTCGGCGTATCCAGCCACCAGAGATCGCAGCGCGCACTCGGCGCGCGCTTGTCCAGCGGGTAGCGCAGGGTTTTTTGCGGCTGCATGGCTTATTCCTCCTCCAGCTGGAAGCGAAACAGCGTGATCAACGCCAGTGCGCCGGCCCCGGCCAGCAATGCCTGCGGCAACAGTTGCTCCTGTGCCAGCGGCAGGATGTTGTCGAGCAGGTAGAAACCGGCAACCGGCAGCAGGAAGTTATCGATGCCACGCCAGGCAACCGCCTCGATCAGCGTCAGCGCCAGTGCGACACACATGGCACCCGCCAGCAAACTGCCGAGGTCGTAGTGGCCGGCAAAACCGAACGGCAGCAGGATGCAGGCGAAACTGACGACAAACATGGTCATCGAACCCTCGAGCGACTTGCAGCCGTCGAGGGTGCGATACCGCAGGCAGCCGTGACGCACACCGACCAGCGCGGCCAGCGAATCGCCGAGCACCAGCACCAGCAGCGGCACGAGGAAATGCAGGTATTGCTCACCCGCGAGCGAATACAGCGTGGCCACGCCCAGCGGGAAGCACAGCTCGCCGAAGGACACCCGTTCGACCGTGTGAATGGCGCTGCCGATGCTGGTCCTGAGCGCGCGCATCTGGCGGATGACCAGCAGTGCGCCCGCGGCCAGCAGTGCCAGCAGCCACACCGGGCCGGGTCCATCGAACACGGCGGGCAAACCCAGGGCCACGCCGCCCATCGCCACGTGCAGCAGTTTACGGCGAGCCTCGGGCGCCAGGCGCGCGCGCGCCCCCGGCAGGCCGAGCAATCCCATCAGGCCGAGCAATGTACCCAGGATGGTGACAATCGAAACAGTCGTGGTCAGCATGGCGTCACCTCCTCGACGATCAGCCGGCTGTAAAAGAAAGCCTTGTCCTCGCAATGCAGCCGCTGCGCCAGTTCCGTCTGCGGCTGCAGTTGCGCCGCCAGTTCCTGCGGGCGACTGCGCGGCGCGAGCATGTTCCAGTAAACCAGCCTCGCGCCCGGGTTGGCCGCCGCCAGCAGGATTTGCAGCTGGCGGGCGTATTCCGTCGCGGACATGTACTCGAAAATATCGCTCAGGTTGAACACGTCGAAACGCGCCGCGGGTTCGGCGGCAAGGTAGTCGGCGAGCGATGCCTGGTGCCAGTGCAGGCGATCCAGGTTGTCGCGGATGATGTCGAAGTTCCGTGCCCGCAACGCCAGCGGCAGCGCATGCCGGTGATCGCCGTACAGGATCCAGCAAAGGTAGGGATTGGCGGCGGGATCCAGCGCGGTCAGGGCATGGCGGGTACGCGCGAGAATGCGACTGGCGACACTGCCCTCAACGTACCGAAACAATTCCGGATCGCGGCCCGCGCGACCCATGACAAAGCGCGAAAAGAACAGTTTGAACAACAGCTTCCAGCGCAGGTTGCTCCAGCTGTCGCGATAAAAGCTTGCGCGCTCTGCCGGCGACCGCGTCCGCGTCAGCTCGGCAATCGTGCCGCGGCCGTGCACCAGCGGCAGGACGCGGCGACGAAACAGTTCGAAGTAGGCTTCGAAACGCCCGATCGAACCGATACCACGCGCAATCTCGGCGCCGCGCGCATCCCAGAACGCGCGCTCGTCGGCTGTCAGTGCTCGCCGGCAACGGCGATACAGCGCGGCCCGGTCGGCACAGGGACGCGAACCGACGAACTCGAGCAGCTCGTCGTGATCGAGACTGCGATAGGCGGCTACCCGCAGCGCCAGGCAGGCGAGCTGCGCCGGGTTGAGATCCAGCGCCACCACTTCGCGCGGCTCGGCCGTGAGTAATGCGAGGCTGTTGTCGCCGGCAGATGCAATCGACAGGCAACGGCTGTCACGCACCGGTTGCGCGGCGGCCAGCAGCACGTCCGCGTCTTCCCAGCACTGGGCATAACGAATATGGTTGAAATCGGCGCGCTGCTCGACACTGGATTCAGTCACGTTCATGGTTTCCTCGCAGGCTAAGCAAAGCAGGCAACAGCAGCAGGTCGGTCAACAGCGCGGCAATCATCGCCAGCGCCACCAGCAGGCCAAAAAACACGATCGACTTGATCGCCGCCAGCATCAGCACGGCAAAACCGGCGACCATTACCAGCGTGGTAATCGTCATCGCGTGACCGGCGGATCCGGCGGTGCGCAGCAGCGCGGTCCGCAGGTCGCCGTGCCGGCGTTCGGCGCGCAGGCGGTACAGGAAATGAACGCTGTCGTCGACCACCAGCCCGAACACGATCGCGGCGATGGTCACCGTGGCCACATCGAGCCGGATCCCGAGCCAGCCCATCGCGCCGAGCAGCAACAGGACCGGCAGCAGGTTGGACAGCGCAATCAACGCAAGCTGGCGCGCGGAGCGAAACAGCAGTGCCAGCACCAACATGACCAGCGCAAACGCAAACGCGAAGCTGCGCACCTGGGTTTCGACGATATACGCCATCATGCGCGCGTACAGCGGCAGGTAACCGGCTGCATCGAGCCGCGCATCGGCAGGCAGCTCGGCGAGCGCCGCGATACTATCGATGGTGAACGCAATTTCGCGCGCGGACATCATCGGTACGCCGAAGCTGACCCGCATCGCGCGTTCGCCGTGCAACATTTCGACGGGCAGGTATGCGCGCACCGAGCCGACGGGGCCTGCCAGCTCGGGACGTTCGGCAACCAGGGCCTGGTGTACGCTGGCCGGCGAATGACTCCACTGGGCGTACTCCGCGTCGACCACGTCGGCCTGCCATTGCGCGACCCTTGCGAGCAGGTCTGCCCGCAACACCGGGTCGGGAGTTTCGACGGTAAAATCGAGCGTCATGTAGGCGCCGAGATCACGCTCGATGGCGGCCGAGTCCTGGCGTACGACATGGTCCTCGAACAGGAACTCGATCGAGTAGGTATCGACCTGCAGATCGCGCAGTCCGGCCAGTGCAAGCAAACCGAGGCACAGCGCGCCGAAACCAACCGCGCGCGGAAACCGGATCGCAATCCCGGTCAGGCCGCGCGCGAAGCGGCGAATCATTGCCAGCGGGGCGCTCGCGGCGAGCGTACCGAGTCCGGCCGAACAGGCCAGCGCCAGGCACAGCGCCAGCGCAAAACTGAACACCAGGCCGAAGGCGGCGAACAGGCCGAGGCTGGATATCACCGGCATCGGCGAACCGGTCAGTGACAGGAAACCGGCGGCGGTGGTGGCGACGTTGATCAGGCAGGGCCAGAACATCGAGCCGATACCGCGCAGCACGCGCTCGCGGGCCGACAGTTCGGCCGGTTCGCGGGCGATACCGAGCAGCAGGTGCACCGAGGTCGACACGCTGGCGACCAGGATCAGGGTCGGGATGATCATCGTCACCATGTTGAGATCCTGCCCGCTGGCGGCATAGGCGCCCATCACCGCCAGCGCGCCGAGCGATGCGGTAGCAATGATCATCAGCAGCGGCCAGGCCTTGCGATACAGCAACACGAGCAGCAGCAGGATCAGGCCGTAGGCGGACAGCGTAACCAGTGTCGAATCGTCGGTGGCCGCGCGGTTGAGCGCGGCGTAAACCACGCCGAAACCGGCGAGGTGATAGTCCGCCTCGATCTCGTCCAGGCGTTCGCGCAGCGAACCCAGGATGTTTTCGCGCTCGTGGTCGATGTCGACGGCGGGATCGACATTGGCGAGCAGGATCGCAACCCGCCCGTCATCGCTGATCCAGCGCCTCGCGGCGAAGGCCCCGGCGGGATCTTCGATCGCGGCCGAATCGTAATCCAGTGCCGAGTCGACCCTGGCAATGCCGTCGATTCCGCCAACCAGGTCGCGCAACTCGCGCAATCGCGGATCGGCTTCCCGTCCGCGCAGGTCCGTGGTGTCGCGAACGGCGATCACGATGACTTCGTCCTGGCCGAAACGACGCTGGAATTCGCGGTAGTCGAGCAGTGCTGGATCGTCCTGCAAAAACCAGATATCGATTGCATTATCGACGCCGAGGTGGCGCAGGTTCTGGCCCAGCAGCAGCGCCAGCAAGACTGCCGCGCCGAGCAGCGGCAGGCGCTGGCGCCAGAGCGCCGTGACGAAGGTAGCGGCAGGTTTCACGCGGCCCCCGGCAGGTGAAGCGGGCCCGCGCTGTCGGCGGCCCGCTCGATGCGTTCGATGCGACCGCTGGCGCCGTCGAAGCGCACGCGATCGCCGGTCTCGAGCCAGTCGCACAGGCCCGGCAGGGCGACGATCGACGGAATACCGAGTTCGCGGGTGACGATCGCCGAATGCGACAGCAGGCTGCCGCGTTCGACCAGCACGCCGGCGGCGCCGGCGAACAGCATGACCCAGCCCGGATCGGTGCGCGGTGCCACCAGGATCTCGCCCGCTTCGAGGCGCGCGCTCTGCGGATCATCGATGCGACGCACGATACCCTCGACTATTCCGGGGCAGGCGCCGGTGCCCTGCAGACTGTCATCCTCGACTTCGATCGGCGCCGATTCCACGGACGGGCGGTAGCGGTTATCGACCTGCACCGCACCGTGGGTTTCGAAACGTTCTGCAGGCGCGGCCGCGCGGTAGTCCTGTTCGTTACGCTTGCGCAGGTCGACCAGTTCCCGCAAACGGGTGGTAGTCGCGGTGCCCTCGATCACGCCGAGTAATTCGTCGATCTCGAGAAAAAACACGTCACGCGCGGCCTCGATGCGTCCCGCCGCGGCCAGGCGACGGCCCATTTCCAGCACGATGCGGCGCACGTGGCCGAAGACTCGCGTGCGCTCGAAACGCAGGTTCTCGCGTTCGCGCACCAGCCGGCGCGCGACTCGCAGTACGCGCGTGAACACCAGCCGGCGCAGCGGATGCCGGCGCAGGGCGCGACGCACGCGCAGCTCCGCGTCGGCAGCCGGGTCATGCGATTCACAGCGCGCCGGTGATTGACCGCTGGCGATTCGTTCAGCCAGGTCCGCGACCGTAACCAGCAACAGGCGCGGGTCATCGACGGTGGAACTGGTTTCGAGCTTGAGCTCTTCGAGACAGCGATCGCCGAAACGGCCGAGGTAGTCTCGCAGCCCGGCCTCGAAGCCGGGCCAGGCCGCGAACCGAGCGGCGGTCACCCCGGCGTCAGCGGCAGCGGCACGCAGCTCGTTACGCAGCTCCGGCGCCACCGCGGCCAGCCGCGCCAGTTCACCGATGCGACGCGCCGGCTCGGCACTGATCATGCCCCCCTGCGCGCACAGCAGGTCGTTGTCGAGCGGTTCGCCGCACCACTTTTGCGCCAGCGCGCGCAACAGGCCGTGGAATATCATCGCGAACAGGTCGTTGATCAGCGGCGCGTCCCAGTGCAGCAACAGGCGCTGTTCGAGATCGCGGTAGTGGTCGCCGAGCTCGTCGAGACGCATCAGCGACAGTTTTCCCGGATCTTCGAGGGCGACATCGAGACGGGCGCGAAAACGTTCCGTCCTGGCCGGCAAGCGCGCGTAGTTCCAGCCGAGGCCAACCAGCGTGCGCAGCAACTGCCAGCCATCACGCAGGCGGTCGCCGACACCGGCCGCTTCGAGCTCGGCGGCAATCTCCGCCGGCAGTCCCTCGGCAACACCCATCATCTGTTCCATGAAACCCCGGTTCATTTTGAACCCGGGCAGCAGGGCAAGCGCGCGATACCAGTTCAGCAGGTTGTAATAAACCCGCCCGTCGATATAACCGAGCATGTTGGCGTAGAGCTGGCGATGCTTTTGCAGTTCGCTGTCCGACATACCGAGCAAGCGCGCGAACTCCGTGTATACCGCGGCATAGGCGCGGCGCGCGAAGGAAAAGGTCAGTGGCGACGTGATACCGCCGTAGCTCTCGACGATATTACTGTTGTCCCACAGGCGCATACGGCCGTCCGGATCAGGCACGCCGTCGAGGGTCGTGATCGGGCGCGACTGCAGCAGCTGCAGCCGACCGGCTTCGAGCGCCCACTCGATATCCTGCGGACGACCGGAGTGATCCGAGCAGATTTGCGCGGCCTGCTGGATTTCCCGCAGCTGGTCCGCCGCGAGGCGCGGCGCGGTGTAGACCGACGGATACTCGATTCCGCCGCTGCGCTTGTCGATGCGATAGGCATCGGCGTCCACCTCGCCCGCGACCATTTTTTCCGCGGTCCCGGCGACCGCGTTGACCAGGGTCGTCGCGCGCCGACCGCTGATCGGATCGGCGGCGAAGGCAACACCGGCGAAGTCCGCATCCACCATGCGCTGCACCAGCACGGCGGGCATGCGCGGTGGCGTGTCGATGCCGTGCTGGCGGCGATAGTCGATGATCCGCGGGGCAAACGCGGATTGCCAGACCTGCGCAATCCGCAGCGCCAGATCCTGTCGCTCGACGTCGAGAAAACTGTCGAGCTGACCGGCAAAGGAGAAACAGCCGCCATCTTCGTCGATGGCCGACGAGCGCACCGCTACCCTGCCCTGTGCCGGCATGATCGAATCGAACGCGGCGTAGACAGCGCGCTTGATTTCGGCATTGGGTTCGATGCCGGCCAACCGTGCCGCTGTCTCCGCGTCGCTGCAGCGGCCCTCGAAGGCTGCTCTCTGCGCGGGTGCCAGGCTGGCCCGCATGGCTGCCGGGCTGATGACAAACCAGTCCGGAATCGACAGGCCCGTGTTTGCCAGTTGCGCCAGCGAGGCGGCCTTGCCGCCGAGCATTTCGATATCGGCGTTGTCGTCGGGGGTAATGATCCAGCGCATGGGTCAACTCCAGAATGCAAAGGGATAACGCGCGAACAGCACGAGCGAGCCGAAGCCGAACAGGGCCCACAGGCCCGAAACCGCTTCGATCGCGCGCGCGGCAAATTTGCCGGGTCGGCATGCGAAACAAACGCCGAGACACAGCGACAGCAGCCAGCCGCAGGCGAGCAGATTGATATAATCCTGCCCGGCGTCGAAAACATCGGCCGCGAGGGCGGCGGCATAGGCCGTGGCAGCGACCGACGCAATCCAGAGCGAGACAGCGACGGGAAAACCCCACAGACTCGAGTAGGTTTCGACGCCTTCTTCCTCGTCAGCCGGCGCGCGAATCTTGCGCCCGATTTCGCCGCAGAGACCCACCGTCAGCGCGAGACCCATGAAAGGACCGAGTTCGGCGATGCCAACCGGCTGACCGATCCAGCCGGGAGCGCTGGCGCACAGCGCGATCAGTGGCATGATCGCCATGTGGCTGACCAGGTAGATACCCGGCCGCGCCTTGAGCCAGCGCGGCACGAAAAATTCGCGGCACATCAGCACGAAATAAGCCCAGGTCGCGATCAGCGGCAGCGCCATATCGGTCATGAAAACCAGCGCTAACGTGCCCTGCAAGGCGGCCAGCGCGACGCCGAGCCCGCCCAGTTCGGCGAGCTGCACCAGTCCGCGCGGAACCGGGCGATAGGGTCGGTAGCGTGCGTCGTCGGCAAAGTCCTTGAACTCGTCGGCGATCCGCAGCAGCGCAAAGAAGACGAAGCACGTGAAAAACGACAGCAACAGCTCAAGGGCTCCGGGACTGGCCGGCTTGCCGCTGGCGATCCAGCCATACTCGACCGCGGCGAAGCTGAACAGCAGGATCGCGACGCCGTTCGTCAGCAGCGGGAACCGTTCGCGCTGGTAGATCCACCAGCGCTGCCAGCCGGCGGGGCCGGCACTTGTTTCCAGTACGGGAGTGAGATCCGACACGGGTATTCCTCCGCTTCAGGCACCGCGCGCGAAACGCTGGTGTGCACCGGTAAAGTGGCCCGCGGCCAGCGCGCCGATGATCGACAGTTCGCCGGCCAGCAGCAGCCCCGCGGTTACTTCGGCAAAGGCACGGGCGTGGCCGTTGCCGGCCAGCTGCAGGATGTCGAGGCAGGCCTGCTGGCTCGGCAATCCGGTACCGCCGCCAACCGTGCCAACGGTCAGGCTGGGCAGGGTTACCGCGGCATACAGGCTCTCGTCGGCAGTCAGTTCAAAGCGGGTTACGCCCACGGCCGATTCGGCAACGCAGGCAACATCCTGGCCGCAGGCGATGAACAGTGCCGCCAGGCCGTTGGCATAGTGTCCCTGGACCCCGATCGAGCCGCTCAACACGCCGCCGATGGCGGACATACGCCAGTATTCGACCATTTGCGCGGTGCTGGTATGCAACCGCTCCGCCACCAGGTCGGCGGACAGTTCGACCTCGGCGGTGACCTTCTTGCCGCGTACGCTGCGAAACGACAGCGCGCTGGCCTTCTTGTCGCCGGACAGGTTGGCCTCGACGAAATAGTGGCGCGGTTTGACCGGCGTGCGCGCCAGGATGTAGTCGCACACGGCCTGGGTTGCGATCGTGACCATGTTCTGGCCGGCGGCATCGCCGACGGTAAACTCGAAGCCGAGATAAACGTGGTTGCCTTCGACGTCGACATGCATTTGCTCGAGTCGGCCGAAACGCGTGCTGCTCGCCGCGGTTTGCTGCAGCTGCGGGAAACTTTCCCGCACCCAGGCAACGAAGCTCGCGACCTGGTGCAGGTCGGCGAATGCAAATCCGGGAGCGCGCCGCACACCCTCGTCGAGCAACAGGCTGCGGCAACCGCCGGCAGCCGTGATCAGGCGACAGCCCCGGTGGTAAGAAGCCACCAGCGTGGCCTCGGTGGTCGCCAGCGGGATGGTGTAATCGCCGACCGCGTGACTGCCGTTGATCCGCAGCGGACCGGCAACACCGACCGGGATCTTGACCGTGCCGACCATGTTTTCGATGTTGCGCCGATAACAGTCGTGGTGCGCGCGTGTCCAGTCATCCACCAGCGCGGGTGATGCCGTCTCGCCGCTGACCGGCAAATGTTGCCGGTGCGTCCCGG
Source organism: Gammaproteobacteria bacterium (assembly GCA_030066085.1). GTDB lineage: Bacteria > Pseudomonadota > Gammaproteobacteria. The sequence continues at coordinate 590 of JASJCI010000069.1, read as the reverse complement.
TGCCGTGCGAACACGGCGTTTCCATTGATTCAGCCCACATTTTTTGCCCCTCCTCAGAGACCTGGCAAAGGAGATTGGCGCGAAAAGTTTCAATTCACAACCTTTGACGAACAGGTAACGATATGTGGCCCGGGGAGCATCGGCCATCGGTACTTTTGGGCGCCGGGATCGAATTTTGTTACTTTCTTGTGATCAGGGCTGGATCTGGTCGTAGACGGGGTCATTATTTGCAACCAACGAATCTATAGGGTGATCGAGGGATAGTCTGACAAGAGTCCGGAGCACGCCGCCTCGGTGGAGATGATCGTGGCGGGGAGTAGTCGTGAAATCGATATGCTGCCGCAAGATCCCCGCCGGGACCCGAAGGGCCTGAAGCCGCGCAGGCTTGCGCGGGGATGACGGCGGTGTTTGGTGCTGGTCGGGGGACTGTGGGCCCTCTGGAGATCCCCGCTTGCGCGCACTACTGTCCGAGATATTTTAAACGCCTGATCAAAAACACTTTTAAAAACGATGTTTTGGTACGCTAAAGCCGTACTCCGACTTAATTCTCTACCTCTTGAGTTGTCATCCCGCGGCTCGACCGCGGGATC
>JASJCI010000040.1 GCA_030066085.1 Gammaproteobacteria bacterium | reverse complement strand
TGCACGTCCTGCGCCATGCTGATGTCCAGCGGCGTCCAGTGGTTGCGGTTGGCGTTGAGGAAATACTCCCAGGCCCAGGGATACTTGAACGGCGCGAGCTGATTGATATCGGTAAGCCCGTTGATGACGCGCTTGTCTTCCGGGTTGATCGGCTTGGCCGCGAGTGGCGGTTGTTCCGGCAGGCTGGACGCGGGTTCCTCGATGCGCGGTTTGCTGACCGGCGCTTCGGCCAACGCTGCGTCGGCGGTTTGCGGCATCGGTTCGACCGCCGGCGGCGCCTGGTCCAGTACCGGTTCCGGCGCCCGGGGGCTAATCGGGGTTAATGGTTCATCCCAATTCAACATAGTAACTCTCCAATGTTGTTATCTACTGCTTATTGACAGGCCTCGCAATCCGGATCGAGGATCGAACAAACCTTCGGTTCGGCTTCGACTTCCGGCTCGGGAGTACTGGTTTTTTCCACCGCGGTCGCGCCGAGCGAACGCAGGTAGTAAGTGGTTTTCAGGCCGCGCACCCAGGCAAGCTTGTACAGGTTGTCGAGCTTTTTGCCCGAGGGCTCGGCCATGTAAAGGTTCAGCGACTGTCCCTGGTCGATCCACTTTTGCCGGCGCGAGGCGGCCTCGACCAGCCAGCGAGAGTCGATTTCGAACGCCGTGGCGTAGATCGATTTCAGGTTTTCCGGTACGCGATCGATGTGCTGTACGCTGCCGTCGTAATACTTGAGGTCGTTGACCATGACGTCGTCCCACAGGCCCTCGGCCTTGAGGTCGTCGACCAGGTAGGGGTTGACCACGGTGAACTCGCCCGACAGGTTCGACTTGACGAACAGGTTCTGGTAGATCGGCTCGATCGACTGGCTGACGCCACAGATATTGGAAATGGTAGCGGTCGGTGCAATCGCCATGGTGTTGGAATTACGCATGCCGACACTCATCACCCGCTGGCGCAGGCTGTCCCAGTTCATGCGGGCGCTGTCATCCTGCTGCAGGTAATCACCGCGCGCCTCGCGCAGCTTCGCTACCGAGTCGATCGGCAGGATTCCCTGGCTCCACAGCGAACCCGGGAAGCTGGAGTAGGTGCCGCGTTCCTCGGCAAGCTGCGTGGAGGCCTGGATCGCGTAGTAGCTGACGGCTTCCATCGATTCGTCGGCAAACTCGATCGCGTTCTCGGAGCTGTAGGGAATATGCTGCCGGTAAAGCGCATCCTGGAAGCCCATGATGCCGAGGCCTACCGGGCGATGGCGCAGGTTCGACGTGCGCGCCTGCGGTACGCTGTAGTAGTTGTAGTCGATGACGTTGTCGAGCATGCGCATGGCGGTGTTGATCGTTCGCTCGAGCTTCTCCAGGTTGAGGCCGTTGGCATCGACGTGCTGCGCCAGGTTAACCGATCCGAGGTTGCAAACCGCGATTTCGGTGTCCGAGGTGTTGAGCGTGATCTCGGTGCACAGGTTCGACGAGTGCACGACGCCGATATGCTGTTGCGGCGAGCGAATGTTGCATGGGTCCTTGAACGTCATCCACGGGTGGCCGGTCTCGAACAGCATGCCGAGCATCTTGCGCCACAGGTCGATCGCCTGGATGCGGCGGAAGTTCTTGATTTCGCCGCGATCGGCTTTTTCCTCGTAAGCCTCGTAGGCAGCTTCGAACTCGGGACCGCACAGATCGTGCAGATCGGTAACCTCGCAGGGCGAGAACAGCGTCCAATGGCCTTCCTCGGCCACGCGCTTCATGAACAGGTCCGGAATCCAGTTGGCGGTATTCATGTCGTGCGTGCGGCGACGCTCTTCGCCGGTGTTCTTGCGCAGCTCGAGAAAATCCTCGATATCGAGATGCCAGGACTCGAGGTAGGCGCACATCGCGCCCTTGCGCTTGCCGCCCTGGTTGACCGCGACCGCGGTATCGTTGGCTACCTTGAGGAACGGCACCACGCCCTGCGACTTGCCGTTGGTTCCCTTGATGTGCGAGCCCATGCCGCGCACGCGGGTCCAGTCGTTGCCGAGTCCGCCGGCGAACTTGGACAACAGCGCGTCGTCGCGGATCGCGCTGAAAATGCCGTCGAGATCGTCCGGTACGGTGGTCAGGTAACAGCTCGACAGCTGCGGACGCAGCGTGCCGGAGTTGAACAGGGTCGGTGTGCTGCTCATGAAGTCGAACGACGACAGCAGGTTGTAGAACTCGATTGCTCGCTCTTCGCGTTGCACCTCGTTGATCGCAAGCCCCATCGCAACGCGCATGAAAAACGCCTGCGGCAGTTCGAAACGGGTGTCGTTGCTGTGGATGAAGTAACGGTCGTACAGCGTCTGCAGGCCGAGGTAGGTGAACTGGTGATCGCGCTCGGGCTTGAGCGCCATGCCAAGCTGCTGCAGGTCGTACTTGAGCAGTTCGGTATCGAGCAGCTCGAGCTCGGTGCCCTTCTTGATGTAGTTACCAAAATAGGCGCAGTAACGCTCGGACATCTCGCCGAAGGTGGCGTCGGGGGCGCCATCGCCGAGGAATGCCAGTGATTCGGCACGCAGCTCGTCGAGCAGCAGGCGCGCCGCGACCTGGGAGTATTCCGGTTCGCGATCGATCAGTCCGCGAGCGCTCATTACCAGCGTCGGGCTGACGTCCTTCAACGGTACGCCGTCGAACAGGTTCTTCATGGTTTCGTCGTACACGCGGTCCGCGCTGGCGTGCTCCAGGCCCTCGCAGGCTTCGTCGACGATGATGCGCAGGCGCGCGGTATCGAGCGGCTGCAGGCTGCCGTCCGCGAGCTTGACCGACAGCTCGATACGCTCTTCGTCGTCCGCTTCCTCGCCGGAGTCCGGCTTGATCTCGGCGCGCGCTGTCGCGCGTTGTTCGCGGTAGAGTACGTAGGCGCGCGCTATCTTTTGCTCGCCGTTGCGCATCAGCGCCAGCTCGACCTGGTCCTGGATGTTCTCGATGTGAAAAGTGCCACCGTCGGGCATACGGCGGGTCAGTGCCGAGACGACCATGTCGGTCAGTTTTTCGACGGTTTCGTGCACGCGGCTCGAGGCAGCGGCCTGGCCGCCCTCGACCGCAAGGAACGCCTTGGTCATCGCGATCGCGATCTTGTCCTTGTCGAAACCGGTCAGTTTGCCGTTACGACGGATAACCTGGTATTCGGCGCCGAGGGTTTTACCGTTGTCTTCGCTGGCGGCCGGCGCCGGTGTTGCCGGGGTTACCGCAGCTTCGGTCAGGGGAGATTCGATATTTTGCATGTATTTTAAGCCCGCTCCGAGAGTTCCAATGTAAGTCGGAAAAATTCCGCGTTTTTTCAATATGACTAGCTGGTTCTGTTCGAAAGTTAATGTGGTTTGTTAACTGCTAAAAACTTCGTAAAAAATGCCGCTTAAGGATTTGGGCTGAACCAGCCGGCCTTAAATCTGATCGAAGGTGAACAAACGATACAATGCACAATATAATGTGTTTTGGCCGCAGGTCAAGTACATTATATTGTGTGTGAATCTGTGGAGATGAAGGGTAAAAGCTGTGGATAAGTGCCTTTTTTCGACTCGAAACCGCGTCAGCAAAGGCTTCTAGCCCATTGATTTTTTTAACTGCCAAAACGGCCGCATAAAAAAGAATTATTCTGTGAAAAAATTCATAAAAAAATTGAATCGCAGTGCCGGCGAGGGTCCCGGCGGACATGTCGACTGAAGCCCGCGCGAGCACCCGCGACGACCTTGCGGGGCCCCGTATCGGCATCGACCTGGGTGGCACCAAAACCGAAATTGCCGTGCTCGACGGCAGTGAGGTACTGCTGCGCCGCCGGGTCGACACGCCGGCGCCGGAGTACGCGCGCATTCTTGATACCATCGCCGGGCTGGTGGATGACGCCGAACGCGAAGTCGGGCAAGCACGCCTGCCGGTCGGTATCGGTGTACCCGGTGCCCTGTCGCCGACGAGCGGCCTGCTGCGTAATTCGAATACGCAATGCCTCAACGGCCAGCCGCTGCGCGATGATCTCGAAAGTCGCCTCGATCGAGTGGTCGCGCTGGAAAACGACGCCAATTGCCTGGTGTTGTCGGAAGCCCTGATCGGTGCCGGTCGCGGATATCGCGTCGTGTACGGGGTGATCATCGGCACCGGTACCGGCGGCGGTATCGTCGTCGACGGCCAGGTCTGGCGCGGACCTAACGCGATCGCCGGGGAATGGGGCCACAACCCGTTACCCTGGCGCAGCGATGACGACGGTGAACCCGACTGTTACTGCGGCAAGCGCGGCTGCATCGAGACTTTCCTGTCCGGTCCGGGCATGGAGCGTGAATTTGCCGCGCGCTACGGCCGTGCGCTGTCGAGCCGCGATATCGTCGCCGCTGCCGGCACGGGAGATGTCGACGCCGGCGCCATGCTCGAACGCTGGCTCGACCAGCTGGCGCGTGCGCTCGCATCGGTTATCAACCTGCTCGACCCGGATGTCATCGTACTCGGTGGCGGGCTATCCAACCTCGCGGCGATTTATCGCGAACTGCCGCGGCGCCTGCCGGGTTACGTGTTCGCGGACGCGGTCCTGACCCCGGTGGTGGCGGCCGCGCACGGCGACTCCAGCGGTGTCTTCGGCGCGGCCATGCTGCCGACGCCGGCCGTCGTGCCGGACAAGAACCCGAAGCGCTGACCCGGCTCGCCGGCCACGCCGGCGTCTGCGACCCTTTTTTTCTGCCGAAAACGCTAAAGATCGAGCCCGAATTGCCGACCTAACTGCCAAATCGTTCTAATCGCGAAGTACCGGAGCCGAAGTCGTCATGGCTAGCGTCAACCCACTCAACATTGCCAGCGCGCAGGGTCTCAACGGCCTCGAAGAGCTGATCCTCGAAGTCGACAAGCTGGTCAGCCTGCCGGATATCTATTACCGGCTGGAAGAGGCCATCGTCGATCCCAGCGTGACCACGGAGCACATTGCCGAACTGCTGCAGTGCGATCCCGATCTGTGCGCGCGCATGCTGCGCATGGCCAACAGCGCCTTTTACAGCTTCCCGACCCGGATCGAAACCATCGATCGGGCGGTCGGCGTGATCGGCCTGCGGCAGGTCCGCGAGCTGGTACTGGCAACCTCGGTCCTCAAGGCTTTCGAAGGCATTCCGACCGAGCTGGCCAACATGTCGATCTTCTGGGAACACAGCGTCGCGGTCGGCATCATGGCGCGCGCCCTGGCACGCAAGGCGGGGCTGGCCAATGCCGAGAGCTTTTACATCCCGGGGCTGCTGCACGACATCGGCCGCCTGGTCATGTACCTGCGCCTGCCGGGCATGACCCGCGACCTGTTGCTCGAACGCGAGGCCCGCGGCCGCACCATGTTCAGTCTCGAACACGAAATGCTGCAGTACTCGCACGCCGAAATCGGCGGCCGGCTACTGGAACACTGGCAGGTTCCACAATCGATCTGGGAACCGGTCGCAACCCATCATACGCCCGCTTATGGCGGCGAATTCTCGGCGGTTACCTGCGCGGTGCATATCGCCGACTGCTGGGTCAATACCAACCGTGCCGGCAGTACTGGCAGCTGCTTTCTGCTCGACATGGACATGGAGGCCCTGGCGCAACTCGGTATCGCCACCGACGAACTGCACCAGATCGGGATCGACTGCGCCGATACCATCCAGGATGTCATGCGCCAGTTCCTGAATCATTAATCCCTGAGTCCAGTTGGTGCATGGCCGCGAGGCCTGCGGGTGGCGCGTGACGCGGCGCCCCGATCCCGCGGCGGCAACCGGCTCAGCCCATTACCAGGGTTGCCATGCCGAGAAAGGCGATGATGCCGACGACATCGGTGACCGTGGTCAGCACCACGCCGCCGGCGATTGCCGGATCGATGCCGATCTGGCGCAGGATGACGGGAATCAGCGCACCGGCGAGCGCGCCGGCGAGCAGGTTGACGATCAGGGCGAAGGCGATCACCGCGCCGATGTTGTAATTACCGAACCATGCGATCGAAAAGCTCGCCACCACGATGGCCCAGATCAGGCCGTTGAGCAGGCCGACGGATACTTCCTTGGTGACCAGCGAGCGGTAGTTGGAACTGCCGAGCTGGCCGAGTGCGAGGCCGCGAATCGCGATAGTCAGCGTCTGCGAACCGGCGATACCACCCATGCTCGGTACGATCGTAATCAGGATCGCGAGCGCGACGACCTGGTCGAGAATATCCTCGAAAAAACCGATCACCCAGGCGGCCAGGAACGCGGTCAGCAGGTTGATACCGAGCCAGATACCGCGCCGGCGGCTGGTGATCATGACCGGTGAAAACATGTCTTCTTCTTCCGACAGGCCGGCCGCGCCCATGTAGGAATGATCGCCCTCGTCGCGAATGACGTCGACCACGTCGTCAACCGTGATACGGCCGATCAGCTTGTGCTCGTCGTCGACCACCGGGGCGCTGACCAGGTCGTAGTTCTCGAACTCGCGCGCGACCTCGGTATCCGGCAGCTGTGCGTGTAATGCATCGACATCGGTGCGCATCAGGTCCTTGACCATGTCGTCGGGATCGTTGGTCAACAGGTCGCCGAGGTAGAGCGCGCCGAGGTAATGGTCGTGACGGTCGGTGACGAACAGCTGGTCCGTATGATCCGGCATTTCGCCGCGAATCCGCAGGTAGCGCAGCACCACGTCGAGCGAGACGTCGGCCCGGATCGTGATGTGGTCGATGTTCATCAGGCCGCCGGCGGTGTCCTCGCTGTAGGACAACACCGATTCCAGCGCGGCGCGCTTGTGGGCATCGAGCGTGTGCAGCGTCTCGACCAGCTTGTCGGTCGGTAGCGCAAGAATGATATCGGCCTGGTCGTCGACGTCTGGCAGCTGTTCGACGATCTTGGCAATTTCTTCAGGGTCCATCTCGCGCAGGCGCGCGTCGCTGACGTCGTCCTGGGTCTCGAGCAGTACCGCACCGAGATCGGCGGGCTCGATCAGCGGCCAGATCGCCTCGCGCTGGGCCGAGGGCAGGGAATCGAGCAACGAGGCAGTGTCCGCCGGTGTCAGGCCGCTGAGTGTTTTCGACAGCTCGGCATAATCCTCGTGGTCGAGCGCAATCGACAGCTCCTGGCGCAGGTACTCGGTATCGTCCTCGGCCATGCGCGTTACTCGGCTTCGCCGAAGCGACTGGTGATCAGGTCGACGATGGCGTCGCGACAGGCCTGTTCGTCATTACCTTCGATTTCGAGCTCGAGTTGGGTACCCTTGCTCGCGGCAAGCATCATGACACCCATGATGCTCTTGGCATTGACGCGGTTGCCCTGCTTGCTGATGAAAACTTCGCTCTCGAACTGCGAGGCACAGTTGACCAGCTTCGACGCGGCGCGCGCGTGCAGTCCGAGCTTGTTGACGATGGTAATGTTCTCGCTGATCATTCCAGGTCCCGGTGACGGACCGAAAGCTTATCACGCCCGGTCGCCAAAGCGTCGGCAATCCGCTGCACGAGGTAAACCGAGCGATGTTTGCCGCCGGTACAGCCGAGCGAAATCGTCATGTAGCTGCGGTTTTCCTGTTCGAAGCGCGGGATCCATTCGCCGAGGAAGTGCGTGATCGACTGCAGCATCGCGTCGACCTCGGGATAATTGGCGAGATAAGCGGCTACCTCCGGGTCGAGCCCGGTCTGGCTGCGCAGCTTTTCCTCCCAGTGGGGATTGGGTAGACAGCGTACGTCGAACACGAAATCCGTATCGCCCGGGATCCCGTTCTTGAAACCGAAGGATTGCACCAGGATACCCATCTCGGCGCTGCTCTGGTCGAGCAGCCGGCTGATGATGTTCTGGCGCAGCTCGTGTACATTGAGATTGCTGCTGTCGATCGACAGGTCGGCGTTGGCGTGAATCTCGTCCAGCATTGCCTTTTCCTCGCGGATCGCATCGGCCAGCGGCAGGCCCTCGCGCGACAGCGGATGCCGGCGCCGCGTTTCGCTGAAACGCTGCAGCAGGCGCCCCGGCTCGCAGGTCAGGAACAGTACCTCGGGACGTATACCGAAGCGGGCAATGCGCGCCATGACCGCATCGAAGTGGGCCGAACCCCGGATACCGCTGCGCGCGTCGACCGCGACCGCAACCTGTTCGAAGGATTGCGCCGCGCTGTTGACCATGTTGTCCACCAGCTCGGGCAGCATGCCGAGCGGCAGGTTGTCGATCGAATAAAAGCCGGCGTCTTCGAGGGTGCGCAGCGCGACGGTCTTGCCGGATCCGGACAGGCCGCTGACGATTATCAGTCGCATGCCGTGTTGCCCGGTCCGCCCCCGCGCGCGGCGTTCACCGCTCGGCCGCCGCGATGATTTCGGCAATCTCTTCCTTGCTGCCGGCGGCGCGGATGGCTTCGCAGACCTCGCCGCGGGAAAAGATGCTGGCCAGCGAAGACAGGATCATCAGGTGTTCCTCGGTTGCTTGCTCGGGAATCACGATGGTGAATACCAGGTCCACCGGCTGGTTATCCGGTGCTTCGAAGTTGACCGGTTCGCTGAGCCTGAAAAAACAGGCCACGGTCTGGTCGAGATCGGACACGCGGGCGTGCGGTACCGCGAAACCCTGGCCGAGGCCGGTACTGCCGAGACGCTCGCGGTTGAGCAGGCCGCTGTAGATACCTGATTCCGACAACTGGGTCATGTCGGCCACGATGTTGGCGATCAGTTCCAGCAGCTTCTTTTTGCTGGTTATTTCGGTATCGAGGAAGATTCGCTGCGGCGACAGTAAGGCGGAGATTGTCATTGCTGGCGGCGAGTTGGGTCTTTGCCTGGTAACGTTGCGCGCATCTTAGTCAAATTGACCGGCGTTGCAAGTGCAGGACTTCTCGTTGCAGGTGAAAAAAGGGGGAGCAAGCTCCCCCTCGAGCGGTCTCAGGCCAGCTCGGCGGCGGCTCCCTTGGGGCGATGATTTTTCATTTTTTCCTTGTACTTCTTGCCCTGGCGGTCGAGCTTGTCGATGAGTCCGTCGATGGCGGCATACATGTCTTCCTGTACATCGTCGGCATGCAGGTTGCCACCGCTGACGTGTAACGTGGCCTCTGCCTTGTGACGCAGTTTTTCCACCGTCAGCACGATGTGAATGTCAATTGCCTTGTCGAAGTGCCGGTCGAGCTTGGCAACTTTCTCGTTGACATAACTGCGCATGGAATCGGTGATTTCGACATGATGACCGCTTAAATTGACTTGCATCTGTAACCTCCTCGGCTGTGTGATCCGCATCGCTGCGAATCGTTGGTGTCTCTTCAGAAGAGACGTTTGCGCTCGTTCGACGGGGGTATGTTCAACGCTTCCCTGTACTTGGCTACTGTTCTCCTCGCTACGTTGATGCCCTGATCGCCCAACAGCGTGGCGATCTTGTTGTCGCTGAGCGGTTTTTCCTGTTTTTCCGCGGCGATCAGCTTCTTGATGATCGCGCGGATAGCCGTTGCCGAACACTCGCCGCCATCGGCGGTGCTGACGTGGCTGGAAAAGAAGTACTTGAACTCGAGAATCCCGCGCGGGGTGTGCATGTACTTTTGCGTGGTGACCCGCGAAATCGTCGATTCGTGCATTTCGAGCTGCTCGGCGATGTCGCGCAGCACCATCGGCTGCATCGCCTCCTCGCCGTAATCGAGGAATGCATGCTGGCGTTCGACGATGGCGTTGGCAACCCGCAGCAGGGTATCGTTGCGGCTCTGCAGGCTCTTGATGAACCAGCGTGCCTCCTGCAGGTGATCCTTGAGATAGGTGTTTTGATCGCTGCTGTCGGAGCGCTTGATCAGGCTGGCGTAGCCCTCGTTGACCCGCAGGCGCGGCGAGTTGTCGGGATTGATGCTGACCTTCCAGCGCCCGGCCTGCCGGCTGACGTAGACGTCGGGCACGATGTACTGGGCATGGTTCCGGCTGATCACGTGCCCCGGATGCGGATTCGTAGTCTGGATCAGCTTGATGATTTCGCCGAGTTCGGCGTCACTGGCCTGCAGGCGGCGCTTGAGCAGGGCGACGTCGTTGTGCGCGAGGTGTTCGAGGTACTTTTCCACCAGCACCAGCGCCTTGACCAGGTGCGGCGTTTCCGGATCATACTGGCCGAGCTGAATCGCCATGCACTCGCTGGGCGAGCAGGCCGCCACGCCGACCGGATCGAAACGCTGTACCAGGTGCAGTACGGCCTGGACCTCGTCGAGCTCGAGCTCGGGAAACTGGCTTGCCAGGCCATCGAATATGTCGTCCAGGGGCTGCGTGAGATAGCCGCTGTCGTCGATCGAGTCGATGATCGCCTGCCCGATCGCGTAATCGGTTTCCGACAGGTGGGCGCAATCCAGCTGCCAGGTCAGGTGTTCCTTGAGGTCGTCCTGTTCACCGGCCTGGTTTTCGAACAGGTCGCGATGATCATCGCGGCCGCCGGCGCTCGAAGTCGCGCCAGTCGGCAGGTTATCGTAGATATGGTCCCAGCGCGCGTCGATTTCGAGTTCATCGGGCAGCTGCTGCTCGGCGCGGTTTTCGCTGATGTTTTCGGCAACCGTGCGCACCTCGGTGATATCCTCGCTGCCGGCGCCATCGCGGCGACCGTCGGGGTCGAGCAGCGTGATTTCGCCGAGGCTGTCCTCCTGCTCGAGCAGGGGATTGGATTCGAGCGTCTGCTGGATCTCGGTCTGCAATTCGAGCGATGACAGCTGCAGCAGTTTGATGGCCTGCTGCAACTGAGGCGTCATGGTAAGGCTTTGCCCGATGCGCAGCTGCAGGCTTTGTTTCATAGGCGGGACGGTTCCTGAATTCTGGTTGTGTCCGGGTCGATACCCCCCGTCGGCTTATTTATAGCTTAAAATCGTCGCCCAAGTAAATCTTTCTCACCATTTTGTTGTCCAGTATCTCCGACGGTACTCCCTCGGCCAGAATCGTGCCTTCACCCATGACATAGGCGCGATCGCAGATGCCGAGGGTTTCGCGCACGTTGTGGTCGGTGATCAGTACGCCGATGCCGCGCGCGGCCAGTTCGCGCACGATCGACTGGATGTCCAGCACCGAAATCGGATCGACCCCGGCGAAGGGTTCGTCGAGCAGGAAAAAATCGGGCTCGTTGGCCAGGGCGCGCGCAATCTCGACCCGCCGGCGTTCCCCGCCCGACAGCGAGATACCATCGCTGTCGCGCAAATGCTCGATCTGGAAGTCCTCCAGCAGGGTTTCCAGCAGCTGCTCGCGACCGGCGTGATCGAGGTCCTTGCGCAGCTGCAGGATGGCGAGAATATTTTGCTCGACGGTAAGCGAGCGAAATACCGAGGCTTCCTGTGGCAGGTAACCGATGCCGAGCCGGGCGCGATACTGCATCGGCAGGTGGTCGATCTCCGCGCCGTTGAGACGGATGTGACCGGAATCATTACCGATCAGGCCCACGATCATGTAAAAACAGGTGGTTTTGCCCGCGCCGTTGGGGCCCAGCAGACCGACGATTTCGCCACCGCGCAGCTGTAGCGAGACCGACTTGACCACCGCGCGCTTGCGGTAGGTCTTGGCCAGCTCGACAGCCTCGAGGATGTTTTCGGATACGGCCAAGCCCGCGCGCCTAGTCTTGCCGCGGCTGGATCAGCATCTTGACCCGCTGCTCGTCGCTGTCACCGCTGGCCTCGATACTGTTGCGCTCGGTATCGATACGAATACGCTCGCCCTCGATCGTATCGCCGGCATGGTCGAAACGGGCGTTGCGCAGCAGCTCCAGCATCGATTCGGATTCGGTGTAGTTGATCTGTTGTGCTTCACCGATCATTTCCCGGCGATCTTCGTCGAGCTGGCGGAAGCGTGCGGGCGAACCGGTCATTTCCATCAGCACGAGTTCACGCTGGTCGTCGAAGTGGATGACCAGGCGGTCCGAGGTGATTTCGAGGCTGCCCTGAACCAGGCGCACGTTACCCTGGTAAATGCTGCGGTTGTCTTCGTCGCGCACCTCGAGGCGGTCGGCTTCGACCTCGATCGGCTGCTCGCTGTCACCGGGCAAGGCAAAGCAGGGCAGCGGCAGGCAGTAGAGCAGCAACAGCAGGCTGATCCGGTTCATCAGTTATACACTCCGCGTGCGCGTTCGAGCGAATACACTTCGCGTTCGAGGTCGAAAACGGCACCGTCCGCCTCGATGCGGCCGTCGCCGCTGAGCATCACGACATTGCTGTCGGTGCTGATCCGGTCACGATCCGGATCGAAAACCAGGCTCTCGGTCATGAGCCGTAGCGGTCGGACACCACCTTTTTGCAGCACCACGTCCTGTTCCATGCGCAGCAGGTTGGCGCGGTGCTCGTAGGCGGCCTGGCGCGAATCGATCTGCCAGTTGGCGGTAGCGCGAAATACCCGCACCGTCGGCGCCTCGATGTGACTGACGTCGGTTTTGCGTCGATGCTCCAGCCGGCGGCTGGTGAACTCGAAGTCGGGCTGGCCCTCGGTGTTCATGCCGCGAAAACGCAGACCCGTCAGGAAATAATCGATATTGTCGGGAATCTCGAGCTTGTCGGCGACGGTGTCCTCGCGTACGCGCGATTCGTAGACCCAGCCGACGACGATCGCGATGCAACCGAGCGCCAGTACGATGACCAGGCTGCGCGGTTTCATTCGAGATAAGCCCGTTGCCGCGCCTCGAGCAGGCCCTGGGCGTCGAGCAGGAAGTCGGTCACCTCGCGTACCGCGCCCTGACCGCCGCTGAGAGTAGTTACGAGATCGCAATGCTGCTTGACGAACGCATGCGCGTTTTGCACCGCGATCGCGAGGCCGACGCGCGACATAACCTTCAGATCGGGCAGGTCGTCGCCGACATAGGCCACCGCCTCGCTGGTGAGGCCGGTATCCGCCAGCAGTTTTGCGAGCGCGGGCAGCTTGTCGCGATGCCCCTGGTAGATGCGGCTGACACCGAGTTCGCGCATGCGGTGCTCGACGATCGCGGACTGTCGGCCGGTGATCACGGCAACCTCGATACCGCTGTCCAGCAGCATGCGGATTCCGTGTCCATCGAGTGAATTGAAGGTTTTGTACTCTTCACCGCGGTTATCGAACTGCAGGCCGCCGTCGGTTAACACGCCGTCGATGTCGACGATCAGCAAGCGGATGCGGGCGGCTTTTTCGGTGGCGGCGGTACTCATCGGGATTCCTAGACGACACCGGCACGTAATAAGTCATGCATGTTTAACGCACCCTGAACATCCCCGTTGGCATCCACCACCATCAGGGCGTTGATCTTGCGGTCATGCATCAGTTTCAGCGCCTCGCTGGCGATTCGATCGGCTTCGATCGTAACCGGATCGCGCGTCATGTAGTCATCGACCAGCGCATTGGCGATGTCCGGCATTTTCGCGAAGGTGCGCCGCAGGTCGCCGTCGGTGTAGATGCCAACCAGGCAGCGCCTGGCGTCGACCACGCCGGTCATGCCGAGCCCCCTGGCGGTCATTTCCAGCAGGGTCGCCTCCAGCGTGCTGCCGAGCGCTACCAGCGGGATACCCTCGCCGGTATGCATGATGTCGGCCACCCGCAGCAGCAATCGCCGGCCGAGGTTGCCGCCGGGATGCGACAGCGCGAAGTCTTCCTCGGTGAAACCGCGCGCCTCGAGTACCGCCACCGCGAGTGCATCACCCATGGCCAGCGCCGCGGTGGTGCTCGAGGTCGGCGCCAGCCCGAGCGGGCAAGCCTCGCGTTCGACACTGACGTCGAGATGGATGTTGGCCTGCCGCGCCAGGGTCGAATCGGCCTTGCCGGTAAACGCGATCAGTGGAATACCGAGACGTTTGAGCAGCGGCAGCAGCAGCGTGATTTCGCTGGTTTCGCCGGAATTGGACAGGGCGATGACGACATCTTCGGCCGTGATCATGCCGAGGTCGCCGTGGCTGGCTTCGCCGGGATGCATAAAAAAAGCCGGCGAGCCGGTGCTGGCCAGCGTGGCCGCGATCTTGTTGGCGACGTGACCCGATTTACCCATGCCGGTGACGACGATGCGTCCCGCACAGTTCAGCACCAGGTCGCAGGCGCGGTGAAAGCTGTCGCCCAGTCGGCCGGACAGGGCGGCAACGGCGTCTGCTTCGGTTTTGATGACGGCGAGGCCGAGCTCGATAAAGGCGTGTTTTGTCATTCGCTATCTCGCGGCGATCTCATGATACAAAGATAGCTGGTAAATGACAAAAGCCCCGAACAGTACGATACCGCGCAGCCGACCGAGAAAACGCGGCCGCGCCGACGGGAAGCGCGCCATCAGCACCAGCCCCAGGGTCAGCGCGATTACCAGTGACAGGTCGCGAGCGCGCGCTGACTGATCGATCGAGAATTCAGTGATCAGCGCCGGCAGGCCGATGACCGCCAGCGAATTGAACAGGTTGGAGCCGATAACGTTGCCGATCGCGACGTCCGGGACATTTTGTTTCAGGCTGGCTATCGAAGCCGCGAGTTCGGGCAGGCTGGTGCCAAGCGCGACGATGGTCAGTCCGATCACGAGTTCGCTGACGCCGAATGTGCTGGCAATGTTGGAAGCACCCCAGACCAGCAGGCGTGAACTACCGATCAATACCAGCAACCCGACCAGCAGCCAGCCTATTGCCCGGCCCATGCCGGGTTCGTCGCCAACGCCGGACTGGTCGACAAATTCGAGCTGATCGTGATCGAGCCTGGCGTAATCGACCGGGTGGCGGCGATGGTCGCGGACCAGGTAATACAGCGCCGCGCCGAGCAGCGCGAGCAGTACCACGCCATCGATCGGTCCGAGGCGCAGGTCGACCAGGCAGGCAGCCATGACCGCGGTGGCGAACAGCAGCAGCGGGAATTCGGACTTGAACAGGCGGTCGTGTACCGGGATCGGCGCGATAATTGCGGTGACGCCGAGAATCAGGCCTATGTTGGCGATATTCGATCCCAGCGCGTTACCGATTGCGAGCCCGGGCGAATCGTCCAGCGCCGCAATCACCGAGACGCCGATTTCCGGCGCCGAGGTACCGAAGCCGACTATGACGATACCGATGATCAGGGTCGAGACGCCGAGCAGGCGCGCGAGGCTGGCGGCGCCATCGACGAAGCGATCGGCGCTCCAGACCAGCAGCGCCAGGCCCATTACGACGGCAGCCGCATCGATTAGCATGGCCGTGCCGCGAACGAATCAGAAATCGTCGGTTGACGTAAACAAGCCGACGCGCAGGTCACGCGCGCTGTATATCTCGCGGCCGTCCACTTCCATCGAGGCATCGCCGATCCCCATCACCAGCTTGCGCATGATCACGCGCTTCATGTCGATCTGGTAGGTTACCAGTTTCGCATCCGGCAATACCTGGCCAAAATACTTGACTTCACCCGCACCCAGCGCGCGCCCGTGTCCGGGGCCACCCTTCCAGCCGAGGAAAAAACCGATCAGCTGCCACATGGCGTCGAGACCGAGGCAGCCCGGCATGACCGGGTCGGTTTCGAAATGGCATTTAAAGAACCACAGCTCGGGATTGATGTCCAACTCGGCGACGATCTTACCCTTGTCGAAGGCGCCACCGTCATCGTTGATCTCGATTATGCGGTCGAACATCAGCATCGGCGGCAGCGGCAGCATGGCGTTACCGGGCCCGAACAGGTTACCCTTGCCGCATTCGATGAGTTCATCATAGTCAAAACTGTGCTGATCGGTTAGCGATCTGGACATGAGTCGGGGGCGGGTTTGCTCGGGAAGGGGGAACACTAACGATTCTGTATCCAATTTGCCAGCAAAATCACGGGAATAATGCGCAATCGACCGTCGCGACGTTCACTTGCCGGACCAGACCCGTTATGCTGGCGCTTCGCCGGACCGATTAGCACGAGTAAGCTTCCGTTCAGCAAACTCCAAGGACACTAACAGCATGAAAAGATTACGCAGCCTGGTTTTCGGACCCGTACTGCTGCTGTCGTACAGCCTGGCGGCAATGGCACAGGACGAACCGCTGAGTCTCGAGCGAGCGATCGAGCTCGCGCTGGCCCACGACCCCCGCATCGAGCAGAAGGAAGCTTTCGTGCGCCAGGCCGAAGGCCTGCTGCAGGAGGCCGAGGGCTCGGGCGGCTGGCGTTATTCTATCGACAGTTTCCTCGCCATCGCCAACGGGGTCGACGGCGGCTTCTATGAAGGCGGCGAGTCCAGCTGCAGCAGCAACTGCAGACCGCGGGACGACGTCTACGACCTCGATGATGGGCTGTCGCTCTGGGGGGGGCTGAGCTTTAGTATCGTCAAGCCGCTGGCCACGTTCGGCCGGCTGGAAAACTACCAGGAGGCCGCGCAGCACAATATCCTGATCAAGCGGCAGGACGTGGCGCTGCAGCGCGACGAAGTCGGTTTGCAGGTAGTGCGTGCCTACTGGGGTTACCTGACCGCGCGCGACAGCCGCCTGCTGCTGGTCGATGCGCGTACCCGGGTCGAGGGTGCGCTGGCCACGGTCGAGGAATGGCTGCAAGAGGGCAGTGGTGACGCCAGTCAGTCCGACAAGTTTGCGCTGCAATCGGGCCTCGGCCTGATCGAGAACTTCCTGGCCGAGGCCACCAGCCTCGAACAGATAGCCATGGCCGGCCTGCAGCTGCTTACCGGTCGGGACGAGCTCATCGAGCTTGCCGATCGTAGACTGCGGCCGCTCGAACTGCCGTCCGAGAACCTCGACGACTGGATCGACCTGGCGCTGGAGAACCGGCCGGAATTTCGCCAGGTCGAGGCTGGCCTGGCCGCGCGCCGCGCGCTGGTCGAAGCCACCCGCGCGGACAAGAAGCCGATCGTATTCGCCGGGGTAGCCGGTTCGGCCGCGTACGCGCCAGATCGGGATACCCTGGACAACCCGTATATTTTCGATCCGTTCAACCACGCCGCACTGTCGCCGCTGGTCGGTATGCGCTGGGAATTTGAAGCCGATGCGCAGCCGGGGCGGGTGGTGCAGGCGCAGGCCGAACTCGATGCGCTGGTGCACCAGGCCTCGTTTGCGCGAGCCGGTATCCCGTTCCAGGTACAGGAGCAGTACCACACGATGGTCGCCAAGTACAAGGCCACCGAGTCCATGCGCAACAGCTCGCGTGCGGCGCGACGCTGGATGATTGCGTCCTATTCCGATTTCGAGGCCGGTCTCGAGGATGCCAAGGATATAATCGATGCACTGCAGGTCTACGTACTATCGTATGCGGAGTACCTGCGCGCGGTGAATGATTTCAACTACCAGGTGTCCAAATTGCAGAGTGTAAGTGGAGTTTTCCAGTGAAAAAGTATCTAGCTGTATTGCTGCTGTGCCTGTCGTCGCCGCTGGCTGCGTCGACCGGTCCCGAGGAACTGATTCGCGACACCTCGAGCCGGGTGCTCGCCGAACTCAAGTCGAACATGGCGAGTTACAGCGAGGATCCCGCGCAGGTGCACCGCCTGATCGACGAGATGGTGCTGCCGCATTTCGATTTCGCCGCGATGACCGATCTCGCGCTCGGCAAGTTCAAGGACGAGGTTTCGGCGGAGCAGAAGCCCGCAATCGTCAGCGAATTTCGCCAGCTGCTGGTGCGTACCTACAGCTCGGCGCTGCTCGAGTACACCGACCAGGAGATCGTTTACCTGCCCATGGAGGGCACCGAGGCCGACGGCCAGGTCGTCGTGCGGATCGAGATCGAACAGGCCGGCGGTTTCC
Source organism: Gammaproteobacteria bacterium (assembly GCA_030066085.1). GTDB lineage: Bacteria > Pseudomonadota > Gammaproteobacteria. The sequence goes on along the minus strand of JASJCI010000040.1, from coordinate 78,781 downwards.
CCATCCCGATCCATTACCGCATGCGCCAGGGCGAAAACGGCTGGAAAGTGTTTGATATCAGCGTGGACGAGGTCAGCCTGGTGACCAACTATCGCTCGAGCTTCGCCCGCGCGATCAAGAAAAACGGCGTCGACGGCCTGATCCAGACCCTGCAGGAGCGCAACGAATCGCAGTAGGCGTGCGAGGTGTCCGGGCAGGCGGGCCGCCGCTGGTATACACGCGGATTGCTTCTGTTAGAATAGCCGCCCCTTAAATTCACGGTCGCGCATGAACAAACTGATCATCAAGGGCGGGGTGCCGCTGTCGGGAGAGGTTCGCGTTTCGGGCTCGAAAAACGCGGTGCTGCCGATTCTCGCCGGCACCCTGCTGGCGGATAGCCCGGCAATCGTGCGCAACGTGCCGCACCTGCATGACGTCACCACGACCATGGAGTTGCTCGGTCGCATGGGCGCGCTGCTGACCATCGGTGAAAAGATGAGCATCGAGGTCGACACCACGGAGCTGGCAAATACCTTTGCGCCGTATGAACTGGTCAAGACCATGCGTGCGTCGATTCTCGTGCTCGGCCCGCTGCTCGCGCGCTACGGCGAAGCCGAGGTATCGCTCCCCGGCGGCTGCGCGATCGGCGCCCGCCCGGTCGACATGCACCTCAGCGGGCTGGAAGCCATGGGCGCCGATATCAACGTCGAGCAGGGTTACATCAGGGCACGCTGCAAGCGCCTGCACGGCGCCCGCATCGTCATGGACCAGGTCACCGTAACGGGCACCGAAAACCTGATGATGGCGGCGAGCCTGGCCGACGGCACGACGGTGATCGAAAACGCCGCGCGCGAACCCGAGGTGGTCGACCTGGCCGATTTCATCAATGCCATGGGTGGCCAGGTCGAGGATGCCGGCACCGACATGATCACCGTGCACGGGGTCGAAAAGCTGCGCGGCTGCGACTATACCGTGCTGCCGGACCGGATCGAGACCGGCACCTACCTGGTGGCGGCCGCGATCACCGGCGGCAAGGTGCTGGTCAAGCGCACCGATCCACGCCTGCTCGACGCGGTGCTGGCCAAGCTGGAAGAGGCGGGCGCCGTCGTCGATACCGGTGACGACTGGATCGAACTCGACATGGAAGGCCGCAAACCGCACGCGGTCAATATCCGGACCGCGCCTTACCCGGGTTTTCCGACCGACATGCAGGCGCAGTTCTGCGCGCTCAACTCGATCGCCGAGGGCACCGGCTCGGTTACCGAGACCGTGTTCGAAAACCGCTTCATGCACATCCAGGAATTCATGCGCCTCGGCGCCAACGTGCACCTCGAGGGCAACACCGTCATCATCCAGGGCGTGTCCAATCTCAACGGGGCCCAGGTCATGGCTACCGATCTGCGCGCTTCCGCCAGCCTGATCCTGGCCGGCCTGGTCGCTAACGGCGAGACCACCGTCGACCGGATCTATCATATCGATCGCGGCTACGACCATATCGAGGAGAAGCTGGCCGGGCTCGGTGCGAAGATCCAGCGCGTCCCCAACTGATTCCCCATGGCGAACCAGCTCACCATCGCGCTCGCCAAGGGCCGTATTCTCGATGAAACCCTGCCGCTACTGGCACGCGCGGGTATCGAGCCGGCCGACGACCTGTCGAGCAGCCGCAAACTGGTATTCGCAACCAGCGAGCCGGACATCAAGCTGGTGCTGATCCGCTCCGCCGACGTGCCGACCTACGTGCAGTACGGTGCTGCCGACATCGGCGTCGCCGGCAAGGACGTGCTGGCCGAACACGGCGGTGACGGGCTTTACGAGAGCGTCGATCTCGGTATTGCGCCCTGCCGCATGATGACCGCCGGCTTCGAGGGCAAGGCCCTGCCGCGCTTCGGTCTGCGCGTGGCCACCAAGTATCCGCGCCTTACCCGTAAATTCTTTCTCGAGCAGGGTCGCCAGGTCGAGTTGATCAAGCTCTACGGTTCGATGGAGCTGGCGCCGATCGTCGGCCTGGCCGACGTCATCGTCGACCTGGTCGACACCGGCAATACGCTGCGCGCCAACGGTCTCGCGCCGCTGCAGCACATCATGGATATCAGTTCGCGGCTGATCGTCAATCGCGCTTCGCTGAAAACCAAGAACGAGGCGGTCAAGCGGCTGGTGGAGCGCATCGAACAGGCGGTGGAAGGCGATGATTAAAAGACTCGACGCGGCGGCGGCCGGATTCGATCGCGAACTGGATCGGCTGCTGGCCTGGGAAGCGGTGTCGGACGATGCCGTGTTCACCACGGTCAACGAGATCCTGCGCGCGGTGCGCACGCGCGGCGACGCGGCGCTGCTCGAATACAGCGCCCGCTTCGACGGCCTGCAATGTGACCACGCGCAACAACTGGAAATGCCGCTTGCGCGTCTCGAGCAGGCACTCGAGGCAATTACGCCCGCGGAGCGCGACGCGCTCGAACAGGCCGCGGCGCGCATCCGCAACTATGCCGAGCGGCAGGCGCTGCAAAGCTGGGAATACACCGAGGCCGACGGCACGCTGCTGGGTCAGCAGGTGCGTCCGCTCGATCGCGTCGGCCTGTACGTACCGGGCGGCAAGGCGGCCTACCCGTCGTCGGTGCTCATGAACGCGGTGCCGGCCGCGGTGGCCGGGGTCGAAGAGCTGATCATGGTGGTACCGACGCCACGTGGCGTGGTCAATGAAATGGTGCTGGCCGCGGCGCATATCGCCGGCGTGTCGCGCGTATTCACGATCGGCGGCGCGCAGGCCGTGGCGGCGCTCGCCTACGGCACCGAGAGCATACCGGCGGTGGACAAGATCGTCGGTCCCGGCAATATCTATGTGGCCACCGCCAAGCGCATGGTATTCGGCACGGTCGGTATCGACATGGTGGCGGGTCCGTCCGAGATCCTGGTGGTCTGCGACGGTAAGACCGACCCGGACTGGATCGCGATGGACCTGTTTTCGCAGGCCGAACACGACGAAGATGCGCAGGCCATCCTGGTGTCGCCGGATGCCGAATTCATCGAACGCGTGGCCGAGAGCCTCGAGAGATTGCTGGCGGAAATGCCGCGGCGCGATATCATTGCGCGCTCGCTGGCCGAACGCGGCGCGTTGATTCGGGTTGCCGATCTCGACCAGGCTGCCGAAGTGGCTAACAGGATAGCGCCCGAACACCTCGAGCTGTCGGTAGCCGATGCAGCAGGCCTCGCACAAAAAATCCGCCACGCCGGCGCTATCTTTCTCGGTCGCTACACTGCCGAGGCGCTCGGCGACTACTGCGCCGGTCCCAATCACGTGCTGCCGACCTCGCGCACCGCTCGCTTTTCGTCGCCGCTCGGCGTTTACGACTTCCAGAAACGATCCAGCCTGATCGGCTGCTCGCCGCAAGGCTCGGCGACGCTCGGCCGCGTTGCCTCGGTGCTGGCGCGCGGCGAAGGCCTGGTCGCGCACGCGCGCTCGGCGGAATTCCGGGTCGACCAGCAAGAATCCGAAGAGAAGTAGAAACTATGCCCGACCGGCAAAAAAAGCTTGCCTTTGGGTAATAAATGGGAATAAAATCCCAAAAATTGATGCAATTCATGGTTAAATGATCCCCGGGTGCGGGATTTTTTTGGATTCAATTATTTTTTGGGAATATAATCCCAAGGAGAGCGAAATGAAAATTTTTCAGAAAACACCCGTTGCTACCGCCTGCGCCCTCGGCTGCGCCATGCTCGTCGCCGGCTGCGGCGGTTCGTCGTCGGGTGGTAGCGGCGAGGGTGAACCGGTTGCCAGTCGAGGTGTAATCACCGGTTTTGGCAGCGTGTACGTCAACGGCCGCCGTTTCGATACCGACGATTCCCGCTTCGAAGTCGACGACGATAACGGTGATGAGTCAGATCTCAGGATCGGCATGGTTGTTACCGTCTATGGCTATTCCGACAATGACGGTGAATATGCCGACGAAATCATTTACGACAACGAACTCAAGGGGCCCGTCAGCGCAATCGTCATTGATCCCGCGGATGCGAGCGTCAAGACCCTTACCATCCTCGGCCAGTCGGTAATCGTAAATTCGCATACCACGATCGACGACGATGGCGCATTGACCTATGACACCATCGCCATCGGCGATGTGCTCGAGGTCAGTGGCCTGGTCGGTGACGGTGTGCTGGTGGCAACACATATCGAACTGCAGGACGATGACGACGAGATCGAAATCAAGGGCCTGATCGAAAATCTTGCGGCCGACAGTTTCGAGATCAAGGGCTTCCCGATCAGCTACGGGCCGGCTACCGAGATCGATGACGATATCGATGTGCTCGAGAACGGACTCTATGTCGAGGTCGAGGGTGAGCTCGATGGCGCCGGCACAACGCTGATCGCGGAGGAAATCGAAGCCGAGGACGACGGTTTCGACGACGATGCGGGCGAGGTCGAGATCGAAGGCGTAGTCGCGAACTATGACCCCGGCAATATGACCTTCACGTTGCAGGGTTTGACCATCGATGCCGCTACCGCCGAACTGGAGCCGGCTTCGCTGGTACTCGACAACGGCCTTTACGTCGAGGCGGAAGGCTACCTGTTGAACGGGGTGCTGATTGCCGACGAGGTCGAACTGGAGGACGATTGAGAGCCTGGACGTGACTCCGGTACCGCCGATGTGATGCAATCGGCGGTACCGGAACACGCAATCGAGTGAATATGCAGGATACCTTACGCAATACTCTGAGACGAATTCTGATGTCGCTGGTACGCACCATAATTCGCAACGGCATGTCCTACGGCGAGTTCGACCAGATCGTGCGCAAGTGCTTCGTCGACGTGTCATTCCGGGATTTTTCGAATCCGCGTAACAAGCAAACCATTTCCAACGTCGCAATCCTGACCGGGCTCAACCGCAAGGAAGTAAAGCGCCTGCACGAACTCGACCTGGAGCAGGGTGACGATGCCGGGCAGCAGTACAATCGCGTCGTGCGCGTGATCGGTGGCTGGATCAACGATGGCCGTTTCCTGCGCGATGACGGCAACCCGCGCGATCTCGACTACGAGGGTAAAAGTTCTTTCTCCGAGCTGGTGCGCCAATACAGCGGCGACATGCCCGTGGCGGCGATGCAGAAGGTGCTAACCCGTTCCGGCAACATCAGTTTTACCGACGGTAATCGCGTGCGCCTGTTGAGCCACGCCTACCTGCCGTCCGACGATCCCGAGGAAAAGCTCGGGATCCTGGGTGTCGATACCAGCCAGTTGATCGACACCATCGATTACAACCTCGGCGCCGGCGAGGCGGACCTGCGTTTCCAGCGCAAGGCGTCGAATCCGAAGGTTTCTGCTGACGCGGTGCCCGAAATCAAACAGTTCCTGCGGCGCAAGGGCCAGGCCTTCCTCGAGGAGGTCGACCTGTACATGGCGCAGCACGAATCGGACTCGGCGGAAGACAGCGTCGAAATGAGCGTCGCCGTTTACTACCACGAGACGGAAACACCCAAACCGGATGACAAAGATGGTTAAATTCAGGCGCCGATCGTTATTGAATGCGGCTCGAACCTCGCTGCTGTTGATGAGCGGCACGTTGATCGCATCCTGCGGCAGCAGCAGTGGCAGCAGTGACGAAACCGCCGGGATCGGCGGTACCGGAATCGTTGCCGGCCGGATCACTGGCTTTGGCAGTATTTTCGTCAATGACACCCGTTACACCACGCCTTCGGGCACCCGTTTCGTCATCGATGGCGTGGCCGGCAGCCAGGGCGACCTGAAAGTAGGCATGGTAGTCCGGATCGAAGCCGAGACCGAGAACGGCGCATTTACTGGAGAAGCCATAGAAGTCGTATACGAAAACGATCTGCAGGGCCCGATAGACAATGGCAGTATTGCTCCCGCGGGAGCGAGCCAGAAAAACTTCACGGTATTCGGGCAGACGATTACCATCGACGATACCGACACCCGCTTCGAAGGTACCGCTTTTAGCACTATCGACGATACGATCGTGGTCGAGATCAGTGGTTTTCGCACTTCGCCGAGCGAGATTTTCGCGACCTTCGTCAAAAAGACCTCAAATAAGGCCATCGGTAGCGAGGTCGAATTGCGGGGTCTTATCGACATGTATGACATGGGCCCGCCGGAAACACTCGAAATCGATGGCATCGACATCGAGGTCGATCCGGCGGCGACGGTCGATGTCGAGGGCGGCGTGCTGCAGAACAGCCTGTTTGTCGAGGTCGAGGGCGAGATCATGAGCCTGGCGCCGCTCACAGTTCGGGCGCTGGCAATCGAATCGGAAGACGCGGATCTCGGTGACGATGTCGACGATGTGCGCCTGGAAGGCATCGTTTCAGGTTATGTCGCCGGCCCTCCCACAACCTTCCTGGTTGATGGCCAGGCGGTCGATGCGAGCAGTGCCGTCACTACGCCGGCCGGCGCGGTGATTGCCGATGGCGTGGAAGTCGAGGTCGAGGGCGATATCGTCGGCGGCGTACTGTTCGCCGACGAGGTCGAGGTCGAGGCAGCGGAATCCGGGGTGCGTTCCTTTGTAGCGACGGTGGATACCGGGAACAGTTTCTTTACGGCGGATTTTCCTTTCACCGCGGGCCTGTCCACCACCGTGGTGATCAGGGTCAATGCGCAGACCGTGTTCGAGGACGAAAAAACCGGGGGTACGATCAATACGGTGCCTTTTTCGCTCGACGACCTGGTCGACGGCGGCTTCGGTAGCGGAACCGCGGATTACGTGATCGTCAAGGGCGAGGAGATCAACGACGAGATTATCGCGACCCTGGTCAAGCGGGTCGATTTCGAGGACAAGCTCGAACTGGAGGGTGTGATCGACGCGTACACTGCCGGGGCGGGCGGTTCGATCACGGTGCTCGGCATCGAGTACGGCCTCAACGGGTTTACCCAGTACTCGCCGGATCCTAATTTCCTGCCCGGTGATTTCGTCGAGCTCGCAGACGAGGACGATCCGCCGAACTATGCCATAGACGGCATTGCCGACGAGGTCGAGGAAGACGACTAGGCCGCACGCCGGATCAATTTCGGGTGATCTGCTGCGGTCGCTGGATGACCTGCATTTCCAGTGTAAGGCGATCCGACTGGCGCGCCAACATCACGGCGATTTTGTCTCCGGGTCGGTACAGCGTGACGCGCTCCAGCAGATCGCGAATCCCCTGAATCGCCTCGCCATCGATCGCGGTGATGATGTCGCCCGCGCGGATACCCGCACGATCCGCCGGGCTGTTGACGAATACGCCGACCACCAGCGCGCCGCGGATACCGGGATCGCCGGTTGCCATGGCCGCGCTGGCGGTGATCTCGGTACCCTCGACGCCGAGCCAGCCGCGGGTGACCTCGCCGTGGTCGATGATCTCGCGCATGACGTCGAGCGCGAGCGACACCGGAATGGCAAAGCCGATGCCCTGCGAACCGCCGCTCTGGCTGAAAATCACGGTGTTGATGCCGATCAGTTCACCGCGCGCGTTGACCAGTGCGCCGCCGGAGTTACCGGGATTGATCGCGGCGTCGGTCTGGATAAAGTTTTCGAAGGTATTGAGGCCGAGGCGGTTGCGGCCGGTGGCGCTGACGATACCCATGGTGACGGTCTGGCCGACGTTCAATGGATTGCCGATCGCGAGCACCACGTCGCCGACGCGCAGCGCGGTCCCGTCGGCGAGGCGGATCCCGGCCAGGCCACTGATCGGAACCTGCAGGATGGCGATGTCGGTATCGCGGTCCTCGCCGATGACCACGGCTTCGCTGCCGCGGCCGTCGGCGAGCGAAATCAGGATCTCGTCGGCACCGTCGATGACGTGCTGGTTGGTCAGGATGTAGCCCTCGCTACCGATGATAACGCCCGAACCGAGGTTGGTTTCGCTGCGGCTGCGCTCACGCAATTGCAGCTGGTCGCCGAAAATCTGGCTGAAAATAGGGTCGTCGAGCAATGGATGGGTGCGATCCCGGACCGTTTTGGACGTGTATATCGTGACCACCGACGAGGCCGAGGAGGCTACCGCGTCGGCATAGGAATGGACCGGCGGGCCGGTCGATCGGAGCGCAGCGGGCGGTGACCGCCCGGCGAGGAAGTCGACGATTTCGTCGCGCCCGCGATCGCTTGCGATCAGCAGGTAGATCACGGCGATCGCGAGACCGATCAAACCGAACTGGAGCAGGAACGCGACGGCTTTGATCAACTTCATCCGGCGATAGTATCATAGCGATTCGAACTCGGAGTGCGGCACATGTTACTCAAGGATCTCGCTGAATTCTGCGACGATTACCTGCGGATCGGCGAATTCAGCGACTACTGTCCCAACGGCCTGCAGGTCGAAGCCGGCGAGCGCGTCGAACACCTCGTCTGCGGTGTCACCGCCAGCCTCGCGCTGATCGAGGCCGCCGCGGCGGCCGGTGCGGATACCTTGCTGGTGCATCACGGCTATTTCTGGAAAGGGGAGGCGCAGCCGCTGGTTGGCGCCAAGGGTCGGCGCGTGCGCGCGCTGATCGACAACGGCATCAGCCTGCTCGCCTATCACCTGCCGCTGGACGTGCATCCCGAGGTCGGCAACAACAGTCAGCTCGCAAGCGTGATGGGCTGGCCGCTCGACAGCCGTTTCGGCGAGCAGGACCTGGTCTGCGCCGGGCAGCTGCAAACGCCATGCTCGCTGGCCGAACTGGCCGCCGATCTCGAACAGAAACTGGGTATAGCGCCGCGGGTTGTCGACGGTGGCGATCACGCCGTGCAGAGCCTGGCCTGGTGTACCGGTGCCGCGCAGGGCTTTATCGAGGCTGCCGCCGCGCGCGGCGTCGACGCTTTCGTCAGCGGCGAAATATCCGAACCCACGTTCCACGCCGCGCGCGAGCAGGGTCTCCACTACCTGGCGGCCGGACACCACGCTACCGAGCGCTACGGCGTGATGGCGCTGGCGGCGGAAATCGAGCGCCGTTTCGGAATTCGGCAACAGTTTATCGACATTCCGAACCCGGTCTGAACCGCTGCGCGACAGGTCGCGTATAGCAAACATATGGACGCCGCGGCTCTCGACGGAAATCGCAAAGTAAGCTATGCTAGCGGCCGCTTTAATGGCGGGCTTGGGTGTCATCGTCCGCCACATCAGAATTTTTCTATCGGGGATTCTTTTTAATGTCTTCTGAAGGTGTAGACAGTAACCGCAGGCGCTTCCTGACTGCGGCGACGGTCGTCGTGGGTGCCGCCGGGACTGTTGCGGTCGCGGTGCCGTTTCTCTCGAGCTGGGCTCCGAGCGCGCGCGCGCGAACCGCGGGCGCGCCGGTGGAAGCCGATATCAGCAAACTGCAGCCGGGCCAGCTGATCATCGTCAAGTGGCGCGGCAAACCCGTGTGGGTCGTGCGCCGCGACGAAAAGGCGCTGGCCTCGCTGACCACGGTGGCCGACAACCTGCGCGACGTCAACTCGGACGAGAGTATCCAGCCGGAATACGCCAAGAACGAGCACCGTTCGCGTAAGCCCGAGATACTTGTGATGGAAGGTATCTGTACCCACCTAGGGTGCTCTCCGTCCTATCGGCCGGAGATCACTGCCGACTGGCAGGGCGGCTTTTTTTGTCCCTGCCACGGATCGTCGTTCGACTTCGCCGGGCGTGTCTACCAGGGTGTTCCGGCACCCACCAACCTGACCGTACCGCCGCACTACTACGTCAGCGACGACGTCATCCTGATTGGTGAAGATGGAGTAGCATAATGAGTGATAAGCAGACAACTGGATTTGTCGGATGGATGGACGAGCGCTTCCCGCTGACCAAGCTGTGGGAAGACCACATGGCGAAGTACTACGCGCCGAAAAACTTCAATTTCTGGTATTACTTCGGCGCCCTTTCGCTGGTGGTGCTCGTGATCCAGATCGTCACGGGGATTTTCCTGACGATGCACTACAAGCCGGACGGCGACCTGGCCTTTGCGTCGGTAGAACACATCATGCGCGACGTCGACTGGGGCTGGTTGCTGCGCTACATGCATTCCACCGGCGCTTCGTTCTTTTTTGTCGTGGTCTACCTGCACATGTTTCGCGCGTTGATGTACGGCTCCTATCAAAAGCCGCGCGAGCTGATCTGGATCTTCGGCATGTTCATCTTCGTCGCGCTGATGGCCGAGGCTTTCATGGGATACCTGCTGCCCTGGGGGCAGATGTCCTACTGGGGCGCGCAGGTCATCATCTCGCTGTTCGGCGCCATTCCGATCGTCGGCGAAGACCTGACGGTGTGGATCCGCGGCGACTTCGTCATCGGCGATGCCACCCTCAACCGTTTCTTTGCGCTGCACGTGGTCGCGGTACCGATCGTGCTGCTGCTGCTGGTCGTACTGCACATCATCGCGCTGCACGAGGTCGGCTCCAACAACCCCGACGGGGTCGAGATCAAGAAAAACAAGGACGAGAACGGCGTGCCGCTGGACGGTATCCCGTTTCACCCCTACTACACGGTCAAGGACATCTTCGGGCTGACCGTGTTCCTGATCATCTTCAGCGCGGTGGTATTCTTCATGCCCGAAATGGGCGGGTACTTCCTCGAGCACGCGAACTTCGTGCCGGCCGACCCGTTCAAGACGCCGGAACACATCGCCCCGGTGTGGTACTTCACGCCGTTCTACGCGATCCTGCGCGCGATTCCGGACAAGCTGATGGGCGTCCTGGCGATGTTTGGCGCGATCGCGGTGCTGTTCTTCCTGCCGTGGATCGACCGCGGCAAGGTCCGTTCGGTGCGCTATCGTTCGACCAGTCACAAGCTGCTGCTGGCGATGTTCATCGTCAGCTTCCTGGTGCTCGGTTACCTCGGCGCGCTGCCGTCGACCCCGGCGCGTACGCTGGCAGCACAGGTGTTCACCGCCGGCTATTTCGGTTTCTTCATCGGCCTGTGGTGGATCAGTAAAAACGAGAATACCAAGCCGGTGCCGGAGAGAGTGACATGGTGAAGCAGTGGTTGATCATCCTCGCGGCGCTGGTTTTCCCCGGCGCCGCGCTCGCCGCGGGTGGCTACCCCGTCTACCCGGACGACGAAATCAAGGTCGACTGGGACGACAAGGCGGCCATGCAGCGCGGTGCGCGCACCTACATGAATTACTGCATGGGGTGTCACTCGCTGCACTATTCGCGCTACAACCGGGTCGGTGCCGACCTGGGTATTTCCGACGACATGATGCGCGACAACCTGATATTCACTACCGATATCAACGGTGAGCGCACCAAGGTCGGCGCGCTGATGACCAACAACATGTCCGCGGCTTACGGCGAGGAAGCTTTCGGCGTCGTGCCGCCGGACCTGTCGCTGGTCGCGCGCTCGCGCGGCACGCACTGGCTGTATAACTTCCTGCGCGGGTTCTATGTCGACGAAGAGCGCCCGTTCGGGGTCAACAACGGTGTGTTTTCGAACGTCGGCATGCCGCACGTGCTGGTTGAACTGCAGGGTCTGCAGAAGGCCAATTACGAAACCGTGACCGATTCCGCGGGCAACGAAAGCCAGAAAATCGTCGGCTTCGAGCAGGTCAAGGCGGGATCCATGACAGCGGATGAATACGACCGGGCGATATACGACCTGGTCGCGTTCCTCGACTACGTGGCCGAGCCTTACAAGCAGACCCGCAAAAATGTCGGCACCGGTGTTATCATATTCCTGCTGTGTTTCCTGGTCCTGGCGTACGCGCTGAAGCGGGAATACTGGAAAGACGTCCACTAGGGTAGGGTTGTCCATATGTCAGTTGTCGCCAATCGCCGGTCGGTGATGAGTTGCTTTTCCTCTCCGACCGATCCGGAATGTCACCGCGCGCGCATCGTGCTCGCGGAAAAAGACATAACGGTCGAAATTCACGATGTCGACACCAAGAACCTGCCGGAAGACCTGCTCGACCTGAACCCCTACGCGACGGTACCCACCATGGTCGATCGCGACCTGGTGCTGTACAACGCGCGGGTACTGATCGAATACCTCGACGAGCGTTTCCCGCACCCGCCGCTGATGCCGGTAGACCCGGTATCGCGCGCCAAGAGCCGGCTCGCGCTGTTCCGCATCGAGAGCGACTGGTTCAGCCTGTTGCCGGATATCGAGGGCGGCACCGAGAAGCGCAAGGCGCAGGCCAAGAAGGCACTCGAGGAGAGCCTGATCAACTCGTCCGAGGTGTTCGGTGCAATGCCGTTTTTCCTGTCGCAGGAATTCAGCCTGCTGGACTGCAGTATCGCACCGATCCTGTGGCGCCTGCCGTACTACGGGATCGAGTTGCCGGCGTCGGCCAAGCCGATTACCGCCTACATGAAGCGCGTCTTTTCGCGCCCGTCGTTCCAGGCCAGCCTGTCCGAGCAGGAACGGGACATGGTCGCCTGAGACCGCGTCCGGGTCCGATGACCTCGAGCAAACCCTACCTGCTGCGCGCACTCTACGAGTGGATACTCGACAACGAGTCCACACCCTACATCCTCGTCGACGCAAGCCACGAGGGCCTGTCGATCCCGCCGGGCATTGCCAGTGACGGCAAGGTGGTGCTGAACCTGGCGCCACAGGCGATCCAGGACCTGCAGATGAGTAACGAGTTCGTCGGTTTTTCCGCGCGCTTCGGCGGCGTGCCGCACGACGTTTATTGCCCCATGGCCTCGTTGCTCGCGATTTACGCGCGCGAAACCGGCGAGGGCATGATGTTCCCGGCCGAAGATGCAACCGAAGCCGAAGATGCGCCTGCCGACGAAACAAAATCCAGCGGTCCGACCCTGAAAATCATCAAGTAACCCCGGGATCAAGCCCGGGGGCATCGCGGAAACTGCGCCAGCACTTACCGAGGCGTCGGACCGCCGCGATCTCCACAGGACTCGTTATTTTTTTGCCATGTCGCCACGGCAACATGAATCGGATAACGAAGCGAACCGGGCAAGATCCCCGCTTGCGAGGCGGTCCGCCGAAGCGGGCTTGCGTTGGCTATTCGCGCTTGCACACGGAGCAGGTCAGAAGGAGCCGGCGTCGAAGGCGTTCCTGATCCAGTCGAAGGTTTCGCTGCCGTCCGCCTGCCGCTGGATCAGCAGCGCATCGAAGCGCGTCGCCGGTTCGGCACCGCGCAGAGTCTGCAGGTAGAGCGCGGCGGCAGCGACGATTCGACGCTGCTTACCCGGTGGCAGGCTCCAGGCCGCGCCGCCAAAGGCCCGCGATCGCCGATACTTGACCTCGACGAAACACAGGGTAGCGCCGTCGCGCATGATCAGGTCGATTTCGCCGAAGCGGCAGTGGAAGTTGCGTCGCACCAGCTGCAGGCCCCGGCGCCGGAGGAAATCCTCGGCGCGCTTCTCGAACAACATTCCCTTGTTGCGGCTGGCGAACATTTTGCTGGCTCAGGGTGCCTGCGATCCGTCGAAGTTCTGGTTTTGCGGTATGTCCAGCATTTGCGCCAGGCCCCTGCGGTAGGTCGCGAGCAGCAGCGCGCGCTTTACGCGGCCCTTGTCGTCCACCGTCAGCCGACCCGTGTTGTGCACCTGTGATTCGCCGGGGTTGATCATCAACCGGCGTAACGAGGGGATCATGCGGTAGGCGTCGATGCCGAGCGCGAACATCTTGCTGAAGCGCTGGCTTTCGTCGGGCCACAGTTGGCCTATGCGGGCATGATCCGGGTTATCACGGTTGTCCAGCATCCACGGTATGTCGACGAACAGGATCTCGTTGAGATCACGGTCGTCATCGGGGTTGGAACTGCTCGAGGATATGTGCGAGGTGGCGTAAACCGGCAGATCCTCGGCACGGTGGAACTTGAGTTGCGGCTTGATCAGGCGCGCCTGGCGCGTGTTGGCGGCGACGAACACCATGTCCACGTCCTGCCGACGGCGTGGCTCGAAACGCACCTGTTCCTGGATGACCTGTTGCAGAATGGTCTTGCGGTGATTGCTGGTGGTCAGGTTGAGCAGGTTCTTGATCGAGGCGGAGTAATCGTTCTTCTTCGCCGGGTAGCTGCTGCTGCCGACCACGTGACCACCGAGCGATTCGAAGCGTTCGCTGAACGCCCGCTGCAGGCGAAAACCCCACTCGGTATCAGGTACCAGCACCAGCGCGTGGTGGTGCCCCTGCGCAAGCGCAAAATCGGCGATTTGCTCGGCTTCGTCTTCCGGCCTGAGCCCGAACTGGTACAGGTTAAGCATCGGCTCGGCTTCGTCGTCGCCGTAGTTCAGGGTGAGGGTCGGAACCTCGAGCTGCTCACGCTGCTGCAGCAGGCCGATCAGTTCCTTGCTGATCGGGCCGACGATGAAATCGGCGCCGTTCTGAATGGCCTGCTCGTACTGTAAATTGAAGCGGGCCGGATCGGTACTCGCGTTGATGATTTCGAGATCCGCGATCTGGTCCGGGTCCTGGTAGTAGGCATAGAGGAATCCGTTCTGTATCGCCTGCGAGACTTTTTCCAGGCGGCCAGAGAAAGGCAGCATCAACGCGATACGCGTGGGCTGGATGAAGATTCTGCGACTTTCTTCCAGCAGGCCGATCGCGTAGCGCGGCGCGGCCGGGTGTTCGCCGTAACGCTGGTACCACTGGTCGATCCAGGGCTCCATCTTGTCCGGCAGCATGTTCGAGCGGCGCGCAATCAGGTTGAGCTCGAGCCAGCCGCGAACCTCGAGCGTCTGCGGTTCCGCCAGCGCGCGCAGTACTGCCGGTTCGGTGATGCGGTTGAGCGCGGCCCAGACGAAGTCATGGTTTTTCTCGATTGCCTCGGGGGTGCGCAGAAACTCGTCGATCTGCATGCGCAGCTGCGCGCTCTCGAGCGGTTTGCCGATCGCCAGCACGCCACGCGAGCGGATTTCGAGCGCCAGCGCCTTGTACTGGAAATCCGCGATTTCCGGAATTTCGGGTAACGCCAGCAGGGCCTGGTAAATTTTGCCGTTACCCAGGTAGCCGCCGGCGCGAACGACCTCGCGGTTGGGGTGATCCTGTTGCAGGATGTCCTGTTCGCCGAGTGCCTCGAAATAGGGGTCGATCTCGTCGTAGAACTCGCCGCGGTAGTACATCAGCGCTACCTTGACCAGGTAAGCCGAGCGATCCGGCTGGGTGCTTTGCTGCGCGAGCTGTTCGTAAACCACCGCCGCCTCGAGCCACTTTTCCTCGACCTCGTAGTCGAAGGCGCGAATCAGGTCTTCCTCGAGTTCGGTCAGCACGCCGTCTTCCGTTGCGGGCGGCGATATCGAGCCGGAATCGGCCGGATCGACGCCAGCTTGCCGGGTCGGCGTCTGGCAGGCGGCGAGAGTTAGCCCGAGCAGGATCAGCAGGGCAGTTGCGGGACGTTTCATCGAGAGGGGACGGGCCTGCCGGCAATTCACAAGGGTATGACGACGCGGTAGTGTACACTCTTTTACATGCCCGGCGTACTCTATATTGTCGCGACCCCGATCGGTAACCTGCAGGACATGAGCCTGCGCGCTATCGACACCCTCGGGTCGGTGGACCTGATTGCCGCCGAGGATACCCGCCATAGCGCACGGCTGCTCGATCACTTCGGCATCGACACGCCGATGCTGTCGCTGCACGATCATAACGAGCGCCGGCGTGGTGCTGAAATCATCGCCCGGCTCGAACAGGGCATGAGCGTTGCCCTGATTTCCGATGCAGGCACGCCCCTGATCTCCGATCCGGGCTTCGACCTGGTGCGCCGCGCACACGTGGCGGGCATCACGGTGTCGCCGATTCCGGGCGCGAGCAGTATCGCTGCCGCGTTGAGCGCCGCCGGTCTGCCGAGCGACGGCTTCCGTTTCCAGGGGTTTCTGCCGTCGAAGGGCCGGGAACGCCGCCAGCGCTTGCTCGAATTGCTCGAAAATCGCACTACCCTGGTGCTTTTCGAGGCGACTCACCGGATCCTCGATTTACTGCA
The DNA here is from genome assembly GCA_030066085.1 of Gammaproteobacteria bacterium. Classification (GTDB taxonomy): domain Bacteria; phylum Pseudomonadota; class Gammaproteobacteria. The sequence goes on along the minus strand of JASJCI010000040.1, from coordinate 62,985 downwards.
GCTGCTGGTCGATGAAGCCCCGGATCGCGACGTCGTCGTGGCCAAGGAACTGACCAAGCGGCACGAGCGTTTTCTGCGTGGTCAAGCCGCGGATCTGCTGGCAGAGATGCGCGCCGAGCCGGCGCTGGCACGGGGTGAGTTTGTCGTCCTGATCGATAACGCGGCGCGTGCCGAAGACAAGGCGGTAAATACCGAAGATGCCCGTCTGCTGGCGATTTTGTGCGCGGAGCTGCCCGTCAAAAGCGCGACGAAAATTGCCGCCCTCATTACCGGCAAGTCAAAAAACGAACTCTACTCGCTGGCGCTCGAGGCGAGCGGCAAGCGCCCGTCAAGGTAACTTTTCAGCTCGCTGGTATCGAGCCTAACTGCTTGATTTAACGGCTGGAAAGAACGGTTCCATGCTTTGACCCCGGCCGCGGTGATCCGCGCATGCGACGCGATCGTAACCCCTGTGCAGAACAAATTGGACGAATTCTTGCATAGATTAATTAATCGTTCAGATTGGGCGTGGTAAAATAGGCGCCCAGGACGGTCGAGCGGCAGATTCGACGTTCCTGAAGTGAACAATGTTACACGGATGAACGAAATTGAAACTCTGCCGTCTGAAAATTGACTATGCTTAAAGCTAGTCAGCGAACACCACGATGAACACTCTGTCAGGCGGCGCCTGGTCAGTTATGACGCAAAGCGAGGGGTGCCGATCCTGATCCGAATATGGACGAGGTAGCCCCAATGAGCATTTTCGAAAGTTATCAACAGCGCTTCGAGCAACACATGCAAGAAGAGCTTTCCCTGCAGGAATACCTGGAGCTCTGCAAGGAGAATCCGCTCGTATACGCTACCGCCGCCGAGCGCATGCTGGCCGCCATCGGCGAACCCGAACTCATCGATACCTCCCAGGATTCCCGTCTTTCGCGCATCTTCTCCAACAAGGTCATTGCCCGCTACCCGGCGTTTTCCGAGTTCTACGGCATGGAAGACGCGATCGAGCAGATCGTGTCTTACTTCAAGCATGCGGCGCAGGGACTCGAGGAAAAGAAACAGATCCTCTACCTGCTCGGCCCGGTCGGTGGCGGCAAGTCCTCGCTTGCCGACCGGCTCAAGGTATTGATGGAAAGACAGCCGATTTACGCGATCAAGGACTCGCCGGTATTCGAGTCGCCGCTGGGCCTGTTCGATGTCGAGGAAGACGGTGAAATCCTGGAGCAGGATTACGGCATCGCGCGGCGTTACCTCAACAAGATCATGTCACCCTGGGCGGTCAAGCGTCTCAACGAGTTCGGCGGTGACATCACCCAGTTCAAGGTGGTGAAGCTGCAGCCTTCGATCCTGAACCAGGTGGCCATTGCCAAGACCGAGCCCGGTGACGAAAACAACCAGGATATCTCGGCGCTGGTAGGCAAGGTCGATATCCGCATGCTCGAGCACTACGCGCAGAACGACGCCGACGCCTACAGCTATTCCGGCGCGCTGTGCCGCGCCAACCAGGGCCTGATGGAGTTCGTCGAAATGTTCAAGGCGCCGATCAAGGTGCTGCATCCGCTGCTGACGGCTACCCAGGAAGGTAACTATAACGGCACCGAGGGCCTGTCGGCGCTGCCGTTCGAAGGCACGATCCTGGCGCACTCCAACGAATCGGAATGGCAGTCGTTCCGCAACAACAAGAACAACGAGGCGTTCCTCGACCGGGTTTACATCGTCAAGGTGCCTTACTGCCTGCGCGTGTCGGAAGAAATCAGGATTTACGACAAACTGCTGGTCAGCAGTTCGCTGTCGGAGGCGCCCTGCGCGCCGAACACGCTCGAGATGCTGGCCCAGTTCAGCGTGCTGTCGCGCCTGGTGCCGCCGGAAAACTCGAGTATCTACTCGAAGATGAAGGTATACGATGGCGAAAGCCTCAAGGATACCGACCCCAAGGCCAAGTCCTACCAGGAATACCGCGACTACGCCGGTGTCGACGAGGGGATGAAGGGCCTGTCGACGCGTTTCGCGTTCAAGATCCTGTCGCGCGTGTTCAACTTCGACCAGAGCGAAGTGGCCGCGAACCCGGTGCACCTGCTGTACGTGCTGGAACAGCAGATTGCGCGCGAACAGTTTCCGCAGGACTTGCACGACAAGTACCTGGAGCACATCAAGGCCTACCTGGTGCCGAACTACGTCGAGTTCATCGGCAAGGAAATCCAGACGTCCTACCTCGAATCCTATTCCGAGTACGGCCAGAATATCTTCGACCGCTACGTCACTTACGCCGATTTCTGGATCCAGGACCAGGAGTACCGTGATCCCGAAACCGGTGAAAACTTCGGCCGTGCGTCGCTCAATGAAGAGCTGGAAAAAATCGAAAAGCCGGCCGGAATTTCAAATCCCAAGGACTTCCGCAACGAAGTGGTCAACTTCGTACTGCGCGCGCGTGCGCAGAACGAGGGCAAGAACCCGAACTGGGTCAGCTACGAAAAGTTGCGCACGGTGATCGAGAAAAAGATGTTCTCCAATACCGAGGAGCTGTTGCCGGTGATCTCGTTCAGCGCCAAGGCCTCGGAAGAGGAAAAGAAAAAGCACGCTGACTTCGTCTCGCGCATGGTCGAGAAGGGTTACACCGAGAAACAGGTGCGATTGCTCTGCGAGTGGTATCTGCGCGTGCGCAAGTCTTCCTAGCGCCGTCCGTCGGGTAAGGCGACATGGCGCAACTCATAGACAGGCGTCCCAACGCGAAGGGCAAGAGCACGGTCAACCGGCAGCGCTTCCTGAGGCGATACAAGACGCAGATCAAGAAGGCGATCTCCGAGCAGATCTCGGAGCGCTCGATTACCAATGTCGATAGCGGTGAAAGCGTGTCGATCCCGACACGCGATATTTCCGAACCGGTGTTTCGCAGCGACCAGGGTGGCGTGCGCGAGGGTGTATACCCCGGCAACAAGGAGTTTGCCCGCGGCGACCGCATCAAGCGTCCCGAGGGCGGTGGCGGCGGGCGCGGCGGCAAGGCCAGCGATAGCGGTGAAGGCGAGGATGATTTCGTCTTCGAGATATCCAAGGACGAGTATCTCGACATGCTGTTCGACGACCTGGAACTGCCCAACCTGCAGAAAAACCAGCTGCGCAAGATGACCAAGAGCAAGACCGTGCGTGCCGGTTATACCACCGACGGCGTGCCGACCAACATCAATGTCGTGCGCTCGCTGCGCTCCGCGCTGTCGCGCCGCGTGGCCATGGGCGCCGGCAGGCGCCATCGGCTGCGCGAGCTCGAGATCGAGCTGCAGGCGCTGCAGCAGGAACCGGGAGAGCAGGGCGAGCGCCGTGCCGAACTGATCGAAGAGATCGAGGACCTGCGGGAGCGGCTCGGCAAGATCCCGTTCATCGATACCTTCGACCTGCGCTTCAACAACTTCGTGCAGCGCCCCGAGCCGACCTCGCAGGCCGTGATGTTCTGCCTGATGGATGTTTCGGGGTCGATGGACCAGGAGACCAAGGACATTGCCAAGCGCTTTTACATCCTGCTCTACCTGTTCCTGACGCGCAGCTACAAGGATGTCGACGTGGTCTACATCCGCCACCACACGCAGGCCAAGGAAGTCGACGAGCAGGAGTTCTTCTACTCGCGCGAGACCGGCGGTACCATCGTATCCAGCGCACTGGAAATGACCCGCGATATCATCAAGCAGCGTTATCCGCCGACCGACTGGAATATTTATGCCGCGCAGGCATCCGACGGCGACAACTGGAACGATGATTCGCCGATTTGCGAACGACTGTTGAGCAAGGAACTGTTGCCGCTGCTGCGCTATTACGCCTATGTCGAAATTACCCGGCGCGATCACCAGGGGCTGTGGATGCATTACGAAAACCTGCTCGAGAAGCACGACAACTTCGCGATGCAGCATATCCGCGAGCATGACGACATCTACCCGGTATTCCGCGAATTTTTTCGGAAGCAGGTGCAATGAGTAAACCGATATCGACCGGTGCCGAGTGGACCTTCGAGCTGATCGAGCAATACCACGACGAAATCGCCAATATCGCCGAGGAGTACGCGCTCGACACCTACCCGAACCAGATCGAGCTGATTACCGCCGAGCAAATGCTCGACGCCTATGCCAGTGTCGGCATGCCGATCGGCTATAGTCACTGGTCCTTCGGTAAACACTTCATCAAGAACGAACAGCAGTACCGCCGCGGGCACATGGGGCTGGCCTACGAGATCGTCATCAACTCCAATCCGTGTATTGCCTACCTGATGGAAGAAAACACGATGATGATGCAGGCACTGGTCATCGCCCATGCCAGTTTCGGCCACAACTCGTTCTTCAAGGGCAACTACCTGTTCCGCGCCTGGACTGATGCCGAGGCAATCATCGATTACCTGGTATTCGCCAAGCGTTACGTCAGCGATTGCGAGGAACGCTACGGGATCGAAGAAGTCGAAAACCTGCTCGATTCCTGCCACGCGCTGCAAAATCACGGCGTCGATCGCTACAAGCGGCCTTACCCGGTGTCGATGCGCGAGGAACAGAAACGGCTCAAGGAGCGCGAGGAATACCTGCAGTCGCAGGTCAACGACCTGTGGTACCGCACCGTACCGCGCAAGGAAGCCGAGCAGGAGGCGGCCGCGAAGATCAACTTCCCGGAAGAGCCGCAGGAAAACATTCTCTATTTCATCGAAAAGAACGCGCCGCTGCTGGAGCCATGGCAGCGTGAAATCGTGCGTATCGTGCGCAAGATCGGCCAGTATTTCTACCCGCAGCGCCAGACCCAGGTCATGAACGAGGGCTGGGCCTGCTTCTGGCACTACCACATCATGAACGCGCTCTACGATCGCGGCAAGGTGACCGACGGCTTCATGCTCGAGTTTATCCAGAGCCACACCAACGTGGTATCGCAACCGGACTTCGACAGCCCGTACTTCAGCGGCATCAATCCTTATGCGCTGGGTTACGCGATGATGACCGACATCAAGCGCATCTGCACCGATCCCGATGACGAGGACCGCAGGTGGTTTCCCGATATCGCCGGCTCGGACTGGCAGCAAACGCTCGACTTCGCGATGCGCAACTTCAAGGACGAGAGTTTCATATCACAGTTCCTGTCGCCGCGACTGATCCGGGACTTCAAACTGTTTTCGATTCTCGACGACGAGGAGCAGAGCGAACTCGAGGTCACGTCGATCCACAACGACGATGGCTACCGACATATCCGGCACGTGCTCTCCAACCAGTACAACCTGAGCATGAACGAGCCCAACATCCAGATCTACAACGCCGATATTCGTGGCGATCGTACGCTGACGCTGCGCCACGTGCTGCACAACAACGTCCCGCTGGCGGAAACCAGCGTCGAAGTACTCAAGCACCTGCATCGCCTGTGGGGTTTCGATGTGCGCATGGATACCATCGACGCCGGCGGCGAGATCACGCGCTCCGAGTCGGTGCCGGACTGAGCAGGCCCGTCGGAGTTATTCCGGCGGCGCGAAATTGAAATACATCTTTGCCGGGTCGAGCCTGTAGGACCAGGGCAGGTTCGCGTTCTTCCAGCCGTTGACCACGCGCTGCCCCTTGCGCGGGCCGTCTTTTGCCTTGATACCCTCGAATCCCTGGTACTGGGTATAGACCCTGTCGAACCCGGCTGCATGCAGCAGGCGCGCCGCGGCCGGTACGCGCGATCCGGACTGACACATCAGGATAACCGGGGTGGACCGATCCTGCCCGCGTGCGGCCAGCAGGCGTTCCACCGCGGCGACGAAGTCGGGATTTTCGCGCGTGCGGTAAGTGCTGGATTTCTCGCTCCATGCATAGTCGTCGCGCAGAAAGCGCACCGGGATGTGCGCGTCGACCGCGTCTGCGATACCGATATACTTGACCTCGCCGCGAGTACGCACGTCGACCAGTAACACCCGATCAACCTGTTCCTGCTTCATTTCCCAGGCTTCGCGCGGCGTCAGGTAGAGATCATAGGGCGTGCGCCATTTTGGCTGGACGTCCTCGACCGGCGCCGCCCTCGACGCCGCACTCGACAGGAGCAGGGCAGCGGCCAGCAGTGTGAATTTCACCGCAAAATCAGCCGCCCTTGATCGGTGGCAGCAAGACGATGCTGTCTTCGGTAGTAACCTTGATTGCGCTGAAGTTCTCGGCCTGCACCTTTTCGTCGTTCAACAGCACCATGTAGGCGGTGTCCGCCGGCAGCGGCAGTGCCGCCAGCAGGTCGCCCAGGCTGGCGCCTGCGGCGAGACTGACCTGGCACTTGTTGAAAGCGCTGCCCGGCGGCAGGTGATGGCGCAGCGCGCCGAACAGCGTGACCGTGAGTTCCACCGCTGGCTAGCTGAGACCGAGCCTGTCCAGGGTCTCTTTGGTCGGCACGCCGTCCGCGTCGTAGCCGCAGAGCTGGTAATACTCCGGCAGCATCTCGTCGAGCCTGCATACCAGTCCCTTGCCGGTGCCGACATCGGCCGGCTCCTCGAGGATACGTTTCGGCAACGTGTCGTCGGCCTTGCTCAGGCCGGCTCTCAGGTTGAACATGCGCTCCATGACCCAGATGCGTTCGCCGGTTTCGGCCATGCGCTCTTCGCTCGACCAGTCGGAGTCGGTCACCGCGTCGACCAGTTCGCGGTAGTCCGCCAGGGTCCAGCCGCAGCCGCCGGGGAACAGGCACAGGCCGCTGGAGTCGAGAAAGGCGACATCACGCTGGGTGTCGCGCACGATTTCGGCCTTGCCGGCAATCTCGGTAGTTTCGAAGTCGTGACCGTAGGGGTCGGCGCGCAGGTGGCAGGCGCCGCGGTTGCTGGTGGCGTAGGCCAGGCCCATGCCCTGCATCGAACGCCCGTCGTAGGCGGCAAATTCCTGGCCCTTGACGACCATCGCGAGGTCCGGATGACCGTATTTCTCGCACAGGCGCCTGGAACCCATCGCGACGTCGGCGCCGAAACCCTCGCCCTTGCCGGCGAGTTCGGCGATTTCGCACAGGGCGCGCGCGTTGCCGAACTCGAGCTTGATGCCGCCGGTGATATTTTCGTCGATCGCGCCGATGTCGAACAGTTCCATTGCCGCCGCGATCGAGCCGCCGAGCGAGATCGGGTCCATGCCGTACTCGTTGCAGATGAAGCCGGCGAAGGTCGCCGCGTCGATGTCGTCGACACCGCAAGCCGAGCCGAGCGCGTAGGCGGTCTCGTACTCGAGGCCGCCGGAAGCGCCCTGGTACTCCGGCCGGTCCTTGACCGACCAGTGGTTCGGATCGATCTTGCAGATGCGGCCGCAGCCGATGGTACAGCCGAAACAGGCGCCGTTCTGCACGATATTGGTATGGCCGTTCTCGTTCGGCGTGTGCATTGCCTCGGGATTGAGCTTGTTGGCTCCCTCGAAGCGCACGCTGCGGTTGTTGCGCGTCGGCAGGCTGCCGAAACCGTTGGTGACGTCCATCATCGCCAGCGTGCCGTCGCGCGCCATGCCCTCGCGATCGTCCATGCGCGCGTTGACCTTGCTGATGATCTGGAAGGTTGCCTTCGGATCCTTGACCGGGGTGCCCTTGTTGCCGCGCACGGCGATGGTCTTGAGATTCTTCGAGCCCATCACGGCGCCGACGCCGGAGCGACCGGCGGCGCGATGCTTGTCGTTGACCACGCAGGCGTAACGGCACAGGTTTTCGCCGGCCTGGCCGATACCGGCGAAACGCATCAGCGGATCGCGGTATTTCGCCGCCAGGATATCCTCGGTTTCCCACACGGTCTTGCCCCAGATTTCGGCGGCATCGCAAATTTCGACCTTGTCGTCCTCGATGTGCAGGTAAACCGGCTTGTCCGACTTGCCCTCGATGATCAGCATGTCGTAGCCGGCATTCTTGAGCTCGCCGCCGAACTTGCCGCCGGAATTCGAGCAGGCGATCGCATCGGTCAACGCGCCCTTGCAGATGACCGTGTAACGGCCACTGGTGGAGGCGTTGGTGCCGGTCAGCGGGCCGGTGGCGAAAATCAGCTTGTTGTCGGGAGAGAGCGAATCTGCCTTTGGATCCATCTCCTCGTACAGGTACTTGCTGCCGAGCCCGCGTGATCCAAGATATGCCTCGGCCCACTCCATGTTGAGCGGTTCCCTGGTGCAGGTTCCGGTGCTCAGGTTTACCCGCAAGATCTGTTGGTGCCAGGTCATCTGCATGCCTCCGATGATTATTGTGTTATGGGCACGATTGTATATGCTGCGTCGATGTTTTAGAACACGTTGCCGGCGAATCGAGCCGGTGGGAGGCAATCTTGATCAGGGTCATCATCGAGCGCGAGGTCGCCGAGGGGCTGGAAAGATTTTACGAGGAGACCATCGTCCGCCTGCTGGGGGTGATGGAATCCGCCCAGGGCTACGTATCGGGTGAATCGCTGGTCGAAATCCACCGGCCCAATCGCTACCAGGTGATCGCCAGCTGGACCAGCGAGGATGCCTGGCAGCGCTGGGTCAACTCGCGCGCGCGCCAGCAGCTGCTCGATGAGTTGCGCCCCTTCCTGATGGGGGACGAGAAATTCACGCTGTTGCGCCAGCTCAGCTTTCACCAGCAGCCGCCTGCGGTATAATCGCGCCGAGTCGGCCGGATAATCGCTGGTCCCCGCGGGGACTGGAGGAAAGTCCGGGCTCCGCAGGGCAGGGTGCCAGATAACGTCTGGGGGGCGCGAGCCTACGGCCAGTGCAACAGAAAGTATACCGCCGGCCTCGGTCGGTAAGGGTGAAATGGTGCGGTAAGAGCGCACCGCGCGACCGGTAACGGGAGCGGCAGGGTAAACCCCACCCGGAGCAAGACCAAATAGGAAAACCATGGCGTGGCCCGCGCCGTTTTCGGGTTGGTCGCTCGAGGCCGGGAGGTGACTCCCGGTCCAGATGAATGATTATCCACGACAGAACCCGGCTTACAGGCTGACTCGTCTCGCGAAGGGGTGCGCAAACGCGCACCCCTTCGTCCATTTGCGCGCCGAATTTTGTGCAAAATGCCACAAAATTGGCCTCAAGTTAATGTTTTACTTTAAGTGCCAATCCTAAGTAACCGTTTTAGCGACACAAATTTGGCCGCTCTTCGGAGGAGTCTGGCTAAGTTATTGACGTAACTACGAAAAGACCCTGTTTCGAGGTCCCATTTTTACTTGACTTGTGGTTAAAATCAGCCATATTGTGTCTGTAAGTGGGTTAAAGTGTCACAAAGTGGCATAAATCGGGTTAGACGTGCATAAGTTTCGTGGAGTATCCAATCTGTCTTTGGACGCTAAAGGGCGTATTGTACTGCCCGCGCGTTACCGTGAGCGCCTGGCCGAAACCTGCGCCAGCCAGATGGTTGTCACCATCGATACCGACCAGCCCTGCCTGCTGATCTACCCGCTGCCGGAGTGGGAAGAGATCGAAAGCAAGATCGAGGCCCTGCCGAGCTTCAATCCCACCACCCGCCGCATCCAGCGTCTCTTGATCGGTCACGCCACCGAGGTCGAGGTGGACGGCAATGGCCGCATGCTCGTGTCCAATCCGCTGCGTGAGTATGCGCAGCTCGGTAAGAAAGTCGTGTTGATCGGGCAGGGTAAGAAATTCGAACTGTGGGACGAGGAAGTCTGGAGCAAGCACATCAAGATCTGGCTCGAAGACGGCGCCGAGGACGAAATGCCGGCCGCGCTGGCGGAGATCAGCCTGTGAGCGGGGCGCACGTGACGGTCCTGCTCGACGCCGCTATCGACGGCCTGGCGGTCAATCCCGCCGGGCGCTACGTCGACGGCACCTATGGCCGTGGCGGCCATGCGCGGGCGCTGCTGGCGGCGCTCGGCGACGACGGCCGCCTGCTGGTGATGGATCGCGACCCGGGTGCCATAGAAGCCGCGCAGATATCGCTCGGCGACGATCCGCGCGTCACCATCGTGCACGACGAGTTCGGCAACCTGCGCCATCACCTCGAGCGGCTGGGCTGGTGCGAACGGACCGACGGTATCCTGCTCGATCTCGGCGTATCCTCGCCGCAGCTCGACGATCCGCGACGCGGCTTCAGTTTCCAGCAGGCGGGTCCGCTGGACATGCGCATGAACCCGGCGCAGGGTGAGTCAGCCGCGGACTGGCTGGCGCACGCCGAGGTCGACGAGATTGCGCGCGTACTCTGGGAGTACGGCGAAGAGCGCCACGCACGTCGCATTGCGCGCCGGATCGACGAACATCGCCGCGCGGCGCGGATCGATGACACCGCAACGCTGGCGCGGCTGATCGCGGACAGCGTGCCGCGGCCGAAAAACAACCGCCACCCCGCAACGCGCAGCTTCCAGGCCATTCGCATCCACGTCAACGGCGAGCTCGAGCAGCTGCAGTGTTTCCTCGCGCAGGCGATCGACCTGCTGTGCATCGGCGGCCGGCTCGTCATCATCAGTTTTCACTCGCTCGAGGATCGCCTGGTCAAGCGTTTCTTGCGCGACGAGAGCACGCCGGCGCGGCCACCGCGCGGCCTGCCGCTGCGCGACGATCAGCTGGATACGACGGTCCGCCTGCGCCTGGTGGGCAAGGCCCTGCGCGCCAGCGCGAGCGAAACCGACGCCAATCCACGCGCGCGCAGCGCCGTGCTGCGAATTGCCGAGCGAGCCGCCTGATGAAGATCAGAGTCTGGTTTTCCCTGCTGGTGATTCTGGTTGTCGGCAGCGCACTGACCGTCGTTTACGTCAAGCATGAATCGCGCGTGTTGTTTGCGGAGCTGCGCGCGGTGCAAAAGGCCCAGGACCTGCAGGTCATTCAATGGGGTCGCCTGCAGTTGCAGAACAGCACCCTGGCAACCCACAGCAACGTCGAATCGCGCGCGCGCAAGGATCTGAAGATGCGCCTGCCCGAAGACGTCGAACTGGTGCGTCTGCAATGAAGGCGACCAATCCCGCGCAAAACGGCGACACGGTGGCGGTTTTTCTCGGCCCGCGTCATTTTTTCGTGTTGATCGTCATGCTGCTGCTGCTCGCGGGCCTGGTCGGCCGCGCGCTGTACCTGCAGGTGGTGGAGCAGGATTTTCTCACCGACCAGGGCGGTCAGCGCCAGATTCGCACGATCGAGACACCCGCTTACCGCGGCGCGATTCTCGACCGCTTCGGCAACCCGCTCGCAATCAGCACCCCGGTCGATTCGGTGTGGGTCAACCCGGACGAGATCCTGCAGAACCTGGATGCGCTCAAGCGGGTCACCGCCGCGCTGGAGATCGACTACCGTGACACGGTAGCGATGCTGAAACAGCGCGCCAGTCGCGAATTCGTCTATCTCAAGCGCCAGCTCGAGCCCGAGTTCGCGCGCCGGGTCGCCGACGGTGTCACCGGTGTATACCTGCAACGCGAATACAACCGCTATTATCCGGCCGGCGAGGTGGTCGCGCACCTGATCGGTTTTACCAACATCGACGATAACGGCCAGGAAGGTCTCGAGCTGGTGTATGAAAACCACCTGCGCGCGCAACCCGGCCAGCGGCGCGTGGTGCGCAACCGCTACGGCGAGGTAATCGAGGAATTGTCGCAGGTGCTGCCGGCACGCTCCGGCAATGACCTGCACACCAGCATCGACATGCGCCTGCAGTACATCGCATACCGGGCGCTGGCACGCGCGATCAAGTTCCATGCCGCCAGCGGCGGTTCGGCAGTGCTGATCGATGCGCACAACGGCGAGGTCCTGGCGATGGTCAACCAGCCGTCCTACAACCCGAATCAACGCGCGTCGATGGCGCCGGAACAGCTGCGCAACCGCGCCCTGACCGACGTGTTCGAGCCCGGCTCGGTGATCAAACCCTTTACCTTCGCCGCCGCGCTCGATCGCGGTCGCTACCGTGCGGGCAGCCGCATCGATACCTCGCCCGGCTACATGATGGTCAGCGGTCACCCGATCAAGGACCTGCGCAACTACGGTGAACTCGATCTTGCCGGTATCCTGCGCAAGTCCAGCAATGTCGGTGCGTCGCGCATCGCGATGGCGCTCGAGGGTGACGAACTCTGGCAAAGCTTCAGCGACTACGGCTTCGGTGAAATCACCGGCGTCGGCTTTCCCGCCGAGTCCTCGGGGTACTTTCGTCACCATGCCCAGTGGCAGCCGCTGGACCACGCCACCATGGGCTTCGGCTACGGTATTTCGCTGACGATTACGCAGCTCGCGCGTGCCTACGCGGTGATTGCGAACGAGGGCCGCCTGCCCGAACTCAGCCTGCTGCTGCGCATGCAGGAGCCGGCTCCCGCCAACCAGATTTCGCGCCACGTGATGAAGGCCGGCACCGCGCGCCAGCTTATCGGCATGATGGCCGAGGTGGTCGGTCCGGAAGGCACCGCGCAAGCAGCCGCGGTAGCGGGATATCGCATCGCCGGCAAGACCGGCACTGCCAGGAAAAGCGTCGCCGGCGGTTACCAGGAAGACGAGTACGTATCGGTATTCGCCGGTATCGCGCCGGCGAGCAACCCGCGACTGGTGATGGCGGTCATGATCGACGAGCCGACACAAAACGGTTACTACGGCGGCGTGGTTGCCGCACCGGTATTCCAGGAAGTCATCGGCAACGCGCTGCGCATCCTCGACGTGCCGCCGGACGACCTGCCGACGCTGGCGGGCAAACAGGACCAGGGGGCATGATGGCGATCGAAACCATGCCCGGAATCTCGCTGGTTGATCTGCTGGCCGGTTTCACCACCGCGGAGCCGGTGCCGCGCGTCGACGTGCGCGGCATCGTCAGCAACAGCGCGCAGGTCGGTCCGGGTATCGCCTTCGTCGCGCTGCCCGGCATTCGCAGCAACGGTATCGACTACGCGATCGACGCGGTCAAGGCCGGCGCGGTTGCGGTGATCTACGACGCTTCCGACGACTACGCCTGCCAGCGCGTGCCACTGCTACGCAAGCAGATCAAGGCAGTCTGGGTCGGCGTCGAGCAGCTCGAGCGCGCCAACGGGTTCATCGTCAGCCGGTTCTTCGGCGACCCGGGCAAGGCGATGACCGTGGTTGGCGTCACCGGGACCGACGGCAAGACCAGCGTTACCCACCTGCTGACGCAGGCGCTGACGCGAATCGGCCGCCGCTGTGCCAGCATCGGCACGCTCGGTCATGGCATCGGCAACCAGTTGACGCCGGATGCGCTGACCACGCCCGACGCGGTCAGCCTGCAGTCGCGCCTGTTCGAGTTTCAGCAGCAGCGCTGCGATACCGTGGTGATGGAAGTATCGTCGCACGCGCTCGAGCAGTATCGGGTCAACGGCTGCGACTTCGACTTTGCGGTGCTGACCAATCTCGGTCGCGATCATCTCGATTACCACGGCAGCGAGCAGGCCTACGCCGACGCCAAGGCGCGCCTGTTTCACGATTTCGAACTCAACGGTCGCATCGTCAATGCCGATGACGACTTTGGCCAGCGCCTGTGTCGCGAGGTGAACGACGATTCGCTGCTGCGCTACTCCATGGTTGCCGATGACGGCAGCCCGGTGGAAGTGCGCCTGCTGGCGCGCACCCTGACCGACGCAGGTCAGAACATCCGCGCCCTGACACCGCTCGGCGAAGTAACCGCGGTGACCGCGCTGATCGGCGATTTCAATGTCGCGAATACGCTTGCCTGCATCGCCTCGCTGGTTGCGCTGGGACTGGATTACAATCAGCTCGATCTCGCGATCAAGGATCTCAAGCCGATTCCCGGGCGCATGGAAATGTTCAACGGCGGCCGCGACAGGGCATCCGCGGTAGTCGATTTTGCGCATACCGAACAGGCGCTGCGCGCCTGTCTCGTCGCCAGCCGCCAGCATACCCGCGGCCGGCTGTGGTGCGTATTTGGCTGCGGTGGCGACCGTGATCCGGGTAAGCGGCCGGGCATGGGCCGGGCGGTCGAGGAGCTGGCCGATCGCGTGATCGTAACCGACGATAATCCGCGTACCGAGGCAGCGGAGAAAATTGTCGCCGATGTTCTCGCTGGCATGCAGCGGCCCGAGCAGGCCAGCGTGGTGCACAATCGCCAGGCCGCGATCGAGTACGCGCTGGCCGAGGCCGCGCCGGGTGACCTGGTGGTGATTGCCGGCAAGGGTCATGAACAGGAGCAGATAATCGGCAACGAGCGGCGGCCGTTCTGCGACCGCCACGTGGTTGGCCAGGTCCTGCAGGTGCGCCATGATTGAGATGTCGCTCGCCGCGCTCGCAGAAGTACTCGGGGCCGAGCCTCCCGCCGACGCGGCGACGGCGTTCCGCGGCGTCGCCAGCGACAGCCGCAAGGACTGTGCGGGGCGCCTGTTCGTTGCGCTTCGCGGCGACAACTTCGACGGTCATGCCTTCGTTGCCGCGGCGGCCGCAAACGGTGCCGTGGCGGCGCTGGTCGATGCCCCGCAAGCGGTCGACCTGCCGCAGATCCGGGTCGAAGATACCCTGGTCGCGATGGGTCGGCTCGCCAACCACTGGCGGCACGCCTGTAATGCGCGCGTAATCGGGCTGACCGGCAGTAATGGCAAGACCACGGTCAAGGAAATGCTGGAACGGATCCTCGCCAGCCAGGCCTCGACCCTGGCGACCCGCGGCAACTACAACAATGCGATCGGCGTACCGCTGACGCTGTATGAGCTGGCGCCGGAGCATCGCTACGCGATTATCGAGATGGGCGCCAACCACGCCGGTGAAATCGCGCTGCTCGCCGCCATCGCCGAACCCGATATCGTGCTCGTGAACAATGCTGCCGATGCTCACCTCGAGGGCTTCGGCAGCCTGCAGGGCGTGCGCGATGCCAAGGGCGAGCTCTACGACTACTGCACGCCGCGCCAGGCCGCCGCGTTCAACCTCGATGATATTGCGAGTGACCAGTGGCAGGCGGCCTGTGCCGCCACCACCCGGCTGACCTGCGCGCTCGATGCCGAGGCCGACGTCGGCGCCAGCTGGAATGCGGCCGCCGGCGGCCTCGAGATCGAGTTCCGTTACCGCGGCGAGCGCGCGAGCTGCCGCCTCGAATTGCTCGGCGAACACAACGTGCGCAACGGCCTCGCCGCGGTTTCGCTGGCGCTGCTCGCCGGGCTGGACCTGCACACCGCGGTCGCCGCGCTGGACGGTTTCGCCGGTGTGCGCGGTCGACTGCAGATCCGGGTCGGACCGAACGGCAGCCGCCTGCTCGACGATACCTATAACGCCAACCCGAATTCACTGGTTGCGGGTCTGCGCGCGGTCACCGATTTGCCCGGCGAGGCCTGGCTTGCGCTCGGTGACATGGGTGAACTCGGCGACGAGGCCGAAAGCCTGCATCGCAAGGCTGGCGCGGACGCGCGCGAGCTTGGCGTCGTGCGTCTCTACGGGCACGGCCCGCTCAGCTGTCTCGCCGCCAGGGCTTTCGGCGACACGGGATTTTGCTGCGACGACATCGATACCATGGCCGAGGCGATCGAGAACGACCTGCATGCCGACGTCAACATCCTGGTCAAGGGTTCGCGCGCGGCGGCGATGGAACGCCTGGTCGAACGTCTGCTGGCGAAATCGGGGGAGGCGGGACGCGATGCTGTATAGCCTTTCGGAATACCTGACCCAGTTCTACGGCGGTTTCAACGTCTTTCAGTACCTGACGCTGCGCACCATCCTCGGGGTGCTGACCGCGCTCGCGATTTCGCTGATCGTCGGACCGGTCATGATTAGCTACCTGACGAGCTACAAGATCGGCCAGAGCGTGCGCGACGACGGCCCCGAGAGCCATTTCTCCAAGGCCGGCACGCCGACCATGGGCGGTGCGTTGATCCTGGTCGCGATCGTCACCAGTACCATTCTGTGGAGCGACCTGTCGTCGCGTTTCGTCTGGATCGTACTGTTCGTTACCATCGGCTTCGGCGCCATCGGCTGGATCGACGATTTCAAGAAAATCGTCTACGGCAACTCCAAGGGACTGTCCGCGCGCGCCAAGTACATCTGGCAATCGATCATCGGTTTCAGCGCCGCGCTGGCGCTGTATCACACCGCGCAATTCCCGATCGAAACCCAGCTGATCGTGCCGTTCATCAAGGGTATCCTGATCGATCTCGGCTGGTTTTACGTGATCCTGACTTATTTCGTCATTGTCGGCAGCAGCAACGCGGTCAACCTGACCGACGGTCTCGACGGGCTCGCAATCCTGCCGACCGTGCTGGTCGGCGGTGCGCTCGGCGTATTCGCCTACCTGACCGGTAACTTCAACTTCTCCAATTACCTCGGTATCCCCTACGTTCCGGGCGTGGGTGAAATGGTCGTTTTCTGCGGTGCACTGGTCGGCGCAGGGCTCGGTTTCCTGTGGTTCAACACTTACCCGGCGCAGGTGTTCATGGGTGACGTGGGCGCATTGTCGCTCGGCGCCGCGCTCGGCGTGCTGGCGGTGATCGTGCGCCAGGAGCTGGTGCTGTTCATCATGGGCGGCATCTTCGTCGTCGAGACCGTGTCGGTCATGCTGCAGGTCGCGTCGTTCAAGCTGACCGGTCGGCGGATCTTCCGCATGGCGCCGCTGCATCATCACTACGAGCTCAAGGGATGGCCGGAACCGCGCATTATCGTGCGTTTCTGGATCATCACCGTCGTGCTCGTGCTCATCGGCCTCGCGAGCCTGAAGATTCGGTAATGCTGGCGGTGAAGGCACAGACCAAAAGACTTGCCGACCTGAACTATCTCGTGGTGGGTCTCGGCACCACCGGTGCCTCGGTCGCGCGCTTTCTACTCGGCGGCGGTTATCGCTGCCGCGTGCAGGACACGCGCGACGTGCCGCCAGGGCTCGGTCAGCTGCGCGCGGACTGCGGCGAATTCGAGTTTCACGCCGGACCGCTGCCGGCGGACTGGATCAGCTGGGCCGAAGTGCTGGTCATCAGCCCCGGCTTGCCGGTGCGCGACCCGGTCATACAGGATGCGATCGCGCGCGGTAAGGCCGTGGTCGGCGACATCGAGCTGTTCGCGCAACTGGCGCAGGCGCCGGTGGTCGCGATCACCGGTTCCAACGGCAAGAGTACCGTGACCTCGCTGGTCGGCGACATGTTCGCGCGCGCGGGCAGGGCGGTAGCGGTCGGCGGCAATCTCGGTACGCCGGCGCTCGACCTGCTCGACGACGAGGCCGACAGCTACGTGCTCGAACTGTCGAGTTACCAGCTTGAAACCACCGATTCGCTGCAACCGCAGGTAGCCGCGATCCTGAACCTGAGCGAGGATCACCTCGATCGTTACCCGTCTTACGACGACTACGTCGCCGCCAAGCACCGCATCTACCCGCACGCCGAAATTCGCGTGAGCAATGCCGACGATGCGGCCACGCGCTGCGACGTGCTCGACGTGCGCTTTAGCCTCGATCCCGCCGCCGGCGCCGAATTCCACCTGCTCGAGGACCAGGGCACCTGGCTTGCGCGCGCCGGCGAAGCCTGGCTCGATACCCGCGAGCTGAGGCTGCGCGGGCGGCACAACTGGGCTAACTGCCTCGCGGCAATGGCGATCGCGAGCAGTGCCGGTATCGCGCGCGAACCCATCGTCGCCGCACTGCGCGCATTCGACGGGATCGCGCATCGCAGCCAGTACGTGGCCGAGATCGACGGCGTCGAGTACATCAACGATTCCAAGGCTACCAATGTCGGCGCCGCACTGGCGTCGATCGAAGGCAGCGAGCGTCCGCTGATACTCATTGCCGGTGGCCAGTCCAAGGGTGCCGACATGGCCGCCATGCGCGATGCGCTGAAGCGCAAGGTGCGCTGTGCGCTGCTGCTGGGCGAGGACGCGCAGATCCTGCAACAGGCGTGGCAGGGTGCGAGCGACATCGAGCGGGTAGCCGACATGGCAGCCGCGGTCGCGCGTGCGCATGAACTGGCGCGCCCGGGCGACTGCGTGCTGCTGGCGCCGGCCTGCGCCAGTTTCGATATGTACCCGAAGTTCGAGGCACGCGGCGACGATTTCATGGCCCGCGTACTGGAGTTCGTCCATGACTAGCCAGGCGATCCGCCACAACCCGGGCATGGAAAAGCCGGCACTCGAGCTGGCGCCGGAATACGATCGCCTGATCCTGCTGCTGTATGGCGTGCTGATCAGTCTCGGCCTGATCATGGTGGCGTCGGCATCCATCGGCCTGGCCGACGAGCTGACCGGGGATCCGTTTTATTACGCCAAGCGCCAGTTCCTGCGCATCCTGCTGGCGCTCGCGCTGCTGTGGTTCGCGTGTCGCATCCCGCTGGTGTTCTGGCAGCGCAACGGTATGCTGCTGATGCTCGGCTCGATCGTGCTGCTGGTGCTGGTGCTGGTGCCGGGTGTCGGTCACACGGTCAACGGCAGCACGCGCTGGATCAACTTCGGCCTGTTCACCTTCCAGGTGTCGGAGGTAGCCAAGCTGTTCCTGATCATTTATCTCAGCGGCTACCTGATTCGCCGGGTAGACGAGGTCAAATCCAACCCGATGGGTTTCATCAAGCCGATGCTGATCCTCGCGGTCGCGGGCGGCCTGCTGGTAATGGAACCCGACTTCGGCGCCGCGGCGGTGCTGCTGATGACCGGTCTGGGGCTGATGTTCCTCGGCGGCGTGCGCTTTGGCCAGTTCGTCCTGTTCGTCGCGGGTACGCTGTGCATCATGGGTGTACTCGCGGTATCGTCACCTTATCGACTCGCGCGCATCACGTCGTTTCTCGACCCGTGGGCCGACCCGTTCAACAGCGGCTTCCAGCTAACCCAGTCGCTGATCGCGATTGGTAGCGGCGGCTGGTTCGGCAACGGCCTCGGCGGCAGCATCCAGAAGCTGTTCTACCTGCCAGAGGCGCACACCGATTTCATGTTTGCAATCTTCGCCGAGGAACTCGGCTTTGCCGGCCAGGTCGCGCTGATCGCCTTGTTCGGCCTGTTCGCGATTCGCTGCTTCAGCATTGCGCGCCTTGCTTTCCAGCGCAACCAGGCCTTCGGCGCCTATCTTGCCTACGGTGTCGGCCTGCTGATCACGCTGCAGGCGATAATCAATATCGGCGTCAACATGGGGGCGTTACCGACCAAGGGACTGACCCTGCCGTTTATCAGCTACGGCGGCAACAGCATCCTGTCGATGTCGTTCGCTGTCGGCCTCGTGCTCAGGGTGTACTACGAGTACCAGGTCGGCGAGGAAACCACCGCGCCGCGCCGGCGCAAGCAGGGCAGGCAGTGAACGCGGACCTGCAAAAGCCCATCCTGGTCATGGCCGGCGGTACCGGTGGGCACGTGTTCCCGGCGTTGGCGGTGGCCGAAACGCTGCGCGCACGCGGCGAGCGCGTGGTCTGGCTCGGTACCCGTGCCGGCATCGAGGCGCGGGTAGTTCCCGCGGCTGACTTCGCGATCGAGTGGCTGAGCGTCCAGGGTCTGCGCGGCAAGAGTATCGCGACGCTGCTACTGGCGCCGTTTCGACTCGCGCGTGCCTGCTGGCAGGCGCTGCGGCTGCTGCGCCGACTGCGCCCCAAGGCGGTGCTCGGCATGGGTGGATTTGCTTCCGGTCCCGGTGGCCTGATGGCCTGGTTGCTCAATATACCGCTGATCCTGCATGAGCAGAATTCGATCGTCGGCCTGACCAACCGTATCCTCGGGCGCTTTGCCGATCGCAGCTATATCGCGTTTCCGTCAGCCGCCGAACGCCTGCCGCATAGCGAATGTATCGGCAACCCGGTGCGCACCAGCCTGGCCGCGATGGGTGATCCCGAGAAACGTCTCGGCGCGCGCCTTGATGAAACGATGCATCTGCTCGTAATCGGCGGCAGTCTCGGCGCAGCGGCACTGAACCGCTTCCTGCCGGAGGCGCTCGCCTGCCTCGATCGGGAAAATCGACCGCTGGTGCGTCACCAGTGCGGCGAGAAACACTTCGATACCACCACCCGAAACTACCGCGATGCCGGTGTCGAAGCCGAGATCACCGCCTTCATCGACGACATGCAGCAGGCCTATGCCTGGGCCGACCTGGTCGTCTGCCGTGCCGGCGCGCTGACTATTGCCGAACTCACCGCCGCCGGTGTCGGCTCGCTGCTGGTGCCGTTCCCGTACGCGGTCGACAATCACCAGTTCCACAACGCGCGCTATCTCGAAGCGGAAGGCGCGGCCGAAATCCTGCCGGAAGCCGAACTCAGCGCGGAGAAGCTGGCGCTCAAGCTGCAGTTTTTCCGGCAGAATCGGGATGCGCTGGTCGAGATGGCCGGTCGCGCGCGCCGCTTGTTTCACGCGGATGCGGCCGAAGCCCTGGCCAGCGGCATACTTGCGGAGGCGCGCGTATGACCGTCAGTTCCAAGCATTTCATGCGCCGCATTCGCAACATCCACTTCACCGGCATCGGTGGTGCCGGCATGAGCGGCATCGCCGAGGTATTTCACAACCTGAACTACCACATCACCGGTTCCGATCTCGCCGAAAACGCGATGGTGCGTCACCTGCGCCAGCTCGGTATCGAGGTAACCATCGGTCATGCCGCGGAAAATGTCGCCGCTGCGCACGTCGTGGTGATGTCGACCGCGATTGCCGATGACAACCCGGAGATCGAGCATGCGCGCGAACTGCGCATCCCGGTGGTGCGTCGCGCCGAGATGCTGGCCGAGTTGATGCGCTTTCGTCGCGGTATCGCGGTGGCCGGCACCCACGGCAAGACCACGACCACGAGCCTGGTCGCGAGCCTGCTGGCGAAGGGCGATATCGATCCGACCTATGTCATCGGTGGCAAGCTGATCAGTTCCGGCACGCATGCGCGCCTGGGCCTCAGCGACTACCTGGTGGCCGAGGCCGACGAGAGCGACGCATCGTTCCTGTACCTGCAGCCGATGATGGCGATCGTGACCAACATCGACCAGGATCACCTGTCGACCTACGAGGGTGATTTCGAGCGCCTCAAGCAGACCTTCGTCGAGTTCCTGCATCACCTGCCGTTCTACGGTCTCGCGGTGCTGTGCCTCGACGACCCGGTGGTGCGCGAGATCCTGCCCGAGGTTGCACGCCCGGTGCTGACCTACGGCGAAGCCGAGGATGCCGACGTGCGTGTTACCGGTATCGAGGCCAGCGGTGCGACCACGCGCTTTGCCGTCGCGCTGCCGGACGAGCAGGAAACCCTGGCGGTCGACCTGAACCTGACCGGCCGTCACAACGTGCTCAACGCTACCGCCGCAATCGGTATCGCCTGGGAGCTTGGCGTGGCGCGCGAAGCCATTCGCGAAGCGCTGGCCGAGTTTTCCGGTATCGGCCGGCGCTGCCAGATTACCGATGACCTGCCGCTCGGCGATGGTACGATCATGCACATCGACGATTACGGACACCACCCGCGCGAAATCAGCGCAACCCTGGCCGGCATCCGCGCGGCCTGGCCCGATCGTCCGCTGACGGTGCTGTTTCAACCGCATCGCTACACCCGCACGCGCGACCTGTTCGAGGATTTTTCGCAGGTGCTGGCGGATGTCGACCGCCTGATCCTGCTCGAGGTTTACCCGGCCGGGGAAAATCACATCAAGGACGCCGACGGCCGCGCGCTGGCGCGCTCGATCCGGGGTCGTGGCAAGGTCGACCCGGTATTCGTCGAATCGCTCGACGGCCTCGATGAAATCGTCGAAACCGTGGTCCAGGACGGTGATATCTTCGTTACCCTCGGCGCCGGCAGTATCGGTGCCTGGGCCGCGGGGTTCGTCGAGCGCCATCGGCCGCGGGGGAGTAAATGAACGTGGCGAGCAAGCTGACAGTTCGTGGCAAGCTGATGCGTGACGAGCCCCTCGCGCGCCACACCAGCTGGCGTCTCGGCGGTCCGGCCGACTACTACTTCGTACCGGCAGACCTCGATGACCTGCAGGCCTACCTTGCCGGGCTCGATGCCGATGCGCCCCTCCTGTGGGTTGGCCTCGGCAGCAACCTGCTGGTGCGTGACGGCGGCTTTCGCGGGCACGTAATCGCGCCGCTGGGAGCACTGAAGACGCTCGAGCTGCAGGACGATGGTCTGCTGTACGCCGAGTGCGGCGTGAGTTGCGCCAAGCTGGCGCGCTTCGTCGACCGGCATAATCTCGCCGGCGGCGACTTTTTTGCCGGCATTCCCGGCACCGTCGGCGGCGCGCTGGCAATGAACGCCGGTGCTTTTGGCGGCGAAACCTGGAGCCACGTGGTCAGCGTGACCATGATCGATCGCCACGGCAGCGTAACCGAACGTAGCCCGGGCGAGTTCGACGTCAACTATCGTCACGTCGGTCTGCCGTCGGCCGAGTGGTTCGTCGGCGCGCGTTTTCGTTTCGAAGTCCGTGCTGCCGAGGACGAATCCAATATCCGCCAGCTGCTGCGCAAACGTAACGAGAGCCAGCCGATCGGTGAGCCGTCATGCGGCTCGGTGTTCAAGAATCCACCCGGCGACCATGCGGCGCGCATGATCGAAGCCTGCGGCCTCAAGGGTTATCGCCTGCGGACCGCGCGCGTATCGGACAAGCACGCCAATTTCATCATCAGCGACGACGATACGCTCGCAAGCGATGTCGAGGCGCTGATCGAAACCATCCGTGACCGGGTGCAGGAACGTTTCGGTGTACTGCTGGAGCCCGAGGTGCGCGTCGTGGGAGAGTTTGCGTGACCGTGCAACTGCAGAAACCGTCGCCGGGTACGGCGCAGCGCTGCGGTCGCGTGGCGGTGCTGATGGGCGGTGACTCGGCCGAGCGCGAAGTATCGCTCAACAGCGGCGACGCAGTGCTGCAGGCGCTGCTAGATGCCGGCGTCGATGCCTTCGCGCTCGACCTGCGCGGGCACGCGTTCCACCAGCTTGCCGAGCTGGAGGCCGACCGCGTGTTCAATGTGCTGCACGGGCGTGGTGGCGAGGACGGTACGATTCGCGCGGTACTCGACTTTCTCGGTATGCCGAGCACCGGCTGCGGAGTTTGTGCGGCGGCGCTGACCATGGACAAGGTGCTGACCAAGAAAGTGCTGCGCTGCAGCGGCGTAGCGACACCGGATTTCATCGAACTGCACGACGAAGCCGACTGTGACCGCCTGTTGAACGATTTTGGCCTGCCGGTGTTCATCAAGCCCACGCTCGAAGGGTCGAGCATCGGCATGATGCCGGTGCATGAAGCGGAACAACTGTTCCCGGCCTGGCGCGCTGCGCGGCATTACGGCGCGGTGTTTGCCGAGCGTTTCATCGACGGCGCCGAGTATACCGCCGGTTTCATCGGTGACACGGTGCTGCCGCTTATCCGGCTCGAGACGCCGCGCGATTTTTACGATTACGAGGCCAAGTATCTCGCCGACGATACGATCTATACCTGCCCGTCGGGCCTGGCCGACGACCAGGTGGCGGAGATCGAGGACAGCGTCCGTCGCAGCCTCGCCGCGACCGGCGTGAGCGGCTGGGGAAGGGTGGACCTGATGCGCGACGGCGAGGGACGTCACTACGTGATCGAGATCAATACCGTGCCTGGTATGACCGACCACAGCCTGATCCCGATGGCCGCACGCGAGGCCGGGCTGGAAATGCCCGAGCTGGTGCTGAAGATTCTGGAGTCCACCCTCGGGAGGGAGGATAGCGATGTTTAACTGGCGCAAGAAAGGCAGCCAGGCCAAACGCAGGCAACCGGCACGGCAGGAGCCCAACCTGCAGTGGCGCAAGTCGTGGAACTGGATATTCCTGCTGATTCCGCTCGGCCTCGCCGGGGCGTGGCTGAGCCAGGGCGAGGACGTCATGCCGATCCGCCAGATCCACCTGAGCGGGCATTTCGTGCACCTGGATCAGCGCGAGGTAGAGACCGCGCTGCAGTCTTATCTCGGCCAGGGATTCTTTTCGCTCGACATCCACGAGCTGCAGCAGCTGCTGCACGACAAACCATGGACCGACTCGGTATCGGTGCGACGCATCTGGCCCGACCGGCTGCAGGTTACGATCGTCGAAAAGAAACCGGTCGCGCGCTGGGATGACGAACACCTGCTCAGCGATCGCGCGGTCGTGTTTCGCGCCGATCCCGCCGCGTACACGCACCTGCCGCTGGTACATGCGGTCAATCACCGGCCGGACTGGGTGCTGCAGCGCTTTTATCGCCTGCAGGCGCGCTTCGAAAGCGTCGATGAACAGCTGGTCGCATTGCGCGTCGACAGTCGCGGCGCGCTCGATGTCAGCCTGGTCAACGGTCTCGAGATCAAGCTCGGGCGCAGCGACGTAGAGCGCAAGATCGATCGCCTGGTCGGGATATACGGCACACAGATCCTGCCGCGGCGAGAGCGTATCGAACGCCTGGACCTGCGTTACGCGAACGGTTTTGCGGTGGCCTGGAAGGAAGAGGCCCTGCAGGCCAGCGACAAGGCATCCTTGTGGAGTAACAGCAATGTCTAAGAAGTCGGGTGGCAACCTGATCGTCGGCCTCGATATCGGCACCTCCAAGGTCGTCGCCATCGTCGGCGAAGTAACCGTCGAGGGTGATATCGAGATCATCGGCATCGGCACCCAGCCCTCGCGCGGGCTGAAGAAGGGCGTGGTGGTCAACATCGAGTCGACCGTGCAGTCCATCCAGCGCGCGGTGGAAGAGGCCGAGCTGATGGCCGGCTGCCAGATCCGCTCGGTCTACGCCGGCATTGCCGGCAGCCATATCCGCAGCATCAATTCACACGGTATCGTCGCGATCAAGGAAAAAGAGGTCACCACGGCTGACGTCGCGCGCGTAATCGACGCTGCCAAGGCGGTCGCGATCCCGGCCGACCAGCGCATCCTGCACGTGCTGCCGCAGGAATTCATCATCGACGACTCCGAGGGGATCCGCGACCCGATCAGCATGTCGGGCGTGCGCCTCGAAGCCAAGGTGCACCTGGTGACCGGCGCGCTCAGCGCGGCACAGAACATCATCAAGTGCGTGCGCCGCTGCGGGCTGGAAGTCGACGACGTGATTCTCGAACAGCTCGCGTCGGCCAGCTCGGTACTGACCGACGACGAAAAGGAACTCGGCGTTTGCCTGGTCGACATCGGCGGTGGCACCACCGACATCGCGGTGTTTTCCGACGGCGCGATCCGCCACACCGCGGTGATCCCGATCGCCGGCGACCAGGTCACCAACGATATCGCGGTTGCGCTGCGTACACCGACCCAGTACGCCAACGACCTCAAGATCCGTTATGCCTGCGCGCTGCGCCAGCTGGCCGCCGAGGACGAGACCATCGAGGTGCCGAGCGTCGGCGACCGCGAACCGCGCCGACTCGGGCGGCAGACGCTGGCCGAGGTGGTCGAGCCGCGCTACGAGGAATTACTGAGCCTGGTGCATGCCGAACTGCGCCGCAGCGGGTTCGAAGAGATTTGTGCCGCCGGGGTCGTGTTGACCGGCGGCAGTTCGAAAATGGAGGGTGCGATCGAACTGGCGGAGGAAATCTTCCATATGCCGGTTCGGCTGGGCTATCCGCAGTACGTGTCGGGACTGGTCGACGTCGTGCGCAATCCGATTCACGCAACCGGGGTCGGGTTACTGCTTTTTGGACACAAGCAGCAATCCGGCATGTCTGGCTACCAGCTGGACGACTACAGCGAAGCCGGCCTGCTCAAGCGAATGAAGAGCTGGTTTCAGGGTAATTTTTAGAGTTATAGCAAGAGGAGACACTCGTAATGTTCGAATTGATGGATTCACACTCCAAAGACCCGGTGATCAAGGTCATCGGTGTCGGCGGTGGCGGTGGTAACGCCGTGCAACACATGGTGTCGGCGGGCATCGAAGGCGTGGAATACATGTGCGTCAATACCGATGTGCAGGCGCTGAAGAAGATGGACGTGCGCACGACGATGCAAATCGGCGCCAGTATCACCAAGGGTCTCGGCGCGGGCGCCGATCCGGGCATCGGCCGCCAGGCCGCGCTCGAGGATCGCGAGCGTATCCAGGAGGCGATCGACGGCGCCAACATGCTGTTCGTAACTGCCGGCATGGGTGGCGGCACCGGTACCGGCGCTGCGCCGGTGATTGCGCAGATCGCGAAGGAAATGGGCATTCTAACGGTTGCAGTCGTAACCAAGCCGTTCGGTTTCGAGCGCGCCAAGCGCATGAACCAGGCCGAAACCGGGATCAAGGAACTGGCCAACGTGGTCGATTCGCTGATCACGATTCCGAACGACAAGCTGATGCCGGTGCTCGGCAAGCAGACTTCGCTGCTCGAAGTATTCGAGAAAGCCAATGACGTGCTGCGCGGAGCAGTGCAGGGCATCGCCGAGCTGATCACCTGCCCGGGCCTGATCAACGTCGACTTTGCCGATGTGCGCACGGTCATGTCGGAGATGGGCATGGCGATGATGGGCAGCGGCTCTTCCAGCGGTGAAAACCGCGCCAAGGAGGCGGCGATGGCCGCGATTTCGTCGCCGCTGCTCGAAGACGTCAATATCTCCGGTGCGCAGGGTATCCTGGTCAACGTTACCGCCGGTCTCGATCTCGCGATCGGCGAACTGGACGACGTGGGCCACGCGATTACCGAGCTGGCATCGCCCGACGCCAACGTCGTCGTCGGCACCGTCATCGACTCCAACATGAACGACGGCGAGCTGCGCGTAACCATGGTCGCAACCGGCCTCGGTGCCGACAAGGTGCTCACCGATGTGCCGCCGGTAGCGATCAAGCCGGAGAGCGACGGCGAGATCGATTACAAGAAACTGGAGCGCCCGACCGCGATCCGGCAAAAAGTAGTCGGCGACACGGTCGAAGTGCCGGACGACAAGGACAGCATGGAATACCTCGAGATTCCGGCTTTCCTGCGTCGCCAGGCTGATTAAACGGCAACTCCTCTTGCCGGGGCGCCCACGCGACGGACAGCGTGGGCGCCCAACCTGTCATTAACGTCGCTAGCTTGATGCGCGCCGCGCTGGAGCTCACTCCGGACCTGTTCATCGCCGAGGGCACGGAACGGCAGTGTTACCGTCATCCTGACATCCCCGACCGCTGTATCAAGGTGCCGCACGCGGAGCGGCGCAGCGGGCGTTTCTGGCGCGAGATCGGATATTTTCGCGGCCTGCAGCAGCGAGCGGTCGATTTTCGTCACTTGACCCGCTTTCATGGCGTCGTCGAGACCAGTCTCGGCGACGGTGCCGTATTCGACCTCGTGCGCGATGATGACGGCCAGGTCCCGCGTTCGCTGGCGAGCTGCCTGCAGGCCAATGATCCCGAGTTCAATTTCTGGGCGGTCGGTGAAATCGAACGCGTGAAGCAGGATTTTCTTGACCAGTGGATCGTGTTCCACGATCTGAACCCGACCAACCTGCTGGTCAAGCGCCTCGGCTTCGCCCAGTTTCGGCTGGTCGCGATTGCCGGCAT
The DNA here is from genome assembly GCA_030066085.1 of Gammaproteobacteria bacterium. Taxonomy (GTDB): domain Bacteria; phylum Pseudomonadota; class Gammaproteobacteria. The sequence goes on along the minus strand of JASJCI010000040.1, from coordinate 35,840 downwards.
CGGTCACGACCACTTCCTGCCGCTGGTAAATTACAGCCGGCGACTTGCGTGCAGGAAAATACGCAGTGCCTGGAACCGGCGCTATCACCAGTGGTACTCGGCCTTTCCGCAGGTAGAAAACGGTCTGACGCCTTACCCTGGCTAGATCTTGTTGCCGGGCTGGTTAGCGCCGCAGGCTTTATTGCGGCGGAGTCACTACGGCGGTCAAAAACAGCAGTGACGCGGGCGGCACCGGTACCGGTACCGGGGACGGCAAGCGGCTGCGATCGGCCCGGGCTTCGCGAATCGGTATACGTCAACCGACGGTCGCCGATTATGCATGGCCGCGATCGCTTGCGATTACAGTAGCCGCAATCAGCCCGATTTTTCGAAAAGCACCTTGAGGTCGCGCCAGGTCAGGCTGCTGCGCCTGCGCACGAAGACATCGATGACCCGGCGGTCGCTCGGCATGGTGCCCAGTCGGACGTGCTCGGCGATGGTCCGCGCCATCTGCGGCCATTCGCTGTTTTCCACCGGCCCGCGATAACGGGCGCCGTGCCTTTGAACCTGTGCCCATGCCTTCCAGAAGCGCAATGCCAGCTTGAAGACCGGTCGCGGGATATCGTTTATCGGCAGCACCTGCCGGCGGACCGCTGCGATACGCGGCACGAGCTCGCCGAGCTCGCCCCGTTCATGTGCCCGGGCATCGTCTTCGAGGGCGCGGGCCACAATTTCAGCAGCTTCGGAAACCATTGACATCTCGATCGTCGGGCAAGCGTTTGCCATGCTCGCTTCGCGGTGGTTGTACGCTCGACCCGGGTGACATGGTTATGGACGGTGGCAAAATAAAAAACCTCGAGTCAAGAGCAGGCATCCAGCTCGATCTTCCATTCATGCGGGAGTGTGCCTCTTGTCGCGCGCGTAATCCAGTAGCGCGCACGTTCACAGTCGCGCGGCAGGCCTTTGCCGAGCAGGTACAGCCTTGCCAGGTAGACCATGGAGTCCTCGACGCCGGCGCGTGCACCGGCGAGAAAATAACCCGCGGCTTCCACCGCGTTCTGATCCGTACCGATACCCTCGATGTAGTAGGTTCCTGCCCGGTGATTGGCGAGCGGGTGGCCCCTGGCCGCCGCCTTGCGATACAGTACCAGTGCACTGGCATGGGCGCCCTGTGCCGCGAGGGCCTCGGCCGATTCGAAATCGCCTGCGCGGGCCGTTAGCGCCATGCACAGGACCAGCATAGATATCGAACAGAGTGCGCTCGTTTTCATTGAGAGTGTAAACAGGCGCACGAGGAACGCCTCCGTCTTGTCATCGGTTGCGGTCTCTTGCCGGATTTCCCGCACAGTAACCAACCAGGCGGGCCCAGTCCATCATTACACTGCGGCTTGCGCCGGGACTTGTTCGCTATCCCGCGTGCCGCGCTCGGGGTTAAAAGCATTAGATTGGTCATCCGGGTGTATCTTACAATCGGGTTATCGAAACAGGACGCCAGTACGGAGTTGCCGATGTTGCAGGAGCTCAAGCAGCGATCCGCCGATGTATTGCACGCCGGCCGCACCCGGGATCCAATTTCGCGGCTGGTCGATGTTTCCCTGATCGGGCTGATCACGCTCAATGTGCTGGCGGTGATTCTCGAGTCGGTACCGGCAATCTACCAGCCGCTGGCGGCCTGGTTTTTTGCCTTCGAGGTGTTCTCGGTAGCGGTGTTCACGATCGAGTACATCATGCGGGTCTGGTCGGTCACCGAGAATCCCTGGCGTGACCGCTACCGGCATCCGCTGTGGGGGCGTTTGCGCTACATGTTCAGCGTGATGGCGCTGATCGATTTACTGGCGATCCTGCCCTTCTACCTGTCGGTATTCATGTCGATCGACCTGCGTTTCCTGCGCGTAATGCGCCTGTTGCGCATTCTCAAGCTCACGCGCTATTCGACGGCGATGACGATGTTGTTCGAGGTTTTGCGCGCCGAGGCGCGGGTCATCGGTTCATCGCTGTTCGTGCTGGTGCTGCTGCTGGTGGTCACGTCCAGCCTCATCTACCTGGTAGAACACCAAGCCCAGCCCGAGGGATTCGGCACCATTCCCCGTGCGATGTGGTGGTCGATCATCACCATGACCACCGTCGGTTTCGGCGACGTGGTACCGATCACCGGTCCCGGCAAGATCCTCGGCGGATTGATGGGCGTGATCGGCATTGGCATGGTTGCGCTGCCGGCGGGGATACTCGCGTCGGGATTCAACCAGGCGCTGCATACCCGGCGCGAGAGCCTTCGCCGCGACGTCAGCGAGGCGCTCGACGACGGCGTCATCAATACCGCCGAACTCGCAGCGCTCGAGGCAAAACGCTCGGCACTGAACCTGTCCGAATCGGATCTGCGGGATCTACTGCTCGAGCTGTCGAAGTATCGCCGTGGGCACCCGGTGGAAAGCGATCGATGCCCGCACTGCGGAAAGCCTACGGGTGACCAGGCGATGGCCCGGGAATGAGGCCCTGGATAAACATGTTGGCTTACCTGACGCTCAGGCGGATCGTGTTGCCGTGTGTGCTTTTTGTCGGCGCACTCGCCGGTCCGGCCTTCGCCGGGGCGCATGATGACAATGAAAGTGACCTGCAACGCGAGAGAAACAGGGCAAAGCACGAGTACTATACCCTGAAACACCTGAAGCTTGTTTACTCGCCGGAAGTGTTCGATTACTGCGTCGACCGCCACCGTGTCGTTGGCAGGCCATTGAGATCCTGCATGATGAAACAGGAAAAAATCAGGACCGGCATACTCGACCGTGCACTGCGAGAACTGGGGCGCAAATCACTGGCACGGTCCCTGTATGACGATTGCCTCGACTATTACCCGGGTGAGAGTATCAGCAGGGTCGGTGACTGTGTCGACACGCGGCTGATTTTGCGAGAGCGGCTGAACCATGATGATGCGGAGGTCGAGATATTCGCTCTGTGCGATAAGAAATGGCGCAAGCACGGGGCCAGCGCGATCAGGAACTGTGCGATTAGCGCGGCCGGTTATTACCGCGACACGGGCAAGATCGTGGACTGAACAACTGCCCGCCAGTTGCCTGAAGTAGCTGGCAATCTTGCAGGCACATGGCCTGACGGGAGCGGGGAATCGAGTCGAACCTGGCATCCATGCCGGGCGCTCGCGGCCCTTTGCAATGATCGGCTGAGGCGCATCGCGAGCTATCGTCAGGATGAACCTGCCGCCCGTGCCAGCAGCCTGTCCAGCTGATCCGCGAATGCCTTGCGGTCGGCCTGGCTCAAGGCCGAAGGGCCGCCGGTTTCGATACCACTGGAGCGCATGCTGTCGAGGAAATCCCGCATGTTGAGGCGTGCACCGATGTTGTCCTTCGTCAGCAGCTCGCCACGGGGGCTGAGCACCAGGGCACCTTGTTCGATGGCTTCCGCCGCCAGCGGGATATCGCTGCTGATCACCAGGTCCCCGTGCGCGACGCGCCTGACGATCTCCCGGTCGGCTGCGTCGAAACCCGCGGCAACCTGGATCATCCTGATCAGCGGAGATCGTGGTATTTGCATTTGATGATTGGCAACCAGCGTAAGTTCGACGCCGGTGCGAGCGGAAGCCCGGAAAAGGATTTCCTTGATCGCGCCGGGGCAGGCGTCTGCATCGACCCAGATTTTCATGGTGTGTATCTCGTTTTTGGTCGGGTGGGCCGGTATGCCGATCGCTGCCTTTGACCGGGTTGCAACGGGCCGGGATTCATCCGGGAAACCTAACCCGTAGGCGGCAGAAAGGGAAGAACGGATCCCGGTATGTGAAAAACCGCGATTCGTAAAAGATTGTTATCCAGCAGGCTGAAGTTTAATATTTCCAGTCACCCTGGTCTGTAGCCAAACGCCTCAGTCGGAGGACGTCATGCACCAAGCTGATTCAGCCCCTTGCCGCAATACGAAATACGCCACCAAGCTGCCCGCGCTGCTGCTGCTGTTTGCCGGCCTCGTGTTTTCGACGGCCGGGCTGGCCGAGAATCCGGCCGGGGTCGTCAAGTTCGCCCGCGGTGATGTGACCATCGAGACCGGCACGGGCGATTCCAGGGAAGCGGAAAAAGATGGCGAACTGATGCAGGGCGAACTGGTCGTAACCGGCGTCGACAGCCTGGCCGTGATCCTGTTGAACGACGAAAGCCGGCTGGTGATCAGGCCCGATTCCGAGTTTCGCGTCAGCCGCCTGGTTACCAGCGACGATGACGAGGGTGACAGCAGCAACCAGAGCGCGGTACTGAACCTGCTGCGCGGCGGTGTAAGGCTGGTTACCGGGCTGATCGCCAGGCTCAATCCCGCCGGTTACCGGCTGAATACCCCGGTCGCCACCATCGGCATTCGTGGCACCGAATTCAACACGCGGCTCTGTGACGCCGATTGTGCGGCCGAGGAGAGCGAACTCCGTGGTGACGATGCCGCCGGGGCAATCGAACAGGGGTTGTACGTCAACGTCGATGACGGTGAAGTCTTCCTGCTGAACTTCGGCGTCGTCGAGCCGCTGGACCTGTCCGTGGGAGAGTCGGGCTATGTTGCCGATCTGAATACGGCACCGGTAACGCTCGATGCGGTGCCCGCGTTCCTCGCGCTGGATCGCATTCCGTCGCCCGGTGCGCTCGATTTCGACGACATCGAGATACCGGATATCGACCTCGAGGTCGGCGCAGGCGATGCCGCCGCCGCGGCGGCCGGTGCGGTCACCGCCGCCGCCGCAGCGGCTGCCGCCGTTATCCCGGCCAGCGAAGAGGAAGCCGCCGTTATCCCGGCCAGCGAGGAGGAAGCCGCCGTTATCCCGGCCGGCGCAGAGGAAGCCGCGGTACTCGACGTTACCGGTACCTACGAGATCGATGACATCGACTATTCCTCGACCCTGCCCATCGCGGACCGGCGGCTGTTTTTCGGCTCCAGTCCCGATATCGAATTCGCCCTGAGGCAGGATGGTAACGAAATCCGCGGCGATTTCGACGGTGACCGGGAAGGCGAGATTTTTGCCGGCAAGATCGACGGTAACGTCATCGAGATCGAGTTCACCCTAGAGGCCAGGGGTGGCGAGCTCAAGGACGGCACCGCTACCCTGACCGTCGATGACGATGGCAACCTGAGCGGTGAATTCAGGATTCGCGACCGGGCAAGAGGCATCGTCAGGGGCATGTGGACGCTGGAGAAAGCCGGCGTGGAAGCCGCCGCGGTTGCGGCGACCAGCGAGGCAGCAGCTGCGATACGCGATATTGCCGGTACCTACGAGATCGACGATATCGACTATTCCTCGACCCTGCCCATCGCGGACCGGCGGCTGTTTTTCGGCTCCAGTCCCGATATCGAATTCATCCTGACCCAGCAGGCCGACAATATCCGCGGCGAGTTCGACGGTGACCGGGAAGGCGAGATTTTCGCCGGCAAGATCGACGGTAACGTCGTCGAGATCGAGTTCACCCTCGAGGCCAGGGGCGGGGAACTCAAGGACGGCGCCGCTACCCTGACCGTCGATGACGATGGCAACCTGAGCGGTGACTTCTGGATTCGCGATCCGGCGAAAGGCGTCATCAGGGGTTTGTGGACGCTGGAGAAAACCGACTAGCGGCCGGAGCCACCAGCAAGGCAGGAACCTGAATTCGCCCCGGCCGTGCTGGATCAGTCGTGTTCGAACTTGGCGGGTCGCAGGATCTGGACATCCTCGATGTAGGTAATCCCGGGATAGTCCGCGAAATACTTCTCCGCGACCTGGTCCATGATGGCTTCGCCCATGGCCTTGTCGTTGACGATAACCTCGATTTTGACATTGGCGAACTCGTCGATCACCGAGGCCCGCTCCGAGGTCATGCGTATGTTACGGCTACCCTTGCCGCCGGCGGCAACAATGGTGTAGCCGGTTGCGCCACAAGCCTCCAGGATTTCGCACACGCCCCTGGAGATCATTTTCTCGGTGATGATGACTACTTTTTCTGCGCGATGCAGCGTCATGATTTCTCTCCTTGTCCTATAGCTCGAAGACTACCTGCGCCAGCGCGATGAACAACGGGATACAGACGGCAATCGACACCGGTGTGCCGACACTGGTCGAGGCGCCGATATAGGCCGACGGATTGGCGGAAGGAATCGCGGCCCTGAGCGTCGGTGGCCCGGAAATGTCGGAGTTCGAGGCAGCGATCACGGCCAGCAGGATGACGCCGCCCGGACTGAATCCCGTCGCCAGGTGAGCGATGTAACCCAGGCCGAAGGCCATCAGGCCGTGCATGATCGGCGCAAAAAAGGCGTAAACCGCGTACCAGTGCGCGACCCGGCGCAGCTCGTTGAGCCTCGCATAGGCTTCCATCCCCATGACCAGCAGCAGTATCGACAGAAAGCCGCGGAACAGCGGCTCGTAAAACGTTTCGAGCACCCGGTCCGGCCGGGTGAACAGGCCAAGCGCCAGGCCCAGGATCAGTGCGGACAGGGCGGAACTGCGCAGGCTTTCCTTGACGATACCCGCGACATCGACCTTGCTTTCCTTGCCCGCGCTGGTTTTCCTGAGGTGGATATTCGCCAGTACTATGGCCAGGATCAGCGCGGGAATGTCCATGAAAGGGTAGAGCGCGGGTACCCAGGCCTCGAACAGGATCGATTCTTCCTCGAGCAGGACGATTGCCGCGGCGAGCGTCGACGCGCTTACCGCGCCGAATAGCCCGGCGGTAGCTATCCCGTCTTCCCGCTTGACGCTGGGTATCAGCGAGAAGACGAAACTACCGAGCAAAACGATCGCGATGCCAATGACGATCGAGGACAGGGCCGGCAACAACATGGCGCTCAGATCTGCCTGGCGGATTTCGATCCCGCCACTGATCCCGATTTTCATCAACAGCATGAACACGATGAACTGGTAGATCGCATTGGGTATCTTGAGATTGCTGCCAAGTGCCGCGACCAGCATGCCGCCGATCAGGAAACCCAGCGTGGGGGACTGGAACTGCGTGATCAGGCGCGAGAGGAAATCTAGCACGAACTCCATTCTGCGGGTCTCTTTGTTTGCCGCCGGGAGCGGGCTCAGGCCTTCGCAGCGGCAGGCGCGAGGGAAGGAAAACCGGTCGTTGGCGTCATTATTCGGCGCCCACGCGGAAGACGCGAATTTCGTGATTCATGTCGGGTGCGCCCCGGGGCATTATCCGCAGCGATCCGCTGGCTTCGACGAGTACCCACTGCCGATCGGCGAGCAGTCGATCGATGCGGTCCTTGATGCCATCCGCCGTATAGGTATCGAGATTCAGTGATAGCACGATCAGGCCACCGCCGCGCGTTACCCGGAGCAGTTCGTCGATACCCTCCGCCGGCGCGTGGCCGGTAGTGAGCGTACCGATACAGGCGGTGGCATCGAAAGCGTCATCGGCATAGCCCAGGGTTTCGCCGAGCGCCATGTGGTGCAGCGCCCGGTAAACGCCGAGACTTTCCGCCTGCGCCAGCATGCCCCGTGACAGATCGAATCCCGTCAGGTCACGGTATCCGGCATCGAACAGCAGCTTACCCAGGCGCCCGGTACCAGCGCCGGCGTCGAGGATGCGGGCATCTTTCGGCACCAGGCGCTCGAATCTCTCGAGGGCAAGTTCAGGCCCGAGATAACCGAAGTACCCGGTTGCATCCTCGTCGTATTCACCGGCCCATCTGTCGTAGATGGCTTCGAGTTCGTCGCGCGAGCGTGCGCCGTAAACCGCTTCCGCGTTGACCCTGGCTCGTGGTGTTTTACCAGACATCGTCCGTTCCTCGAAAAGTTAGGGCGCAGTATACCTGCAAAACAGGCTCGAATCCGGGCGTGCGACACCGGGGCGGGACGACTCCTCTGCAGGCCGTGCGTACTGACCCGCGTGCGCCAAACGCTGTACAAACTCGCTCGTTCCGCTACCAGTGATTCGCGCAACGGGACAATGCTATCGGCCTCGATTCGCAAGATCCCCGCGACGCGTTGACGCCCCGCTGGCGGCTGCGCAGGACAAGTCCGGTTCGCGTAAACGAGCCCGGTTTCCCGCTTCGAACCACGGATGCGTCAAGGTGATGCTAGTCGTCGGCTTCGGCTGCGGGCGTTTTTGCCCCGGATCCGAAGCGCCTGGCTAGCAGCAGTCCGATGCCGAAAACGAACAGCAGCGAGGGCAGAAGGGCCGCGCTTACGCCGGCCGTATAGGCCTGTGGCGCAATGTGCTCTTCGGCGAAACCAACCCACAACATGAACAGCGCGGGGTAGGCGAGCAGCACCAGGAAAAGTACGCTGGAAACCAGTTCACCAAAGCGGGAATTGCCCGCAGCCGGTTTCCCCGCCAGCGCCATGATACCGATGAAGGCAATCACCGGCCAGGCGACATAGGTGCACATAGTCAGGATACGGACCAGGGTAAACGCGGCATCGATACCGCGGTGTTCGAACGCAATGGCCAACAGGTTGAACTCGAACAAGACCCCGCCCCCCGTAGTCAGAAAACGACACCGGCATTGTAGGTCAAATCAGGCGAAGCGACGATCGCGTTGGCTGACCGCGGACTCCTGCGATTTGCGAGTCGAGTTGTCGCTGCACGAAACACGGTCAGGCGAAACCTGGCCGGGCCCGTTTTCGGGTCGCTGCGAATCACCCCGGCCTTGAATTTACTTCCAGCCCTGCAGCCACTGGTCCCGGTGCTTGAGTTCCCGCCAGTCGATCCGCTCGGAGCGGCGTGAAATAACTGCCTCGAGCAGGCAATACAGAACCGTACCGTCTTCGTCGAATTGAATTTCCGTTACCACGAAGTGTTTTTCCCGCCGCGCCGGGTTGACGGCGGTCCACTTGCTGTCAAGCAGTTTTCTCGGGTTGATCCGGTTCATGTCGGCGTGATACTTACCCTTGCATCGAGAGTTCTTGCAGTGCGTCACCGAACTCCACAAAGTCGGGCTTGCGCAGCGAGGTAGGGCGCCAGACCAGCACGATCTGGCGTTGCACCGCCTGTTTCAGTGGCACTATGGCCAGGTCGGTACCGCTGGTGATGCCGGCCTCGATCGCAAGCCGCGGCAGCAGGGTTACCCCGATACCCGTCGCGGCCATTTGCACCAGCGTGTGCAGGCTGCTGGCCTCGTACTGTTCGCGCACCCGGCGGCTGCCGAGCTGGCAGGCGTCGAGCGCGTGGCCGCGCAGGCAATGTCCTTCGCCCAGCAGCAGCAGGGGTTGTTCTGTCAGGGTCTTCGGGTCCACCGTCGATCGGGAAGCCAGCGGATGATGAATGCTGCAGGCAAAGTGAAACGGATCCGCGAACAGGGTTCGCTGTTCGAGGTCGCCGATGTCGTAGGGCAGCGCAATCAACGCCAGGTCGATCCTGCCTTCGCGCAGTTGACCCAGCAGGGCATCGGTTTTGTCCTCCGCCAGGAACAGGCGCAGCTCGGGGTACCGCTGGCGCAGCCCGGGAAGCACGCCGGGTAACAGGAAGGGACTGATAGTCGGTATGGCGCCGAGGCGCAGGTCGCCACCGAGCGGATGGCGCCGGGTCGACGCGAGATCCATGATGTCGCGCGCATCGCGCAACAGGGCCCGGCCCCGGGTGGCTATCTCCTGCCCGATCGGCGTCATGATGACCCGGCGCTTGGTGCGCTCGGCGACGGCGACTCCGAGGGTGCGCTCGAGATCCTGGATGCCTGCACTCAGCGTGGACGGGGTGATGTAGCAGCGCGCCGCGGCCCTGCCGAAGTGGCGCGTATCATCGAGCGCGATCAGGTATTCGAGCTGTTTCAGGGTCGGCAATAGCTGCACGGGACAGGGCAGAAATAAATTCGGAAAACACGAATTATATATTAATATTTAATCGTTTTACACGGATAAAAATGGCGCCTATTCTTGCCCTCCTCAGACGTTGATATTCACTTGGTGACCGAGGAGAAAGCTCATGCACGCAACACAAATCAATATTGGAATCAAGGCAGAAGACCGGGAAAATATCGCCGACGGCCTGTCCCGGTTGCTCGCCGACACCTACACCCTCTACCTCAAGACCCACAACTTCCACTGGAATGTCACGGGTCCGATGTTCAACACCCTGCACACGATGTTCGAGCAACAGTACACCGAACTTGCGACCGCCGTCGACGAAATCGCCGAACGTATTCGCGCCCTCGGCGTGCCGGCGCCCGGCTCCTACGCACAATTCTCCGAGCTGACCGAAATCCGCGAGGAACGTGGAGCACCCAGCGCGGAGGACATGATCGCGCAACTGGTCGAAGACCAGGAAACCGTTGTGCGCACCGCGCGCAGCATTTTCCCGGTGGTCGATGCCGCGAGTGACGAGCCCACCGCCGACCTGCTGACGCAGCGCATGCAGGTGCACGAGAAAACTGCCTGGATGCTGCGCTCGATGATTTCCTGAGCTGCCGCCAGCAGAGCAATCGGTCCGGCCTCGATTGCAACAATCGGGGCCGGTCGAGGCAGACAATAAACCCGACCCCTGGAGCCTGTTATGAGACTGGCATTAAAGACGGGATCTTACGGCATCCTCCATATCGCCGTCGCAACCGGCGTAGCCTTCGCGCTGACGGGCGACCTCGCCGTCGCGCTCGGAATCGGCCTGCTCGAGCCGGTGGTACAAACCGTCGTGTTCGCGATTCACGAAAGAATATGGGAGGGTAAACCGGCTCGGCAACGCGGTCTGGCTGCCTGACGGATGCGGTATCTGCGCAGTCGCTGTCGTGGGTAAAAATCAGGCGCCGCGCAAAGATCCCGGGCGCAAGCGACAGCGACCCCCGTGTTGCTGCCGGGGGCCGTGCGCCTCGCCCGGTCAGTTGTGCGTGGTGGTAGCGTCACTCGGTGCCGAGTGGATCGAGCCCGCCAGCGCCGATATCGACGAAGCCCCGGGTTTTTATCCCTGCGAACAGCTTGTTGCCGGTCTCGGTGTTGGACCAGGAAAGGATGACCTGCCGGATGCGCTCACGAATCGGGTCCGGCAGGGTCGCATGCGCCACCAGGAAACGGCTGGGACCAGCCTCGGTACGCAGCAACACTCGCAGACGGGCATGCATCGAATCCTCGAACGCGGCCTGGGCAAAGTCCGGCGCAAGACAGGCGTCGACGTTTTTCAGCAAGACCTGCTGCAGGCAGGAGCTGTGCGTTTTCGAATGCTCGAACCTGACCTCGGTTGCGGGATCGATGCCGATTTCGGCCAGGCGCCGTTTTGCCGCCCCGACCACAGGCCCGTTCACGGGTGGTGCCATGATCAGCTTACCCTTCAGATCCTCGAGGCGCCGGATGGGACCGTCCTCGATGACCATGATCATCGCAAACAGCGGTTCGCGCACCCGCAGCAGCGGCAGGTAACCGAAGCGCTCGACCGCCACGGGATACAGCACCGGCGGAATTATTGCGAGATCATAGGTTCCCGACTCGAGGTTGTCCCTGAAAATACCGAATCGCGAAGCGGTCCTGAAGTCGACCGGATGATCGATCTCGCTGGCGAGCTCGGCCGCGATCGGTGCGTAGGCGGCCTCGAGGCGCAGGGTGCTGAGGTAGGGCACTACGCCGAGGCGGTATGCTTCACCGGGCGGCTGGCTGGCCGTAACGGGAGCTGCCAGCAGAACCAGTACGATGAGGGTGCTTGTAATCGAACGAGACAGGTACATCGGGATATCGAGCAGCGGCCTGATGGTTGCAGTCTAGCCTAAATGGGGCCAGATTTCCTTGCCAGGACTCGCCCTGCCCGTGCGGGACGGGAGAGTAATGCTGCCGCTGGCCCGGATCAGAATTCGGTTCTTGCCTTGATGTAGAGTTGATACTCGTCGATCTCGTCCTTTTCGCTCAGCGGAAAGGCTATGTCGATATGCAATACCTTGGAGCTCGACTGGCGTGTCGATACCATGCGCAAACCGGTACCGATATCGCTGAGCCAGACCGGGTCTTCCCCTTCGCTCCAGGCCGAACCCGCTTCCGCGAACACGGCAAAGCCGAATTTCAGGAGCTGCCACAGGTACACGTTGAAATAGACTCGTCGCTCCACGGAAAACGTGAATGCCCGGTCGCCGTTCTGAAATCGCACCGGGTATCCCTTGAGGTCGGAATCGCCACCGACTTCGATGCGCTCGTACAACTCCGGATTTTGCGCTGCCTCGAACCTGCTGCGCAGCACATAGCTGTGGTTAACGCCGCGGAAATTGTAAAGCTGACCCTGCAGCGTCATTCGACCGGTATCGTCGATTGTGTCGTTGGCTTCGTGGATCAGCTCCAGGTCGAACAGGCTCAGGGTGTGAGCAGTAATGAAATTGCCGAAACTGTAGTCGAATTCGATGGCATGGCCATCCTGGGATGAACCGAAGGCCTCGTCCTTCCAGCCGATCCTGGTGCGCAGGCTGCTGCCCAGCTTGATATCCTCGGTTATACCCATGACCCGGAAATTTACCCTCTCCACGTACTTGACTCTCAGGTACTCGTATTCGAAGAAGGGATAACTCTTGTCGACGTCTTCCGGCAGCTCGACCGAGGCATCATCGACCCTGTTGTATCGCAGCTCGTTGAAGAACCAGCCCAGGCGATATCTCGAAACCCGGTTATCGACCAGGCCATCGGACCAGCCGTAACTCAACAGCAGCGAATCGTTCATTTCGCCTATACTGGCGACCTCGTCACCCTGTTCGTAGATCGGGTTTTCCCGCTCGATCGAGGCAGCCTCTGCCGCGTAGGCATATCTCGAATCCAGCTTTACGAAGGGACGAATCGTGTCCACCTCGTAAAGGTGGCCATCGCTGTTGTCGGCGAATTCCAGTTTCAGGGACTTGAAATCTCCCAGCCAGTTCTTGTCCCGGTAGATAAAGGCGTTCGAGTCCCGGTCCTCGTCCGATTCGGCCTGGATGATAACTTCGGTGCCCAGCCCGAGCAGATTGGATTCCTGGAGTTCCACGGCCGTGCGCGTCTCTCCGCCGGAGCGATTGAACGAGATACTCGGTGTCAGGGTCCAGTTGTCGGTAGTCGTTACCGTCAACTTCACGCCTTCCCCGCAAATTTCCTGCGCGGTGATCCTGGCGTCGTGAATGTAGCCCCGGCTGCGCAGCAGGCGCTCGGTCTCGTCGATCAGCTGCTGGTTGTACCCATCCCGGACACCGAACAACAGCTGATCCTCTATCGTCTCCTTTTGCGTGTTGATGTGGAGCCGGTTGGCCAGGCGATGAATCCACAGATTCTGATCCTCGCGCTCGAGGTCGAAAATGTCGCGGTTTTCGATCGAGATCTCGACAATCGGCAAGCCCTCGAGGCTCTCTCCCGGCGGTCTGCAATCCTGCGCCCGCAGGGGCCCGCTAAACACCAGCGACAGGCAAAGCGCGATTATCGCAGCAAGCTTGCGTTCGAGTTCAGCGATGTTCAGGTACGAAGTGGCGGTCACTGTTACAGGTAAAATTGATTGTCCGATGTGCAAATACACCGTGACGGTAACGACGCGGCTCGATTTTGCTCACGACAAGTCTAGTTCAACGGAAAACTGTTGAAACGGTCCGCAGCGGGAGAATGAGATTCTGCCGTCAATTGCACGAGCCGGGGCTAGAATACCGCCAGTGGCTGACCCAGTTGCGAAGGGTCGGTTTCGATTCCAAGCCCGGGTCCGCGGGGTGCAAGCATCCTGCCCTCGCGGGGTTGCGGTATGCCCTTACCGTTGGAAGCATCGACCCAGTTCATGAAGTCGACCGTGTGCATCTGCAACTCCCGTGGCATCGACACCATCATCAGGATGGTTGCGGCGCTGTCGATGTCGCTACCGCCGGTGTCCTCGATGCAAACCTTCATTCGACGCGCCACGGCCAGGTCGCGCAGCAGGCGCGCCCGGGTGATGCCGCCGACACGCGAGACCTTGATGGTAACCCCGCTGACGCCGGCTGCGGCGGCCGCAAGCAGGTCGGCCGGGGTCTTGATGGATTCATCGAGCAGCATCGGTTGCCGGCAGTGTCGACCCAGCGCGATGTTTTCATCGAGTTCGGCGCAGGGTTGTTCGAGGTAGTAGTCGGCGTCCGCCATTGCGGTGGTAAAGCGCAGCGCCTCGGCAAGGGTCCAGGCACCGTTGGCATCCGCCAGCAGCAGCACTTCGTCATCGAGCGCCGCGCGCACGGCACGCATGCGTTGGGCGTCGACTAGCGGATCGTCGCCGACCTTGACCTGGATGCGGCGGTAGCCCTCGGCGACATATTTCAGCGCGCGTGCCACCATGATGCCGGGCTCGTCCTGGGATACCGAACGGTATAACGCGGTCGAGTCGGTGAAACGCCCACCGAGCAGGGTCGCGAGCGACTGGCCCGTGGCGTGGCCGAGCAGGTCCCAGCAGGCCATGTCGATGGCGCTCTTGACGTAGGGCTGGCCGAGCATGACGTGATCCATGCGGCAATTGACGTCGGCGATCTGCAAGGGATTGCAGCCGAGCAGGCCGGGCAGTAGTTCGGCGAGGCCGGCGCGGGCGCCACTGGCGAAGGCTTCGGAGTAGAACGAGCCGAGCGGCGCAAATTCGCCCCAGCCGACGAGACCGGTGTCGGTTTCGAGGCGCAGGATGGTGGATTCGAAGCCCTCTTCAGACTGGCCACGACAGCGGTACGGGCCATCCCTGAACGGCTGGTACTGCGCGTAAATGGCGGCGCCGACGAGTTTCACCGGGACATTGTGCCACGAGCCAGGGGCCCATGGGAGCAGCGTCCGCCACTACTGTCCGATCGACGCAATACGTTCTTCCTGCGCGCGCAGGTTGGCGAGCGCGGCTTCGACGTCGGCCAGCTTTTCGCGTTCCTTGTCGACCACTTCCCGCGGTGCGCGCGCAACGAAGTTTTGATTGCCGAGCTTGGCGCTGATGCGCTGGCGATCCTGCTCGTTCTTTTCGATGTTTTTCTGCAGGCGCTCGAGCTCGGCCTGCTTGTCGATCAGGCCGGCCATCGGGATGAGCAGTTTCATCTCGCCGACCAGCGCGGTGGCGAAGTCGGGCGAATCGGGTTCGCCGTCGAGCCAGTCGATTTTCTGCAGGCGCGCGAGCGCGTGCAGCAGACTGCGATTACGATCGATACGCTGCTTGTCCGTCGCGCTGCCGTTCTGGCACACCACCGGCAGCGGCTTGCCGGGCTTGATGTCGTTTTCGGAGCGAATCTGGCGCACGCCCATGACGAAAGTCTTGACCCATTCGAGTTCGGCGGTGGCGTCGTCGTCGACGAGATTCGCGTCCATCCCGGGGTAGGGGCGGTGCATGATGGTTTCGCCATCGATATCGATCAGCGGCGCAACCTTTTGCCAGAGTTCCTCGGTGACGAACGGCATGACCGGGTGCAGCAGGCGCAGGATGGCTTCCAGCACGGTCAGCAGCGTGTGGCGCGCGGCCTGTTTGGCCGCGGGTGAAGCGTCGTCGGCGTAGAGCACCGGTTTCGACAGCTCGATGTACCAGTCGCAGTAGTCGTTCCAGACAAATTCGTACAGATCGCGTGCGAGCAGGTCGAAGCGATAGATCTTGATGTGGCCGGCGACGCTGTCGCTCACTTGCTGCAGGCGCGAAAGAATCCAGCGGTCGGCAAGGGACAGGTCGCCGCGTGTGATGTCTTCGCTCTCGGTGTTCTGCAGCACGTACCGCGTCGCGTTCCACAGCTTGTTGCAGAAGTTGCGGTAACCCTCGATGCGGCCAAGATCGAACTTTATGTCGCGCCCGGTGGAGGCCAGCGCGGTGAAGGTAAATCGCAGCGCGTCGGTACCGTAGGCCGGGATGCCGTCGGGGAAATGGCGGCGCGTGGTCGCCTCGATCTTCGGCGCCATTTCGGGCTGCATCAGGCCGGTGGTACGTTTCTCCAGCAGGTCGTCGAGTGATATGCCGTCGATCAGGTCCAGCGGATCGAGCACGTTACCCTTGGACTTCGACATCTTGTTGCCGTCGGCGTCGCGCACGAGGCCGTGCATGTAGATCTCGTGGAACGGCACCTCGTCCATGAACTTGAGGCCGAACATGATCATGCGCGCGACCCAGAAGAAGATGATGTCGAAGCCGGTGACCAGCACGCTGGTCGGGTAGAACTTTTGCAGCGCCGGGTCGTCGCGGTCGGGCCAGCCGAGCGTGCTGAACGGCCACAGCGCGGACGAAAACCAGGTATCGAGCACGTCCTCGTCCTGGCTCAGTTCGACATCGGCGGAGAGGCCGTATTTCTCGCGCACCTCTTCGATGTCGTGGGCGACGTAGATATTGCCGTCGGCATCGTACCAGGCCGGGATGCGATGGCCCCACCACAGCTGGCGCGAGATACACCAGTCCTGGATGTCCTCCATCCAGTTGTAATAGGTCTTGCTCCAGTTTTCCGGCACGAACCTGATGCGCCCGTTGCGCACCGCCTCGATCGACGGCCTCGCCAGCGGCTCGGCGCGCACGAACCACTGGTCGGTCATATAGGGTTCGATCACGACGTGCGAACGGTCGCCGTAAGGGCGCTTGTAAACGTGGTCCTCGACCTTGACCAGCAGGCCGGCCGCGTCGAGATCCTTGACGATCTTGTCGCGCGCGGCAAAGCGATCCATGCCGCGGTAAGCTTCAGGAGCGTTGTCGTTCATGATCGCGTCGATCGTGAACAGGTTGATTACCTCCATTTCGTGGCGCTGGCCCACTTCGTAGTCATTGAAGTCATGCGCCGGGGTGATCTTGACGCAACCGGTACCGAACTCGGAGTCGACGTAGTCGTCGGTGATGATCGGGATGATGCGCGTGGTCATCGGCACCTGCACCTCGCGGCCGACGAACTTCGCGTAACGCTCGTCGCCGGGACTGACCGCCAGCGCACCGTCGGCGAGGATGGTTTCGGGCCGCGTGGTCGCGATTTCCATGTGGGTGACGCCGTCGATCGGATCGCCGACGATCGGGTAGCGCACGTGGTAAAGATGGCCTTTTTCCTCGACGTTGATGACCTCGAGATCGGAAATGGCGGTGTGCAATACCGGGTCCCAGTTGACCAGGCGGCTGCCGCGATAGATCAGCCCTTCCTCGTAGAGCTGGATAAAAACCTTTTGCACCGCCGCGGACAGGCCTTCGTCCATCGTGAAACGCTCGCGCGACCAGTCCGGCGATGCGCCCATGCGGCGCAGCTGGCGGGTGATCGTGCCGCCGGAATGATGTTTCCAGTCCCACACCCGTTCGGTGAAGGCTTCGCGTCCGAGGTCGTGGCGGCTCTTGCCCTCCTGCAGCAGCTGGCGCTCGACCACCATCTGCGTGGCGATGCCGGCGTGGTCGGTGCCGGGCTGCCACAGGGTGGCGTCCCCCTTCATGCGGTGGTAGCGGATCAGCGTGTCCATGATCGTGTCCTGGAACGCGTGCCCCATGTGCAGGCTGCCGGTGACGTTCGGCGGCGGGATGACGATGCAGTAGGGGTCGCCGTCGCCGCTGGCGGCGAAGTAACCCTGCTGTTCCCAGCGTTCGTACCAGTCCTGTTCAATCGAGTGCGGGTCGTAGGTTTTTTCCATCGAGGCGGGGCGGTAATCAAAGGGCGCGATTATACCTTGCGCGCGTCGAAATTTGCACGGGTTTGGCGGCGCCTTGTCGCCCCGCGACTTGGACCCAAAGGGCCTAAAAATCGCGGGGCCCAGCCATTGGTGCCGTCTTTCTGGATCCCGCGGTCAAGCCGCGGGATGACAACAGGGAAAGTTTCATCGTCATTCCCGCGCAGGCCTGCGCGGCCCGGCGGGCTCCGACCTGGCGGGATCTTCTTATGGTGATGCCGTCATCGGGAGATCCCGGATAACGGCTGCGCCGTTTCCGGGATGACCAAATAAGGCGCTTCGCGCCTTATTTGGCCAGTTCGCGCTGGATAGCGAGCTTGATTTCCTGTAGCGCGAGCTCGGTATGTTCGTCGAGGATTCGGCGGATCGCCTGTTCCAGCGCCGGATGTTCGGCGAGCCATTCGTCCGCCTCGGCGCGGACGGCGCGGTCGACCGCGTCGTCCTCGGTATCCGCTTCGGTAATCTCGAGCTCGGTGTCGTCATGGTCCGACACGGCTAACTCGATCTCTTCCCCGTCATCGCCATCGAGGCCGAGATCGGCCAGGCTGATCTCGAGACCCTTTTCGATCAGGTCGGTCAGTACCGGGATGTTGTCTCGTTCGCTCACAGGGTCACGTGGTTCAGCGGGTAACCGCGTTCCTTGTAGAAGCTGTAGTGCTCGCGCGCCTGCTGCCGGTTGTCCTCCGTGACCAGCTCGATCACGCGTTCGAACTGCGCGAACCAGGCCGGGACACTTGTCGACAGGTTGATCAGCAGGTGGCGATCGCCCTTCGGATCAGGGTTGTCATGCACCAGGATCGGCGTTGCGAATTGCGCGTCGTCGTCGCAGTCGTGCGGCAGGAAACTCTCGTCCGACCAGGTCCACAGGCGCTGGTCGAGCAGCTGGCTGTGTTCCGCATCGCGCGTGAGCAACAGGGTCGGCTGGCGCGCTTCCCAGGCTTTCTGGCATAGACGGCAGACGACCTGTTCAGGCTGGTGGCGCGCGGCGTCCAGCTGGTAGAAGTCGATCCGCGTCATGCCTCGACCTGGTTCATGACGAACTGGGTCAGCAGCGGTACCGGCCGCCCGGTGGCACCCTTGGCGTCGCCGCCGAGCCACGCGGTGCCGGCGATGTCCAGGTGCGCCCACTTGTAGTCCCTGGTAAACCGGGACAGGAAGCAGGCCGCGGTGATGGTGCCGGCATCGCGCCCGCCGATATTGGCCATGTCGGCGAAATTACTCTTGAGCTGGTCCTGGTACTCGTCCCACAGCGGCAGTTCCCAGATCTTGTCGTCGATCTGCTGACCACACTTGATCAGCTGATTGATCAGGGCACGGTTGTTGCCCATGACACCGGATGGCACCTTGCCCAGCGCCACGATCACCGCGCCGGTCAAGGTCGCGATATCGACCACGCAGCGCGGCTTGTAGCGGCCAACGTAGGTCAGGGCGTCGCACAGGATTAGACGGCCCTCCGCGTCGGTGTTCAGAATCTCGATGGTCTGGCCCGACATGCTGGTGACGATGTCGCCGGGCTTGGTCGCGATCCCGTCGGGCATGTTCTCGACCGCCGGTACCGCGCCCACCACGTTGATCGGCAGCTCGAGTTCGGATACCGCTTTCAGGGTGCCGAATACGGAGGCCGCACCGCACATGTCGAACTTCATCTCGTCCATCATCAGGCCGGGCTTGAGCGAGATACCGCCGGTATCGAAGGTAACACCCTTGCCGACCAGCGCGATCGGCGGCTCCTTGGCCGCCGCGCCGCGGTACTCGAAGATGATCAGTTTGGAAGGCTGGCGACTGCCGGCACCGACCGACAGCAACGATCCCATCTTGAGCTTTTTCATGTCGGCTTCTTCCAGCACCTTGACCGTGAGGCGCTTGTTGCCACGTGCGAGCGCACGCGCCTCTTTTGCCAGGTAGCTCGGGGTGCAGATGTTGGCCGGCAGGTTGCCGAGATCGCGCGCAAGACTCATACCCGCGCTGATCGCATAGCCCTGTGCAATGGCCTGGCGCGCCGCGGCAGCCCCCGCCTTGTCGACCACCACGGCAAGCTTGCGAATGCCGGTCGGCCTCTCGGCTTTGCCGCTCTTGCATGCATTGAATCGATAGTCGCTGTTGCCGGCGAGCATGACGGCATGGCGCACCTTCCAGGCCAGGTCGCGACCCTTGAGGGTGATGTCGGCGGGATAAATCTCGGCCTCGCGCGCGCCGCAAACCTGCAGCGCGGTCATCGCGGCGCCGACGACCTTGGTGAAGACGCGCTCGTTCATGTCGCTGTCCTTGCCGCAGCCGACCAGCAACACGCGTTTCGAGTTGAGTCCCGGCACCGCGGGCAGCAGCAGCGTCTGTCCGGGTTTGCCGTCCATGTCGCCACGCTTCATCACGGCGGACAGGTAACCCTTGCTTGTCCTGTCGACACGTTGCCCGCTCTTGCCGAGCTTGCGTGGTTGGGAAACGGTGATGATCTGGCAGGCGCTGCGCGAGGCTTCGGGCGCGCTCGTCTTGAGGCTGAATTCCATGTTGGTCCCGGTATCGATTGTTGGAATAACGCGATAAGATACGTAAAGCGGCAAAAAATACCAGTCGTAGATACCATCGGGTCAGCAGGATCGTTCAGCGAAACTTAAGCTGGCCGGGCTAAAATCGCAAACAACAGGCAGGCTCGCCGCGATTCCATGCGCAACATCATTTCCCGTTACCTCGCCCGCGAAGTTCTGAAGACCAGTGCCGCGACGCTGCTGGTGCTGTACGTCATCCTGCTCAGCAACGCGCTCGGCCGCGTGCTGGCAGACATTGCCGATGGCGATGTGCCGCAGCAGGCGCTGTTGCCCGTAATGCTGAGCCAGTCGGTCGCGATCCTGACGCTGGTGCTGCCAATCGGCCTGTTTCTCGGTATCGTGTTCGCGTTCGGACGCATGTACAAGGATCACGAGGTGGTGGTCATGCTCGCCTGCGGCGTCGGTTATCGAGATTTCTATGTGCCGGTCCTGGCGATTGCGCTGCCGCTGTTCGCGTTCAGCTTGTATGCCACGGTCTGGTTGAACGCCGAGGTACTGCGCTACGCCGAGGAAATCATCATCGAGGAGAAGAACCGCAACGAGTTCCAGCTGATCAGGCCGGGACAGTTCAACCAGAGCAGCGACGGCGACCTCGTGTTTTACATGGAATCACTGTCCGCAGACCGGCTCGAGTTGCGCGATATCATCATCAGCCAGACGCTGCCGGATCGCATGGTACTGGAGACCGCCGAGAGCGGTCGCCTGCGCGTCGACGAACGCACCGGCGAAGTGTTTCTCGTGGTCGGTCCGGGACAACGCCACGAGGGCATGGCGGGGCAGCGGGATTTCCGTATCGTCGAGTTCGAGCAGCACGGCATCCTGATCGAGAACCGCTCGCGAGGTGACACCACGGAGCTCGATGAAACCCAGAAGACGCCGGCCGAACTCCGGGCCTCGCCGTCGCCGCAGGATCGGATCGAGCTGTACTGGCGCATATCGATCCCGTTTGCGCTGCTGATGCTGGCGCTGCTCGCGGTGCCCCTGTCCTACATCGCGCCGCGTCACGGGCGCTTCGGCAAGGTCGCCTGGGCAGGCCTGGCCTACATCGTCTACATGAACCTTATCGGCGTAACCCGCGCGCAACTCGAAACCGGCAACCTGCCGATGGCAATTAATTTCTGGTGGGTGCACGCGCTATTCCTGGTGCTGACCGTGACGCTGCTTTACCGGCGTAATCACGGCATGCTGTTCGCGAGGCCCCCGGCATGATCATCGATCGTTACCTGCAGCGCAACGTGCACCTGGGAACGCTCGGCGCGCTGGCGGTGCTGGTCAGTCTCAGCCTGGTGTTCGTTTTCGTGCGCGAACTGGGGGACATCGGCCAGGGCAGTTACGACATGACCAAACTGTTCAAGTACATGCTGATGAGCATTCCGAGCAGGGTAGTGGAGTTCATGCCGCTCGCGGTTTTGCTCGGCAGTATCCTGACCCTGGGAGCGCTTGCCAGTAATAGTGAAATCATCGCGATGCTGGCGTCGGGTGTTTCGCTCAAGCGGTTGCTGTTTTCCGTGTTGCAGGCGAGCGTTTTGATCGCCGGTTTAACCTTTGTGCTGGCCGACTGGGTTGTACCCGTAAGCGAGGATAGTGCGCGCGCCCTGAGGAGCATTTCAAAGAACAAGACCAGCGCGCTGCGTGACAAGCAGGGCCTGTGGATCAAGGACGGCGATAGCGTGCTGCGTATCGGCAAACTGTTCCCGGACGGTTACGCGCAGCAGGTCGAGGTATATCGTCTCGACGCCGAGCGTCGGCTCGTCTCGGTAACGCGCGCGGACAGCGCCATTCCGCTCGAACAGGGCTGGGAGTTACAGCAGGCGGTAACCTCCTACCTGCACGACGGCGCGGTGGTTGCCGAAACCAGCGCGCGGCTTGAGTACTCGGGCGGACTCTCGCGCGATTTGCTGCGTGTCCTGATGATCAAGCCGCGGCGGATGTCGACCGGCGATCTGCACGCATACCTCGAATTTCTCGATAACAACCAGCTCGAAGCCGGTAACGAGCGGTTGATTTTCTGGCAGAAAGTTCTTGCGCCGATGACCATCGTCGTCATGAGCCTGCTCGCTTTTCCATTTCTGCTCGGCAGCCAGCGGCAGACGAACGCGGGCCAGCGGTTGATGACCGGAATAATTCTCGGGCTTACCTTCGTGGTGGTCGACCGGCTCGTGTTTCAGTTTGGAAACCAGATGAAAATCAACGCCTTGCTGGTTACCGCTTTGCCGAATCTTTTGTTTCTCGGGCTCGCCCTGTACCTTTTGTACCGGCGCCAGTCACACGTCGTGGGGCGCGGGCGGCGGGTCGTCGGCGGCTGACTTGACGTACAGGATGCGGGTCTGGCTCAGCCGGTCGTGCCAGGTGTAGGGTTTGAACAGGCGCCACCAGTATCCGAGTCCGAGGCAGGCCCAGGACAGCAGCGCGAACAACAGGCGGAGATAACCGACTGCCCAGCTCGGATTGCCGCCGAATTCCGATACGATGCGAATTTTCCACGCACTCATGCCGAGCGTCTGCCCCGACTTGTGCCAGAACCACGCGTAAAATGTGAAGACGACGAATAGCAGGAACAGCGTGTAAGCCAGGTTCGGTTCCACGGCTTCACCTCGATTGAAAGCGACCAGGATTGCGAACGCGAAAAACAACAGCGCCACGATTAAAAAGCTGTCGTAAACCATCGCCGCGAGTTGACGCCACAGGCTCGCGGGCGGACAGTTTTCAAATCGTTTCGATGGCATGTTCAAGGTGACTGGTAGAATTAAAAGTAATACGCTGGCGCGAACAAAAAATGCAAAAAAAAATCGAAAAAATTTTTTTGCAAACAAAAAACTTTGAGCAAACTATAATGCATTACGTGTTATGACTCGTAGCATTTGTTTTTTATACAGAAGCGCTATTGTATTCTGACAAATGCTTTTTATAATGGCGTCCGTTAGTTAACGTGAGGAGACTGGATGATGGCGACAGCAAAGAAGGCGGCCAAGCCGAAAGCGAAAGCACCGGCGAAAAAGGCTAGCAAACCTGCAGTAAAAAAGAAGGCCACTCGGCCGGCGGTGAAAAAGAAAGCCGCAAAACCCGCAGTCAAGAAGAAAGCGGGAATCAAAAAACCCACCAGGCCGGCGGCAGTAAAGAAAGCCGCGAAAGCCGTTGCCAAGAAAAGGGCTGCGGTGAAGAAAAGAGTCGCTACCATATCCGCCGCGGCACACAAGGCCCTGGAAGCGAAGAACAAGGCCATGGCGAAGGAAATCCAGCGCTTGAAGGAGCAGCTTAAAACTGTCCATAAAGCCATTAGCGCCTCGGCCAGAGCGGCCAAACCCAAGAAGAAAGCGAAAAAGAAGTAGGGTTTGAGTCACGATAGCGTGAACAAAGGCACAGCTTGCTGTGCCTTTTTTTTTGCGTGACCGGCACGGACAACATCGTCGAGCGCGAGATCGATCGCTTTATCGATCAACTCTGGGCAGAGAAGGGCCTGGCCGAGCTGACGCTGCGTGCCTACCGTCAGGATCTGCAACAGTTCTCGCGCTGGCTGGGTCAGCGGGGCGGGCATCTCGCCGCAGCCCGGCAGAGCCAGATACAGGAGTACCTCGGCGAGCGTTTCGATAGCGGTGCATCGGCACGCTCGTCCGCGCGCCTGCTGTCGACCCTGAAGCAGTATTACCAGCACCTCGTGCGTCGCGGTGATCGGCAGGAGAACCCCACCGCGCTGATCAGCGCACCGAAAATTCATCGCAGCCTGCCGCAGGCCCCTGGCGAGGGCGACATAGAAAAACTGCTCGCCGCCCCCGGCCTGCAAACGCCGTTCGGGTTGCGCGATCGCGCGATGCTCGAAACCATGTACGGCTCGGGCCTGCGGGTCAGTGAACTGGTCGGCCTGCAACTCGGCCAGATCAACACCAATCTCGGTCTCGTGCGCCTGGTAGGCAAGGGCAGCAAGGAGCGGGTAGTTCCTGTCGGCGAGGAGGCGCAATACTGGATCGGGCGTTACCTGGCTTCCGCGCGAGCCGAACTGGTGCGTCCGCAAGTACTGACCGATGCGCTCTTCCTGTCGAGCCGTGGGCGGGCGATCACGCGCCAGGCGTTCTGGCAGAACATCAAGAAGCACTTGCTGGCGGCAGGAGTCAAGACGGCGTACTCGCCACATTCACTGCGGCATGCCTTCGCCACGCACCTGCTGAATCATGGCGCCGACCTGCGCACGGTGCAGATGCTGCTTGGTCACAGCAGCCTGTCTACCACCCAGATCTACACCCACGTCGCGCAGGCGCGCCTGCAGGCAATCCACGCCGAACACCATCCGCGCGGGTAGCTCCTCTCACCAGGCCGCAAGGCTCGTCGGGAGGGTTGCATAAGAAGACGCGATTGGTTTGAAAGCGCCGGATGTTAATTGTCATCCCGCGGTTTAACCGCGGGATCCACGGATAGTGCGGAAATGCCGAGACCCTGGACCCCGCGGTTAAACCGCGGGGTGACAAGTCATTAATCCTGGTGACTTTTGTGCCCTCGCGAGAACCCGGCGGGTGTTAGTGCAGCAGCGTAAAGAGCTTGCGGCGATACTTCTGCACGCTGGGGTGCTCACCGCCGAGCATGTCGAAGATTTCGAGCAAGCCCTTGCGGCCGGCGTCTTCGTCGAAACCGCGGTCGATCCGCATGACCTCGAGCAGGCACTCCATCGCGTCTTCGTACTGCGCCTGGGCTACCAGGTGACGGCTTTTCTGGATCAGCGCCTCGCAGTCACGCGGATCCTCGGCGAGTTTTGCCTCGATATCGGCCAGCGGCGGTAAACCCGCGAGCTGTTCCTCCATGTGGATCTGCGCCTGCAGGCGCACCGCGTCGTCGAGTTTCCTGCCCTCCGCGTCGAGGCTGTCGAGCAGCGCGACCGCGCTGTCCCTGTCGCCGTCCTGGTAGACCAGCAGCGCAATCTTGACCTTGAGTTCCTGGTTCTCGGGGTCGTTGGCGAGCGCGTGGTTCAGCATATCCATCGCCTGCTGCTTGTGGCCCTGTTCGTAAGCCACCATGGCGGCCTGCATGAATTTTTCCGACTCGGACACGATGTGCTTGTCGAGCATCGCGCGCAGATCGCCCTCCTGCACCAGGCCCATGCGCTCGTCCACCAGTTGTCCCTGGTAGAACAGCTTCATCGTCGGCAGGCTCTTGATGCCGAAATGCGCTGCCAGTTCCTGTTCCTGGTCGGCGTTGATCTTGGCGACGATGAACTTGCCGGCGTACTCGTCAGCGAGTTTTTCCAGGATCGGCGTGAGCTGCAGGCAGGGCTGACACCAGTCGGCCCAGAAGTCCACCAGTACCGGCGTCTGCATCGAACCTTCCAGCACCACCTGCTGGAAATTCTGCATGCCGACGTTGTGAATATGGGGTGACTCGCTCATAATAGAGAACCTGAAAAAAGATGCGCATTATATCAGTCCGGCGCGTCTCGATTACAAGCCTTGGGGGATTACAAGCTCTGCTGGCGCGTAATCATTACACTTCAGGAATCAGCGCGATTGAAAAATCAGTATGACGCCGCCTCGATCGAAGTCCTGACGGGGCTCGAACCGGTCCGTAAGCGACCGGGCATGTACACCGACACCAGCCGTCCGAATCACCTCGCCCAGGAGGTGATCGACAACAGTGTCGACGAGGCCATTGCCGGTCACGCCACGCAGATCGGTGTAATCCTGCACGCCGACCAGTCGCTCAGCGTAATCGACAACGGTCGCGGCATGCCGGTCGATATTCATCCGCAACAGAAAATCCCCGGGGTCGAGGTCATCCTGACCAAGCTGCACGCCGGCGGCAAGTTTTCCAACAAGAATTACCAGTTCTCCGGCGGTCTGCACGGCGTGGGCGTGTCGGTGGTCAACGCGTTGTCGAAACAGTGCGACGTGCGCGTCCGCCGCGAGGGCAGGGAATACACCATCGGTTTCAGGGGCGGCGACGTCAAGCAAAAACTCAAGCAGACCGGTACGGTGGGCAAGAAGAACTCCGGCACCACGCTGCGCTTCTGGCCTGATCCGAAGTATTTCGACAGCCCGAATTTTTCCGTGCCGCGACTGAAACACGTATTGCGCGCCAAGGCCGTGCTGTGCCCGGGCCTCAAGGTCAAGTTCTACGTCGAAAAGACCAAGGAAGCGGCCGAATGGCACTACGAGGACGGCCTTTCCGATTACCTGCTGGAGGCGCTCGAGGGCCAGGTCCTGCTGCCGGAAAAACCCTGCGTCGAATCGCTGCAGGGTGCGCACGAAGCGGCCGACTGGGCGATCGTGTGGCTGCCCGAGGGCGGCGAGGCGGTGACCGAGAGCTACGTCAACCTGATCCCGACCGCGCAGGGCGGCACCCACGTCAATGGACTGCGCACCGGCATCACCGATGCGATCCGCGAATTCTGCGAATTCCGCAGCCTGCTGCCGCGCGGGGTCAAGATCGCCCCCGACGATGTCTGGGACAAGGTCAGTTACGTGCTGTCGGTCAAGATGGAAGATCCGCAGTTTTCCGGCCAGACCAAGGAGCGCCTGTCGTCACGCGAAACCGCGGCCTTCGTGTCCGGCATGGCCAAGGATTCGTTCAGCCTGTGGCTGAACCAGCATGCCGACGTCGGCGACCAGCTCGCGCAGCTCGCGATTTCCAGCGCGCAGAGCCGGCTCAAGTCGGCTAAGAAGGTGGTGCGCAAGAAGGTCACCACGGGGCCGGCACTGCCGGGCAAGCTGTCGGACTGCTCCAGCCAGGACGTCGCGCGCACCGAGCTGTTCCTGGTCGAGGGTGATTCCGCCGGCGGTTCGGCCAAGCAGGCGCGCGATCGCGCCTTCCAGGCGATCATGCCGCTGCGCGGCAAGATACTGAATACCTGGGAAGTACCCTCCGACCAGGTACTGGCGTCGCAGGAAGTGCACGACATTTCGGTCGCTATCGGCGTCGAACCCGGTTCCGACAACCTCTCCAACCTGCGTTACGGCAAAATTTGCATTCTCGCCGACGCCGATTCCGACGGCGCGCATATCGCAACCCTGTTATGCGCGCTGTTCCTGCGCCATTTCCGGCCGCTGGTGGACCAGGGTCACGTCTACGTCGCCAAGCCGCCGCTGTACCGTATCGACGTCGCCAAGGAAAAGTTCTACGCGCTCGACGAAGCCGAGCGCGACGGCATTCTCGATCGCATCGAAGCCGAGAAACGCAAGGGCAAGGTCACCGTGACACGTTTCAAGGGTCTCGGCGAGATGAATCCGCTACAGCTGCGCGAAAGCGCGATTGCACCCGAAACGCGACGGCTCGCGCAGCTGACCATCGCGCCCGGTGACAAGACCTTCAAGATCATGGACATGATGCTGGCGAAGAAACGCGCGTCGGACCGCAAGGACTGGCTGCAGACCAAGGGAGACCTGGCCGAGGTATGAGCGACAACCTGGAACTGAACTACGAGGGCGTCGAGCAGGAGCCGCTGCACGTCTACACCGAGAAGGCTTACCTCGATTACTCGATGTACGTCATTCTCGACCGCGCGCTGCCGCATATCGGCGACGGTTTGAAACCGGTGCAGCGGCGCATCGTCTACGCGATGTCGGAACTCGGCCTGTCGGCCGCGTCCAAGCACAAGAAGTCGGCGCGCACCGTCGGCGACGTGCTCGGCAAGTATCATCCGCACGGCGACAGCGCCTGTTACGAGGCGATGGTGCTGATGGCGCAGCCGTTTTCCTACCGCTACCCGCTGATCGACGGCCAGGGGAACTTCGGTTCCCCCGACGATCCCAAGTCCTTTGCCGCGATGCGCTACACCGAGTCGCGCCTGTCGGATTTCGCCAAGGTATTACTGCAGGAGCTGGGGCAGGGTACGGTCGACTGGATTCCGAACTTCGACGGCACCATGCAGGAACCGTCGCTGTTGCCGGCGCGCCTGCCGCACGTGTTGCTGAACGGTACCACCGGCATCGCGGTCGGCATGGCGACCGATATCCCGCCGCATAACCTGCGCGAAGTGGCCGCCGCTACGATCAAGCTGCTGGACAAGGCCAAGACGCCACTGGCGGATTTGCTGAAGTGCGTGCCCGGACCCGATTACCCGACCGAGGCGGAAATCATTTCGCCACCGGAAGAACTGCAGGCGATGTACGAAACCGGCACCGGCTCGATCCGCATGCGCGCGGTATTCGAGCGCGAGGACGGTGACATCATCGTCACCGCGCTGCCGCACCAGGTGTCGGGCGCGCGCGTGATGGAGCAGATCGCGCAGCAGATGCTGGCGAAGAAGCTGCCGATGGTCGACGACCTGCGCGACGAATCCGACCACGAAAATCCGACACGGCTGGTGATTACGCCGCGCTCGAACCGGGTCGATGTCGAGTCGCTGATGGGACACCTGTTCGCGACCACCGATCTCGAGCGCACCTACCGCGTCAACATGAACATGATCGGCACCAACGGCCGGCCACAGGTCAAGAACCTGAAGCAGATCCTGCAGGAATGGATCGCGTTCCGCGTCGGCACGGTGCGCCGGCGCCTGCAGTGGCGTCTCGACAAGGTCGACGCCCGCCTGCATATCCTCGAAGGCCTGATGATCGCGTTCCTCAATCTCGACGAGGTCATCCGCATCGTGCGCGAGGAAGACGATCCGAAAGCCGAATTGATCAAAGCCTTCAAGCTCACCGAGATCCAGGCCGAGGAAATCCTCAATACCCGTCTGCGCAACCTCGCGAAACTCGAGGAAATGAAGCTGCGTGCCGAGCAGGAAGAGCTGATCATCGAGAAAAAGGAACTCGAAACCCTGCTCAGGTCGGAGCGCCGCATCAAGACCCTGATCAAGAAGGAAATCGAGGCCGACGTCGAAACCTATGGTGACGATCGTCGCTCGCCGATCGTGCGGCGCGACGCGGCACGCGCGCTCGACGAAACCGACCTGGTACCGTCCGAGCCGCTGACCGTGGTGCTGTCGAGCAAGGGCTGGGTGCGCGCGGCCAAGGGTCACGACATCGATCCGGCCTCGCTCAACTACAAGGGTGGCGATGGTTACCGTGCCTCGGCGCAGGGCAAGAGCAACCAGAGCGTCGTGTTCCTCGACTCGAACGGGCGCGCCTATGCGCTCGTGGCGCACTCGCTGCCGTCCGCGCGCGGGCAGGGCGAACCGCTCACCGGGCGCTTCAAGCCGGCCAGCGGCGCCGAGTTCCGCTCCTGCGTGATGGGCCGCGACGACGATCGCTTCCTGCTGTCATCGTCGCACGGCTATGGTTACGTCTGTCGCTTCGCCGACATGTTGACGCGCAACAAGAACGGCAAGGCACAGCTGAGCCTGCCGAAGGGTGCCGGCGTGATGCCGATCGCGTCGGTGCTGGACTACGATGGGGATCAGCTCGTATCGATTACCTCCGACGGCTACATGGCGCTGCTCGCGGTGTCCGAGGTGGCACAATTGGCGAAGGGCAAGGGCAACAAGATCCAGGGCGTGCCGCCCAAGCGTCTCAAGGCCGGCGAGGAAGAGATTGCGTTCATTGCCTGTCTGCGCGACCGGCAAAAGCTCGTGATTCACTGCGGCAGGAAGTACAAGAGCATGAACCTGCGCGAGCTCGAGGAATATCGCATCGAGCGCGGTAAACGCGGACGCAAGCTGCCGCGCGGCTACCAGAACGTCACCGCGATCGAAGTCATCGACTAACCTGCACCCGGCGTTGACCGGTTTAATGCCTGTCGCCCCGCGGTTTAACCGCGGGGCCCATGAATCCTGCAGATCATCTGGATCCCGCGACCTGCGCGGCCCGGTTAAACCGCGGGATGACAATGTAAGGGGATGACGGGTGAGGCGGGTTGAAATTGGTGCCGGCGGGCCCAGATTTAGGCCCTGTGGAAGCGCACCTGGATTCGACATGTTAAGCCGTATCGGATTGTTTTTACTCGCCAATTTCGGCGTACTCGCCGTGCTCAGCATTTCCATGCGGGTGCTCGGCGTGGATGCCTACCTCGCCGAGCAGGGTGGGGCCTTGCAGATGAACGGGCTGCTGATCATGGCCGCGGTTATCGGCTTTGCCGGCTCGTTCATTTCGCTGGCCATGTCGAAATCGATGGCCAAGCGGTCGATGCAGGTACAGGTCATCGAACAGCCACGTAACGAGATCGAAGCCTGGCTGCTTGCAACCGTGCGCCGCCAGGCCAGCCAGGCCGGAATCGGCATGCCCGAGGTCGGCGTGTTCGATTCGCCGGTGATGAACGCGTTTGCCACCGGCATGAACCGCAACGATGCGCTGGTCGCGGTCAGCACCGGCCTGGTGCGCAACATGACGCGCGCCGAAGTCGAGGCCGTGCTCGGCCACGAGGTGGCGCACGTGGCCAACGGCGACATGGTTACCATGAGCCTGCTGCAGGGCGTGTTGAATACCTTCGTGATCTTCTTTTCGCGCGTGGTCGGCATGATGGTCGACCGCGTCGTGTTCCGCGTCGAGCGCGGCATCGGGCCGGGCTATTTCATCGGTTCGATTGTCGCCGAGATGGTGCTCGGCATCGTCGCCGCGATGATTGCCGCATGGTTTTCGCGCCGGCGTGAATTTCGCGCCGATGCCGGCGGCGCGGAACTGGCCGGCACGGGTAACATGATCGCCGCGCTCGAACGCCTGCGCCAGGACAAGAACGATCCCCGCTTGCCGGGCGAGATCGCAAGCCTCGGTATCAGCGGTTCGCTGACCGCGCTGCTCGGTACCCATCCGCCGCTCGAACAGCGTATCGAGCGCCTGCGCGAAACGGCGCGCGGCGTTTAGCCGCGGTTGCGGGCGACGAGCTACTCGCAGGCGAGATCGGCGCCGTCGATCGAGTGATCTTCGAGGAAACGGGCGGCGACGATCTCGGCACATTCGTCGCTGGTCAGGATGCTGTGGGAAAAGCCGAAGGTCGCGAGTCGACTATGGCTGAAGTATCGCCGTTGCGCGACGACATCCTCGAGCAGGGTCACGGGGTCGTAAATGCCGTGCAGGAACAGCGTCGGCACGTCGGTTTGCCGGGCACTTGCCATCGGCGGATAACCCTCGGTGACATTCATGCGTTCACATTCGTCGGTCATCTCGAGTGACAGGCGCATGATTCGCTTGAAGTAACCTGGCGGCAGGCTTTCGACCTGCTCGGCAATCGCGTCCAGATCGGTGTAGGGACGCGTGTCGAAACAGTAATGCGCCTCCATGCTGACGTCGCCGTAGGCGGGATCGAACATGAATAGCAGGGCCGCTTCGAGGTAGGGTCGAATGCGCCTGTGCTGGCCCTGCTCGAGCTCGACAATGATGCTCGGCAGGTCACGATAGATCTCGACGCCGTAAATACCCTCGAGCAGTGCCGACAAAAAGCGCTCGCCGTTCAACTGCAGGTCGATCTGTTCCGCCTGGTAAGGGTGTTCGAGCTGCAGGCGGATCGGGTTACGATTCAGCTCGCGATGCAGCTTCCACAGGCGCGCTTCGAAATCCGGCAGTGGCGCCCGGCAGTCCTCGCGGTAGCGGCAGTAGTCGAACAACGCGCGGTACGGCGCCTGTGCGCGGCGGAGGAAACTCTCCGTCTCCCCGATGTGGCTGAAAGTGGCGCTGTCCAGCAGCATGGCCTCGACGCTGTCCGGGTTGTCGTGCGCCACCATCTGCGCGTAAATACTGCCGTAGGACACACCGAGCAGCACCCAGCGTTCGATTTTGAGCGCGCGGCGCAACAGTTCCACGTCGAGTGCCACGGACCGGCTGTTGTACTGGCGCAGATCGACACCGTCCCGCAGGTAGTTATCGATACAGATCTGGTAATCCTTGTCGATCGCCTGCCACTCGGCGCGCATCGGCAGGTTTTGCGCGAGACGCGGGGCCAGGTTTTGCAGGAAAGTCCAGCAGACCAGTGCCGGCTCGGCGAGCCCGGTGCCGCGCGGATCGATTACGATCAGGTCGCGTCTTTGCTCGAGCGAGATTTCATCGTGATACTCCCAGATGGTGCGCACCGCTGCGGTTGAATCGAGATACATCGGTCCGCCGGGACCGCCGCCGCCCAGGTGCAACACCGGCGCGCGTTCGGGCCACAGGCTGAAGCCGGCGTGGAAACGCACCACGGGAATCGATATCGTCTGTCCGCCGGGATTGGCGTGATCCTCCGGCAGGTACAGGCGAAAGCACTGGGTACGGGGCCAGTCAGGGGAGATGTCGAACCAGCAATCGACCGTTGCCAGGCGCGGTTCGCCGGTCGGGCTGTCAGCCAGCGGGCCGGATACGACCGTTGCCAGCAGGCATAACAGTAGCAGCAGGTGAGGCAAGGGAAAGCGAATCATCGCGAGCCGGGGCGCCGCTGCCTACATCGAGCTGAAGTCGTAATTCAGCTCTTTTTGCGCGGCCTGCAGGAAATCGCCCTGCACGAAGTCGACATTCAGTGTCCATAACACGCTCAGCACCGCGGCATCGGTAACGCCGGGGGTAATGGTCTCGACCTGGGAATCGGACGCGGCGTATGCCAGTTCACGGATGCTGTCCTGGTTCTCGTTGTTTTGTACCAGGCCATCCATGTAGACGTGGTTGATGCGCACGTACTGCGCGTTCAGCAGCTTGACCAGCTGGAAAGGGTTGATGCCGGTGCCGAATTCGTCGATCGCGAACTTGCAATGCAGCTGTTGCAGGGCTTTCGCCAGCGTCTTGGCGGCCTTCAGGTGGTTGACGGTGTGTGCCTCGTCGACCAGGAATACGAGCTGCGCGCCGTCGACGCGCGCCTTGCCGAGGTTTTCCGAAACCCACATCGCCAGCGCCGGATCCTTGACCGAGTCGCCCGACAGCGGCACGAAAAACTCGATCTTGCGCCCTTGCTTGCGCGTTTCCGAAATTTTCTTGATCGCGTGCAGGATCTTCCAGCGATCGAGCATCTTGGCTACGCCGGTGCGTTCGGCGGCATCCCGGTAGTCCGCTTCGCCGGCCAGCTTGCCATCCTCGGACGTGATCTGGAGGCTGGACACATAGCGCTCGCCGCCCTGTGCCTTGACCCCGACGATCGGCTGATACAGGCCCCTGATGCGATTGTGGTTCAGCGCATCCTTGATCAGGTCCGCCGTGATGCCGTCTTCCTCGGTCTGGGTCATCTCGCCGGCCTTGGGGATGTAGGTCTTCGTCTTGCCGCCGCCGTCGCGCTGGATTTCTTCGCAGGTTTTTTCCGCGCGCGAAATCAGTTCGTTGGAATTATCGGGCGTGTTTTCGTCGATGAACACCACCGATGCGCTGCAGGTACAGCTGATCGACTGGTCGCCGATCTCGGCGATGTGCTGTTCGACCCGGGTCGGCAGACTGGTCGCGAAGGTTTCGGCTTCCTGTTTTTCCGCAACCTTGCCGATGCAGGTATAGGAATAGGCGCCGAAGCGCGCGACCAGGAAATCTTCGCCGGCGGCATCGGTCAGGATCTTGCCGATGTCGGCTACCAGCGTATCGCAGCCCGAGATACCTACCATGTCCCGAATCGACTGGAAGTTATCAATCGCGACGTAAACGATGGCCGACTGGTGCATGCCGTTGACTGCCTGCGTAATCGACGTCTTCAGTTCTTCCATGAAGTACTGGCGATTGTACAGGCCGGTGACGATATCGTGCTGGTGCAGGTAGTTGATCTGCTCCTCCAGCTCGGAGGTGTCGGCGCTGGAGCGGATCAGGATCTGGGTGCAGGGTTCGCCATCATAACTGGCGCGCGAAAACTCGAGCGTGGCGGATATGTTTTCGCCGCTGCTGTGAATCAGGTCGAGGTCGAGTTCGTTGGTTGCGTTTTCGTTTTTGCTGAGTTCGCGCAGAAATGTTTTCAGGTGGGCCTGCTGCGAGGCGTCGACCATGTCGATGATCGGCGTGCCCTCGAGCTCGTCGAAGTCGGCGCAACCGAACATGTCCATGTACACTTCGTTGGCGAAGATGTGCATACCCTCGTGCACGTAGGCGACCGCGTCCTTGGAATTGGTCAGCAGGTGCTGGCAACGTTTTTCGCTCTCCTGGAAATCCATTTCCAGGCGCATCGCGCGGCGCCAGATGTTGATGTTGTAAGACTCGCGACGGATTACCTGGATCAGGTGCTCGAGGCTGTCGGCCTCGACCACGTCCTGGGCGCCGTCGTCGATCGCGGCTATCAGTACCTCGGTGTCGACCTTTTTCGCCATCGCGATCAGCGCGACGTGCCGGCCGCACTCGCGGATGAGGTGTTGTGCCTGCGACAGGGCAAAGTCGGGCAGGTCCAGCGAAAACAGCACCAGGTCGATCGTCTTGTTCTCGAGGATATCGCACATGTCCTCGCTGTCCTCGGCGAATTCGGCGCGCACGTGCATACCGGTCGCGCGTAGCGAACTGGTGATTTTTTCGGCCTTGTGATATCCCTCGTCGACGATCAACAGGCGGATCAGTTTTTCTTCTTGCTCCATTGAAATCGCTGGAATTACAACCGGTTGTGACAACAGTCAATAATAGCGGATATGTTCGAAACCGTCCCGGATTCCGGTATGATTAGCGTTTTTTTGCGACCGGGTTCACCATGGCCAGTTACAGCACCAACGAATTTCGCAGCGGATTGAAAATCATGATCGACGGAGAACCCTGCAGCATCGTCGAAAACGAGTTCGTCAAGCCCGGCAAGGGGCAGGCATTCAACCGGGTCAAGATCCGCAATCTAAAGACCGGGCGGGTGCTCGACAAGACCTTCAAGTCAGGCGAGAGCGTCGAGGCCGCGGACGTCATGGACACCGATATGCAGTATCTCTACAGCGATGGTGAATTCTGGCATTTCATGGACCCGGACAGTTACGAACAGCAGGCCGCCGACGCCGCCGCGGTAGGCGATTCGCACCAGTGGCTCAAGGCGCAGGACAGCTGCGAGGTCACGCTCTACAACGGTACGCCGATCAGCGTGACGCCGCCGAACTTCGTCGAGCTCGAAATTACCGAAACCGATCCGGGCCTGAAAGGAGACACCGCGCAGGGCGGCACCAAGCCGGCCACGCTGGAGACCGGGGCGGTAGTCAAGGTACCGCTGTTCATCGAAATCGGCGAGGTGGTCAAGGTCGACACCCGCACCGGCGAATACATGTCGCGAGTCAAGAAGTAAACCGTGACCTGGGCGCCGCGCGCCGAGCTTTCGGTCCTGCACGAGCGCGCGCGGGTCTACCGACAGATCCGGGGCTTTCTTGCCCAGCGCGGCTGCCTCGAGGTGGACACGCCGCTGCTATCCCCGGCAACCGCCACCGATCCCCAGATCGAGTCACTGCTAGTCGATATCGACGGCCGCCGCCACTACCTTCAGACCTCACCCGAGTTTGCCATGAAGCGCCTGCTGGCGGCGGGCAGCGGCTCGATCTTCCAGATCGGGCATGCGTTTCGCGGCGGCGAACAAGGTCGCCTGCATCACGTCGAGTTCGCCATGCTGGAGTGGTATCGCGTCGGTTACGACTATCGGCAACTGATGGATGAAATGGAGTTGCTGATACTGACCCTGAGTGCCAAACCCTGCCGGTTTTCGCGCATCAGCTACGGCGACCTGTTTCGCTCGCGGCTCGACATCGATCCCTTTTCGATCGGACTGGATACGCTGCGCGGCCGCTGCGCACAGGCGGTACCGGGCACGGACGCGGGCAAGTACGATTTCGACACCTGTCTCGACCTGCTGCTGGGTGCCGCGATCGCGCCGGGCCTGCAGGGCTACTGCTTCGTCCACGACTACCCGCTGTCGCAAGCCGCACTCGCCCGCGCCAGCGCCGCCGATCCCCGTGTTGCCGAGCGTTTCGAGCTGTTTTACGACGGTATCGAGCTGGCCAAT
This sequence comes from Gammaproteobacteria bacterium, assembly GCA_030066085.1. Lineage (GTDB taxonomy): Bacteria > Pseudomonadota > Gammaproteobacteria. The sequence goes on along the minus strand of JASJCI010000040.1, from coordinate 122 downwards.
GGTTTCTCCGAGTTGACCGACGCGGCCGAACAGCGGCGGCGTTTCGAACAGGACAACAGTGCGCGCCGCGAACGTGGACTGCCGCAATATCCCGTCGACGAACGTTTACTGGCAGCGCTCGA
>JASJCI010000039.1 GCA_030066085.1 Gammaproteobacteria bacterium | reverse complement strand
CCTGGGTCCCGCGGTCAAGCCGCGGGACGACAGCTAAACGATATCGTCGTACAGGTCTTTCCAGTCAGGATTGTCGGATTCGATCAGATCGATTTTCCACTGACGTTGCCATTCCTTGAGGCGCTTCTCTCTGCGGATGGCAGCTTCGATATCCCGATGCTGTTCGAAGTACACGAGCGAATGCACCCGATACCGGCTGGTAAATCCTTCGACGAGATCGTGTTTGTGTTGCCAGACTCGTTTGACGAGATTCGAGGTTACTCCCACGTAAAGCGTGCCATTACGTTTGCTGGCCAAAATATAGGTGTAGTAATACCTTTCCATTTCCGTTTCCTCCCTGAAACAGTTGTTCCTCATGTCATCCCGCGGCTTGACCGCGGGATCCACTAACCCCGCAGGTCCCTGGATCCCGCGACCTGCGCGGCCCGATCGAGTCGCGGCATTACAGATCCTGCTCCAACGTCATCCCGCGGTTTAACCGCGGGATCCACTAACCCCGCAGGCGCCTGGATCCCGCGACCTGCGCGGCCCGATCGAGTCGCGGGATGACAGGTCACTCCCAGACGTTGGCGCCGTCGTCGAAGCCGTCGCGCCGTACACCGATAATGCAGAAACGATGCCCGCTCGGCGCCTGCATGACGGTCCAGCGCGGGAAGTCTTCGACCACGCTCGCCCCCAGCGCCTCGAGTCGGCGGACCTCGGCGTCGCGATCGTCGGTCTCGATATCGAGATGCACGCGGCTCGGATGCTCGACCTGCTGCAGGATCACGTGCGGTTCGGCGGGATCGCGCCTGACGTCCAGGTAACGGCCGTCTCCACCAGGACTGACGGTCTCCCCGCCGAGTGCTGCACTCCAGAAAGCGGCTTCGCGCTCGAGATCGTCGGTCTGACAATCGATGATGATGGTACCCAGCCTGCTGCGATGCATATTCGTCTCCCGTGGTTATCGAGCCAGCCTAGCCTCGCCCGGACTGGTGGTCAAACCGGCGCCAAAATCGAGTAATATGCGCGTGGGCTGTACTCTTTCCCGGAAACCAGTATCGAACAGAGACAACGAGCGTCGCGGCACCGGTTCGCCGGGTTGCTGATCCTGCTCATGATCGCGATCACCATCGCGAACGGACTGACCCCGATCGACCTGCCGTTCAATCCGCTGTGGATCGGTGGCTTCGCTGCCTGGCTTGCCGCGCTGCTGCTGTTTGCCGACACCACGCTGGTACTGAAGCTGCAGGTGTCGGCAATCCTGCTGGCTGGTATCGGCCTGATTGGCTTCGCCGCGATGCGCGGTGCGCCGATCGATCCGGATTTCATTATCTCTTCCAGCACCGGGTTGATGACGATGATTGCTTCAGTCGGTTTTCTGCGCCTGGTAGTCATTCCGGACACCCGCAGCGACGAGCGTTTGCCGGTCGGTCCGGGTGCCTATCTGCGAACGCTGCTCGGCCTCAACATCGCAAGCTCGGTGATCAATATCTCGGCGCCGATACTGATCTCGGACCGGATCCATGAACAGCGTGCGCTGGATCGATTGACGGCCCAGAGTTTCGTGCGGGTATTCTGCGGCGTGTCCAGCTGGTCGCCGTTCTTCGGTGCCATGGCGGTCGTGCTGACCTACGTCGCCGACGCCCGCCTGCAGTGGATCATCGTCGCCGGTTTTCCGTTCATGCTGATCGGCCTGGCAGGCGTTTATATCGAAGCGCGACTGCGCTTCAGGAACGAGATGCGGTCTTTTGTCGGTTATCCCACGCACCTCGAGGCCCTGCGCGTGCCGGCGTTGCTGATCCTCGTCACCCTGGTCGCCGCCCAGCTGCTGCCGGCAGCTTCCATCCTGGTGCTGATCTCCGTCAGCGCGCTGCTGGTCACGTTACTGGTGCTGTCGTTGCGGCGCGGCCCGCGCCAGTCATTGCAGCGACTGCGAGAGCACGTCGCCACCGGCTTGCCGCGTATCGTCAACGAACTCTGCCTGTTTCTCGCCGCCGGAGTGCTGGCCGCGGGTATCGCAGCGCTGATCAGCCACGGTGTATTCGATAACCCGTTCAGCGAGTTCGACACGCTCAGCGCAATCGAGCTGCTGGCGCTGATCGTCGTCGCGGGCATGTTGGGTATCCATCCGATCGTGACCATCTCGAGCGTTTCATCGATGATCCTCGGGCTCGATCCCAATCCCGAGCTGCTGGCCGCGACCTTTCTGTTCGGCTGGCATCTCGGCACCTGTGCGAACCCGCTGTCGGGCACCAACCTCGTGTTCCAGGGTCGTTACGCTGTTCCGAGCTGGAAAATGGCGTTGTGGAACTGGCCCTACGCGCTGGTCATGCTGGCCGTGGCAGCGCTGTGGCTGCCGCTGGTGAACCAGATCCTGCTGCAATTCAGCTGATTAACAACGGCATCGGGTCCGGGCAATTCTCGCGGTAGTAATCCAGCTCGTCGCGACGCACCACTCCCGGATAATCGCCATTCCAGTCACCGATGTCTTCGATCAGCTGGAAATGCAGGTGCGGGGTCCAGTCGCCGTTCAACGGGCGCGCACCGATCTCCGCGATTCGCTGCCCGCGCGCAATACCCTGCCCGGGCTCCAGGCCATCGAGCGAGGCCTCGGTCAGGTGACCGTAAAGCGTGTGGAACACGCAGCCATTCAGCTCGTGTCGCAAAATGATGACCGGTCCGTAGTCGCCGTGCACCTGCCGATTGGCAAAGCTCTGCACTTCGCCGGCCAGTGGCGCAAATACTGCCGTCTGCGCCGGCATAAACACGTCGACGCCGATGTGGATCGAACGTTCCGCATCTCCCTGGAACAGGTCGGTGTCGCGGTAAACAGCGCGATCCTCGAGGTAACCGCCGACACCGGCTATGGCGCCGGCCGCGCCGATGTGCCGGAACATGGCCGCATCCATGGCCGCGTCATCCAGGTCGGCATAGTCATTGCTGGAAGCCGACAGGGTCAGCTCGACGGTATTGTTGCGGGTCAGCGGTGGATCGAACAGCGGTGCGAACTGCTGGCGATGATCTGCGATAAGGGATGCGAGTTTCATGTCGATGGTGCTTGCCTGGGGTTAGGATTCAAAACAGTATTCAGCGGCGTGGCCAATGGATCAGGACCAGGCGAAACGCGGCTGATCGTAGTGGGCCACGCGAGTGTCGCGCCCGCACAGTACTACTTCGCGGAACTGGTAGGCAATTGCCGCGCTCGGCGCTGCAAACCAGTCCTCGCCCAGCGGCATTTTGAGCACCGGTGCCGCGCTCTCCTGTACATCCTCCAGTATGGGGGCATCTGGCCGGGCAAGTTCCCGCAGGGGTACGCGATGGATCGCCTCGACCTCGTCCGGGTTCGGCCTGAGTAATACCTCGGCCCCGCCCCACACCACCACCGGGCTTATCACGAAACCGGAGCGGGTGGCGTAATCATCGAGCCGACCGAGTATACTCTCCAGCGGCATCACCAGGCCCGTTTCTTCCGCAAGTTCGCGCAACGCGGCCTGTTCGACACTCTCACCGGGATCGATCATACCGCCCGGGAACGCGCGTTGACCCGCGTGTTTCGATAGACGGCTTGCGCGCGTAGTCAGTACATACGCAGCCTCGGCGCAACACTGGGGATCGAACGCCAGGTTACCGATTCCGGCGGGCTCGCTGCAGTCGACCAGGGTAAACGCGACGGCTGCCCGGCGACGTCCCTCGGCTGGCAGCTCGCGTGACTCGAAGGCATCGAGGCGCGCCCGAAACTCGCTGGCCATATCCTCGCCGAGACGCCAACAGTCACGCGTAATACCGCTCAACGCCACGACTCCGGCCCCAAACCGCTGGAAAACCGGCCAACGGCAGGACAATTTAACCCATTTGGGTGATGTATCGGCGCGCGCATATCGGGATACTTGGGCTCCAGATGTAACTAAATCTCACAAATTTTGTGAAAAATGTCTCATTTTTCAGCGTGAGAAGGAAAACGAGGGACCAGCAGGCCCGAGGATAGCGGGGATACCGCCGATGATAAAGGCCTGACACGATACTGCGACAACCGGTTAATCCTCACGTCCAGACCAGTTTAATCGCGCAATGTTTGCGGCCTCCTCACGGAGGCCTTTTTTTTGCCTGCGATCCGGCCGGTTCAGATATCGGGCAGGCGAATCGGCGGTTGCTGAAGGTCGCTCAGGACTTCTTTTAGTTCAAGAATGTGATCCGACCAGTAACGCTCGGTATTGAACCATGGAAAAGCCAGCGGAAACGCGGGATCGTCCCAGCGGCGCGCGAGCCAGGCGTTGAAATGCAGCAGGCGCATCGCGCGCAACGGTTCGACCAGGTCGAGTTCGCGCGGGTCGAACTCGGCGAACATTTCGTAACCTTCGATGATCTCGAGCAGCTGCCGCTGCTGGCTGGCCTGATCTCCCGACAACAACATCCACAGATCCTGAATCGCCGGGCCGGTGATCGCATCGTCGAAGTCGACGAAATGCGGCCGGTCGTCGCGCCACAACACGTTGCCGGGATGGCAATCGCCATGCAGGCTGATCTGTGCGTACTCGCTCGAATCGGGCCGGCGTCGTTCGATATGCGCGAGTATTTCTTCGCACACCGCCCGGTGCGCGGTTTCCAGCTCAGCCGGCACGAAGCCCTCGCGGCGCAGAAACCCGGCATTTTCGCAGGCATCGTCGAACGACAGTCGCACCCGATGCGCAAACGGGAACGATCGGCCCACGGCGTGAATGCGGCCGATGAAGATGCCGAGCTGATGCAGGTGATCGAGATTGTCGAGTTCGGGCGCCCTGCCGCCCTGGCGGGGATAGAGCGCAAATCGGAACTCGCCATCCTGCGCAATGCCCGGAAATTCGGCATCCGGGTCGAGCGGCAGCGGCGGCACCACCGGAATTTCGGCATCGAACAGGCAGCGCGTAAAGCGATGCTCTTCGTCGATCTGGGCTTCGCTCCAGCGTCCGGGACGATAAAACTTGGCAATGACCGGCTCTTCGCCCTCGATGCCAACCTGGTAAACCCGGTTTTCGTAACTGTTGAGTGCCAGCACGCGCGCGTCGCTGAGGCGACCAGTAGTCTCGACCGCGTCGATGACGCGATCCGGTGTCAACTGGGTGTAGGGATGACTCACGTTGGCGGTCCGCCGTTCGGCTCCGGGTTACGACAGCGGGCAGACTAAACCAAAAGCGGTTGCGACGCGACTCGCCGCCGCGGGAAACTTCGAAGCCGGCTACCTAGGGCAGTTGGTTCAACCAGTCAGCCACGGCTTCCGTCAAGGCTTCGCCGCGATCGGTGAAATAGTGATCCGAATCGGGCAGCACGAGCTGGCGCGACGCGGGATTGCCGGCTTTCTCGATCATCGCCCGCCGCTCCGGCGCCATGCGGATAACCGCCGGGTAGTCATCGGCACCGTAGAGATCCAGCACCGGTACCCGCATCCAGTCCAGTGGAAACGGCTGATGCATGGGTTGACGATAGTCGGTGGCACCCATGCCGAGCCCGACGAATGCATCGATCGCTTCGCCCTCGCCGGCACGTACCCAGGCCATGGCCATGTGCGCGCCGCAGCTGTGCGCGATCAGGACAATCTTCTCGTGTCCCTGTTCACGTAAAAAGCGGATGCCCGCATCGATTCTCGGCAGCGCATGCTGAAACACCGGGATGTAATCATAGTACTTCGCATCTTTTGCCAGCACCGGCATCTGCAGCGATAACGTGCTGTAACCGCTGTCGACCAGCCCGACCCGCAGCGGCGCGACGGTATCGGCCCAGTCCGGATGAAATCCCCGACCGTGCAGAATGACGACGCCGGTAGCGGGCTCGTCGGCCTCGGTGTAAATCGACAGGAACTCTCGCCCATCGGTTTCGAGCCACTCCGGGTCGCCGTCCAGGATGACGTCGACGATTTCATCCGCGAGACGGGCTTCGCGCGCGTAATCCGGCTCGGCCGCCAGCGCGCTGCCGTGTACCAGGAAACAGGCAAGCCCTGCAGCAAGGATGGTGCGCAAACAAACCATGTCAGTTATCAATCCAGCTATCCACGGGCGAAACTATATACCAACCGTCCGTTATCCACCCTACTTCTTTGGCAATGGAGCCTACTCACATCGGGGGGCGCCGGCTGCCTCCTCGTGCCAGCGACAAGACCTGTTCCCTGCAGGCCCGGACCCGGGCGCCTCATCTGCGGTTGCGCCGACCGGGCGGACGCCAGGCCGCAATTGCGCGCACCACGCGCTCCCAGGCAATTCCGTCGAAATCGCCAGACGCGCTCAGCAACCGCTCGAGCATCTCGTCGACATCGGCGATCGCTTCGCCATTGCCACGACCGTCGGCCAGGCTGGCCAGGCCGCGCAACCCGCCACAGCGTAGCTGCATCGCCTGGCCGTGGGTCATCGGCACCGAGCCGCGCGTTGCGGGTAATGCAAAGCCGGCGTTTTCCCGCAGGCGTCCGAGTAACAGACGACAGCGCCCGGCTCGCTCCGCTTGTCGGCAATAGACCACGATTTGTTCACCGACCGGGGTTTTCTCGGCGAGACTGCAGCCGGCGCAGCCGGCCAGCAGTGCGCTGTCGAAAGCGCAGGGAATCCTGCCAGCCTCCGACGGTGGCAGCGGGCGCGCCATCGGTGCTAGCGCTCGTGCTCCATCAGGACCGGTTTTTCGCGCTTTTCCAGCAGCTGTTCCTCGGCGGCGAGCTGGTTGGCGGCGAATGTAATCTTGAATTCCGCCGCATCGTCCGCTTCGGCCGCGGCCCGCAGCTGCTTGGCCTGCTGCTTGGCCTGGCGGAAATTATCGAAAATCTCGATCAGGTCGAGCTGCTTGACCAGCCCGACCTGGTCGCTGCTGGTTACCTTGAACAGGTAATAAGGCATGTCGACTCTCCTTCAGTACACCACGACGAGGTGATATCCCAGCTCGCGGTAGAGCGCTATTTGACCAGGCCCGGTCGGCGCCACGTTGACGTACTGCGGAAAATCCTCCGCGGTTACGCCATACCAGCCCGCATGGGTTTCGCAAACGTGCACCGGCACCTGGTCGGCGACCAGCGATTGTACCTGCGCGTGCAGCTCCGGAAAATCTTCGCGATAGGCGGATTGCAACGCAAACTCTTCACGACCGTGGGATACGACGGCAAATTCGGTTGCGGGAAATTTCTGCCGCAACTGTTTTATGTAGCCCTGTACGAGGGGCACGAGGGTTTCGAGCGCATCTTCTTCATCCTCGACAATCTCGAATACCACGCCAAACGGCGCCTCATCCAGCGCCAGTAACTGATCGATGTCGGATTGCGCCCGCGTTGGCGCCGACATCAGCATCAACAGCGCAAACAGCAGGCCTGTTGCAAACTTAAAGCCCGGCACGCGCGGCGTCGATACGCTCGTCGATGTATACGCCATAGAAATCCTCCGACCAGATGCCGACCAGCCGCTCGCTGAGCTCGACGCCGTCGGCGTCGAGAAACAACAGTGTCGGGGTGAACGACACATCGTAGCGCGAGGCAAAGTCCCGTGTACTGACTAATCGACCGTCGAAATCGACCAGGGTTTCGTAGGCATCCAGCGAAACGCTGCGAATCAGGATTGTTTTGGAATAGTCTTCGTTGCGCTGCATCGGCAACAGGAACAGTTCTTCCATCTTGCGGCAGAAACTGCAGTATTCGCTGGAGAACTCGAGCACCAGGACCAGTTTGTCCCGGCGCAGGCGCTCGGCCTCCTGTCGCAGGTCTTCAACCTGGACCATATAAACCGAATCGCCGGCCAGGGGGCCGGCGAAAACGAGGCCGATAAAGGCCAGCAACGCAGTTATTCTGGACAAGCTGTCAATCCTCGAAAAGCCGCAAAAAATCCAGGTACTTCCCTGTACCCGATAATTTCCCGAGGAGATAAGTGAAGCAGGTCCCGGCGATCAGCTCGCCGGCTTGGCAGTGCTCAGGCCCAGGTTAGACCAGTTTTGCATGCCGCCGCGATACCACTTGATCTTGTTCGCGGGATAGCCGAACTTGAGCAGGTTCTTGATATTGTTCGGCGACTGGCCGCACCACATACCGTTACAGAACATGACCAGGGTCTTGGCATCGGAGTAATCCCACAGGCCTTCCAGCGATTTGGCATTGAACTGGTCTTCCATGATCTCGCCGATCGAAATCGGATCCGCACCCTTGGCCGGGTTCAGCGCCGTCCACGGAATGTTGACCGCACCCGGGATGGTGCCTTTCTGGACCCAGTCAGGCGTACGCGAATCGACCACCAGGATCGACTTGTCGCCCTTGCTCATGCGCGTGAGGTAGTCGATCATTTCGACCTCTCCCAGGGTTTCCACGCCCGGCGCGAGCACGATCGGCTGGATGCAGAACGGCGGGCACGGACGTGAAGTCTTGGCGAATGCCGGGTTCACCGTCGCCTTGTTGTTCTGGTCACGGGTAATCTTGACGTTCTTGCCGCCGTGCATGACGGTTGCTTCCATCATGTTCGGCGTGATGCCCACCGGCTTGTCCGCGGCCGAGAGTCCGGCACCCCAGACAAGACCCAGTGCGAGGGTCGATACTGTAGCTAGCTTGAATTTCATTGATTCCTCCTGTTGTGGTTCTTGGATTTTACAGTTTTGGGCTGATTCGGAAACTCGTTTTATTCGCAGTCCGGTTCCTCTTCTTCATTGGCTGCCTCACCCTCCGAAGACTGGCCCTCGTCACTGGAAACGAAGACGATATCGCAGCGAGTATCATCCGACAGGTACTGCTGCACACCGTCCGTCAGCGACCAGGCAGACGCCGGGGTAGTGAAGAAACACAGAAGACTGACAATCAGGCTCAGAAAATAGGATCTTGATTTCATGATATGTCGCTCGAATTCTATGGTGGCAAAAAGGTAAGTCAAAACAGCGTGCTGAGCCCATACCTCGCTTTGGATATAAGGTACATCCCGTATATCCATAAGGTGCATATTCGACCAATAAAATCGCTACGCCATGATACAGATCAATAAACAGCTACCGTCAGGCGAACCCCTCCCGTTCTATCCAGAAATCGATATTTACCCTGGCTGGCAGCCACGGGCACAATAGCTCGATCGCCCGCCGTGCCGCCCGTGCGCGACGGACGCTGGAGGTGGAGGGCCAGAACGGGTGAAAAACAATACGAACCTGCAAATTCAGCGTCGCCTCGATCGCGCTCGACGCATCCATCGCGGACGGGTATCCTGCGACGCCAGTAATGGACTAACGCTCGGCTGAATTCATGCTCACGGCTCGTCTTACACTCGTTTCCGCCATGCTTTTCTTTTTCTGCCAGCCACTGTTGGCAAGCGAAGGCAAAATTGGCGACTTCCTGGGGGCAAAGTCGGCCGAAAAACCGGAATGGTTCAAGGAGAGTTTTCTCGAGTTCGAGGAAGACGTTGCCGAAGCCGCGGCCGAGGGCCGTCGCGTCATGCTGTATTTCTACCAGGATGGCTGTCCCTACTGCGCGCGCCTGATCGAGGAAAACTTTGCCGATCCGGCCATGCGCGACTACATCATCAAACACTTTGACGGTATCACGCTCAACATGTGGGGCGATCGTGAAGTCGTCAGCGTTTCGGGTCAGGATTTCACCGAAAAGACTTTCGCCCGGGCTCTGAAAGTACAGTACACGCCCACGCTGGTGTTTCTCGACGAGGCCGGCAAGGTTGCGCTGCGCCTGAACGGCTACTACCCGCCACGGGATTTCCGCGCGGCGCTCGATTACGTCGTGCAGAAGCGCGAACGCGAGCAGAGTTTCGCCGATTTTCGGCTGGCACGGCTCGACGCGGGCAGCGGCAAGCTGATCGACCAGGATTTTTTCCTCGAGCAAACCAACCTGCAGGCCCTGCTCGGTGATGCCGACCGGCCACTGGCGGTCTACTTCGAAACCGCCGACTGCGCCGAATGCAGCATCATGCACGAGCGCATACTCACCGATGGTCCGACCCGCAAGCTGGTAATACAGGCCAGCAACGTCCAGTTCGACCTGTCCTCGTCGACAGCGCTGACAACACCCGACGGTCGTCGTTCGACCGTACGTGAATGGGCGACCGAGCTCGGCATCGCCTACACACCATCGGTGGTATTCTTCGATGCCGCGGGGAAAGAGGTCATGCGCATCGACGCGTTCTTGAAGACATTCCATTTCCAGTCGGTCTACGACTACGTACTGGAAAAGGCATACCTGACCCAGCCACAGTTCCAGCGTTATATCGAGGCGCGGGCTGATCGCATCCGTGAAGCCGGGTACGACGCCGACATCTGGGGCTACGAATCGTTTCACGAATAACATCCACGAGAGGAGGATTTTGACGATGAAGACCAACCTGAGACAAATAGCCGTGGCTGCCGGCATTGCCCTGTGCAGCGCGGCCCTGGTATCCCCGGCGCAGGCCGGTAGCGCCGAAGAGGCGATCGCGGCGGCCAAGGAGGCTCGCAAGCAGGCTGATTCGGTCGGCGGCGACTGGCGCGACACCGGCAAGATGGTCAAGAAGGCAGAGAAACTGCTCAAAGAGGGCAAGACGAAGGAGGCCGAGGCACTCGCTCGTGAAGCGGAGGCCCAGGCGATGCTCGGTTACATCCAGGCAACCTCGCAACCGCTCGAAGAGCTGCACATCTAGGATCTTTGCAACAATAGAAAAAGCCACCGCGGAATCGACTCGCGGTGGCTTTTTTCCCTGCGCTTTATTGCGCTATCTGCCAGCCCTGCTCGGTGTTGTGCAGGCGGTACTTCTCGACCTTGTGCAGACGGTCGCCCGCCTCGAACTGGCCAAAATTCGACTGGATCGCGGCCAGGATGACCCGTGAGCCGAACATACCGTACTGCGGCCCGGTCGGATTCTGGCGGATTTCGCGCACGACTTCGATAAAACTCTTCTGGAACACGAGGTCGTATTCGACGTCGACGATGTAAACGTTTTCGCTCTCACGGAAGCCGTTGGTCCGGGTAAACCCGTCCAGCGCAAACAGCTGCCCCAGCGCGTCGTCGAGCACCCGTTCACGCACCATGGCCTCTATGGCGGCGTCTTTGGGCAGTGACGGGCTGCAGGCGCCGAGCGCGAGCGTGAGCATCAACAGTGAAATAATGCGATACATGGCTGCTCCCGGACTATTGCTGGCTTTCGCCTTCGGCCGGTTGCTGGGCGCCCATGCGCGACATCATCTCGGTCCACTGCTGGTAAAACTGCTCGTACTGCTTCGGATCCATGATCTGCCCGGGATTCGGCACGCCGCCCTGCGGCGCCATCGCACCCGGACTCATGCCCGGCATCGGCGGCATACCCATCGGCGGCATACCCATTGGCGGCATTCCGGTTTGCGGCATACCCATCGGCGGCATTCCGGTTTGCGGCATACCCATCGGCGGCATACCCATCGGCGGCATACCCATCGGCGGCATTCCGGGCATTCCGGGCATTCCGGGCATTCCGGGCATTCCGGGCATTCCGGGCATTCCAGACATCCCGGGCATTCCAGAAATCCCGGGCATTCCGGGCATGCCCGACATACCCGGCATCATGCCGCCCATCGGCGCCATCATCATCGCCGGATTCATCATCATCATGGGATTCATCATCATGGGATTCATCATCATCGGATTCATCATCATGGCCGGGTTCATCATCATCGCCGGGTTCATCATGCTGCCCATCGGTGCCGCCATTCCGGTCATTGGCGCCATCATGCCGGTCATGGGTGCGGCCATTCCGGTCATCGGTGCCATCATGGCCTGCGGATTCGTCATCTGCATCATCGGGTTCATGGCGTGCAGCATGCCGCCATAATCCTTCTGGTAGCGCGCGATGTCTTCGTCGGTATGACACTCCACGCAGGACGCAATCAGCGGCTGGCCCTGGAGTTCACCGCTCATCATGCTGTTCATCAGCCGAATCCAGACATCCGGGTCCATCGATTTCTGCATTGCCGCCGACACGTCGGGCGAGCTTTCTGCCGAGCCGGACTCCTGCGCGGCGACGTTTGTTGCAAGCGCCAGCATCGTCACCGCCAGCAGTGTGTTAAGCACGGATTTCATAGGTATTCTCCAGGTTAGAGGCCGCGATACCGATGCTTCCTGCCGGCGCCGGTACCGCCGAAATTCAAAAATCGCCCGTGGCGGCACCTTCCATGATGTAACGCATGCCCTCGCGGATTCTGACCGCTTCGTCATACAGCTCCTTGTCGAGCACGCTGTTCGGATTCTGCGCCAGGTTCAGCCAGTTCACATCCCAGTCGAGCGTCATGACCCACAGCTTGCCGTCGGCGTCTTCGATCAGCGCGATCCGGCACGGGATGAAGACGATGAACTCGGGCGCGTAATCGAGTACCGTGCGTGCCACCACGGCATCGCAAAAATTGAAAATCTCGACCCGCGGCGTGTCCTCGTCGCCGGTAATAGCGACCACGTCTTTCCACAACGGGCTGTGGCCGACGAACTTGAAATTGATCTCGTTGGCGCGCAGGCGCATGGATTCGACCGCGTCGTCGAAAGATACATCCTCGGCCACCGGCATCTTGTCCGCCATGATCGAGATCATGTCGCGCAGGGAAAGCGGGCTGAACATCATCAGGCTCTGGTAAAAATTGCGCTTGGCCTCGTCCGACAGCGAATCCGAAACCGTGTTGGGCCGGTAATCCCTCTTGTTCTGCGACGGTATCCACATGCGGGCCTGGTTCGGGCCGCCGAAAACCCCTTCGAGCAACTGCGTATTGGCTGCGCGCATCATCGCATCCAGCACCGAGAAACGGGTGGCTTCGTCGATCGGCGCATTCATGAAGTGGTTGGCCATCATCATCATCCACTGCAGGTTCATCCAGTCGGCCGAAACACCCTGGGCCTGGATATTCTGGCTAACGCCCGGCGCCGCGCCGGCCAGCCAGGGATACACGTAAAACGGATTTTGCAGCGGGCTGGCTGCCTGCGGCGGCGTACAGTCAGGATCACCGGGCGCGCAGTCTTCCTGGGCGATGGCGGTCTGAAACAAAAGTGATAGCAGCAGGGCCAGGCTGGCGAACGTGCGAACAGGCATCTTGTATCCCCCGGAGCGAAAGCTTGTTTCTGGTTTAAGCTTGTTTGTATTAAAGAATTGATGGCCGTCAAGATACCAACGTCAGCCCCGGGTTCAAATATCCACTAGGGCATAGCCGAGACAAGACGGGAGTGTCGACACTAGCCTGGAATTGTTTTAATTTATCTAAATTGGGGTATGGAACTGAGCCTCTCCCCTAAGTTACTTTCACCGACACAGTTCGGTTCAGGACAAGCGCCTGGCGTATAAGAGCGCTGATAAACAGCGCAAACGTTCGAGGAGGACAAAATGACGTCTAAGCACGCGGTTCGCCGCTTTTTTCCCGCAGCCATGGTTTTACTTGCGAGCCTGTTTGGCGGTATTTCGCTGGTCGGCGCAAGCGACATCGAGGAAGGCAAAAAGGTCGCTTTCGATCGCAAGAAAGGCAATTGCCTGGCCTGTCACATGATTGCCGGTGGCGAACTACCCGGTAACATCGGCCCACCGCTGATCGCGATGAAAGCCCGCTTTCCGGACCGTGAAGTGCTGCGCGCGCAGATCTGGGACGCGACCGTAAAGAATCCGAACACCATCATGCCGCCTTTCGGCAAGCATCGCGTGCTGACCGAAAAAGAGGTCGACCTGGTCACCGACTTCATTCACACCCTTTAATCGCATCAATGTTATTGCATTAATCTGGAAAACGTACGAGGAACTCAACAATGAATCTGTTACGTCGTAAGTTCGTCAAGACGGCCACCTTCGTCGGTGCCGCCGTTACCACGCTCGGCAGCGGCGTGTTGCTGCCCCAACGCGCCATCGGCGCCTACGCCGAGGCAGCATTTGCCGCCAAGGACGTCAGCGGTGCGCTCACGGGAACACTTGGCTCCGACCAGCACTCCGCTTCGGACCAGGTCAAGCTGAAGGCTCCCGACATCGCCGAAAACGGCGCGGTCGTGCCGATCACCGTATCCTGCGGCATGGACAACATCGAGGGTATTTCGATCGTCGCCGTGGGCAACCCGGTGCCGCTGACCTCGAGCTTCATGATGACCCCCGCGTGCGAAGGATTCGTCTCGACTCGAATCAAGATGGGCAAGACCTCCGACGTGCTGGCCGTGGTCAAGGCGGGCGGCAAGCTGTATTCGACTTCCAAGGAAGTCAAGGTCACCATCGGCGGCTGCGGCGGCTAACGATTAAACTGGATACGGAGTACTAAACATGGCAACTATCAAAATTCGCGCCAAGGCCAAAGGCGGCGTCACAACGGTCAAGACCCTGATGAGCCACCCGATGGAACCCGGCACGCGCAAGGATTCCAAGACCGGCAAACTGGTGCCCGCGCACTACATCACCGAAATTAACGCTGAACACAACGGCACCAATATCATGACCGCTAATTTCGGCGGCGGTGTCTCGAAAAATCCCTACATGTCGTTCAAGTTCAAGGGCGGCGCCGCGGGTGACAAGATCAAGATCAGCTGGATCGACAACAAGGGCGAGAGCGATTCCGCCGAAGCTGCGATCAAGTAAGCCATTAGAAATAATATCGAGGAGGATGGCATGAAAAAAGTAATGGCGAGTTTCGCCGCGGCCCTGCTGGTGGCGCTGCCGCTGGGAAGCATGGCGAGCCCGGAGGACGATCTTGCGGAGTTCCGCGATTATTACGCCAAGCGGTTCCCGAACACCCCGTTCGAGGACTACATCAACGGCGTCTATTCCATCGACCCGCCGTCGCGCGAGCAGTGGGAGGAAATCGAGGAATTCCCGCCCTACGAGCTCAATATCAGCCAGGGTGAGGAACTGTTCAACAAGCCGTTTGCGAACGGTAAAACCTATGCCGACTGCTTCGACAACGGCGGTATGGGTATTCGCCAGAACTACCCTTACTTCGACACCGAGCGCAACGAGGTCGTGACCCTGGAGCTTGCGATCAACGAGTGCCGCCAGGCCAACGGCGAAAAGCCGCTGAAGTGGAAGCGAGGCCCGATCGCGGATATCTCGGCCTACATGGCCTATACCTCGCGGGGCAATATCATCGATATCAAGATCCCCAACGCCGAAGCGCAGAAATGGTATGACCGCGGCAAGAAACACTTCTACCAGAAGCGCGGCCAGCTCAACATGGCCTGCGCGGATTGCCACAAGTTTTACTCCGGCAACCTGATCCGCGCCGACAAGCTGAGCCCGGCACTCGGGCACCTGAGCCACTTCCCTGTATATCGCTCCAAGTGGGGCGGCCTCGGTACCACCCATCGGCGCTATGGCGGCTGCAACTCGCAGGTCCGCGCCAAGCCGTTCAAGGCGCAGAGTGCGGAGTATCGCGCGCTGGAGTACTTCCATACCTACATGAGCAATGGTCTCGAGGTCAATGGACCGGGTGCACGCAAGTAATCCTGGCCGCCTCTGATCCAGTTGAAATGCCGGGCATCCGCCCGGCATTTTTTTATCTCCAAAGGGGTAGCTTCCTATCAATGAGGGCAGTTCAATCGGCTAGCCAATTGCTCTAATGTAAGCCCATTCCGCGGCGAGCGTCGTGCGGCCGAATCGATCCCGATCCTGGCTTGCACCGCCGCCATCAGCAACCCAGGCGCCCGACTGGAAGCGGCGTTCTCTACAAAGGTGAAGTAAACCGATATGACTGACTATACCGAGAAATTTGACGCCACCGGGCTGAACTGCCCGCTGCCGATTCTGCGTTCGAAGAAAGTCCTGTCCAAGATGGGCAGCGGCGACGTGCTCTACGTGATTTCGACGGATTCGGGCTCGGTCAAGGACTTCGATGCTTTCTGCAAGCAGACCGGCAACGAACTGCTCGAGAGTTCCGAGGCAGAGGGAAAATATCACTACTACATCCGCAAAGCCTGAGGACAGCCTTCCGGGGCTGCAGTATTCCGAGGAAACACCATGTCCGACGAAAAGAAACTGGCGATCATCGCCACCAAGGGGACCCTGGACTGGGCCTACCCCCCGTTCATCCTGGCCTCGACCGCCGCCGCCATCGGCTACGAAGCGCAAATCTTTTTCACCTTCTACGGCCTGCAGCTGCTGAAAAAAGATATGAACCTGAAGGTATCGCCACTGGGTAACCCCGGCATGCCGATGCCGATGGGTATGGACAAGTGGTTCCCGACCCTCGGCACCGCGCTGCCCGGCATGGAGTCGGTCATGAGCGGCATGATGAAATCGAAGATGAAATCCAAGGGTGTCGCGAGCGTCGCCGAATTGCGCGACCTTTGCCTCGAGGCGGACGTCAAGCTGATCGCCTGCCAGATGACCGTCGACCTGTTCGACATGGACCCGGACGATTTTATCGACGGTATCGACTACGCCGGCGCGACGACTTTTTTCGAGTTTGCGGGAGAGTCCGACGTCAACCTGTTTATTTAGCGATTCGGGGAAACCCGAGACGAACCGGAGGAGGAAGTAATGGGAGTTCGTTCGAGCAGTATCGCAACACTGATTTTGTCCCTGGGCATGACCACCGGCGCCTGGGCCACCAACGGCTACTTTGCACACGGCATCAGCACGGCCGAGAAAGGTCTTGCCGGTGCCGGGGTCGCGTATTCGCAGGATACGCTGGCGGCGGCCAATAATCCGGCCGGCATGCTGTCGCAGGGTGACCGCCTCGACGTCGGGCTGGGATATTTTGCGCCGATGCGCGAGTATTCCTCCGAGGGCGGGCCCGCGGTCCCGGTCGGCACACCCTGTGGCGCCAACTGCCCGTTCAGTATCGGCAATGGTGACCAGAGCATCGACAGCGAAAATGAAGAGTTCTGGATCCCGTCGTTCGGTTACAACTGGATGATCGACGACAACCGCAGCCTCGGCGTTTCGGTATTCGGCAACGGCGGCCTCAACAGCGAGTACAAGGGCGGCGTGGCGTTGTTCGGGCCCACCGGCACGCAGGCTGAGTTCGTTGGCACCTTCGGCGACGGTACCGCGGGTGTCGACCTTTCCCAGCTGTTCATCAGCACGACCTACGCCGCGCGCATCAACGAAAAATGGACCTGGGGCCTGAGCGGTATCATTGCCTACCAGCGCTTCGAGGCCAAGGGCCTCGGCAGCTTCGCCGGCTTTTCGACCGATCCCGCCAACCTGACCAACAACGATCACGAGGAATCGACCGGTTTCGGCGTGCGCGTCGGGGTCCAGGGAGAACTGGCGCCCGGGCTGCATTTCGGCGCCGCGTTTCAACCCGAGATCGACATGGAAGAATTCGACGACTATGCCGGCCTGTTCGCCGACGACGGCGACTTCGACATTCCGTCCAACTGGACAGTCGGCCTGGCCGTCGACCTTGGCCAGGACCGGATGTTCGTGGTCGACGTGCAGCGCATCAACTACACCGACGTCGACGCGGTCAGCAATTCGTTCGACAAGCTGCTTACCGGCTGCTCGCCCGGCCCGACCGGCGGTACCGGTGACGGCTGCCTCGGCGGCAGCGACGGCGGCGGTTTCGGCTGGGAAGACATCAACATCGTGAAACTGGGCTACCAGTGGCGCGACGAAAACATGACCTGGCGCGTCGGTTACAGCAAGGGCGATCAGCCGATCCCGAGCAGCGAAGTCCTGTTCAATATCCTGGCGCCCGGTGTCATCCGCGAGCACGTCACTTTCGGCTTTACCCGCGAGATGAGCCCGCAAAGCGCACTGAACTTTGCCTTCATGTATGCACCGGCCAACGATGTCGACGGCGGCAACCCGCTCGATCCGACCCAGGTGATCGAACTCGAGATGTACCAGTACGAACTGGTTATCGGCTATAGCCACCTGCTGGATTAACGCGAGCAAAGAAGGATTCGGTTTGGAGCTGTACACCCAGTACCTGCTGTGGGCATTCGGTTTGTCGGTCGTCTTCGGCGCCATCGCCAACAAGGCCAACTTCTGCACCATGGGTGCGGTATCGGACTGGATCAACATCGGCGATCTGAGCCGCATGCGCGCCTGGGCGCTAGCGATCGCCACCGCGATCATCGGCGTCGGTATTCTCGAATACCTCGGCACGCTGGACCTGTCGCTGACGACCAGCAACGAGACCTCCAACCCGCCCTATCGCAGCGCCAATTTCATCTGGTTGCGCCATATCGTCGGCGGCCTGATGTTCGGCGTCGGCATGACGCTCGGCAGCGGCTGCGGCAACAAGACGCTGGTGCGACTCGGTGAGGGTAACCTGAAATCGCTGGTTGTGCTGGCGGTAATGGGATTTTTCGCCTGGTGGATGCTGTTCACCAACTTCGGTTACAACCTGTTCCTGCAGTGGATGCTGCCGGTCAGCATCGACTTCTCGACCCGGGAAATCCCCAGCCAGGACCTGGCGGCGGTATTTTTCGGTTTGACCGGTGTAGAAACAGGCGCGGGACACGGGCTCGTGGTCGCTTTGATTGCGGGCATTGCCCTGCTCGCCTGGATCCTGCGCTCGTCCGATTTTCGCGGCAACCTCGAGTTGCTCAGCGCGGGTATCGTTATCGGCCTGCTGGTCGTGGTTGCCTGGTGGGTAACGGCCGGACCACAGGGTGTGGTGCTGCTGGAAGAA
This sequence comes from Gammaproteobacteria bacterium, assembly GCA_030066085.1. Taxonomy (GTDB): domain Bacteria; phylum Pseudomonadota; class Gammaproteobacteria. Next base: position 80,404 of record JASJCI010000039.1, on the reverse strand, counting down.
CTCGACTTCGCCGACGAAAAACCGTTTTTTACCGGCGCCCAGTCGCTGACCTTTATCGGCCCGACCGGCCACGTGGCACAGTACCTCAAGGAAGGCTTCTCCGCGCTGTTCATGACTTTCGGTATCGCCACGATCGCCGGCGTCGTCATCGGCTCGTTCCTGTTCACGCTGATATTCAGAAAGGTCCGGCTGGAATGGTTCGTTTCCTGGCAGGATTTTGCCTCGCACGCGGCCGGCGGCGCACTGATGGGCATCGGTGGCGTGCTGGCGATGGGCTGCACCATCGGCCAGGGAATCGCCGGCGTGTCGACGCTGGCGCTTGGATCGATCGTAACGATCCTGTCGATCATCGCCGGCAGCGCGGTGACGATGAAATACCAGTATTACCGGATGATGCGCGAGGACGACTGAACCCGCGCATCCCTGTCGATTTACTTTTCAAGGGGATAGAAAATCATGGACCAGGCTTACCGCGACGCCATCACCAAAATGGAAGAAATGAAGGTGCAGGCCGAATACCTGCTCGGCTGGCAGGGTGGCTATCTCGGTCACCCGCAGCGCGAGGAGCAGCGCGTTACCGAGGCTTACGAGGCCGGCTACGAAGACGGGCAGGCAAAGTCCACCGAGAACTTCGCCAACTGGGTAGAATCCTGAGCCGTTGTGCCGGCTTGCCGGTGATCAGGTGCGCTCGGCCTGGGCGAATACGACCAGCCCGGCAAGCGAGCGCCTGATCGTCTTTTCGATTTCGGGCGCCTCACGCCCGACGATATAATCCGGAATCCAGCGATTGTCACGCGCGCCCATCGCGGCCTGCACGTGATCTCCCAGGCGGCAGCGCATCGCGAAACTGCCGCCTTCGTCCTCGTCGTAGCTATACGCGGCATACTCAGCCGAGCGCTGGTTCAGGCGCTCGAGGAACGCGGCGCGGTACTCGCCGGGGCCGATAACGTCGAAGCGGCTGTCTTCCAGCAGGCGTGCCATGTCATGCACCAGGCTCGAGATAAAGGTCTCCCGTTCCCCCGGGCCGGCCTGCGGATAGGCCCAGCGATCGCAGACGTGCACGAGGTAACAGGCGATCTCCTCGATCACGTCGAGACGTTGTCCCTGGGTGCTGGTTTCGAAATTTTCGTTCTCGAGATTGAGCACGACATTGGCGGCAAGCTTCCACACCATGCCGGCAATGCCGTTGGCCATCTGTTCCAGGCTGCGTGATCCGGAATCGCGGTTCCAGCGTTTCTTGACGCGAATCGACATGAATGACTAACGCCAGTGTTGCCCCAGCCAGTCCAGCACCTGCTGCTGCAACTCCGCCTCGTGGCCCTGGAAAAAGTGGTTGGCGCCGTCGACCTTTACCTGCGTGAAACTGCCGCCGCCCTTCTTGCCCGCGGCCATCCGGCTGGCCGCGGATGACAGCACGTCGTCCAGGTCCTCGCTGCCGTAGAGATCCATTAACGGCAGGCCAAAGGTCTCCATGACCTTGATATTGTCCTTGAAAGCCTGCCCCTGCCCCATTCCGATCAAAACCGCGGAGCCAGCCCTCGAATCCGGTGTGCGCGAGAGATAGAAAGACAACATCGAAGCGCCCATGCTGTGCGCAACCAGGGCAATATCGCGATAGCCCGCCGCTGACAGATACCCGATCGCAGCCTCGACTCTGTCCGGCACCTCTTCGAACAGCGGCGCATATTCGATAGCCTCGGCCTCGTTGGCGAGGATCGGCATCTGGATCGACAGGCTGGTAACCTCGGCCTCCAGCAAAGCCTCGCGCAACGGGTAGATCACGTCGGGCCAGTTCGGATGCACGCCGATCCCGTGCATCAGGATCACGGCGCGGCCCGATTCGCTGTCACCCTCGGTCAGGATGCCGAGAAACTCGTGCCCCTTGCCATCGTTCAGCCAGGCCTCGTCACCGTCCAGCAGGCCGTCAATCACCTGCTCCGCCCAGCGCTGCTCCTTGCCGACGTCGGACTCGGTCGCGTGCGTGACGCTTGCCATGATCGTCAGCATCAGCGCAATCGCCACGCGTGATCCTGTCGAAATCGAAAACACTCGCATCATCGTCGAATTCCCGTACTTTCCCCACTCGAGGACCCATGATACGCGTATTCCGGCGCGCCAGCCCTATCCAAGTTGGGTAGCTGACGCGATCCGGCCGCTCTGGCACACTGCGCCCGAACGGCAGCCGAGGCGGGCTACTTGCAAAGCATAACCGAAGTCAAACCGGGCAGTTTCGTGTTTACCCGGCAGCGCGCGCTGCCGCTCGACATCTGCAACGAAATGATCACGCGTTTCGAACGGCATGCCGAGGACCAGTATCCCGGACGCATCGGGCAGCAGTTCGAGCTCGATACCGCGGTAAAGCGTTCCACCGACCTGGTCGTCAGCGGCAAGCCGCACTGGAAAGACCTCGACCGCGAACTGTTTCGTTCCCTGAGCCATGCGCTGGCCGAGTTCAAGGGTCGCTTCGATTATTTTGCCGGCCCGTTCAAGGATAACGGCTACGCGATCCAGCGCACCGATCCGGGAGAATACTACCACTGGCATATCGACGGCGGCAGCCACGAGTTCGCCGACCGGCAGCTGGTGGCACTCTGGTATCTGAACAGTCTCGACAGCGACCAGGGCGGGGAAACGGAGTTCGAGTACCAGGACATCCGCGTCACCCCCGAAGCCGGCAAGCTGCTGCTGTTTCCACCGTTCTGGACTCACCGCCACCGCGGCCGCGAGGTTACCGCAGGCCAGAAGTACATCGCCACCACCTGGGTCGTCTTCGCCTGACGCTCAGCTGTGCGGTTCTTGCCAGGCCGCTGCGTTACTACTACGGGCTCATCGTCGTCCCGCATCGGCGAACCGCCGCGCTAGCCTGCGTGGCACGGCGAAGACTTCGTGGAGAGCGCACCGTCACCCGCTACCACCTCATCGTCATCCCCGCGCACGCGGGGATCTTGTAATGGCGGAATCTATTTCAGGAGATCCCCGCGTGCGCGGGGATGACGATGTGGGCTAGATAAATCGTGCGATGGAAGCGAGGCAGGCAAGGTCCGCGCGCAAACGTTGCGGGCAAGCGCTAGTCGTCGAAGAACTCGGTGCCCTGGATTTCGCCCCCGGTATTGATACGCACCCGGCGGGTATCCGGCAGCGCGCGCAGGATGTAGGCGCACATCAGCAGCGCGGTTTCGCGACTCTCGTTTTCCAGCGCGGTCAGCAGCTTGTCGGCGGCAATCTGGCAGCGCTGGCGCGGATCCGGATCCGGTACCCACCAGCGGCTCATTTGCCAGCCGCAATCCATGTCGGCGTCCATCCTGTCGAAGAAATCCGCGGCCTCGAGCAGGAGCGACGGTGGCACATCCAGCGGGTAACGCTTATCATCGACTTCGATCGTAATTTTCATATGCGGATTCCTGGGCCGTGCTGGTTAAAATTCCCGAGCTCCTCAGCGGGCAACAACTCGATGCCGTCAACTCGGTACTGCGCCGCGGCAACTTCGTCGACGGCAAGCTCAGCGCGGGGCGTAACGCGAGTCGGCACAAGCATAACCTCGAACTCGACAGCGATGACGAAACCTACGCCGCGCTGAACGATGTCGTCATGACGCGCCTGGTGCAGCACCCGCGCTACCTGCAAACCGCCTTTCCGGCGCGTATCTGTGCGCCGATCTACGCGCGCTACACCGAGGGCATGGCCTACGGCGGGCACATCGACGATCCCCTGATGGGATCGCCGCAGGCGCGCCTGCGGTCGGACATTTCGATTACCGTGTTCCTCAGCGCGCCCGAAGACTACGAAGGCGGCGAACTCTGCATCACCGACTCGCAGGGCGAGACCGCGATCAAGCTGCCGGCCGGGCATGCCGTAATCTACCCGTCGACCAGTTATCACCGGGTCAACCCGGTGACGGCGGGTGAGCGCCTGGTCGCGCTCACCTGGGTGCAAAGCCTCGTTAGGCGCGCGGATCAGCGCGAAATACTGGTCCAGCTGGATTGCGCCCGGGAGCAGCTGGCCGCCGACAACCACACCGCGCTGGCGCAGGTCGACATCGCCTACGCCAACCTGTTCCGGCTGTGGGCCGAAACCTGATCCCTAGCGTTTCGAACCCTTTTCGTCGTGCGCCATGTCGACCAGTTTGGTCGCGAGTTCTTCGTGCCGGCGCTTGTATTTTGCCAGTTCCGAATCACCGTCGCTGTCGTAGTACTGCTCGGCGGAAAACTCGCCTTTGTGTTCGATATCGATGAACTTGCGCTGCAAATCCATGATCTCCTTGATGATTTCCTGCTTTTCGCTCATGTATTTCTCCTCGTGATTCTGTCTCGGGTCCCGGCGGACCTCAGTATCCGCCCTTTCGGCGGCTTTCCGGCAGGCCGGCGATGCGACCGCCCTGTTTACTCGGGTCACCCGGAAACAGGTCGTACAGCGTCTTGGCGTTGACCGAGCGGTCGTTCCAGGTTTTCGCCATGGCCTTGACCAGGTTACGCGTATTGGGTTGATTGCCGCCGTTATTGACGAACTCGTCGCGCAGGAACCGGATCAGGTCCCAGTGACGTTCGCCGAGTTCGAGATTCTCGCTGGCGGCGATTGCCTCGGCAACCGCTTCGCTCCAGTCCTCGTGATTTTCGAGATATCCGTTATCGTTGGTTGCGATTTCCCTGCCATCGACGTTCATGCTCATGGTTTACTCCGTATCGAACGAGTTAGCGTTAATCCGCCTGCGGCGGTCGATGCACCGCGGCGATACCCTTGTGCGGGACGAACAGGCCACAACCAAGCAGGCCGTCCGCGCCCAGCCCCCGCTGCTGCAGCCGCACCGATTCATCGGCCGCGAGATCGGCTATCAGCAGCGAACGCGTAGAGATCCGCTCACCACCGGCGCGAATACTGCCGCTCTTGCCGCACATCATTTTTTTCACGCGGATACCGGCATCGGCAAGTTCGTGCGCAACCTGGGCGAGAAAGGCATCCTCGTCCAGCGACGGATCACAGCGCACCGCCCGGGCGTGCAGCGTACCCAGGGCCACCAGCGGACGCACCGAGCTTTCGCCGAGTTCGAGCGCATGCCGGCCGACCGTGAGACTTCGATTGGCGATACCGACAACCGTGTCCGCATCCTCGCGACGTACGCGTATGGCCAGCCGGCAACGCCGCGACAGGGGCAACACGGCATCCGCCTCGTCCGGCCTGATCCAGCCGTTGCCGGAACTCGCCAGCCCGATACCGTGTACGCCGATGCGTGCACACAGCGGTGATGGCAGCAGCGATTGCAAACCCTCGGCCAGCTCGAACGCGTGGTCGATATCGACCTCGCGACCGCGCACGCGAAACAGCAGGTCGAAGACGTCGTCCGGCACCCGGTACTCGGCTTCTTCGTTGTCGTCTTCCTGCCAGAACATGGCGCCTGTCAGCCCGCGTCGTCGAAACGAACCGGGTCGTAGTAGCGCGCACGGTAGATCAGGCGCTGCGGATGACCGTCGGCATCGTGAAACGCCTGTCGCCCGTGCAGCACGTTGTTACAGATGATCCCCTGCCCGGCCTCGAGCCGCACTTCTGCCGCGGCCTCGCCCCTGACCAGGATTTCACGTACCAGGTCGAGCGCGCGCTGACTGCGCCTGTCCGTCTTCCAGACGATGTGCCGCGGGCGCGACGTGTAGCGCATCAACAGGCTGCAGCCACCGGGCGAAATCGCGAACACCGGGCCGGTTTCCCGCGCGCGCACGATACGATTGTCCTGCACGTTGGGCGGCACCTGCATCATGTCGGGATCCATCAGCGCGTCGAGTAATTCGGGCTCCCGATCCCGAATCATCAGGTACATCATTTCGTGGTCGAACAGCGTGTTGCCGCCACCGCGATGCGCCTGGTGGACGCAGTAAAGCGCAAACGCGTTGATCGCGCGCTCGGCAGGATTGTAGTAGCCGTCGGTGTGCCAGTTCATCGCGCGATTGGTGTACGGGATGTAGAGTGCGCGGTCGTCGTTACTGGCGACAACGCGCAGCGAAGTCACCCGATCCTCGTCGGCACCCGGATTCTGATCCAGTCTCGACAGTCCCGCCTGGCGATTGAGCGCAAGAAAGCGGGCCTTGTCGAGCGGCTGCACGGACTGGAAGAGAACAAAGTTGTGCGCCTGTATTTGCAGTCGCGCCGCTGCCAGCGACGATTCCGGCAACAGCCCGTCCTGGTCGAGTTCGAATACCCGGTCGGCGGGCATGCGACGACGATACTCGAGCTTGCGCAGCCGCCACGCCTGGTACTCGCCCTCGTTTTGCAGCACGAAAGGCGAATGCCCGGCGCAGTCGTCGAGCGTATCGGTTATATGTTCGCTACTTGCGTTCAAAGAAGCTCCCTGTAAAAACGCGTTTCAGTGGTACGACAGGTGGAAATTTTATCCGAGGCAAAACCCGAATGGAGCATCCCATCGGTAGGGGGCTCCGAACTTATTCGGCCAAGCCGCTAACTGCCTGATTTTCAATGATATCCCGAGGTCTGCCGACGGGCAGTCAGCGGTGCCGCCAGCGCTTGCGTTAGCAGCCTATCTCGATAGGGATAAGTCTGCTCGCCATTGCCCCCCAACCGGGGGATGGTTCAAACGTCGCTATTCCAACAAACTACGCCAAGCCATCGGAAGGCCGGAGTCTGCGGAGGAGCGGTTCCGGTCAGCATTCCGACCAGATTCGAATTCGGCATACAGAAAAAACGGGAACTACTATATGGCCAAGAAAATCCACGTCACCCCGATGCTCGATGAGCTGGAAAACGGGCCCTGGCCGAGCTTCATCTCGGGTATCAAGCGCCTGCGCGACGAACACCCCGACGAACGCATCAACGGTGTGGCCAACTCGCTGCTGGGCCAGCTCGAACACTCCTACGAAACCCGCAAGGGTTACTGGAAAGGCGGCACGGTCAGCGTATACGGCTACGGCAGCGGAATCATACCGCGCTTCTCCGAAGTCGCGCACGCGTTCGAGGAATCCAAGGAGTTCCACACCCTGCGGGTCCAGCCCCCGGCGGGTAACTACTACACCACCGACATGCTGCGCCAGCTCGGCGACAGCTGGGAAAAATTCGGTTCCGGCCTGGTCACCTTTCACGGCCAGACCGGCAACATCATGTTCATCGGCACCTCGACCGAGAACACGCAGCATTTCTTCAACGAGATCAACGAGTACGGCTGGGACCTCGGCGGCGCCGGTCCCTGCGTGCGCACCGGCATGTCCTGCGTCGGTGCCGCCCGCTGCGAGCAGTCCAGCGTCGACGAAATGCGCGTCCACCGCACGCTGCTGAACAATTTCACCGACGACGTGCATCGCCCGGCCCTGCCCTACAAGTTCAAGTTCAAGGTATCCGGCTGCGGCAACGACTGCATGAACTCGATCGAGCGCTCCGACTTCGCGATCATCGGCACCTGGCGCGACGACATGAAAGTCGACCAGCAGGCGTTCAAGGATTACGTCAAGTCCAAGGGCCGCCAGCATACGATCGACAACGTCATCACGCGCTGCCCGACCAACGCGCTGTCGCTCAACGACGACGACACGCTCGCAGTCGACAACCGTAACTGCGTGCGCTGCATGCACTGCCTCAACGTCGTGCCGAAAGCACTGTCGCCGGGCGACGACAAGGGTGTCACGATCCTGATCGGCGGCAAGCGCACGCTCAAGATCGGCGACCTGATGGGCACCGTGATCGTGCCCTTCATGAAGCTCGAGGACGAGGAAGACTACGAAGCGCTGACCGAGTTGGCCGAGGAAGTCATCGACTACTGGGCCGAGAACGGGCTCGAACACGAACGCTGCGGCGAGATGGTCGAGCGTATCGGCCTGGTCAATTTCCTCGAGGGAATCGGCGTCGAAGTCGATCCGAACATGATTTCCGAAACCCGCAGCTCGTCCTACGTGCGCATGGACGACTGGGATATCGAGGCCAAGAAGTGGTTCGATCGCAAGGCCGAGCAGGCACAGGCGTCCTGATCATGGCGAATGTAATCGAACAGAAATACACGCGAGGAGTACGCTGATGGAAGGTCAACGCAGCCCGATCGAATCCGGATGCCCGGACGGTTTCCAGTACATGCATCCGACGATGCGCAAGAACTACGGCAACTGGTCTTATCACGAAGATCCGCGCCCCGGTGTGCTCAAGCACGTCGCGCACGGCGGCGACGCGATCTACACCGTGCGCGCCGGCACCCAGCGCATTCTCGATGTATTCACCTTACGCAAGCTGTGCGACATCGGTGACGAGTTCGCCGAAGGCTACGTGCGTTTCACGATCCGCAGCAACATCGAGTACATGGTGGCCGACGCGGCCAAGGTCGAGCCGCTGATCGATGCGCTGGAAAAGGAAGGTTTCGTCGTCGGCGGCACCAAGAACTCGGTGGCGATGATTTCGCATACCCAGGGCTGGCTGCACTGCGACATCCCCGGCACCGACGCCTCCGGCGTGGTCAAGTCGATGATGGACGAGCTGATCGAGGAATTCAAAAACTGGAACATGCCGAATCGCGTGCACATCACGACATCCTGCTGCCAGATCAACTGCGGCGGCCAGGGCGATATCGCGATCAACGTGCAGCACACCAAGCCGCCCAAGATCAACCACGACCTGGTGGCCAATATCTGCGAACGCCCCTCCGTGGTCGCGCGCTGCCCGGTGGCGGCGATCCGCCCGGCGCTGGTCAACGGCAAGCCCTCGCTCGAGGTGGACGAGAAAAAGTGCATCTGCTGCGGCGCCTGTTACCCGCCCTGTACGCCGATGCAGATCAACGACCCGGAAAACACCAAGCTTGCGATCTGGGTCGGCGGCAACCACTCCAACGCACGCGGCAAGCCGACCTTCCAGAAACTGGTTGCGGCCGGCATCCCCAACAATCCGCCGCGCTGGCCCGAGGCTACCGCGATCGTCAAGAAAATCCTGCAGACCTACAAGGACAACGCGCGCGACTGGGAACGCCTCAACGACTGGATCGAGCGCATCGGCTGGCCGCAGTTCTTCGAACTGACCGAGCTGCCGTTCACCAAGTTTCACGTTGATAACTGGCGCGGTGCACGGCGTACGCTCAACGCTTCCACCCATATTCGATTCTGACGGGAGTTCCGGTGAAGTTTGCAATTCTGGTCAACGAAGGGCCTTATACCCACGAGGCTGCGGACAGCGCCTACCAGTTCACCGCCGCCGCGCTCGGCGCCGGGCACGAAATTGTGCGCGTGTTCTTCTACCACGACGGGGTCAACAACGGCACCCGCCTGAGCGTACCGCCGCAGGATGATCGCAACATCAGCCAGCGCTGGTCCGAACTCGGCGCCGAGCACGATCTCGAGCTCATCGTCTGCGTCGCCGCCGCGCAACGCCGCGGCCTGCTCGACGCCGACGAAGCCAAGCGTGCCGGCAAGGATTCGGACAACATCGCCGAGGGCTTCCAGATATCCGGCCTCGGCCAGCTGATCGATGCCGGCATCCAGGCCGACCGCCTGCTCGTTTTCGGAGACTAGACATGGCCAGCAAGCGTTTTCTCTACATGAACCGCAAGGCGCCGCACGGCAGCGTCTACGCCCTGGAATCGCTCGAGGTTGTGCTCATCGGCGCGGCTTTCGAGCAGGACGTGTCGCTGGCTTTCGTCGACGACGGTGTTTACCAGTTGCTGCTGAACCAGGACACCGCCGCGCTCGGCAGCAAGAATTTCTCGCCGACCTTCAAGGCGCTCGGCGATTACGATATCAGCAAGATCTACGTCGAGGCCGAATCGCTCGAAGCGCGCGGCCTGACCCGCGACGACCTGATGCCGCTGACCTGGGAAGACGAGGACGACGACTGGGCCGAGAAAGACTCGATCCATATCGTCAGCAGCGAAGCCCTGGCCGAAATCATCGAGCAGCAGGACGTTTTACTGAATTTTTGACCCGAGCGAAGCATGTCAGTACTCCACATCGTCAACAAATCACCTTTTGAGCGGAACTCGCTCGACGCCTGCCTGCGCCTCGCGCAGGCCGACAGTGCCATCCTGTTGATCGAGGACGGCATCTATGCCGCGCAGCAAGGTACCGCGGTCTCCGACCGGGTCGCCGCGGCGATGGCCAAATACCAGATTTATGCACTCTCGCCCGATTTGCAGGCGCGTGGCATCAGCGAGGATCGCCTGATCGACGGCATCAAGACCGTGGATTACGACGGCTTCGTTCAACTCGCCTGTGATTTCGACAAATCACAGTCATGGCTTTAACCGCCAGGATTACATTCAACGCAATAGAGGTAGAAAATGGCTCTTGAACACGGTGGGAAAACCTACGAAACCGACGAGGAAGGTTACCTCGTCAACCTGAGTGACTGGTCGGAAGACCTGGCCAACGAAATGGCCAAGGCCGACGGTGCAGCGCTGGGCGAAAATCACTGGGAAGTCATCAACTTCCTGCGCGACTACTACGAGGAATACCAGATCGCCCCGGCGGTCCGCGTTCTGACCAAGGCTGTCGGCAAGAAGCTGGGCAAGGACAAGGGTACCAGCAAGTACCTGTACGAGCTCTTCCCCTACGGCCCGGCCAAGCAGGCCTGTAAGTACGCCGGCCTGCCCAAGCCCACGGGTTGCGTCTAGGCATTACGGAGCTATCGGCGGTCCGGCCCTGCTGCCGTGACCGCCGACGGCCGTTTACGGCAGCGTCATGTCACTGCTCACGATTGCTTTTACCCTGCTGTTTTACGCCGCGACCCTGATCCTGGTGGCCGGCCTGGCCTACCGCATTCGCCTGTACGCGCGCACACCTACCCCGCTGCGCATCCCGACGACGCCGGCGCCGACCACGACTCCGGGGGTCGTGCGGCGCATGTTTTTCGAGGTCACGCTGTTCAACAGCCTGTTCAAGTCGAACAAATGGATCTGGCTGTTCGGCTGGATTTTCCACGCCGCGCTGCTGTTCGTGCTGCTGCGCCACCTGCGCTACTTCACCGATCCGGTCTGGTCCTGGGTCGAGCTGGTACAGCCGCTCGGCAAGTACGCCGCCTTTGCGATGGTCGCGGGACTGGCCGGCCTGTGGGCGCGCCGCTTCCTGGTCGACCGGGTACGCTACATTTCGTCGCTTTCCGACCACCTGATGCTCGCGCTGCTGATCGCGATCGGACTGACCGGGCTCGGCATGCAGTACGTCGCGGCCACCGACATCGTCGCGGTCAAGGCGTTTTTCCTCGGCCTGATGTACTTCGACTGGCAGCCCATGCCGGCCGATACGATGCTGAACCTGCACCTGCTGCTGGTGGCCCTGCTGATGATCGTTTTTCCATTCAGCAAGCTGCTGCATGCGCCGGGCGTGTTTTTCAGCCCGACGCGCAACCAGGCGGACAATCCGCGCGAAAAACGCCACCTGCCGACCCAGGGCGCGAGCGCGGCCCAGGCCACCGCTCAGGCGGCGGAATCGAGGTAGTCCATGGCTGATTTCGAAACCCCGACGCTGAAACCTTATCCCGTTATTCCGGCGATCGAAATTGGCTCGATGGCGCACAGTCAACCCTTCGTCGCCAAGGAAGACCATCAGCAGAAGCTCGGATTTCCGGGCGAACTGGTGGATGACTGGGAAAATGTTGCGGTCAAAAAGCTCGGCGAACTGGTGGACAAGTCGCGCGCGCTGCGCGTTTTTCTCGACAGCTGCGTCAAGTGCGGCGCCTGTACCGACAAGTGCCACTACTACCTCGGCACCTCCGACCCGAAGAATATGCCGGTCGCACGCCAGGACCTGCTGCGCTCGGTTTACCGGCGCTACTACACGCTGGCCGGCAAGTATTTCCCGTCACTGGTCGGCGCGCGCGACATGGACAAGAGCGTGCTCGACGAGTGGTACAGCTATTTTCACCAGTGTTCACAGTGCCGCCGCTGCTCGGTCTATTGCCCTTACGGCATCGACACCGCCGAGGTATCGATGGCCGCGCGCGAAATCATGGATACGGTCGGCGTCGGGCAAAAGTACTGTAACGAGATCATCGGCAAGGCCCAGACCATCGGCAACAATCTCGGCCTGCCCGAGCCCGCGCTCGCCGATACGCTCGAGGGGCTCGAGGAAGACATCGAGGAAGAGACCGGCGTGGTCGTGCGCATGCCGCTGGACGAGGAAGGTGCCGACATCCTGCTGGTGACGCCGTCGGCCGATTTTTTCGCCGAACCGCACGTCGACGGCCTGATCGGCTATGCCAAGGTTTTTCACCAGGCCGGGCTTTCCTGGACGCTGTCCAGTTACGCCTCGGAAGCGGCCAATTTCGGCATGTTCATCGGTTCCTACGACAACATGCAGAAACTCGCCCTGCGTATTCGCGAGGCCGCGCTCGAGCTTGGCGTCAAGCGCATCGTGTTCGGCGAGTGCGGGCACGCCTGGCGCGTGGCCTACAACTTCCTGAATACGCTGGCGGGGCCGTTCGATTTTCTCGATCCCGACTACCCCGTGCCGCAGCATATCTGCGAAGTGACCTACGACCTGCTGCAGCGCGGTGCGCTCAAAATGGATCCGTCGGCCAACGACGACATGGTCGTGACGTTTCACGATTCCTGCAATATCGCGCGCGGTTCGCGCATGGGTGATTTCGAGGGCGGACAGCTCGTGATTCCGCGCGCCGTGATCAAGGCGAGCTGCAATCACTTCGTCGACATGCCCGCCGATGCGATCGGTGAGGGCACTTTTTGCTGTGGCGGCGGCGGCGGCCTGCTCACCGACGACCTGGTCGAGCTGCGCGTCAAGGGCGCGCTGCCCCGGATGGAGGCACTGCACGAGGTCACCGAACACCACGGCGTCACCCACCTGGCCGCGATCTGCGCGATCTGCAAGAGCCAGTTCAGCAAGATCCTGCCCTACTACGGATTCGAAATGGACCAGGTGGTCAGTATTCACCAGTTAGTCAGCAACGCCATCCAGCTGGACGGCCAGCAGGCGCAATAAACCCAGGAGCTAGACATGGCAGCGTCAGAAGAGGAAATTAACACCAAGCTAACCTTTCGCAAGTACGAGGATGGCGTCCACCGGTGGCGTTCGCAGGGCGAAAACATTTTCAACGAGGATACCTCGCACAAATGTCCGACCTACGTGCATCGCACTCCGCCCTGCCAGGGCAGCTGTCCCTCGGGCGAGGATATTCGCGGCTGGCTCAACATCGTGCGCGGTATCGAGCTGCCGCCGGAGGGTGTCAGCATGCAGGAATACGCCTTTCGCCGTTCGACCGACGCCAACCCGTTCCCGTCGATGATGGGCCGGGTCTGCCCGGCACCCTGCGAACAGGGCTGCAACCGCAACAACGTCGACGATTTCGTCGGTATCAACTCGGTCGAGCAATACATCGGCGATACCGCGCGCGCCGAGGGTTTCAGGTTTGGCGAGGTGCCGCCAGTCGGTAAACACCGGGTTGCCATCGTCGGCGGCGGTCCGGCGGGCCTTGCCGCGGCTTACCAGCTGCGCCGCAAGGGTATCGCCAGCACAATTATCGACGAGCACGACGAGCTGGGCGGCATGTTCCGCTACGGTATCCCCGGCTACCGCACGCCGCGCGAATTTCTAGACCACGAAATCGACCGTATTCTCGAGATGGGCGACATCGATACTCGCATGGGTACGCGCGTCGGCCGTGACGTCACCGTCGAACAACTGGAGCAGGAATTCGATGCCATCCTGTGGGCCATCGGCTGCCAGACCGGCCGCCGGCTGCCGCTCGAGCACAGCGACGCACCCAACTGCATTTCCGGTGTCGCCTTCCTGGAAGCGTTCAACAAGGGCGCCCTGCAGGTTGCCGCGGACCGGGTCGTTTGCGTGGGCGGCGGCGATACCTCGATCGACGTGGTGTCGGTAGCTCGCCGACTCGGCAAGATCGACGAACTGCCCGAGGAACAGAAAGCCGAATTCGTCGTCGGCGGTTTTACCGCGCATGATTCGGCCTACGCGGCCTCGCGCCAGGGTGCCGACGTGACCCTGACTTCCCTGTTCAAGCGCGCCGACATGACCGCCACCGAGCACGAGGTCGAGGACGCGCTGCGCGAAGGCGTCAAGGTCCTCGATGGCGTCATGCCGGTCGAAATCATCGTCAACGACGAGGGCCGCGCCACCGCGCTCAAGCTGGCCGAATGCACGGTCGAGAACAACGTACCGACGCCGGTCGAGGGCACTGAATTCGAAATAGAGTGCGACCTGATCGTATCCGCGATCGGCCAGGGCGGCGACCTGTCCGGGCTCGAAGACCTGGGCAACGAACGTCACCTGATGGATTCCGACAAGTTTTTCCAGCATCCGAACCGCTCCGGGCATTTCGTCGCTGGCGATATCATCCAGCCGCACCTGCTGACCACCGCCATCGGCCACGCCTCGATCGCGGCCGACAGTATCGAGCGTTACCTCGGCGGCGCCGAGTTCGACAAGCGGCCAAAGGTCGACGTACACCACTTCGATCTGCTGCAAAAACTGCTGGAAACCAACCTGGAGCCGGCCGAGTTCCAGCACGAGGCGACCTGGGGCACCAACGAAGCGGATTTTGCGGTACACAATTACGAAGACCGTTCGGCCAACGAAATCATTTCCCATGAGCGCCTGTTTCTCGGGCACTTTCCGTTCGAATCTCGTCACCATCGCGAATCCTACGGCCCGGATTCGACCGCGGTGCTCGGTCACTTCGAGGAACGCTCGAAGAGCCTGAACGAGGAAGACGCGGTGGCCGAAGCCAAGCGCTGCATGAGCTGCGGTATGTGTTTCGAGTGCGACAACTGCGTCATCTACTGCCCGCAGGACGCGGTTTACCGGGTCAAGAAGGACGAGAAGACCATGGGACGTTACGTCGCCACCGACTACACCCGCTGCATCGGTTGCCATATCTGCGCCGACGTCTGCCCGACCGGTTACATCGACATGGCGCTGGGCGACCACTAGGAAGACACGTGCGTAGCTGGCTTTTGGTATTACTGTTCTGCTGTAGCGGGATCGCCACTGCGGGGGAATCCTCCGGCTTCGGCCAGATCGCGATTCCGTCGCCGGTGAAGCCCACGACGGCGGACAGCTGCGTCGAGCCGGTCGAGGTCATGCGCCGTGAGCACATGCACTTCCTGCTGCACCAGCGCGATGAAACCGTGATCGATGGCGATCGCGGCAGCAGGCACAGCCTGACCGGCTGCATGGACTGTCATAATCCCGCGACCGCGGAACCGGTCGTGCGCTACGAGGATCCCGAGCATTTTTGCGCCGAATGCCATGCCTATACCGGGGTCAAGATCGACTGCTTCGAATGCCATGCCGATCGCGGTCTCGAGCAAACGGGACAGAGTCGGCGCGACGACCAGCCTGCCTGGCGGGCCGAGCGCAACCGGCTGACGGCAATGAGCCTGCAACAGCGCCTGGAGCACTCGCGTGGCGAATGAGCTCGACAAGATCGAAGTCAAGCCTGCACGCCGGCAGTTCCTGCGCGGCGCCGCGGCGCTTGCCAGTGTTGCGCTGGCACCGGGGCTGTTGCTGTACCAGGCGCGGCCGGCTGGTGCGAACGTCGACTCTGGCGTGCGCTGGGGCCTGCTGATCGATGCCAACGCCCTGTCCGAGGACGACGTCGACGCCTGTGTCAGCGCCTGCCAGCGCGAGCACGGCTGGCGAGCCGAGGACGGCTCGGCCACCGACGCGCAGTGGGTGCGCAAGGTGAAGCTGCGCGATCGCGCCAGCGGGCACACGCGTTTCCTGCCGGTCATGTGCCAGCACTGCGAGCATCCGCCCTGTGTCGACGTGTGCCCCACCGGCGCCTCGTTCAAGCGCGCCGACGGCATCGTGCTGGTCAACAAGCACACCTGTATCGGTTGCCGTTACTGCATGATGGCCTGTCCCTACAAGGCCCGCTCTTTCATTCACGAGGTGCTCAAAGACCAGCTGCCGGTGGCGCCGCGCGGCAAGGGCACGGTCGAATCCTGCACCCTGTGCGTACACCGGGTCGACCGCGATGGCGCCGACGCGGTACCGGCCTGTGCCGAGGCGGTGAATCGCGCTGGACGCCAGGCTATCTGGTTCGGCGATCTCAACGATCCCGCGAGCGGGATTTCACAGGCCCTGCGCGAGTTCGGCGCCACCCGCCTGCGCGCCGATATGGGCCTGAATCCCGGCGTCGGCTACCGGGGACTCTGACATGGCAGCCACGCAGCGATACGCCGAAATTCGCAGTCGCAGCCCGGGCTACTGGGGTGTCCTGCTGCTGCTGGCGGGCCTTGCGCTGGTCGGCTTCGCCGCGGCGCACCACATGGACGTCGAGGGTCACCACGTAACCGGCATGAACAACCAGGTCGTCTGGGGCCTGCCACACGTGTTCGCAATCTTTTTGATCGTCGCGGCCTCGGGTGCGCTCAACCTCGCCTCGCTGTCATCGGTATTCGGCCGCGCAGCCTACAAGCCGCTGGCGCGCTTTTCCGCGGTACTCGCGGTTGCCCTGCTGGTCGGCGGCCTGGCGATCCTGTTACTCGATCTCGGCCGCCCCGACCGCCTGATCGTTGCCATGACGCATTACAATTTCAAATCGATCTTCGCCTGGAATATCCTGCTGTACAGCGGTTTTATCGGCATCGTCGTCGTTTACCTGTGGCTCATGATGGAACGCCGCATGCAGGCCTTCAGCAAGCCGGCTGGTGTCGCGGCGCTGATCTGGCGCCTGGTGCTGACCACGGGTACCGGTTCCATCTTCGGCTTCCTGGTCGCGCGCGAAGCCTACGATACCGCCATACTCGCGCCACTGTTCATCGTAATGTCCTTCGCCTTCGGCCTCGCCCTGTTCGCGCTGCTGCTGGGATTCAGTTTTCGCTTCGACGGCCGTGAGCTCGACCAGTCCCACGTCGAGCGCCTGCGCCGCCTGCTGGGCCTGTTCGTCGCCGGTATCTTCTACTTCGTGCTGGTGTTCCACCTGACCAAGCTCTACGGCACGCAGAACCATCCCTTCGAGCGCTTCATCCTGACCGACGGCGGCACCTACACGCTGCTGTTCTGGCTGGTGCAAATCGGGCTCGGCAACCTGCTGCCGCTGGCCATCTGCTTCATGCCCGCTTTCGCCGGCTCGGCCCGGGCGCTGTTCGCTGCCTGCCTGCTGGTCATTGCCGGCGCTTTTGCCCAGCTCTACATCATCATCATCGGTGGCCAGGCGTTTCCGCTCAACATCTTTCCCGGGTACGAGGTCGAAAGCAGCTTTTTCGACGGCGTGATCGCGGACTATGCACCCAGTATCTGGGAATTGCTGCTCGGCCTGGGCGGCGTCGCGGCCGCGTTGTTACTCGCCCTGCTGGCGCTGCGCGTGCTGCCGATCCTGCCCGAAGGCCTGCCGGCGGAGAGCGACTGAGCATGGCTGCCCTGTTCTTCTCGGCCGCGCACAAATCGTCCGGCAAGACTACTCTGACCCTCGGCGTATGCGCCGCCCTGCGCGCTCGCGGACTCGCTATCCAGCCGTTCAAGAAAGGCCCGGATTACATCGACCCGATCTGGCTCGGCATGGCCGCGGGCAACGCCTGCTACAACCTGGATTACTTCGTCGCCGGTCGCCAGCAAACCATCGACGAATACTGTCACCGCAGCCAGCATGCCGATCTCAGCATTATCGAGGGCAACAAGGGTTTGTACGACGGTCTCGATCTCGACGGCAGCAACAGCAATGCAGCGCTGGCCAAGGCGCTGCGGTCGCCGGTGATCATGGTGGTCGATGCCCGCGGTACCATGCGCGGTATCGCGCCCTTGCTGATCGGCTACCAGGTCTTCGACCGCGAGGTCAACATCGCCGGCGTGATCGCCAACCTGACCGGCGGCTCGCGACATGAATCGAAACTGCGTGCAGCGGTCGAGGAATACACCGACATTCCGTTTCTCGGCGCGCTCGGCAAGCACTCCGAGCTGGAACTCGACGAGCGTCACCTCGGCCTGATCCCGGGATACGAGGATCCGGCCGCGATCCAGCGCATCGATCGCATCTCGGCGGCGGTGGCGGAGCACATCGATCTCGCGCGGCTCGAGGACATTGCCAGCCAGGCCGGCAGCGTACAGGCGGCATCCTCGCCCCTGCCGGCCAGCAACGAATTTGCCGGCCTGCGCATCGCCATCGCACGCGATCGGGCTTTCGGTTTCTATTATCCCGGCGACCTCGATGCGTTCGCGCGCGCGGGCGCCGAACTGGTTCCTTTCGATGCCCTGCGCGACGCGCGACTGCCCGAGGCCGACGGTCTCTGGATCGGCGGCGGCTTCCCCGAGCGGCACGCGGCCGGCCTGGCGGCCAACCGGTCCCTGCGTGCATCCATCCGCGGCGCAATCGAGAACGGTCTGCCGGCTTACGCGGAATGCGGCGGCCTGATGTACCTTAGCCGCCGCCTGCACTGGCACGGCGAGTCGCACGACATGGTCGGTGCGCTCGCTGCCGAGACTCGCATGCACGCAAGACCGCAGGGCCGTGGCTACGTCAGGCTGCGGGAAACCGACGCGCTGTGGCCGCTGGGCAACCTGCGCGACGCAACGCTCAACGCGCACGAGTTTCACTACTCGACCCTCGAAGGCCTGCCGCGCGACAGCCGCTTCAGCTGGCGGGTCGAGCGCGGCAGGGGTATCGAGCAGCAGCGCGACGGGGTGGTTTACCGCAACCTGCTGGCCGCCTACAGCCACCAGCGCAATACCGTCGATAATCCATGGGTCAGGCGCTTTCTGCAGTTCGTGCGCGACTGCAAGTTGCGCGCCGGGTCGCAGGTGGATGTCGCCGGGACCGGCTCGTGATCCGCGTTACCACCAGCGCGATCGAGCAGATGCGCCGCTCGGCCGCGGATGGCGACATGGCCAGCATGCCGCTGCGGATTGCGGTCAAAACCGAGCAGGACGGCAGTTTTCACTACGCCATGGGCTTCGACGATCAACGCCTGCCGGGAGACGAATACTATAATTTCGACGGCATCGACCTGGTCGTCTCGACCACCAGCAAGCCGCTTGCCGACGGCATGACGATCGACTACGTCGAACTCGAACCCGGCAGCTGGCAGTTCATCTTTCTCAATCCCAACGACCCGGATTATGTGCCGCCCGAGGGCTGAACGACGCTCGATGCGGGTTTGCAGGATCGGCTAACGCGGTATACTCACGGGAATACTCGGAAATGAAACCAGCAATTTCCAACGAATTATTCCTGATGGTGCAAAAAGATCCTCACCTGCTGCGCAAGGTCAACCTGTTCAACGCATGGTTCGTCAAGCTAGACAGCAGCAAGCGTAACCTCCTGAAAAGCGGGCGCTTTCGCCTGCTGTTCCTGTCGTTCTCGATCCTCGTGCTGCTGTTGCTGAACCTGCTGGTGCTGGCCAATCCGGACGAGCCGCTGGCGCAGTGGCTGCAGCCCTGGGCCATCTGGATGCACGGGCTCGAAATCCTGCTGCTGATCGTGCTGTTCTGGCAAATCTGGCGCGAACTGCTGCAGCCCCTGCTGCGCCTGTGCGACTGGGCCGACCTGATGCGCGGCGTCAATTTCGATGCGAGGGTCAAGCTGCCCGCCGATTCAGATTTCGGCGAGCTCGCGCGCGACATCAACATGCTCGGCAACATGATCAACCAGCTGTCGCGCGATACCGAGATCCAGCTGCAAAAACACACCGACCACATATCGCGGGAGTCGCGCTCGCTGGCGATCCTCTACGACGTGGCCTCGAGCATCAACCTGTCCTACGACATCAATGCGCTGTTCGACAAGTCGCTGCAATCGCTGTGCGACAACCTGAACGCGCGCGGCGGCATCATCCGCCAGTTCATGGGCAAGAACAAGCGCGACCTGGTTGCCGCGCACGGCGAGATCAAGCAGAGTTTCCTCGCCAGCGCCGACCGTTTCCTGCCGATCCAGTACCCTTTCGACGAAATCAAGCTGGATCGGATCTACCGCATCGACCGCCTGCAGCGCAGCACCGTGCTCGATACCGGCGATAGTGACGACGACCGCCAGCTGCTGGTGCTGTCGGTCCTGCTGCAGTACCGCGAAGGGGTCCTCGGCGCCATCCACCTGTTCTTCGACGACGATACTTCGCTGGACCTGGAAAGTTACAGCGCGCTGCTGCTCAGCATCGGCCAGCACCTGGGCAGCGCGGTGGAAAAGTTTCGCCTGATCGAGGAAGAGTCCGAACTGCTGGTGATGCAGGAACGTCAGCGCATCTCGCACGAACTGCACGATTCGCTGGCGCAGACCATCGCCAGCCTCAGGATACAGATCCGGGTCATCGACGAGACTTTTCACTCCAACGACGAGAAAGCCATCTGGCACCAGATGGAGCGTATCGAATACACCATCGACCAGGCCAACAACCAGCTGCGCGAACTGATCGCGCATTTCCGTGTGCCGGTCGATCCGCAGGGCCTGATCGCATCGATCGAGGAAACCATTCGCCGCACGCAGGACGAACTCGGCATTCCGATATATTTCCAGAACGAGTGGCCCGAGTGCGATTTCTCGGCCGAGGTGGAACTCAACGTGCTGCGCATCGTGCAGGAGTGTCTCGCCAATATCCGCAAGCACAGCCAGGCGGAAGGCGTGCGCGTGCTGCTGACCCACCGCAACGGCCTGTTCACGCTGCTGATCGAGGATGACGGCATCGGCTTCGAGGAGAGCAACGTCAAACCCGAGGGCGGCAGGCACCTGGGACTCAACATACTGCGCGACCGGGCCTCCCAGATCGATGCCGAGATCGACATCGAAAGCGAGCCTGGTGACGGTACCCGGATTCATCTCAGCTTCCGCCCCGAGGCGCCGCAGAACCTGCTCGAATCAACCGGCTGAGCGTGGCCCAACGGATCTCACTTTCGCGTGCGGCCCGCCTGGTAGGCGTCAAGCGTGGCACCCTGCAGCAACAGATCCGCGCCGGCGATCTGCAGACCTTCGAGGGTGAAATCCTGCTGGCCGACCTGCTGCAGGCCTACCCCGACGCGCGCGTCGAAGATTCGTCGATGCTCGAGCGTGTCGAACAGATCATCGAGCAGGCGAGCTTCATCAACGTCGAACATGCCGCGCGCAAGCCCGACAACGTCGCCTTGACCGCGCGCGTAATGGCACTGAGCGAGGAACTCTCGCTAGAAAAACTGCGGGTCGCGGCCTATCGGCGCCTGCAGGCGCAACTGCGGGAAAAAATCGAATCACTCGATGGCGTTGCCGACGCGTTGCAGCAGCTGCGTGCCTGGCTCGATGACGCCGCCAGTGGAATCGAGCAGGTCGGTGATACAATAGATCCATCCCGGGTCAACGAGACTTATCTACGCGTCATGACGGCACAGGCCAGCGTCATTCCCAGCGGTCACGAGTTTTTCGTGGAGGGCGCCGAATCCCTGCTGGAAGCGGGTCTGCGTGGCGGGCTCGCGCTCAATTACGGTTGCAGCAACGGCAACTGCGGGCTGTGCAAAATGCGTGTGGTGTCCGGTGAAACCCGCCGGATCCGGCACCACGACTACACCCTGACCGAGGCCGAAAAAGGGCTGGGCTACCTGCTGGGCTGCTGTTACACCGCGGTGACCGACGTCGTACTCGAAGCCGACGAGGCCGGCAGTGCCGCCGACATTCCGCTGCAGCATATCCCGCTCCGGATCAAGAAAATCGACACCACCGACGACGTGCTGATCGTCAGCACGCGCACGCCGCGCACCAGTCGCCTGCGTTTTCTCGCCGGACAGGGCGCCGATCTCGCCATCGAGCACGTCGGCCGCAGTCACTACCCGATAGCCAGTTGCCCCTGCGACGACATGAACCTGCAGTTTCACGTGGCTCGCGATCCGCATGACCCGATCGCGAACTTTCTCGCCGAATCGGCGCGCAACAACGACCTGGTCAACCTCGAGGGACCGCGGGGTGCCTTCGTGCTGGACGAAGACTCGCCCAATTCGCTGCTGTTCGTCGCCGAGGGTATCGGCTTCGCAACGATCAAGGGCCTGATCGAACACGCGATGGCGCTCGATGCGGCCGAACGTATCCTGCTCGTACGCGTCGGCGGCGACGGTCCGCCGTACCTGCACAATCTCTGCCGGGCGTGGAACGACGCGCTCGACAATTTCGACTACGTAACGCTCGACAGCCCGGCGGCGGCCGGGCTCGAGGACCGCCTGCAGCACCTGCTGCCGAGCGACGGTCTCGATGCCTGGGATTTTTACGCCTGCGGCAGCCCGGCGCTGGAAGCCAGTTTGCGCCACTTTGCCGAAAACCAGGTGCTGCCGCCACACCGGGTAACCTTTGAACCCATATCCACGGGATCCTTATCATGAGTCTCAAAGTACTGCTGATTGACGATCACATGCTGTTTCGCGAGGGCCTGATCAGCCTGCTGCAAAGACGTAACATCGAGGTCATGGCAGCTACCGGCGACGGCAACGAGGGCATCAGGCTCGCGCAGGAACTGCAACCCGATATCATTCTGCTCGACATGCGCATGCCGATCATGGACGGCATCAGCGTTCTGAAACAGCTCAAAAAGCTGGATCTCGAAAAACCGATCGTGATGCTGACCACCAGCTCTAACGAGCAGGATTTGCTCAATGCGCTCAAGGCAGGCGCCAGCGGCTACCTGCTGAAGGACATGGAACCCGACGGCCTGGTGACGGCGCTGCGCGACATCAATGCCGGCAAAACCGTGGTTGCACCGCCGTTGACCTCGGTACTGGTGCGTTTCGTCAAGGGTGACATGACGGTTTCGCAGAGCAAGGGGCCCTTCAGCGAACTGACACCGCGCGAAACCGAAATCCTGGAGCTGATGGCCGAGGGCCAGGGCAACAAGCTGATCGCGCGCAACCTCGGTATTTCCGACGGTACGGTAAAGCTTCACGTCAAGGCCGTGCTGCGCAAGCTAAACGTACACTCGCGCGTCGAGGCCGCGGTCATGTACATCGAGCACAATCATCGCGCCGCCGAGCAGATCGACGAGTAACCGGCGAGCGGTGCCAGCGAGCCCGCGATCTAAAACGGCGGTTTACACGTAACAGCCACATGACTTCAAGCGCCCGCATACCCTCATGGACTCCCTGACCCAGCTGACGCTGGGTGCCGCGGTCGGCGAAGCGACGCTCGGCCGCAAGATCGGTCATCGCGCAATCCTGTGGGGCGCGATCGCCGGCACCCTGCCCGACCTCGACGTTTTCGTTCCGCTCGGCGACGCCGTGGCTGATTTCACCTACCATCGTTCGGCCAGCCACTCGCTGTTCGTGCTGGCACTGGTCACGCCGTTGATGGCCTGGCTGGCCTGCCGCATCCACCCGCGCCTGGCCGAACTGCGGCGGCAATGGATGCTGATGTTTTACCTCGTGTTCGCTACCCACGTGCTGCTCGACAGCTTCACCGCCTACGGGACGCAGATATTCTGGCCGCTGTGGACCATGCCGATGACCTGGTCAACCCTGTTTATCATCGATCCGGCTTACACGCTGCCGTTGCTGGTCGGCGTGATCGCCGCGCTGGTGATGACACGCGAAAACAACCGCGGACACCTGGTCAATCGCTTCGGCCTGGTCGCGAGCACGCTCTATCTCGGCTGGACCATCGTCGCCAAGACGCTGGTCGAAACGCGTTTCGAGGCCGCGCTGCGCGCCCAGTCGATCGAATACGAGGGCCTGTTCACCGTGCCGTCACCCTTCAATTCGGTGCTCTGGCGTGCCGTGGTCCGCACCGATGGTCGCTACTACGAGGCGTTTTACTCGCTGTTCGACGGCGATGCCGAGATCCGTTTTACGCCGCATACGAGCCGCGACGAACTGCTCGCCGGGCTCGAGCAGCACTGGCCCGCGCAGCGCCTGCGCTGGTTCAGCAAGGGCTTTTACGCGGTGGCCGAACGCGACGGCAAGGTGGTTGTCAGCGACCTGCGCATGGGCGTCGAACCCAGCTACGTGTTCAGCTTCGCGGTGGCCGATATCAGCAACCCCCATCCGCGCCCGATCAAACCGATACAGCTGGAAAACAGCTGGCAGCCCGGTGCATTGATGCGCGTCTGGCGACGCATCTGGGATCCGGCGGTCGGCATCGATGCGCGCACGGACGCGACGTGAGCGACGCCGACCGACGCAAGTGGGACCAACGCTACCGCGACGGCGCATTCAACCAGCAGAATCCCGTTACCCTGTTACAACAGTGGCTGCCCCGCCTGCCGCGCGGACACGCGCTCGACGTTGCCTGCGGTGTCGGTCGCAATGCGCTGCTGCTGGCCGATACCGGTTACCGGGTCGACGCCATCGACATATCAGGCGAGGGACTGCGCCGCGCGCGCTCGCGCGCCGACCAGCTGGGGCTCGCGGTGAACTGGATCGAACACGACCTGGAGCAGCCGTTCGACTTTGCGCCTGACTACGACCTGGTCGTCGTCACCTGGTACGTCAACCTGCCGCTGATCGGGCGCCTGGCCGACTGCCTGGCACCCGGTGGCTGCCTCCTGAGCGAGCAACACCTGCTGACTACCGAGAGCGTGATCGGCCCGCAAAATCCGGCCTTTCGCGTCGCCCCGGGCGCCTTGCGCAATAGCCTCGCAACGCTGGAAATCCTGCACGACGACGAATCGCATCGCAGCACGCCCGACGGCGAGCGCCTTGCCAGTGCCCAGATCGTAGCGCGTCGACCCGGTTGAATGCCGTTCGTTGGTAACGGCTCGGTCAGCGTCGCAGCAAGAACTCGGTCAGTGACAGGCGGTAAATACCGTGCAGGAATACCCGCGTGACCAGGCGCGTGTAACGGTCGCGCAAGCGGTCGAGCCAGCGTCCCTCGGTATAAATCTCGGAGCGGAAGTAAAACGGCATGATCGGTCCGGGTTCCGCGGTCGGCGTTGCCGCCATGTGCGCGAGGTATTCGGGCTCGACATCCGGGTGTTGCGCCAGCCCATCGACGATGTAACCGAGGTATTCCCGCGTCGGGCAAAGACCCGGCGTCGAGCGGTTACTCTGGTAAAAAAACAGCCGGCGGCCGTCCTGTTCGACCCAGGTGCGGCGATAGCGTCCGATCACCGGCACCACCTCGTAGAAATCCATGCGCGCGGCATCGCGCTCGTAGAGGGTGTAGAGGAAACCGTGGACCCGTTCGCCCGCCGCGTATTCCGCGGAGGCGTAGGCACAGCCGCGGTAGGCGGCGGGATGATCGAAGCGCAGGCCGTGATCCCGCAGCGTGAAATACTCGCTCGCCAGCGGCCGGATGCGTCGCTCACGCATGATGGCATCGCTGAGATTGGCGCCGAACGCCAGGTATTCCACGGTTTTATCGCCGGCGCCGAACAGCCGCCGCAGGTTGGCTAGTTCGAACAACAGCCGCCACAACAGGCAACGCAACATCTTCCGGGCCTCGCGTCAAACCGGGCCAAGATACCCAGCGACGCGGCTGCGGTCAACGCTATTGCCAGACCCGCCATTTTCCCGTTTTTTCGACCGAAACCGGCTATTTGGGCTATAAGACATGCAGACGCGGCGTTTCGCCGCCAGATTCGATCCGATGAACGACACCAGCAGACTGGCGAGCCTGGAAGGCCGCAGCTTCATCATCGGCCGGGAAGGCCATATCTACCTGAATCACCCGGCGATCAGCAAGCATCACGCCGAGATTTCGGTGCGCCAGGGGCGCGTGTTCCTGCGCGATATGAATTCCAGCAACGGCATCTTCCTGTTGCGCGGCACCCGGCTGGTGCCGTTCCAGGAAGGGATCGTCCAGCTCGACCAGCCCGTGGTGTTCGGCAAAAAAATCAAGACGCCGCGCGAGCTGCTCAGCATCGCCGTGGCATTCGACGACTAGGAATGATCTTTTGCCAGCTCGGGCCTGCCGGATGATGGCCGGCGAACGCGCGATCAGGCAATTCCGGGGTTACCGTCGACGTTTTTCAGTTTCGGCGTATTCAGTTTGTCGATCCGCGCAACCTTGACCCGCCGCAGGTAGTCCGCCACGACCTCCCAGATCGGCGCTCCCGGCGATTGTGAGCCTACCGTTGCCCAGCCGGCTACCTTGTAAATCTTCGATGCCTCGATGGGTGTACCGTCGTCGAGCTGCATACCGGAGATGCGCTCACCGGCACCGGCCATCGGATCCATCACGTAGTCCAGGCCGCCGACACGCACCATGTCGCCACCCTGCTGGTAATAGGGGTCCTTGTTGAACAGGTTGTCGGCGACGTCCTCGAGAATCAGCTTGATGGTTTCGCCATTCATCTCGTTGACGTAGGTTTCGGGATAGGTGATACAGGTCTGGTCCATCACGTGTTCCATCGTGATCGCCTGTCCTCCCAGCACCGTGGTGCCCCAGCGAAATCCGGGTGACAGCGAAACCTGCGCATCACCCTCGATACGCAGCGCATCGCAGATGACCTGGTCGAAGGTACCGTTGAAATTACCGCGACGAAACAGCAGTTCGTCGGCCACGGCGAGCTCCTCGGTCAGTTGCTGTACGTAGGGTTTACGCATACCGTCGATGAAGTCCTGCATCTCGCCGTCCGCCGGCAACAGGTTGGAAAATACCGGCAGCAGGCGGTAACGAAAGTCGCGCAGCTTCTTGCCACGGATATCCATGTCCATGACGCCCAGGAACTTGCCGTTGGAACCCGCGTTGGTTACCAGCGTCTTGCCGCCCGGGTTGGACACCGGGATCGCGCCGGGTACGCCGTCGTGCGTGTGGCCGCCGAAGATCGCGTCGATGCCGCTGACGCGCGAGGCCATTTTCAGATCGACGTCCATGCCGTTGTGCGAAATAACGATGACCGCATCCGGCTTTTCCTCGTCGCGCGCCATGTCCACGACTTCCTGCATACCCTCTTCGTCGATACCGAAAGTCCAGTCGGGAATGAAGCGCTGCGGGTTGGCAATCGGCGTGTACGGAAAAGACTGGCCCACGACCGCGATGCGCAGGTCACCCATCTCGCGCATGCTGTAGGGCTTGAACACGTGGCCGGTGTCCTCGTTGAAGTCGCCGATGTCGGCCAGCTCGTAATCGAACAGGGCGTCTTCCTTGACCTTGCAGTTCTGGCTGACGAATTCGCCGGCAAAGAACTCGGCGTTGTCCAGTACTTCCGCGGCCAGGTAGGTAAATTCCCAGTGCCCGGTCATGACATCGACCCCCAGCCGGTTGCAGGCTTCGACCATGTCGCGCCCGCGGGTCCAGTAAGCCGTGCCGGAACCTTGCCAGGTATCACCACCGTCGAGCAGCAGCGAGCGGCCCTGCGCGTACTCTGTCCGCATCTTCTGGACCAGCGTGGCCAGGTGGGCAAAGCCACCAACCTTGCCGTAGGTGCGCGCGGCTTCCTCGAAATTGAGGTAGGTGTAGGCGTGTGACTCGATGCCGCCGCCGGCGATACCGAACTGGCTCAGCAGTCTCTCACCCACGAGATGAGGTGCCTTGCCGAGCGCCTCGCCGACCCCGAGATTGACGCTGGGCTCGCGAAAATAAATCGGGTTCAGCTGGGCATGGCAATCGGTAAAATGCAGGATGCGGGCATTACCGAAGGCCGGCATGTCGTAGAGCTTCGAGTGGTCCTGGTCCGCGCTCATGGCAGTTGCCGGCAAGATCCCGGCCGCACCGGCCAGGCCCATCAAACGAATAAATTCTCGACGATTCAGGTACATGTCGATTCCTCCTCAGGAAAAGCAGGCGCTCAGTTCACGCATATTCTCGATGACCAGGTCGGGCCGGGATTCGCGAATATCGACGCCATGGTTGTAACCGTAGGGTACGCAGACGATGCCGAAGCCGGCCGCACGCGCGGCCCGCACGTCGTTGCTCGAATCACCAACCATGAGGCAGTCCGCGTAGTCGAAGCCGAAGTGATCAGCGGCGTAATGCAGCGGCATGGGATCGGGTTTCTTGCGCGCGGTGGTGTCACCGGCGACGACCAGCTCGAAATAGCGATCGAGTTCGAGTGCCGCGAGCAGGTCGCGGGTAAAACTGCCGGCCTTGTTGGTGACGCAGGCCAGCCTCAGGCTGGTTTGCGACAGGTGTTCCAGGGTATCGACTACCCCGGGATAAACCTCGCTCAGATCGCTGACGTGCCCGGCATAGGCGTCGCGGAAAATCTCGAGACCGCGTTCGAACTGCGCCGGATCCGGCTCTGCCGCCAGCTCGCCCGTCAGGAAACGTTTGACGAAACGCTCGATGCCGTTGCCGACCCAGACGCGCGCCAGCCCGGGATCACGCACCGGCAATCCCAGCAGCGACAGCATCCGGTTGCCCGCCCAGGCCAGGTCGGGCACGCTGTCGACCAGCGTACCGTCGAGGTCGAACAGGACGAGGCGAATGTTGTCGAACCTGATCGGGGCCGCCATGGCCTCACTGACGCCGGCAGGATCGTGCGACTGTTCCGGCGTCGAAAGCACCGTTGGCATACACTTGCGGCCGGTCGGGTCTACTGCGTCGCCAGGTAAGCCGCGAGGTTGGCCACGTCGGCGTCGCTCAGGCCCGCCGCCATCGGCATCATGATCGGGTTGTTGCGCTCGCCGCTGCGAAACTTGTTCAGCTCGGCGGCAATATAGTCCGCCGGCTTGCCGCCGATAGCCGGGTAATCGGCAATCGGTTGCTTACCCGACATCCCGTGACAGCCGATACAGCCCTTGGCGTTGTACGCGTTGGCGCCGGCGCCGGCATCACCCGCCTGCAACGGCATATTGACGAGGCCCGCAAGCGCAATCAACGAAACCAGGATTGTTTTCTTCATTTTATGCTCCATTCTAAATTTGCCAGACAGGCAAGCGTAAATCCGGCCAACTTAACAAAAGGTGAATGGCATTGTAATAACCCTATGGCGATAGGCGCTATTACATTTTTGCCCGTCTCCCGCGACTAGGCGGTCAGGGCGGAGAACACCCGCGGCAGCCGTTCCGGCAGGCGCTCGATGTTGTCGACGATCGAGTAGTGATTGGGGCCGAATATGCGCGACACGTAGCGGTCCGCGTCAGGGTCCAGCGTCAGGCAATAGGTGTAGATACCCCTGGCGGCCAGTTCCTCGACCGCGTGCTTGGTATCCTGGCGCAGGTATTGCGGATCGCGCTCGTCGATATCCGCCGGTTCGCCGTCGGTAATCAGCAGGATCAGCCGTTTCTGGCTGACCTGCTGCGAAAGATGGTAACCGGCATGGCGCAGGGCCGCGCCCATGCGCGTCGACAACCCGCCGCGCATACCGGCCAGCCGGGCCTTGGCCTCGTCGCCGTAGGGCTGGTCGAAATCCTTGAAACGGTAATACTGCACGTCGTGGCGGCCATCGGACGCGAAACCGTGTACCGCGTAATTATCACCGATCGCATCCACCGCCCACGACAGCAGGCCGGTCGCCTCGCGCGTCA
This sequence comes from Gammaproteobacteria bacterium, assembly GCA_030066085.1. Classification (GTDB taxonomy): domain Bacteria; phylum Pseudomonadota; class Gammaproteobacteria. Next base: position 51,182 of record JASJCI010000039.1, on the reverse strand, counting down.
GGTCGAGGATAGACGGCTGCTGTGCGTAACCCTCGTCATCTTCGCCGAGATCGCCGATACGGTCGTTGGTCGACTCCGACAGGTCCATCAGCACGATCATCGACAGGTCGCGCAAATGGCGCGTTATCCGGATTCCGATACGCGGATCGGGCATGATACCGCGGCGAATATCGATCATCGCGCGTACCGCCGCGTCGATATCGATCTCGTCACCATCCTCGTAGCCGCGCCTGCGCACGATGCCCTGCGGCTGCAGCGCATCGATCAGGTGCTTGATGCGGCTCGCGATCGGCTTGTGCTTGGCGAGAATGTCATCCATGATCCCGGCATCGTCACGGGGCTGGCGGCGTTCGATCACCGTGGTCCACTCGGGCCGTGCCAGCTGCACCTGGTAATCCCACTCGTCGTAGTGAAACGGCTCGGAAACCGGTTCGACCCCCTCGGACTCGTTGTAGCTGACTCCGTGATCTTCGTAGGGGAACATTTCGGTCGGCAGGACCCAGACTTCCTGCGGGCTGCCGTCCTCGAGCTCGGAATCGATTTCGTTGACCATCTGCATGATGTTGACGTGCCTGCGCACTGTCGGCTGCCGCCAGGGCAGGCGTTCGTACTCGCCGGCGCCGAGCTGATCGCCGCTGAATTCCCAGCTGTAGCGATTATCGTCGCGGTAAGGGACTGGCGTTTGCTGCAGGATACGCAGCGACGGAATTTGCGTCTGCGCGCGGATACGGTCAAAAAACGCGAGCCCGAATTCGCGGCTGATCGAAACCCCGTCGCCGGCCCCTTCGAGGCGCGCGCTGAAATCGGCCGCGAGATCTGCCACCCAGGATTCCTCGTCGCGGTAGTCGGGATCGAGCAATGCCCGGCTCATGCGTAACATGAGGTCGACCATCGGATGCAGATCCTCCTGCGCCTGCTCCAGCGCACGCCCGAAAAACCTGGCCCAGAGCCTGCGCAGACCCGGGAAACGCCGGTAAGCGAGAAACTCGACGCGCGCGTCCTCGAACACCTCGACGCAGCAGCGCTGCGCCGGGCTCAGGCCATCGCCATCGAGTTCCGACTCGGTATACACGATGTGCGCCGCGGCATGCGCCGCGGCCGCGCGGTAGACGTCGACCCCGTCGATACCATCGTAGCTGTCGAATGCGTCCGGCAGATGCACCAGGTGCGATTCGATGTAGGGTTTACTGCCCTGGCGCGTTTCGAAGTCCTCGGCGGTGGGGCGCATGAAAAACGCCCTGCCCCAGAGCGCGCGCAGGTAAAAATTGAGCTTGCGCTGGTTGTCGATGAACAGCGTGCCACGGCGTTCACGCTGCAGAATCGATTTCGAGGTTTCCGTCGCGAGCCCGAAGTAGGCGCTCTGGCCGTCCAGGTCGCGCTGGTAAGCCTGCGCGCCCCAGTTCGCCCAGCGGCGCAATCCGCCCAGCGTCAGCTTGGACAGCAGTTCGCCCAGGCACTCCATCATCGGGCGCAGGCCGCGCGGCGCCTTGCCCGCGAGCTGGTGTAACAGCTTCAGGTATCCGCGCAGCAGCTCGGCATCGCCGAGCCGGGTGGCCGCCAGCGGCAGGTTGGCGAGGATCAGCGTAATCACCGAACCGGAGGTCAGTGACGCCAGCTTCATCAGCGCCTCGACGACATCGGCAATGATGTCTTCGCCGACCTCCTTGACCACCTGCGGCATTTCCTGCACGTAGGTTAAAACCAGGTCCTGCCCCTTGCCGAGGGTACACATCGCCTTGATGCCGACGAGGTAGTTTTCCAGCCCCTGCGGCGACATGATGCGCTGCGCCTCGAGGTAGGACGGCTCGACCAGGTCGGCGTCACCCAGGTCCTCGGGGTCGATGCATGCCAGGTATTCGGCGAGTTCGGGATGCACGACGTCTCACTCGTCGTCCCCGCGCAAGCGGGGACCTACAAATCTCGGCATTTCATGGAGATCCCCGCTTGCGCGGGGATGACGAATACCCTTTACCCAGTTCCTGCTCATGCGGTAATACAACATTGCGCGAAGACAAGTACTACTTGTCAAAAGTACGTATCGACCGCCGCGTACAGCGTATCGCGCATGTCGGGATCGTCGCTGAGCGGCGTCACCAGCGCCATGCGGCACGCGGCCGTGGCTTCGACACCCTGCGCCATCAGCTGCGCGGCGTAGATCAGCAGTCGCGTCGACATGCCCTCGTCGAGGCCATGCCCCTTGAGGTTGCGCGAACTGGCGCCGACCTGGACCAGTTTCCTGGCCACCTCGAGATCGACGCCACCCTCGTGCGCGACGATTTCGGCCTCGACCCCGGCCTCGGGGTAGTCGAAATCGATACCGCCGAAACGCTGCTTGGTCGACTGCTTCAGGTCCTTCATCAGCGACTGGTAACCCGGGTTATACGAAATGACCAGCTGGAAATCCGCGTGCGCGTGGACCATTTCACCCTTCTTTTCCAGCGGCAGCTCGCGCCGGTGGTCGGTCAGCGGATGAATCACGACCGTCGTATCCTGGCGCGCCTCGACTACCTCGTCGAGGTAGCAGATCGCACCGATACGCGCGGCCACCGTGAGCGGGCCGTCCTGCCAGCGCGTGCCGTTGATATCGAGCAGATGACGGCCGACCAGGTCGGAGGCGGTCATGTCCTCGGTACAGGCGACGCTGATCAGGGGTTTTTTCAGCTTCCACGCCATGTACTCGACGAAACGTGACTTGCCGCAGCCGGTCGGGCCCTTGAGCATGACCGGCATGCGGACCTGGTAAGCCGCCTCGTAATTCGTCACCTCGTCGGCAACTGCCCGGTAGAACGGTTCCTGCTTGACCAGGTACTGCTCGCGATCGGGTTCGACGACTTTCATTTGACTCACCGCTTCCGCCATGTCGCCGCCTTAAATCGTGTTGCCGCGGTAAATGACCATCGACGCACCGGCACACTGGGCGTAGTTGTCGAAGCCGAGCAGGCGCACGTGGTTACCGGGATGCGCGTTGTGACAGGCGACGCACTCGCTGATGATCGTGTCGACGTCGGCTTCGCCGAACATCGGCAGTTTCCACATGTACCAGTAGTTACTGGTCGCGTTTTCCGGCTCGGTATGCTCGATCCCCGGGTTCCAGCCCTTGGATACGATGTACTCGACCTGGCGGCGAATCTGCTCGGCATTCATTTCCGGCAGGTAGGAAAAGGTTTCGAACTTGCGACTCGCCGGGTCGGTGAGGCTCGATTTGTAGTCTTGAATATCGCTCATGATTGATTCCTCTTAAATTCTCCCGTCATTGCGAGGCCGCAAGGCCTTTATGCCCTCGGGGTAGAAGCAATCTTTAAGAGATTGCTTCGTCGCTTCGCTCCTCGCAATGACGATGGATTTCACTTCGTTTACCGGTGGGCAACGTCGAGCTTGTCGACGGTATCGAACTCGAACTTGATTTCCTTCCAGGTTTCCATCGCCGCCTTGAGTTCGGGGCTGGACTTGGCGGCATTAGTCAGGACATCCTTGCCCTCTTTCTCGACTTCGCGACCCTCGTTGCGCGCCTGCACGCAGGCTTCCAGCGCTACCCGGTTGGCGGCCGCGCCGGCGGCGTTGCCCCACGGGTGCCCCAGCGTACCGCCGCCGAACTGCAGCACCGAATCGTCGCCGAAAATGCTGACCAGCGCCGGCATGTGCCAGACGTGGATGCCGCCCGAGGCGACCGGGAAAATACCCGGCATCGAACCCCAGTCCTGGTCGAAGAAGATGCCGCGGCTGCGGTCTTCCTTGATAAACGAATCGCGCATGATGTCGATCCAGCCGAGCGTCGCCTCGCGGTCACCCTCGAGCTTGCCGACAACGGTACCGGAGTGCAGGTGGTCGCCGCCCGACAGGCGCAGCGCCTTGGCCAGCACGCGGAAGTGGATACCGTGGGTCGGGTTGCGGTCGAGTACCGCGTGCATCGCGCGGTGGATGTGCAGCAACATGCCGTTGTCGCGACACCACTGCGCCAGGCCCGTGTTGGCGCAGAAACCGCCGGTCAGGTAGTCGTGCATGATGATCGGCGCACCCAGTTCCTTGGCGTACTCGGCGCGCTTGTACATCTCTTCCGGCGTCGGCGCGGTGACGTTGAGGTAGTGCCCCTTGCGCTCGCCGGTCTCCTGCTCGGCCTTGTGGATCGCCTCCATGCAGAAATCGAAACGGTGGTTCCAGCGCATGAAGGGCTGCGAATTGACGTTCTCGTCGTCCTTGGTGAAGTCGAGACCGCCGCGCAGGCATTCGTATACGGCGCGTCCATAGTTCTTCGCCGACAGGCCCAGCTTGGGCTTGATCGTGCAGCCCAGCAGCGGGCGGCCGTACTTGTTGAGCCGGTCACGCTCGACCTGGATGCCGTTGGGTGGCCCGTTGCAGGTCTTGACGTAGGCCAGCGGAAACCGTACGTCCTCGAGGCGCAGTCCGCGGACCGCCTTGAAGCCGAACACGTTGCCGACCAGCGAGGTGAAGACGTTGACCACCGAACCTTCCTCGAACAGGTCGATCGGGTAAGCGATGAAAGCGTAAAAACAGCTGTCGTCGCCGGGCACGTCCTCGATCGCGTAGGCACGGCCCTTGTAGTAATCGAGGTCGGTCAGCAGGTCGGTCCAGACCGTGGTCCAGGTACCGGTGGACGATTCCGCGGCCACCGCGGCGGCGGCTTCCTCGCGCGGCACGCCTGGCTGCGGCGTGATCTTGAAGCAGGCCAGGATATCGGAATCAGCCGGTGAATACTCCGGCATCCAGTAGGTTTCGCGGTATTCTTTGACCCCCGCGTCGTAGGTTTTTCTATCACTCACGTGTTTTCTCCGTTACAGACTGAATTCATGCGGCCGTGGGGCGCGCGACTTTCGGATCGAGCTCGCCCGCGGCGTAGCGTTTGGCCATCTCGGCCACCGCGATCGGCTGGATACGGCTGGCGTTGCCGGCGGTACCGAACTGTTCGAAGCGATCGCGGCACAGCTGCTGCATGGCCGCGAGCGCCGGCGCGAGAAACTTGCGCGGGTCGAACTGGCTCCTGTCCTGTTCACCGATGCGGCGAAATTCGCCGGTCATCGCCAGGCGACAGTCGGTGTCGATGTTGACCTTGCGCACGCCGTGCCTGATGCCGCGGACGATTTCCTCGACCGGCACGCCGTAGGTTTGCGGCATTTCGCCGCCGAACTGGTTGAAGATATCCTGCAGTTCCTGCGGTACCGACGACGATCCGTGCATGACCAGGTGCACCTCGGGCAGCTTTTCGTTGATTTCCCTGACCACGTTCATCGCCAGGATGTCGCCGTCGGGTTTGCGGCTGAACTTGTAGGCACCGTGCGAAGTACCCATCGCGATCGCGAGTGCATCGACCCGCGTGCGGGTCACGAAGTCCACCGCCTGGTCCGGGTCGGTCAGCAGCTGCTCCATGCTGAGACTGCCCTCGAAACCGTGGCCGTCCTCGGCCTCGCCCTCGCCCGTCTCCAGCGAACCGAGGCAGCCGAGCTCACCCTCGACCGACACGCCGATGTCGTGCGCGATGGCAGTGACTTCGCCGGTAATGCCGAGGTTGTAGTCGTAACTGGCGGGAGTTTTTGCATCAGCTTCGAGCGAGCCGTCCATCATGACGGAGGTGAAGCCGGCCTGCATCGCCGACACGCAGGTCGCGCGGTTGTTGCCGTGATCCTGGTGCAGGCAGATCGGAATGCGCGGAAACATTTCCTCCGCCGCCTCGACCATCTTGCGAAGCATGATGTCGCCGGCGTAACCGCGCGCACCGCGACTGGCCTGCAGGATCACGGGCGCATCGACCTCGCTGGCTGCCTGCATGATCGCGAGCACCTGCTCCATGTTGTTGATATTGAATGCCGGCACGCCATAGCCACGCTCGGCGGCGTCGTCCAGCAACTGTCTCAGCGTAATTCGTGCCATTTCTCGAATCCCCCGGTGGTTAAATCTGCAGCATGCTTCTGACTTCGTCGTGCACCGCTTGCGCGGTAATGCCGAAGTGCGTGTATAAATCTTCCGCCTTGCCCGAAGCGCCGAAACCCTGCATGCCGATCACGTGGCCGTAACGCCCGGTCCAGCGCTCCCAGCCCAGCGGCGAAGCGGCTTCGATCGCAACCCGGAACTCGTTACCGAGCACGGCCTGCCGGTATTCCTCGGACTGCTGCTCGAACAGCTCCCAGCACGGCATGGACACGACCGCTACCTCGACGCCGAAGCGTGCCAGCATCTCGGCCGCAGCGAGTGCAATCGCGACCTCGGAACCGGTCGCGAGCAGCGTCGCGCGGCGTTTGCCCTCGGCTTCGCGCATGACGTAGGCACCGCGGCCGACGAGGTTCTCGCGACGGTGTTCGATACGCAGCGTCGGCAAACCCTGGCGCGTGAGGCACAGCACCGACGGACAATCCCGCTGCTGCAGCGCGCAGGCCCAGGATTCGGCCACCTCGACCGCGTCCGCCGGGCGAAACACCAGCAGGTTTGGCATCGCGCGCAACGACGCGATCTGCTCGACCGGCTGGTGCGTCGGGCCGTCTTCGCCGAGCCCGATCGAATCGTGGGTCATAACGTGCACCACGCGCTGATGCATCAGCGCGCCGAGCCGGATCGCCGGACGGCTGTAGTCGGCGAAGGCGAGAAAGGTGCCGGCCAGCGGGATGTATCCACCGTGCAGGGCAATGCCGTTCATCGCCGCGGCCATCGCGTGTTCGCGCACGCCGTAATGCAGGTAGTTGCCGCTGAAATCCTGTGGCGTGATCGATACGGCATTGGCCGGACGGGTACCGTTCGAACCGCTCAGATCGGCCGACCCGCTGAGCAGGCCCGGGACCTCGTCGAGCAGCGCTTCGATGACCACCTGCGACGACTGGCGCGTCGCGAGTTTGGGTTGCTCCTCGCTGAAGCGTTTTTTCAGCGCCGCGATTACGCCATCGAAATCAGCGCCGAGATCGCCGGCGAGCATGCTGTCAAGGCGTTGCCGGGAACTTGCCGGCAGTCGCGCCAGGTTGGCCTGCCAGGCCTGGCGTGCGGTCACGCCGCGCAGCGCGCAGCTGCGCCAGCGATCGAGCAGATCGGCAGGAATTTCGAACGGCGGATGCTCCCAGTCGAGCTGCTTGCGGGCAGCGGCGATCTCTTCGTCGCCGAGCGGTGCGCCGTGGGTAGCCGCAGTGCCCTGCTTGTTGGGCGCGCCGTAGCCGATCACGGTGCGGCAGGCGATCAGCGATGGCCGCTCGGACTGTTGCGCCTGCTCGATTGCGCCCGCGATCGCTGCCGGGTCGTGCCCGTCGATGTAACAGGTATCCCAGCCGGCCGCGGCGAAGCGCGCGAGCTGGTCGGTCGACGTTGCCAGGCTGGTGGGTCCGTCGATGGAAATCGAGTTGTCGTCGAACAGCACGATCAGCTTGTCGAGCCGCAGGTGCCCGGCCAGGTCGATCGCCTCGTGGCTGATACCCTCCATCAGGCAGCCATCGCCGGCGAGCACGTAGGTATGATGATCGACGATGTCGCTGCCGAACTCGGCCGCCAGCTTGTGCTCGGCCAGCGCCATGCCGACCGCGGTGGCGATACCCTGCCCCAGCGGGCCGGTGGTCATTTCGATACCGGCGGCGTAGCCGTACTCGGGGTGGCCGGCGGTACGCGCGCCGAGCTGGCGGAAATTGCGGATTTCATCGATCGTGATGTCTGCGTAGCCACACAGATACAGCAGGCTGTAGAGCAGCATCGAGCCGTGCCCGGCGGACAGCACGAAACGATCGCGATCCGGCCAGTCCGGTGCCGACGGGTCGAACTTGAGATAGTCGGCGAACAGTACGCTGGCGACGTCCGCCATACCCATCGGCATGCCGGGATGGCCCGAGTTGGCGGCCTGCACCGCGTCCATCGACAACGCCCGGATCGCATTGGCCATGCGCTTGCGCGTTTCGCTACGGGAAACATCCTGCTTGACCTTGGTATCCATGATCTTTCCTCCTTCAGGCGGCGCGCCGTTTGCGCTCGACCATCTGCAGCACGAGCGGGGTAAAAATCAGCTGCATCGCGAGATCGATCTTGCCGCCCGGGATGACGATGACGTTGGGGCGCGACATGAAGCTGTTGTGAATCATGTTCAGCAGGTAGGGAAAATCGATCCCGCGCGGGTTGGCGAAGCGGATCACGACCATCGACTCGTCGGCGGTCGGTATCCAGCGCGAAATGACCGGGTTCGAGGTATCGACCACGGGTACACGCTGGAAGTTGATGTCGGTATTGCTGAACTGCGGACAGATATAATCGATGTAATCCGGCATGCGCCGCAGGATCGTGTCGGTAATCGCCTCGGTGGAGTAACCGCGCTTGGCCTTGTCACGATGCATTTTCTGGATCCATTCGAGATTGATGACCGGCACCACGCCGACCTTCAGATCGGCATACTGGGCAACGTTGCCTTGCGGCGTGTTGATCGCCCCGTGCAATCCCTCGTAGAACAGGATGTCGGTGTCCGCCGGAAACTGCTCCCAGTCGGTGAAATTGCCCGGCTCGACACCATAGGTCGAAGCCTCGGCATCGTCGTGCACGTAATGGCGGGTCCGCCCGGTGCCGGTTTCACTGTACTGGCGAAACACGTCCTCGAGCTCGGCGAACAGGTTGGCTTCCGGGCCGAAATGGCTGTAATGCTTGTTACCCGACTCCTCCGCCGCGGCCATGGCCTGCTTCATCTGCTGGCGGTTGTAGCGGTGAAAGGCGTCACCCTCGATGTAACAGGCCTTGATGCTTTCACGAAAGAAAATGTGCTCGAAAGTTTCCTTGACCGTGGTCGTGCCGGCGCCGGAGGAACCGGTGATGGACAGTATGGGATGTTTGGTCGACATGTTTGCGCCCTAGTTTCTGAATAATCCGCGGTGCTCGAAAAGCGGGAAATGGGTGGTTTCCAGCGCCTGGCCCGAAATGTAGTCGATGACTTCTTCGACCCGGTCGTGCGAGCCGAAGATCAGCGGCACCCGCTGATGCAGCGATTCCAGGCGCTTGCCGAGAATGTGCTCGTTGCCGTCGCAGGCACGACCACCGGCCTGTTCGACGATCATCGCCAGCGGCACCGCTTCATAGAGCAGGCGCAGGCGGCCGCTGCCGTAGCCGGGCCTCGAATCGCCGGGATAGAGAAATACTCCGCCGCGTTCGAGAATGCGGCCTGCTTCGGCCACCAGCGACGCATTCCAGCGCATGTTGAAATCACGGCCGAGGTTACCGTCCTGTCCCGCGATGCAGTCGTCGATGAAGTGCCGCACGTTGTCATCCCAGAAACGGTAATTCGAGGTATTGATCGCAAATTCCGGCCGTGCCGGCGGTATCTCGACCTGGTCTTCGACCAGCAGGAACTCGCCGCTCTCGGGGTCGAGCAAAAACACCTGCGTGCCATCGCCGAGGCTCAGGGTCAGCCGTGTCTGCGGCCCGAAGCAGATGAACCCGGCCACGCGCTGGCACTTGCCGGGCGGGATTTCGAACAGGTCGGCGGCGCTGACTTCGAGCACCGAAAAGATAGTCCCGATCGACAGGTTGGTGTCGATGTTGCTGGAACCGTCCAGCGGGTCCAGCGCTACACCGTAACGCGCGCCGGGATCGAGCTCGCGCAGGAGCTCGCGCTCCTCCGAAGCGATAAACGTCAGGGGCAGTCGCTCCAGTGCTTTTTCGTAAAGCTGGTGGGAAAAGACGTCCAGCGCTTTTTGCAAGTCTCCGTCCGCGTTTTCGCTGCCGCCGACACTGCCGTAATCGACCAGGTCGTGGCGGGCGATGACGCGCGAAAGCCTGATGCCGGCATCGGCGATGGTCGCCACGATGGTGGCCAGTTGCTGGCGGCCAGCTACGTTTTCAGCCCAACGGTCGAGTACCGTCGGCAAGTTCAACCCTGTTTTCATTGATGTTTAAAACCCCGTGTTTGACAAGGAAATTATTCCTATTTAAGATTTAAGTAAAGTTTAATAATCTTTATACTTATGAAAGAAAATCTTTACCCCTGGTTGCGCAATATCACCCTGCGCCAGTTACGCGGATTCGACGCGGTCAGGCGCGCCGGTTCGCTTTCCGGCGCGGCCAAGCTGATGCACCTGACGCCACCGGCGGTGTCGCTGCAGCTGCGCGATCTCGAAAACGCCATCGGCGCCCCGCTGTTCGACCGCGTGGACGGGTCGATGACGCCGACCCGCATCGGTCGCGAGCTCGAAGAGCTGGTGGGCGAAATCGACGCGCTGATGTTGCGCTTCGGGGAAACCGTCGACGCGCTCAAGGGCGTCGACCACGGCGTGGTCTCGGTGGGCGTGGTCAGCACCGCGCGCTACTTCGCGCCCACGGTGCTCGCGGCATTCATGAAGATTTATCCCGACATCCGCATCCAGTTGCAGGTGGGTAACCGCGCGAGCACGATGGAAAAACTCGAACGGCTGGAGCTCGACTTTGCGATCACCGGCACGCCGCCGGAACACTTCGAGGTCAAGCGCGAGTTCATCAGCAAAAATCCGCAAATCATCATTGCGGCCCCCGATCACCCGCTGGCGCAGGAGTCGAGAATTCCGCTGCAGGCGTTGCGCGGCGAGACGTTTTTGCTGCGCGAAACCGGTTCGGGCACCCGCGGGGTGACCGATCGACTGTTCAGCCGCGACAAGCAGCTGCCCAGTTCCGGGCTCGAGTTCGGCAGCAATGAAACCATCAAGCAGGCCGTCATGGCCGGCATGGGAATCGCGGTGATCTCGGCCCATACCGTCGCCGCCGAGCTGGCCGAGGGGCGCCTCGTGGCACTCGACGTCAAGGGGCTGCCGATCAACCGCAAGTGGTTCCTGGTCAAGCATGCCGGCAAGCGTTTCCTGCCCTCGGCCGAGGCGCTGTGGAAGTTCATCGCGCGCAACGGCCGTCACTACCTCGCCAGCAACTGAGTGTCGACCCGGGACCACGCTCCAACCGCACGGCGCCCGGGCGAGCTTCATGCCTGTTGGTAATCCCGCGACCTGAGGGCGAAGTAGACCACCGGGATCACGATCAGGGTCAACAGCGTCGATATCAGGATGCCGAAAATCAGCGCGATCGCGAGACCGTTGAATATCGGGTCGTCGAGAATGAAAAACGCGCCGAGCACGGCCGCCAGCGCGGTCAGCGCAATCGGCCGCGCCCGCACGGCCGCCGCCTGCACCACCGCTTCGGCAAGATCGACGCCCGCGGCCAGCTGCTCGTTGATGAAATCGACCAGCAGGATCGAGTTACGCACGATAATGCCGGCTAACGCGATCATGCCGATCATCGAGGTCGCGGTAAACTGGGCGGTCGAGCCGAACAGGGAAATCACCGCATGTCCCGGCAGCACGCCGATTATGGTCAGCGGAATCGGCGCCATGATCACCAGCGGCGTCGCGTAGGAACGAAACTGCGCAACCACCAGAAGGTAAATCATGATCAGTCCCACGGAATAAGCCAGCCCCATGTCGCGAAAAGTCTCGTAGGTCACCTGCCATTCACCATCCCACTTGAGACTGTAACGGTAGGGATTTTCCGGCTGCTGGATCAGGTACTGCTCGATCGGCTGGTCCAGCGAGGCCAGCACGTCCGGCTCCTGTAACTGCAGCAGCACGTCGAACATGCCGTACAGCGGGCTGTCGAGTTCACCCGCCATGTCGCCGGTTACGAACACGACCGGCAGCAGGTCCTTGTGATAGATGCTAACCTCGTTGCGGCTTTCGATTTTGCGCACCACCTCCGACAAAGGCACCAGGCTGCCCTGCGCCGAGCGCAGCTCGAGCGACAGCAGTCGATTGGGTTCGGCGCGATCGCCCTCGGCGAGCTGCAGGCGCAGCGGAACGGGATACTTGATGTCGTCCCGATGCAGGTAACCGACATCCTCGCCACCGACGAGCGTGGCGATAGCGCCGGCGATCGCCGCCTGGTCGAGTCCCAGCCGGGTCGCTTTTTCGCGATCGATGGCGAAGATCCAGCGCTCCGAATCGGTCTCGACACTGTCGTCGACGTCGACGATGCCGTCGGTGCTTTCCAGCACGCCGCGCAGTTCGCGTGCCAGCGCGATCTGCCCGGCATAATCGATGCCGTAGATCTCGGCCACCAGCGGCGCCTGCACCGGGGGTCCCGGCGGCACCTCGACGATCTTGACGTTGGCGTCGTAGCGCCGGCCAATCGCCTGCAGCGGTGCGCGCATCGCCAGCGCAATTTCGTGGCTCTTGCGATCCCGCAGCGACTTGTGCCTGAGATTGACCTGGATGTCGGCGAGCTGCGCCGATTCCCGCAGGTAGTACTGGCGCACCAGCCCGTTGAAATTGATCGGCGCCGCGGTACCGACGTAAGCCTGGTAATCCGTGACCTCGTCGAACCCGGCGACCGCGTCGGCAAGCTCCTCGACTACGCGCCGGCTGCGCTCGAGGCTGGTGCCTTCCGGCAGGTCGACGATAACCTGGATTTCGGACTTGTTGTCGAACGGCAGCATTTTCAGCACCACGAGCTTGAAACCCGCGAGGCTGAGCGAGGCCAGGATCAGCGCGATAATGATCAGCAGCAGCAGCCAGCGGTTGCGGCGACCGCGTCGCGGATCGAGGAACGGGGTAAAAATCCGGCTGAACAGCGGATACAGCGACTGATCGCCGTGCGCGCCGTGCCCGCCGGCTTCGGCCTTGCCGCCGAGCAGCTTCAGGCTCATCCACGGGGTCACGATAAAAGCTACCGCCAGCGAAATCAGCATGCCGATACTGGCGTTGATCGGGATCGGGCTCATGTACGGCCCCATCAGGCCGCTGACGAAGGCCATCGGCAACAGCGCCGCAACCACGGTGAAGGTGGCCAGGATAGTCGGACCGCCGACCTCGTCGACCGCCAGCGGAATGGCTTCGCGCAGGCTCTTTTCGCCAATGCCCATGTGGCGGTGGATGTTTTCCACCACGACGATGGCATCGTCGACCAGGATACCGATGGAAAAGATCAGCGCAAACAGCGATACCCGGTTCAGGGTGAAGCCCCATGCCCAGGACGCGAACAGCGTCAGCGCGAGAGTAACCACGACCGCGACACCGACGATCACGGCCTCGCGCAGGCCGAGCGTGACCACCACCAGCAGCACCACGACAGCGGTGGCAAACGCCAGCTTCTGCATCAGTGTCATCGCCTTTTCGTTGGCCGTTTCGCCGTAGTTACGCGTCACCGTTACCTCGACGTCGTCGGGGATAACCAGGCCGCGCAACTGGTCGATGCGGCCGATTACCTGTTCGGCGACATCGATCGCGTTACTGCCGGGTTTCTTCGCCACCGCGATGGTAACGGCGGGATAGCGACCATCGGCCTCGATACCCTTGTCGGCTGCCGCGGGACCGGTGCCGAACAGAACGTATTGGCCGGCCTGGCCCGGTTCGGTCTCGATCTCGGCGATGTCGCCCAGGCTGACCGGTACACCGTCCGACAGGCCGATCACGAGGTCGCCCACCTCGGACGCTTCGCTCAGGAACAGGCCCGACTGCAGGCTGATCTCGCGATTGTCGCGCACTACCGCACCGGCATCGTAGGACCGGTTGGCGGCCAGAATCCCGTGCCGGATCTGCTGCAGGTCGATGCCATAGCCGGCCATGCGCACGGGGTCGAGCAGGATACGCAGGCTGCGCTCGGTACCGCCCAGGGTATAAATATCGCGCGTACCCGGCACCCGCTTCAGCTCGGCTTCGAGCGAGTGCGCCACCTGCAGCAGTTCGACCGAACCACGCAGGGGTTCGCGCTGCCACAGGGTCAGCGCCACCACGGGTACGTCGTCGATACCGCGCGGCTTGACGATCGGTTCACCGACACCCATGTTGGCCGGCAACCAGTCCGCGTTCGAATAAAGCTTGTTATACAGGCGCACGATGGCGTCGGCGCGGGTCTCGCCTACCTCGAACTGCACCGTCAGGATTGCCATTCCCGGGCGCGACACCGAGTAGATGTGCTTGATGCCGACGATTTCGGCCAGCACCTGCTCGGCGGGGGTGCTGACTACCTGCTCCACCTCGAACGCGGTCGCCCCCGGGAACGGGATGAAGACGTTGGCGAAGGTGACGTCGATCTGCGGCTCTTCCTCGCGCGGCGTGATCGCCACGGCGAAGATTCCGAGCAGCAGCCCGATCAGCGCCAGCAGCGGCGTGATTTCCGAGACCAGGAAAGTTTTGGCAATCCTGCCGGACAGTCCCAGGTCGTCAGCCATTACTCACCCGCCAGCTGGCGTTTGTGCTCGATTCCCGCCTTCACCGGGTCCAGCGCCACGCGCTCACCCGCCTCGAGCCCGGCGAGAATCTCGATCTGTTCGCCGTAACGATTACCGGGACGAACCTGGCGCAGGGAAAGCCTGCCCTCGGCATCGGCGACATACACGGCGTTGACCTCGCTGCGCGACACCAGCGCGACGCTCGGCAACAGCAAGCGCTCGGTCTGGCCGACCGCCAGCGCCACCTTGACCAGCATTCCCGGATAAAGGCCCGGCACCTGCGACGGCAGGTCGAGACGCACGCGGAAGGAATGATTCGCCGGGTTGGCGAAGGGGTGAATCGTGATCTTGTCGACCGCGAGCGATGCACCGGTTTCCACGCGGATAACGCGCACCTCGCGCAGGCGCCGCAGCGCGTCGATCTGCGACTGCGGCACGTCGGCACTGACCCGCAGTTCGCCCTCGGCATAACCGGTTATGATCGGCTGCCCGGGCTGCACGCTCTCCCCTGGCTCGACGTGCCGCTCGACCACCACGCCGCTATAGGGCGCACGCAGCACCGTGTAGCCCAGTAATTCCTCGGCACCCGCAACCGCGGCGGTGGCCGAAGCGGCGCGCGCGACCGCCGCCGCCAGGCCGGCCTCGGCCCGATCGAACTGGGCCTGGGAAATCAGCTTCTGCTTGCGCAGATCCTCGCTACGGCTGAACTCGAGGCGTGCTTCGCGCAGCGCGGCTTCGGCCTCGGCGCGCGCCGCGCGCGCCTGCTCGGCGCGGGCACGATAATCGCGGTCGCGAATCTTCATCACCAGGCTGCCCTGCTCGACAAAATCGTCGACGTCGAAATACACGGCCTCTACTTCGCCCGCGACCTGTGCCGACAGGGTCGCCTGGCGACGCGCCTCGACGACACCGTCAACCCGGTATTCCAGCGGCTGCACGACCCGCTCGGTAACGAGGGTTTCCAGCGGCGCGGCCGCCAGCCGGGACGCGGCCAGCAGGCCCAGGATGGCCAGGACAAACTTTAGCCTGCAAGACATGTCGAACTCCGGGTGGCGAGAGACTCTCGAATCTGGCCAACATATTAGATTTCTCTAATATAGATTCAATATCACCAAGGAGGTAGACTCCGCCCCATGTTGTCGACATCACACTCGCTCCGGCGTCTTCGTTCAGCCTGCCTGCCGCTGCTGTTGTTCCTGTTCGGCTGGTCCAGCGCGGCGCTGGCGGCCAATCAACTCGATGGTCACCCCTCGCCGTACCTCGCGCAGCATGCCGGCGACCCGGTCGCCTGGCGCGACTGGCGCGAAGACGTGTTTCGCGATGCGCGTGCCGACAACCGGCTGGTATTCGTTTCCATCGGCTACTTTTCCTGCCACTGGTGCCACGTGATGCAGCGCGAGAGTTACCAGGATGACGCGGTGGCGAAACTGCTCAACGAGCACTTCATTTCGGTCAAGATCGATCGCGAACTCGAGCCCGACCTGGACCAGCGCCTGGTCGGCTTCGTCGAAGCCATCCGGGGCTCGGCCGGCTGGCCGCTGAACGTATTCCTGACCCCGCAGGGATACCCGATCACCGGTTTCACCTACCTGCCGCGCGATGGCTTTGCCGACGTGCTCGACCAGCTGCAGCAGGAATGGCAAGCCAATCACGCACAACTCGCCGCCGCCGCGCAACGCTTCTTCGAGGAACAGATGGCCGACGACGGCAACGAGGCTTACAACGCACCGCAGATCCCGTCCGCCAAACTCGTCGATGCCTTCGTTGCGCAGGCCATGCTGGCAGCCGACGAAATGCTCGGCGGCTTCGGCGATACCAGCAAGTTTCCGAACGTACCCCAGCTCGGCAGCCTGCTCGAGGCGGTAAGGCGCGATCCCGGGCTCGATGCGGACGTGGCCGATTTCGTCCGCCTGACGCTGCAGGCGATGGCCACGCGCAACCTTGCCGATCACGTCAACGACGGTTTCTTTCGCTATACCACCGATCCCGACTGGCAGACACCGCACTTCGAAAAGATGCTCTATGACAACGCGCAGTTGTCATCGCTGTACCTGCGGGCTGCGCAGCTGTGGCCCGATGCGGGCTACGGCGCGCTGGCACTGCGCACGCTGGACTTCGTCGAGGACAACCTGAAACATCCCGACGGCGGCTACATGTCGAGCCTGTCGGCGGTCGACCGCGACGACCGCGAGGGTGGCGCCTACTGGTGGCAGCGCGCGCAACTCGCCGAACTGCTCGGCGCCGACGATTTTGCCTACGTCGAAAAACTCTGGCAGCTGAATCCCGCCAGCGGCGAGTTTCTCGCTGGACCGCTGATCGGGGCGTTCGCCGACGGCGAGCCCGAGCGCAACCAGCGGATCCGGCAAAAGCTCAAATTGCGCGATGCAACGATGCCGGCCGACGACAAGCGCCTGGCCAGCTGGAACGCGATGCTGCTGGAAGCACTGACGCGTGCCAGCAGTTTCGACGAGCGTTTCGAGCGCCGCGCACAAATCCTGTACCGGGACCTGCAGAGGCTGTTTTATCGCGACGGCGAGCTGATCCGTTTTGCCGGCAACGCCGAGGTTGCGGCCGCGGTATTCGAGGATTATGCCCAACTGGCCAGGGCTTTCGATTTTTACGGTCGACATTTCGACGACACCGACGCACGCCAGCTTGCCGCGCGACTGGTCGAGCGCGCTCACGCCCGTTTTCTGCGCAACGGCCGCTGGCAACCCAAGGCGCAGCCGCTGATCCCGGTCGCGGCCGGCAAGTGGATCATGCCCGACCTGGTGTTTTACTCGCCGATGTCGCTGTGGCTGGAAACCGCGCTGAACCTGCGCGGGCTGGACCAGGAGGTGCGCCGCGACGCCGAACAGATGCTAACCCGGGCCACGCGCGAAATGCTGGATGCGCCCTACTTTTACGGCAGTTTCATCCTGTTGCGCGCCGCGGGCGACGCCTGAGTCGCGGCGGCGACGACAATCTCAGCCGCCGCTGGCGGCTCCCTTGAGCCCGCGCGTGTCGCGCGTGACCTCTTCGAAATCGACCCTTGGCCTGCTGATCGAGCCGCCCGGCCGCGGCGAACCGACCTGGTAGCGGCCCTCGCGCTGCTTGCGCAGGCTGTCGTCGACCTGGCGATGCAGCGACTTGTCGTAATCGAAGCGGTAGGCGCGCGGCAGCGGCTTATCGGCGTCGAGATCACGAATCCAGACGTAGATCGCACCCGGCTCGCCGCGGCGCAGATCGGGCTCGACCGTAACGCTGTCGATCAACTCGAAGTTTTGCGGCAGGTGGTCGCTCGCCGGCCATCCGCGCCAGGCCTGCAGTGCCTGCAAGTGCCAGAGGTAAAAGCCGGCGCAGGCGATCACCAGCAGCAGCTTGGTCACGGGCCGGATATCGCTGCGCAATACCGCCAGCAGCAGCAGGCTGGCGAGCAGTACGTATGCCAGCGCGATACCGGTGACCCCGCTCATTGGCCCGACTCCGAGCCGGGGTTCAGCTGCTCCGGATCGAGGCGATAGGGCGTCAGCACCTTGTCGATGCGGTTCATGCCGATCCAGTCACCGTTGCCGTCGAGCTCGAAACGCAACGCGGTGACTTCGTCGTCGACCGCGTTCAGCACGAGCTGGTCGATAAACACCAGGCGCAGCGTCGGATTGACCTTTTCGATCTTGAGATTGACGCGTACGGGTTGCTCGCTCTTGGACTCGTAATAATGCAGGTTGACCACGTATTCACCGGAGATGATGCCGCGTATCGTTACCACTTCCTGGTTGATCGAATGCACCATTTCACGCCCGTTGATCGTCACCGTGTCGTTGAGATCGCCGCGATCGTCGCGATCGAGGTGCAGCCAGCCCGCATCTTTTTGCAGGTAGGACACGGTTTCCTGGTAGGGGCTCTGTACCCAGAGATCGACATCGTCGGGCTGGTCCTCGGGCCAGCTCGCGGTGATGATGTACTCGGCCTTGTAATTGATGTTGCCGAGCTTCGCGATC
The DNA here is from genome assembly GCA_030066085.1 of Gammaproteobacteria bacterium. Lineage (GTDB taxonomy): Bacteria > Pseudomonadota > Gammaproteobacteria. Next base: position 33,062 of record JASJCI010000039.1, on the reverse strand, counting down.
GGATTCATGAAAATGATCGAAATAAAGAACAGCAGGGTAAAACCGAGCAGCGTGTTGAACAGCAGGTCGGTAAACGGATCGGTGGTCTGATGGTTATGGCGCGTAACCCTCATCCGCCGCGCGCCTCGTAGGTTCGCTCGCGCACGTCGTCGAGCAACCCGTCCACGCTCCAGTCGAGCAGCTGGTACTTTATATTGAGTAATACCCCGCAACTCATACCGGCCAGGGTGGTAAACAGCGCGACCTTCATGCCCCCGCTCATCTGCCCGAGCAGTTTTTGCATCACGGTAATATCGATACTCTGTAAATCGACCAGCGAGCCGAGCATGAAGATGAACCCGATCACGGTACCGAGCAGTCCGAGCTTGAGCATCAGGTCGGCTACCACGTAACCCAGGCGGAACTGTCCACGGCAGCGACCGTCGAGCACGTCGATCAGCAGCTCGCCCGGCTCGTCGGCACCGTCGGGTTCGCGCAGCTGGCGGAAATAGCGCACTACGTGGCGTCCGCGCGCGGCGCGCTCCGCGAAAGTCGCGAGATCGTGAATCTCGAGCGAAATCCGGTAGGCCGACAGCAGCACGTGCAGGCTGGCGAGAGCGTATATCACCAGGATGGCGCGCGATACGAAGCTGTAGTCCTCGGCCAGCAGCGTTTGCAGCAGGCCGTTTTGCAGCAGCAGCATGAGCGCGAAGGTCTCGATACCGAGCAGCAGGCAAAACAGCAGCAACAGGCCGTATGGTTTGTCGATTATTGCTTTCATGGCAGTCTCCGCGACCATATTAAGCGCTGTCGGCCGCGCTGCAAGCCCCGAACAGGCCTATATCGCCTTCGCCAACCGGCCTATACCCAAAAACCCCACAATCTACCCCAGAATGGTTATTCGTATATTAGGATTTACTAATAGAATGGAGACTCTTTTTATGGGGGATCCAACAATGATCAAGAAAATTGCAGCAACCCTGGCTCTCGGCCTCGCCCTGGTGGGCGGCCAGGCCTACGCGGCGGACGCACCCGCCACCGGTACGGCGCAGCCGACCGATATGATGAACCCGTTTTCATGGATGGGTGTCATGAATTCACAGCCCAACGTACAGCGCATGAACCTGGCGCGGCCCGAGGGCTACACCGTTTTCATGAACCCGATGAACTATCCGCAGTTCATGAACCCGGCGACCTACGGCCAGTTCATGACGCCACAGTTCTACATGCAGTTCGCTGACCCGAACAACATGATGGCGTGGATGAATCCGGCGGCTTACAGCGCTTACATGAACCCGGCCACTTACATGAACATGATGAACCCGATGGCGTACATGCAGTTCATGAACCCGGGCATCTACATGCAGCCGATGAATCCGGCCAGCTACCAGGTTTTCATGGACCCGAATACCTACATGGCCTGGATGAATCCGAACGCCTACGTTCCCGGCGGTGCCAGCACTGCCAGCATGCCGTACGGCAGCGGTACGGGCTTCAACTGGTTCGACCCCAACGCGTGGACCGGCATGATGATGCCGCAAACCCAGCCGCAGGCACCTGCGCAGCAGTAAGCGTGGCCTGCCTGGCATGATCGCGGACCGTTGAAAAGCGTCCGCAAACATGGGAAGCTCGGCTGTCATTGAAGCACGGAGTTCGCGATGATAGCCAGGCTTCCCGTTTTCGTTTTACTGCTCTGCCTGTTGCCGCTCACCGCGCAGTCGGCGGCGCCCCGCGACCCTTATCGCTTCTTCTTCGAGCAAAGCCTGGGTGACTTGACCGAGGAACTCGAGATTGCGCGCGAGGAAGGCAAGCGCGCACTGTTCGTTTTCTTCGAAATGGACGAGTGCCCTTTTTGTCACCGCATGAAACAGGCCGTGCTGAGCCAGCCCGAGGTCCAGGCTTATTTCAAGCAGCACTTCCACTCGCTGACCATCGATATCGAGGGTGACGTCGAAATCGTCGATTTCACCGGCGAAGACACGACCCAGAAGGAATTTGCCCGCGGCCAGCGCGTGCGGGCAACCCCGCTGATGGCGTTTTTCGACCTCGATGGCGAACGCATATTCAAGTATGTCGGCGCAACTGCGGGGGTCGACGAATTCCTGTGGATGGGCGAATACATCGCCGAGGAAATCTACCTGCAAAAAGACGACAGCGGGCGTAACATCCGCTTCACGCGCTACAAGAAAATGAAGAAAAACGGGGCGCTCTGAGCGTCCGGGTTTGCGCTCGATCCGCGCTTACCGGAGGTATTCAACGACGATGCCGACAGCACCGATTCATTGCCGGGTATGCGCCGCCCTGCTGCTGTTCGCGGCCGCGACGGTCGCGGCGAATCCGCTGCCAGAGCCCCTGACGCTGCCGGCCGCACTGGCGACCGCGAACAACCCGGAGCACCCCGAATTACTCGAACTCGGGCACCGCCTGCAGGCGCTGCGAGCCGAACAGGGCATCACCGATGGCGACTACGGTTTCAGCCTCGACTTCGAAGCCCGCATACGCGAGGTCGGGCCGTCGGATGCCGTCGTTACCGACGACGACTCGCTCGACGACAACGCCGCCAGCCTGATCCTGTCGCGGCCGCTGTACGATTTCGGTGGCCAGGATTCACGCGAGCGCGCGCTTGCGCTGCAGCAGCAGGCCCTGGAGACCGAGCTGGCACTCAGGGTGGAGCTGCGCCGCGTCGAAATCGCGCGGCGCTATTTCGACGTGCTCAACGCCGATAACCACTTCCTGGCCGAAAACGAAGCGCTCGCGATCGGTTTCATTCGCTATGACAACGCGCAGCAGGATTTTGCACTCGGGCTGGTCGCCGAAATCGACGTGCTGCGCCTGCAAACCGAGTACGAGCGCATCCGCCAGCAGCGTTATCGGGCCGAGCAGCGGCAGCGCCTGACCCGGGCGCGGCTGGCCGCGGCGATGGGCTACCCCGAGGCTTTACCCTCGGACCTGGTGGCGCCGCCCATCGAGCTGCAGCGTATCATCCCCGACGACGTCGATGTCCTGGTGGGGCGCGCGCTGCAGCACAGCCTCGAAGCACGCGCGAGCGAAATCCGCGCACGCGCGGCACAGGCGGCCATCGGCATCGCCGAAGCGGAGGACAATGGCAGCATCGGGCTCGAGCTGGAACTGTCGAGCTATTCGCGCGAAACCAGCACCCGTGATGACTGGCGCGCGGGTATTTATTTCGATATCCCGCTGTACTCGGCGTCCGCCCCGGCGCGTGTCGACCGCGCCGCCGCGGGCTATCGCGAAGCCCTCGCCCGTCAATCCTCGGCCCGGATCCAGCTGCAAATCGAAATCCTCGAACTGTGGCAGGAGCTGCAGCACCTGCAGCTGACTATCGAGGGCCTCGAAATAGAGCGTGAGTATCGCGATCGTTACCTCGATCGCAGCAGGGCCGAATACGAACTCGAATTCAAATCCGATCTCGGCGACTCGATGATCGAGTTTTCCCGCACCAGTGCCGCACGCCTGCGTGCCATCTATGCCTTCGAACTCGCCTGGCGTCGGCTGGCACGGCTGGTCGGCGACGAATTTCTCGAGACCTTGCCGAGCCAGTAAGTGGGGACCCATATGCGTTTGTGCCTTGCATCGTTGCTGTTTTTTTTCGCCGCCGCCGCTGGCGCGGTCGAGCTCACCGGCAAGACCGAGTTCAGGCAGCAGCTCGACCTGACCAGCAGCATCAGCGCGCGCGTGGTCGCGATCGAGGTTTCGCCCGGCCAGCGAGTCAACGCCGGTGATATCCTGCTGCGCCTCGACGCTACCCTGTTAGACGCTGACGTGGCCCTCGCCGAAGCCCGCATCGCCGCGCTCGAACCGGTGCGCCAGGAAATGGCGACCGAGCTGGAAAAGGCGCAGGAGCTGTTCGACCGCGATTCGCTGGCGATGGTCGAATTGCAGCGGGCCGAACAGGATTACGCGATCGCGGAGGCGCGTCTTGCCGCCGCGCGCGCGGAAATGACCAAGGCACAGCACCGCAAGTCGCAGGCCGAACTGCGTGCCCCGGCGGATGCCACCGTACTCGCAATCGACGCGTTTGTCGGCCAGTATGTCAATACGCTGAACGGCGACCCGGTGCTGATCAGGCTGGGGGCCGATCGGCCGATGTTGGCGCGCGCCTTGTTACCGCTCGAGTTAAGTGGCAAGATCGTCATAGGACAGCAAGCGCAGGTCCGCTACGGTGAACGCACTTTCACCGGTCGCGTGGTCGAAGTCGGGCGCCGCGTCATCGTCGGGGGCAACAACCATCCAGCACTGGAGCTCGGGGTTGCGTTCGACGTCGACGAAGAGATGCCGGCGAACCTGACGGTCAACATCGACCTCCTGGCCGACTAGGGCATCGCCTGACCTGGATCACGATCTGCGCGGGCGCGTGTCCGCACAGTAAAACTAAACCTGACTGACGGGGATAACGTAATGTACAAAACCATACTGGTACCGGTCGACATCGCCCACATCGCCGAGGGCAAGCTCACCATCGACCTCGCCGTGGCGCATGCATCGGACGAGACGCGCATCGTGCTGCTCAACGTGATCGAGGAAATCCCGGGCTGGGCATCGGTTGCGATCCCCACCGAGATCATCGAGAAATCGACTACCGACGCGCAGAGCGAGCTGAAAGCCGTGGTCAATGCCAGCGGCCGCAAGATGGACGTGTTGGTACGCACGGGGCATTCCTATTCCACCATTCTCGACGTGGCCGAGGAAACCAACGCCGACCTCATCATCATCGCGTCGCACCGCCCGGGGCTGCAGGATTACTTTCTTGGCTCCACCGCGGCCAAGGTCGTGCGCCACGCGCCCTGCTCGGTGCTGGTGGTGCGCTAGTAATTTCCGCCAGTTGCGAAAAAGGCCCGCGAGGGCCTTTTTTGTGCCGGCAACCCTGCGCCTACCAGCTTTGCCATACGACCGCACTGCCGATAGCGAGCGTCAGGCAGCCGATCGACAGCTGCAGGCCGTTATGCAGCCAGGTCAGGCGACGCGCGGAAAAACGCAACGGTAGCGAAATCACCGCCGATAGCAGGGCCATGCCGGCAATCGACCCCAGGCCGAAAAGCGCGATGTAAGCAATCCCCAGCGCTACCGACTCGACCGTTTCCAGGGTCAGTAAAATCAGCGCTGCGGAGCCGGCCATGCCGTGTACCAGGCCCACCAGCAGCGCGCGCAGCGGAAAATCGCGGTCGTGGGCATGGGCGTGATCACTGTGCGCATGATCACCCTCGCCGGCGTGCGAATGCGCGTGGAAATGCGGATTTTCGGCGCCGTGCCGATGCGCGTGGTAATGAATCCGCTGGCGGATAACGCGCCGAATAACGTCGGCGCCGAGCAGCACCAGCATGACTCCGACCACCGCTTCCAGCGTACGCGCGAAGTCCTGCGGTACCAAACTGTCCATCGCCAGCACCAGCCCGCCGAACAGGAACAGCGTCAGCGTGTGGCCGATGCCCCAGGCCGTGCCGTGGCGCACCGACTGGCGCAGCGATGCACTGCGACTGGCCAGCGAAGCTACCGCGGCCAGGTGATCCGCCTCGAGCGCGTGGCGCATGCCGATGACGAAACCGAGAAACAGTAAACTGAACATGGCCTGGCTCCTAGCAAATCCTGGGGAGTTGTTCGCCGACCAGCATGTCGACCACGCGATCGCCGCCGAAGCGCGTCGCCAGCGTCACGCGTCCCGACGGCCCCCCGGTCACCTCGGCGATGCGCGCGCTGTCGACGCCGTCCGGATGGGCGCGCATCGCGGCGAGTACGCTGTCCGCAGCGGCTGCCGGCACGATCGCGACCACCTTGCCCTCGTTGGCGAGGTAGAGCGGGTCGAGGCCCAGGATTTCGCATACGCCGCGCACGTCCTCGCGCAGCGGCACGGCGGCCTCGTCGATGCGTATGCCGACGCCGCTGGCGGTGGCAAACTCGTTCAACACGGTGGCCAGCCCACCGCGGGTTGCATCGCGCATGCAGCGAATCTCGGGACAGGCGTCGAGCATGGCCTCGATCAGTGATGCCAGCGGGCGGCAATCGCTCTCGATGCTGTTGTCGAGCGCCATTTCTCCGCGCGCATCGACGATCGCGGCGCCGTGATTGCCGATCTCGCCGTTGATCAGCACGCAGTCACCGGGTTGAGCGCTGCCGGCATCGAGGCTGATGCCGCGCGCGATGACACCAACCCCGGCAGTGTTGATGAACAGTTTATCGGCCGCGCCGCGCTGGACAACCTTGGTATCGCCGGTGACGATCGATACGCCGGCGAGGTCAGCGGTGGCTTTCATCGAGGCAACGATTTGCCGCAGCTGCGCGACTGCCATACCTTCCTCGATCACCATGCCGCAGGTCAGGTACAGTGGCCGCGCGCCGCCAACCGCGAGATCGTTTACCGTGCCACTGACCGCAAGCTTGCCGATATCGCCGCCCGGGAAAAACAGCGGATCGACGACGTAGGAATCGGTGGTCAACGCCAGCCGGTCACCGGCCGACGTCAGGGTCGCGATATCGAAGCTGGCCTGGTCCTCGAGCCGGCTGAGCTCGGGATTGTCGAATCCGGCGACAAACAGGTCGTCGATCAGGTCGCGCATGGCCTTGCCGCCGCTGCCGTGCGCCAGCGTAATGGTATCGGCCCGCAGACGACCGCGAACGACGGGCTGTTTTACCGTTTCGCTCATGACGACACCGCGGCCTTGCGCTCGCGCTTGTGCAGCAGTTCGTCGAGGTTGCCGAAGTTGTAGTAGGCCGCGCAGGCGCCCTCGGTCGATACCATCAGCGCGCCCATCGGCGTTTCCGGGTTACACTGCGTGCCGAATACCTTGCACTCCCAGGGACGGATGACGCCCTTGAGCACCTCGCCGCACTGGCAGGACTTGGGATCGGCAATCTTCAGGTTGGGTACGCTGAACCTGCGCTCGGCATCAAAATCGGCAAAGGCATCGCGCATGCGCACGCCGGAGTGATCGATCGAGCCGAGCCCGCGCCATTCGAAAAACTCGCGCAGTTCGAACACTTCGTGGATTGCATCGAGCCCGGCGACATTACCGCCGGCCTGCACCACGCGCTGGTACTGGTTTTCGACCGCGCAGCGGCCCTCGGCCATCTGCGCCAGCAGCATGTGAATCGACTGCAGGATATCCAGCGGCTCGAAACCGGTAATGACGATCGGCTTGTCATAAACGTCGGCAATGAACCGGAAGGGCTGTTCACCGACCACCATGCTGACATGTCCGGGCGCGAGAAAGCCGTCGATCATCATGTCCGGCGAATCGAGAATCGCCTTGATCGTCGGCACGGTGGTAATGTGGTTGCAGAACAGCGAAAAATTGGTCACGCCCTCGCGTTTCGCCTGCAGCACGGTCAACGCCGTGCTCGGCATGGTGGTTTCGAAACCGAGCGCAAAAAAGATGACCTGTCGATCGGGATTGCGTCGCGCCAGTTCGAGCGCATCCAGCGGTGAATAGACCATGCGCACATCGGCGCCGTCGGCCTTGGCCTGCAGCAGGCTCTTGCGCGAACCCGGCACGCGCATCGCATCGCCAAAAGTGGTGAAGATCACGTCGGGTCGCTCGGCCAGGTCAACGCAATCGTCAACCCGTCCCATCGGCAGAACACACACCGGGCACCCCGGTCCATGTACCATCTCGATCTCGTCCGGCAGCATCTGCTCGATGCCGTAGCGGAAAATGGTATGCGTGTGACCGCCGCAGAATTCCATCAGCTGCAGCGGCAGCTGCCGGTTAGTCATCAGGTTTGCGGTCAGGGTCGCGATCCGCTCGACCAGCGCCCGCGCCATGTCGGGATCGCGGAATTCGTCGACGTATTTCATGATGATGTCTCCTCCGCCAGCTTGCCGCGATGATCCGCCAGCAACGTATGCGTCAGGTCCCACAGGATGTGATAACAGGCAACGTGCACTTCCTGCACGCGGTGAATCGAATCGGTGTCGACCACCAGGCAGTGATCGACCAGGCCGCTGGACAACATTTCACCGCCGTCGCCGCCGGCAAAACCGATACTGGCCAGCCCCAGCTCGCGCGCCTTGCGAAATCCGGCGATGAGGTTGGCGGAATTACCGCTGGTGGAAAAACCGATCAGACAATCCTCGCGCCGGCCATGCGCCTCGACCTGGCGGGCAAACACGTGTTGCACGCCAACGTCGTTGGCGACCGCGCTGAAAAAGGCATTGTCGTTGACCAGGTTGAACGCCGGCAGGCTCGGTCGTCCCGCGGTCACCGGGTGCTGGAACTCGACCGCCACGTGCGACGCGTCGCAGCTGGAGCCACCGTTACCCATCGACAGCAGCTTGCCGCCGCGTCGGTAACAGTCGGCCAGGGTTTGCGCGGCATCGACCAGCGCCTGCGCACTGGCGTCGAAAAACGCCTGCTTGACGTCGACGCTGTACTGCGACTTTTGCCGTACCGACTCGAGTAATGCCGCGTTTTCGCTGGTCGAATCCTTCGCTTTCGCGTGCAGAAACGGGTACAGCGACTCGAGTCGTTCGTCGTCGCTCATGTCAGCTCCGCGGAATGTTGCATGGCGTCGATTTCCTCCTGCATTTCACCCAGTTCGGCCAGCAGCGCCAGCGTTTTTTGCGCCTCGTCCTCGTCGATGCGACTCATTGCAAAGCCGACGTGTACCAGCACCCAGTCGCCGACGCAGGACGCCGAGGGTCTGTCAGCGGACACGATGCAGGCGATGTTGACCGGCCGGCGCACGCCGCCGACGTCGACCGTCGCGGTCAACGGGTCGTTTTCACTGATCTCGATGATCTTTCCGGGAATTCCCAAACACATGGTATTACTCGTTGCGTAACAGTCGGGCCGCGGCAACCGCCGCCTGGCCCAGGGACAGGCCGCCGTCATTGGCGGGCACCTGCCGGTGAAACAATACCTGCAGTCCGGCGGACTGCAGGCGCTCGACGCTGTCTTCGAACAGGCTGCGATTCTGAAAAACACCGCCGCTGAGGGCAACAGCGGCTATTCCCCGCTCGCTCGCGATGTGCGCCGCCAGTTCGGCAACAGCCCGCGACAGCCCGGCATGAAACGACGCGGCAATGGCTGCCCGATCGCGCCCCCGTTGCAGGTCGTCGATCAACGCCGACCACATCGGTGCCGGGTCGATTTCGTACAGCTCCCCGCTGCCCAGCGCAAACGGATAGGGTTGCACGCTGCCGAGCCGACCGGGTGTCAACAGGTTCTCCAGCTCGATCGCGGCCTGGCCCTCGTAACTGATGCCGTCGAAGGCGATGCCGAGCAGCGCCGCGACCGCGTCGAACAGGCGCCCGCAGGACGACGTCAGCGGCGTATTGAAACCGGACTCGATCATGTGTTCCAGCGTGTGCAGCGGCTTGCCGGTGAAACGCCGTCCGATCTCGAGATCCCGCAGGCGCTGGCGCAGCTGTTCGCCGTCCGGGTGGGCCAGCAACTGCGCCCAGGCACTGCGCCAGGGCTCGAGGATGGCGCGGGTACCGCCGGCCAGCGCCGCCGGGCGCAGGCGGCCGACCCGCTCGTAATCGGCATAGTCGGCGAGCAGGAATTCGCCGCCCCAGATAGTGCCGTCGGCGCCGTATCCGAGGCCGTCGAGCGCGATCCCGAGCACCGTGCCGCCCCGCCAGCGGTTATCCGCGAGGCAGGCGGCGACGTGCGCGTGATGGTGCTGTACTTCGACCAGGGTCAGACCCTGCTCCTCGGCCAGCGCGCGCCCGTACTTGCTCGACAGGTATTCCGGGTGTAAATCGACTGCGACGCAGGTCGGCTCGAACTGGTAGAGCCGCCGGTACAGCGCGATGCCGCGTTCGTAGTCGTCGCAGGTTCGCGCATCCTCGAGATCGCCGATGTGCTGCGACAGCGTGGCCTGGTCGTCGCGCAACAGGCAAAACGTGTTCTTGAGCTCGGCGCCGCAGGCCAGGATGCGCTGATCCGCGGCCAGCCTGTCGACCAGTCGCAGTGGCGTCGGCGCGTAACCGCGGGCGCGGCGCAGCAATTGAACGCCATGCGCATCGACGCGCACTACCGAATCGTCGACCCGGTTGACGATGGCGCGGTCGTGCGCCAGGAACCAGTCGGCGACAGAACCCAGCCCCGCGAAGGCCAGGGCATCGTCGATACACTGCGGTTCACCCGGGGGATTACCCGAGGTCAGCACGATCGGTTTATCCAGCAACGCCAGCAGGCGGTGATGCAACGGTGTATTCGGCAGCATGAAACCGAGACGGCGTTGACCCGGAGCCACCGAATCCGCCAGCGCAGCCCCCTGTTCGCGCCGTGTTAGCAATACGATCGGGGCCTGGCTCGATTCGAGCAGGCCGTGTTCTGCATCGTCGGCCTGGCAATAGCAACGAACCTGTTCGAGGTCGCGCGCCATCAACGCCAGCGGCTTGTGCGGCCGCTGCTTGCGCGCGCGCAGGCGCGCCACCGCGGCCTCGCTGGCGGCATCGCAGGCCAGCTGGTAACCGCCGATACCCTTGATCGCCACGATCTCGCCGGCACGAATCGCCTCGGCCGTGCGCCGCAAGGGGTCGACAGCTTCGACCTCGTCACCGCGCGGGTCACGCAGACTCAGCTGCGGTCCGCATTGCGGGCAGGCGTTGGGCTGAGCATGGAAACGACGATCGGCGGGATTTTCATACTCGGCGCGACAGGCCGGGCACATCTCGAACGTCGCCATGCTGGTATTGGTGCGATCGTAGGGAATATCGGTCACGATGCTCAGCCGCGGGCCGCAATGGGTACAGTTGGTAAAGGCGTAGTTGTGTCGACGATCCCCTGCCCGCTCGAGTTCGGCGCGACAGTCGGCGCAGGTCGCCGCGTCGGCGACGATGCCGGTGCTGGCGGCACTGGACACACTGGCCGCAATCGTGAAGCCCGCGGTTACCGGAGCGGCGTCGAGCACCGCGCGCTCGATGGCATCGATACGCGCCAGCGGTGGCGGCGCGGTCTCGAGCTCCAGTAAAAACGCGTCGATGGTCGTGCTGTGGCCACGGACCACGATGACGACCCCGGCGCCGTCATTGCCGACCTCGCCCGCCAGCCCGTGGCGCTGCGCCAGTTGCCACACCGTCGGCCGAAAACCGACCCCCTGTACCTGGCCGCGCACGCGAATGCGCTCGCAGTGGTCGGACGGTTCGCGCAGCGGTATGGCCATGTCAGTGCACCGTGCAGACCATGCACGGATCGAAGGATCGAATCACGTGCTGTATCGCGACGCTGTCCTCGACCGAATCACCCACCTCGGTACCGACCAGCGCCTGCTCCAGCGCACCCGGCACCGCGTCGCGATCGCGCGGTGAAAAATTCCACGTGGTCGGTGCCACGATCTGGTAATTGAGAATACGACCGTTGCGAATCCGCAGCCAGTGTCCAAGGCTGCCGCGCGCTGCCTCGACCAGGCCCGCCCCCTGCCCCTCGTCGGGCACAGCGGCATGTTCGCAAAAACTCTGCGACGGCTCGATTTGCCGCACCCACGACTGCATCGCCGGCACCACGCGCGCGAGTTCCAGCAAACGCGCGACCACGCGACTGAATACATTGCCGCCATTACGCGCAACCAGGTCGCGGATCAGCGGTTGACCGTCGACCACCTGGCGCGCCAGCGCGCCCACCTCGACCACGTGACCATCGATACGCGGCGCCTTGCACCAGCTGTAGCCGGCCGCTTCGTCATCCACCGGTATCGTGCTGCCGTCCCAGGGGTGCGCGGGCTCCCGCTGGCCGTCGAGCCAGCTGTGGCTGATGTCCTCCGAAATGTCGGCCGCATCGAAGACCAGCTCCGCACCCGCCCAGCGACCCGCGCGAAACAGCGGCGAATCGTTGCCGGTATAGGCACCGTAGCTCAGGAAAGCATCCGCGGCGCGACCGATCCCGGCGAGCTCGAGATCCTGCGCGATGCGCACGAACTGCGCAAAATCGCCGCTGGCGCGGGACTGACAAAATGTCAGCAGCGCATCCTGGTCGTTGATGGTTGTCACCTCTTCGAGCGCGGCATCGAACAGTACCTGTTCGAGGAATTCGCGAAAATCGTCGATCGTATTGGCCAGCTTGACGCGCTCGTGGGCCGCGATCGGACGCGTGCTGCCGCCCGGCTGCAGCGCCAGCGAATGCGGCCACTTGCCGGCAAGAATACCGGTCAGGTGCAGAAAATCGGCGCGCGCGGGCAATACCTGGCGGGCAACCTCGCCGGTCTGTGCCCTGAATCGCCGCGCCACCGCGTCGTACCAGTCACGCCCGGCGTACTGTTCGCGGGCAAAGTCAGGCATGAAGAACAGGTAGAAATGCGTGAGATGATCGGCCAGGTTTTCCGCCGCCAGGATCAGGTTGGTACACAGGCTGCCGTTGGCGGTCGGCTCGATGCCCTGTGCCGCGGCCAGCGCGCGGGCAGCGGCCACCGACTGCGATACCGAGCAAATGCCGCAGATGCGCGGGGTATACACCAGTGCATCGCGCGGATCCTTGCCCTGCAGAATCTGCTCGTAGCCGCGATATAGCGGCGAATTCACCCAGGCCTGGCTAACCCGGCCGTCGCTGCACTCGACCGTGACTTCGAGGTCGCCCTCGACCCGGTTGAAAGGTCCCAGGATACGCTTGCCCTCGCCCACGTCAGTCGTCCCGCTCGTCGTGTTGTCCCGGCGATATCCGGATGCGATCGGTACTGGCGTTGACCCGCAGGCGTTTCGGCGTAGCGGCCTTGGCCAGCGAAGCGAGCGCCACGAACCAGGCCTTCGGCATATCGGTCGGCAGGCCGATCGGGATACCGGCGATCTTGGGCGTTTCGGTAAAGCAGTGTCCGGGTTCCTCGAACTCGGGCGCGGTGCAGTTGATGCAGGCGTAACCGCCGCGCAGGCATGAACCGCTGCCGTTCCACAGGCGCGTATTGCAGTCGGCGCGCGCCTGCGTGCCGAGACAGCCGAGATGCTCCATCATGCAACCCTGGTCGGAGGGCTTTTCGGCACTGGCCTTGAATTCGTAATACTCGTTGCGCGGGCAGCCGTGGTGTACCAGGTGATCGGTGTAGCTGCGGGGTCGATGATTGCTATCGAGCTGACGTTGACCCAGTTCACCGGCGGCCAGCTGCACCAGCGTATCGATCACCCAGTTCGGATGGGTCGGGCAGCCCGCGATATTGATCACCGGCAAATCGCCGGCACTGCGCCACTCGCTGCCGAGCAGACCACCGGCCTGTTTGCCCTCGTACTGCAGGCCGATTGCCTCGCCCGGATTCGGCCCTGCCATGGTAATGCCGCCGAACGCCGCGCAACTGCCGATGGCGACGGTAAACCGCGCCTGCCCGGCAAGCGCGCGAATCACGTCGAACATCGGTCGGCGGCTGCCGGCGAGCAGGTGAAACCGCCCGCTGCCGCGTGGTCCCATCATCACCGAGCCCTCGAGGCACAGGGCATCGAGCCGGATTTCACCGTCCTCGATGCGCTGGATCAGGTCGAGAAATTCGCGTCCGCTGGCCTCGCTGAAGGACGGATGCCACAACAGGTTGATGCCGTTTCGCGACAGGCTGCGATAAAAGTCCGGCGCTTCGGCGTTCAGCACCGACATGCTGCAGCCGCCGCAGCCGCCGGATTGCAGCCAGAGCAGGTTGAATTCGCTCATTGCTCCCCTCCGAGCGGCAGGCTGAGCGCGAATTCGGCACCGTCGCTGCCGAAACTGCGCGCCTCCAGGTTACCGCGGCACTGTTCGGTCGCAAGACCGTAGCTGATATACAGACCGAGCCCGGTGCCGGTGCCCACGGCCTTGGTGGTAAAAAACGGATCGAACAGGCGCAGCAAATCGGCATCGTTGATACCGTGACCAAAATCGCGTACGCGCACGCGCGCAAACTCGGCCCCGGCCTCGATCGTGATCTCGAGCCTGGGTCGATCGATCAGCGCCATCGCGTCGAGCGCGTTTTGCAGCAGGTTGACGAGGATTTGATGCACGTGACCTTCGCTGTTGCACAACACCAGCGACTCGGGGAAGTGGGTGACGACCTCGGGTTTGACCGACGCCGCTTTCAACACCCAGTTGATCGCCCGGTCGACCACGCTCACCAGGTCGAAATCGACCTGCTCCCCCTGTTGCGGGGTGGCGAAACGGCGCAGGTTCTGCACGATTTCGCTGACCCGTTCCGCGCCTTCCATCGAACCCTCGAGCAGTGGCGCTATATCCTGCAGCAGGTGATCGATACGCAGCTCCGCGCGCAGCCGCTCGCGCTCGTCGTGCTCGACATCGGCGTGGATCGCGTCGAGGTAGGTTGCCAGCTTGTCGCGATAACCCGACAGCGCGTGCATGTTGGCGAACAGGAAGCTGATCGGGTTGTTCAGTTCATGCGCAACACCGGCCACCAGGCGACCGAGACTGGCAAGCTTCTCGGACTGGACCAGGTGCTGCTGCGCCGCCTTCAGGTCCTCGTGCGCGCGATGTAAATCGCTGTAGGCACGTCGCAGTTCACCCAGCGGGCGGCCGGTGATCACCAGTCCCGAGGGCAGATTATCGTGATCGAATCGCGCGCTGCAGTTCAGCGCCATCGGCACCAGTTGCCGCTTGCTGTCTACCAGGTCGACCTCGCACTCGATCAGCGAACCGGCGCGAATATGCTGCGGAAAGTCGGCTACCTTGGACAGGTCCTTTTTGCTGAACAACATCGTCAGTGATTCGCCGATCAATGCCTCGGCCGTGACGCCGATGTGATCGAGCAGGGCCTGGTTGACCTGCTGGATTCGACCGCTGACGTCGCACACGATCAGTACCTCGGTCATCGACGAGATCACGCTCTGGATGAAACGCTGCGCGTCCTCGAGTTCGCTGTTTTTTTCTTCCAGCTCGACCTGGTAGTGCACCAGGTCGGTATAAATGCTGTCCATACGCTGGATGACGTCGATCCAGGCCTGGTCGTCCGCGCGACGTGCCTCTTCCTCCAGTTCCGGTGACAGGCCCGCCTGGTCGAGCAGGCGCGAGCGGGTGTGGACGCGCGCTTCGCTCATGCGACCTCGGTGATCTTTTCGACCTTGCCGTTGCGTTTCAGGCCGTAACGTTCCATCTTGTTACGCAGGCCAACGCGCGACAGTCCGAGCTCGAGCGCGGTTTGCGTCTTGTTCCAGCGGTGGCGCATCAGCGTCTCCTTCAGTATGCGCGCTTCCAGCGCTTCGATGCGCTCTTTCAGGGTGCCGTCGATACCGGTCAGCAGCTCCATGTCGGCCGCCGATTCCTCCGGCGTCGCGTGCAGGATCTGCGGCGTCACCAGGTCGGAGCCGAGATAGTCGTCCTTGGCCAGCACCAGCATGCGCTTGATTTCGTTTTGCATTTCGCGCACGTTGCCGGGCCAGCGATAGGCCTCGAAACACTTGAGTGCTTCGTCGCTGATGCCCTTCACGCGCTTGCCCAGTTGCTCCATCGTCTGGTTCAGGATCGCAATCGCCAGCGGCACGATATCCTGCTTGCGCTCCCGCAGCGGCGGTACCGCGATTTCAAAGGTGGCAAGCCGGTAAAACAGGTCCATGCGAAACTTGCCCTGGCGCACGTCTTCCTCGAGGTCGCGGTTGGTGGCGGCGATGACGCGCACGCTGATCGGGCGGCGCTGGTTGCTGCCGACAGGGCGGATTTCACCCTCCTGCAACACGCGCAGCAGCTTGACCTGGAACGCGGCCGAGGTTTCGCCGATCTCGTCGAGGAAAATGGTGCCGCCGTCGGCGCGCTCGAACAGGCCGACGTGGTCTTCCACCGCGCTGGTAAACGCGCCGCGCTTGTGGCCGAAGAGTTCGCTTTCGAGCAATTCGTCCGGCAGCGCACCGCAGTTTTCCGCGATAAAAGGCTTGTCCTGCCGCAGGCTGTTGTAATGCAGCGCGCGCGCGCACAGTTCCTTGCCGGTGCCGGATTCGCCGCTGAGCAACACGTTGACGTCGAACGGCGCGACGTTGCGGATCAGGTCGCAGACGTTGTTCATCGGGCTTTCCGGGCTGCGCACGATACCCTGGTCCCAGTTGTAGCGGGCCTTGAGTACGCGGCGCTTTTCGATCATCGCCTGCTCGATCGTATCCGGCTTGAGCTTGAGTTCGACCGCGAGCTGTTCGTTCTCGCGCTGCAGGCGGAACAGCTTGACCGCGTTGTCGAGTTTCAGGATCAGTTCGTCCGGGTGCCAGGGCTTGGTGATGTACTGGTAGATACCACCCTTGTTGACCGCATCGATGATGTCACCCGCCTCGGTGTAGCCGGAAATGATCATGCGAATCACGTCGGGATATTCGTCGCGTACTTTTTCCGAGAACTCGACGCCGGTCATGTCCGGCATGCGCTGATCGCAGAGCAACACCTGCACCCACTGCTCCTGCAGGATTTGCATCGCGTCGTCGGTGTTGTTGGCGGTGAAGACGTCGAAACGGTCGCCGAGGATGCGCTCGATCGATTCCAGCGAACGCTGCTCGTCGTCGACGACCAGGATGCTGGGTTTGGGGTCGCTCACGGGTTCACCTGCCGCTCTGCAACCGCGCTGGCGGAACGGAAACCGACCAGCCGGGTCTGGTGTGCGAGCCGGATCCACTGGTACCAGTCGGCCATACCTTCGCCACTGGTCGCCGACACCTGCAGTACCTGGATACCCGGATTGACCCGGCGCGCGTAGTCGATGCATTTATCGACGTCGAACTGCAGGTAAGGCAACAGGTCGATCTTGTTCAGCAGCAGCAGGTCGGCGGCATCGAACATATCGGGATACTTGATCGGCTTGTCCTCGCCCTCGGTCACCGACAGGATGGCGACCTTGTGCGCTTCGCCGAGATCGAAAGCCGCCGGACAGACCAGGTTACCGACGTTTTCGATAAACAGCACCGAGCGCTCCGCCGGATCCAGGTGTTCGAGCGCGTGGCCGACCTGGTGCGCATCGAGGTGACAGCCCTTGCCGGTGTTGATCTGCAGCGCCGGCACCCCGGTGGCGCGGATGCGCTCGGCATCGTTACTGGTTTGCTGGTCACCCTCGATGACCGCCAGTGACATGTCGGCCTGCAGGTCCTCCAGGCTGCGCGTCAGCAGCGTGGTCTTGCCCGAGCCCGGGCTCGATACCAGGTTCAGCACCAGCATGCCGCGTTCGCCGAACAGGCGTCGATTGGCCTCGGCATACTGGTTGTTCTTGCCGAGAATGTCCTGTTCGATCTGCACCATGCGCGCCTGGCTCATACCGGGCGCATGCGCGCGCGCCGGGCCCTGCCCGTAATCGTGATGATCGTGGCCATGACCGTGGTGGTCATGCGCGTGATCATGATGATGGTGATGGTGATCGTGGTGATGATCGTGAGTATGCGCGTGATCGTGCGCATGATCGTGACCCTCGATCCGGGTTTCGCCTTCACCGCAGCCACAGACGGTACACATTAGTTCACCTCCAGTTCCTTGATTCGCATTTCATCGCCGCCGGTCACCTGCAACTGGTAACTGCCGCATTGCGGGCAGGCGTCGAAACGCTGCTCGACCGGCACCGACTCGGCGCACTGCAGGCACCAGGCCACGCCCGGTACATCGATGATGCTGAGCTTCGCGCCGTCGGCCAGCGTGTCACGTACAACGACGTCAAAGCTGAAACGCAGGGCGTCCAGTTCGACCCCGGCGAGCCGCCCGATCTCGAGCCAGACCTGCCTGACTTCGCTGAAACCCTGTTTGCCAGCCTCGTCTTCGAGCACCTGCAGTATACCCTCGCACAACGACATTTCGTGCATCAGTGCACCCTCAGGTGATAACCGACGCAGGGGTCTATGGCGTTGATGACGGTGCGCGCACAGACGTCGATCGACTTGCGCTCGGTCAATTGCGCGAGACCCTCGCCGATAATGCCGTCCGGATGGAAGTTCCACTCGGTAGGCGCGAGGATCCGGTAATCGGCGACAACACCGTCGTCGATACTGACACGATGCACCAGGCGCCCGCGCGCGGCCTCGACCTGCGCGATACCAACGGTGTCGACGGGCATTTCCACGTCGACCTGGTCATCCTCGACCAGTGCCTGGCCGAGGTTTGCAATCCGCCCGGGTATCGTCGCGAGCTCCACCAGCCGTGCCACCCAGCGCACCAGCAATCCGCTGCCAAGATCGTCGCCAAGGGATAACACCAGCGGGTGGCATCGCTGACGCGACAGCGGGGTAGTCTCGTAACACTGCCCGTCCCATTGCGGTAACGCGACGAACCGGTCGACCGACTCGTCGCTGAAACGCGCCAGCAGATCCTGCGCTGACAGTTCGGGCAGATCGGCACAGCTTGTCTGCGCCAGCTCGCTCCAGCCGCGACGATGAATCTGGGCCGTCGCCCGGGCGGCCACGCTGTGATCGTGGTCCAGCCAGGACTCGAGTTCGGTGATACCGCGTAGCGCCAGCCATTCATCGCAGGGCACGCCGAACACGGACTCCTGTAGAATCGCCTCGAGTCGATCGCACTGTTGCGCCAGGCCGGCCTGGTCGGGTTCGCTTGTGCTATGCAGCGCAAAGCCGTTGCCGCCGCGAAACAGGCAGGCCGCGAAATCGGAATTCAGATGACTGATCCGGGGTAGCACGCGATTGTCGAAATCCAGCTCGAACAGGCGCGGCCAGTCCAGGAAAATGCGCAGCAGATGTTCGCGCGCGGTTTCCACCGCAACCAGCAGGTCGCGTGCCGCTTCATCGCCCTGCCGAACCGTGACACCGAGTTCTCGCTGGATCGCGGCGAGTGTTGCGCGCGCCTGCGCCACGCCGCAGACGTTGAACATCAGGGGCAGGAGCGACAGCACTTCGTCGGGGGCTTTGCCGATCATGACCCGGCAGGCCTGCAGCGGCCGGCTCGATTCGACGTCCACGCGCGTGGCCTCACCCGGCGCCGGGTGAAGATCGATATCGATACGGCCCTCGACCGGGTTCACCGCTCGCCGTCCTCCTGTAACAGGCTGGCGCGCAGCAGCTGGCGCCGGCTCAGCGGTTTTTCCAGGCGCTCGCCGAGACCGCCGACAGCCTCGCTCTCGCCGATTTCCGTCCGATCGATGTTGATCTCGTCGGCCGATAAATCGTCGTCGCCGGGATGCGGTCGCTCACCGCGCCAGATTTGATTCATCTCCTTCATCGAGATATCGCCTGCGTCACGATTTTCCTCGGCCATCAGCGCCGCGATGACCGCGCCCGCGGTTTCGACCGCGGCCGCATCATCGGCAAACTCGAACATCGGCGAAAACAGCGAACACATCCGGTACTTGCCGAGGTCGGCTTCGTGCCCCACGGTAAACTCGTAACGACCGGACGGAAAAACATGGGTCGACTGGCTCAACACCGGCAAATCGTCCCAGTTTTCGTCGTCGCCCGGCAGCAACATCAGGTTCATGAACCAGGGCGTCACCATGACGCCGAGATAACCCTGCTGCCAGCGCTGAAAACCGATCGCGTGGATGCCGATCGCGGGATTCAGAATCGGCACGTCCGCCATACGTTCGCGCTCGATCCGCGCATACAGGGATTGCAGGCGTTCGGCCAGGCCGGCGAGCGTGGTATCCGTCACGGGTCGAGCACCATGAAATCCTGGCGGCGGCCGTCACATTCAGGGCAGCTCCAGTGATCGGGCAGTTGCGCAAACGGCGTGCCGGGTGGAATCTGCCAGTAGTCGTCGCCCAGCGCCGGATCGTAGACATACCAGCAGATCTTGCATTCGAGGCGGGTATCGTCGGCGAGCTTGTCGATGTCGCCGCCAAAGGAACCGGGCAGAAATTGATCTTGCGGGCGATGGTTCACGATGGCGTTACCGGTAAATCGACAGGATTTCGTCCAGCCGTTCGGCGCTCTCAATGATGTCTTCCTGCGATGCACAGGCCACATCGGGCACCGGGCTGATCTCGAGGGTGTTCAGAATCAGCGTTTCCTGCGAGTTGAAATACTGCACCCACCAGACGTAACGCGTGTTGGTGGCACTGATACGACAGTTGCCGTAACCGCGTGACAGTACCACGATCGGCCCGATACCGAGCCGGTCGCTCATGAACTGCAGGTCTTCCTCGGTATGCGGTAACAGCGACAGGTTGATCACGTGCACGTCATCCCCTGGCGTGAACTGCGTCAGCTTGTCGGCGATTTCGGTCAGCAGCGGCGCGGCATTGTAGACCGTCTCCGGAATCTCGAGTCCGCTCGGGTCGAAGGCCGTTTCGGCGTCGTTGAAACAGTCCTGTTTGACCAGTGCAGGGATATCGCCTATTTCGATCACGTCGTGAACCACACGATCCTCGGAATCGAGATAACGCACGCGCCATACACCCGCCAGCACCGATTCCTGGATGACGGCATGAAAGGGCTGGTTGCACTGCACACTGACTTCGCCTTCGCCCAGCAACTGGTCGAAAAACTCCCGGTTCGCATCGTCCAGTTGATCGAGAATCAGTTGCGCATTGTCGTCGCCGAGCCGGTATGACCGCAGCTGGTCAAGCAGGGTTTCGGTCAATTCCAGGGCCGCCTCGAGGCCTTCGGTGTCCTCTGCCTCGGGCACTATCGGCGCACTGTAGGTACTCATGCCCGACGGCAACTGCATGAACTCCATTTCCGCGCCGTCACGCTCAGCGGGTTGTGAACCGGGTCCGGTTACGATCGGGATTTCGATTGATTTCATGCCTCACTCCTTCGATTGTCAGGCGCTGCAGCGCGTCGAATTCTCGACTTCGATCGGTATGTCGAAGCCGGGCTCGGGTCGCCCTTCCGAGCTCAGCAGGTCGTTGATCCTGATGATGTAGTCGACCCAGTCCTGCACCCGGCTGATGCTGCCGAGAAATTGACCCTGGCGCAGGAATACCAGCGTCGGCCATTCGCGAAAACCGTAACGCGCCTGCAGCTTGCGCTGCGATTTCTGGCTGATTACACCGACACTGAAACGACCGCCGTATTCCTTCACCAGCTCCGGCAGGATCATGACGACGTCATTGGTTTCGGGAAAGCGCTGCGGATCCTCGGTAAAAAACAGCACGCATTCATCCTGGGCAGCGAGGAACGCATCGATCGTGTCTTCGTCCAGCAGCGGGTACTGGTACTGCGTAAGCATCTTGTCGAGCAATGGCGATGACATTCTAATCTCCGTCGGGTTGGTTCTGGCGCCGCTCGAGCTCGAGCAGCGATGGGGGTTTTTGCGGTTCCCGGTCGACCAGGTCGGCAAACAGGGCATCGATACTGTCGCGCGCCAGCGGATCGACACCGGCGGCATCCGGATCGGACATGACCAGGTCGAGTGCGCGCACCGCATCGCCGATGCGCTCGGCATCCGCGGCGCTGATTATCTCCCGCGCACTGTCGAGAAAAACCAGTAACCAGGTACCGGCCGGCTGATCGCCGACCAGCAGCGTATTGATCATGCGCGACATCCCGAGACCTTCACAACGCGCAAACCCGAACCCGGGTTCGACAATCTGCATCGGGACACCGATACACATCAGTACTTACCGCGGTGATCGACGTCGCAGGCGATTTTCGACCCCGGATCGACCGGATGGGTGCGATTCGACAGGTGAAAATTGCGGTCGCGCAATACCCGGTCATCGCCGACGCGACTGGCCTCGGCCGCCGACGGCCGCTGGTTTTCGTAGGCCATCATTTCGATTTCGGCGCCGGCCAGGGATTCGCTGGCGTCTCGCGCCTGCTCGCGGCGTTCGCCATGCACTTCGAACCGGGCAAGCCAGTTCAGGGCCAGGGTAATGGCCGGCTCGATCCGCGCGCGCGTTTTTTCGCGCAGGCTGCCGCCGTAGTCTTCGAGTTGCACCGGCTGCACTCCGACCAGCAGCAGGTGGTCCGGGTAATCCCCGAGCATTTCGGCCATCGCCAGTACTTCCTGGAAACCCGTCTGGTGCAGACTCATTTTCTTGGCGCCCATGAATTTGGGCACGTCGTCCCCCTCGATCAACTTGATCGTGCCTGGCTCCAGGCCGTAATCGATCGCATCGAACACCACCAGGATGTCGGCCTGCTGCACATGGTGCGCGAGATAGATGCCCTGGGTCCCCCCGTCCATCAAGGTAACCGAGTCGTCAAACTGAAAGTGGCGATCGAGATGCTCGACGGCGCGAACCCCGAAACCTTCGTCCGCCCAGAGGATGTTACCGATACCGAGAATGAGGATTTTGGGCGTCATGAGCGTGATTCCGGAATATTAGTGGAAAAAATAGTTACATGTTTGAATTATTTTGTAAACTTTTTTTACGTTTTTTGTTTTTGCAGTTGAGATCTGCTGGTAATTAATTAATCGATTTTTGAATCTTATGTAATTTTAATTACCGGCTCTTGACCTGGATCAATTGCGGCAAAATCAGATAAACCATTGTTTTTAAATGGATTAATAAAAACTGGCACCAACCCTGCACAACTGTTCCGGTAAACAACCTTCCAACAGGGGGAGCCTGATGAAAGAAACCTTTTACGATGTGATGCGCCGACAGGGGATAACCCGGCGCAGTTTCCTGAAATTCTGCAGCCTGACGGCTGCGGCGATGGGCCTGAGTCCCCTGTACGCAAGCAAGATAGCCCACGCGATGGAAACCAAGCCCCGAATCCCGGTACTTTGGCTGCACGGTCTCGAATGCACCTGTTGCTCCGAATCATTCCTCCGCTCCGGTCATCCGCTGGCTAAAGATGTCATCCTGTCGATGATTTCGCTCGACTATGACTCCGTCATCATGGCGGCGGCGGGTCACCAGGCCGAAGCCATCGTCGAAGAAGTCATCGCCGAGCACAAGGGTGAATACATCCTCGCCTGCGAGGGTAATCCCGGTCTCGAGCAGGACGTCACCGGCGGTATGTCCTGCGTGGTTGCGGGCCGACCCTACACCGAACAGCTCCGCATGGCGGCGAAAGACGCCAAGGCCATTATCTCCTGGGGCTCCTGTGCCTCCTGGGGCTGCGTTCAGGCAGCGGCGCCCAATCCGACCGGTGCAACACCGATTCACAAGGTGCCCGGCATCGGCAATGCACCCATCATCAAGGTACCGGGTTGTCCCCCGATCGCGGAAGTCATGACCGCGGTAGTCACTTATCTCGTCACCTTCGACCGTCTGCCCGAACTCGACCGGCAGGGACGGCCCAAGATGTTCTACAGCCAGCGGATTCATGATAAGTGCTACCGGCGGCCCCACTTTGACGCCGGTCAATTCGTCGAGGCCTGGGATGACGAGGGCGCGCGCCAGGGTTACTGCCTGTACAAGATGGGCTGCAAGGGCCCGACCACCTACAACGCCTGCTCGACGGTACGCTGGAACGGCGGCCTGTCGTTCCCGATCCAGTCCGGCCACCCCTGCATCGGCTGCTCCGAGGACGGCTTCTGGGACAAGGGCGGCTTTTACGACCGCCTCACCAACATCCCGCAATTCGGTGTCGAAGCCAATGCCGACACGGTCGGCGGCACCGCGGCCGCCATCGTCGGCGGTGCGGTCGCCGCGCACGCCGCGGTATCGGCGCTTAAGAGAACGCAACAGAAAGGAGACCAGGAATAATGAGCACTGTCACGACACCCAACGGTTTCAAGCTGGACAAGTCCGGGCAGCGCATCGTCGTCGATCCGGTCACCCGGATCGAGGGTCACATGCGCGCCGAGGTCAACATCGACTCGAACAACGTGATCACCAACGCGGTCTCCAGCGGCACGATCTGGCGCGGTCTCGAAGTCATCCTCAAAGGTCGCGATCCGCGCGATGCCTGGGCCTTCGTGCAGCGCATCTGCGGCGTCTGCACCGGCACGCACGCGCTGACCTCGGTGCGCGCGGTCGAGGACGCACTCGGTATCAATATCCCGGAAAACGCCAACTCGATTCGCAACATCATGCAGCTGTCGCTGCAGGTGCACGATCACCTCGTGCATTTCTACCACCTGCATGCACTCGACTGGGTCAACCCGGTCAACGCGCTCAAGGCCGATCCGAGGGCGACGTCGGCGCTGCAGATGCAGGTATCGCCGAATCACCCGAAATCTTCACCGGGTTATTTCCGCGACATCCAGAATCGACTGAAAAAGTTTGTCGAATCCGGCCAGCTCGGTCCGTTCCGCAACGGTTACTGGACCAACCCGGCCTACCTGCTGCCGCCGGAAGCCGACCTGATGGCGGTGACACATTATCTCGAGGCGCTCGATTTCCAGAAGGAAATCATGAAGACGCGCACGATCTTCGGCGGCAAGGACACGCATCCCAACTGGACCGTCGGTGGTGTGCCCTGCCCGATCAATCTCAGCGATACCGGCGCGGTTGGTGCACTCAACAAGGTGAATCTCAACCAGGTTCACCAGATCCTGCAGGACACCAAGACCTTCATCGACAACGTGCTGATCCCCGACATTCTCGCCATCGGCCAGTTCTACAAGGGCTGGCTCTACGGCGGCGGCCTGTCGAGTCAGAACGTCATGTCCTACGGCGATATCCCGGACAAGGCCAACGACTACTCCGCGGCCAACCTGATGATGCCGCGCGGCGCGATCATCAACGGCGACCTGTCCGTGGTGCATGAAATCGATCTCACCGACCCCGAACAGGTGCAGGAATTTGTGCCCCACTCCTGGTACAAGTACCCGGACGGGGTCAAGGGCCTGCACCCCTGGGACGGCGTGACCGATCCCGATTTCAACGTCGACAGCGCCAAGGGCAGCCCGCAAAACATCGAGGAACTCGACGAGGGCGCGAGCTACTCGTGGATCAAGGCGCCGCGCTGGCGCGGCAACGCGATGGAAGTCGGCCCGCTGGCGCGTTACATCATCGGCTACGCCCAGGGCCACGAAGTCATCACCGAGCAGATCAACCTGGTGCTGAAAACTCTCGATGTGCCGGTCACCGCGCTGTTCTCGACCCTCGGCCGCACCGCCGCACGCGCGCTGGAAGCCCAGTGGGCCGCCGATATGCAGCTCTACTTCTTCGACAAGATGATGACCAACATCAACAACGGCGACAGCAGCACGCACAGCGGCGAAATGTGGGATCCGGCCGACTGGCCCGCGGAAGCCAAGGGGGTCGGCTTCACCGAAGCGCCGCGCGGCGCGCTGGGTCACTGGATCAAGATCAAGGACACGCGTATCGACAACTACCAGTGCGTGGTACCGACCACCTGGAACGGATCGCCGCGCGACGAGGCCGGTAACATCGGCGCCTTCGAGGCATCGCTGATGAACACCAGGATCGAGGTGCCGGACGAGCCGGTCGAGATCCTGCGCAGCATCCACAGCTTCGATCCCTGCCTGGCCTGTTCGACGCATGTCATGTCCGAGGACGGCGAGGAACTGGCGACGGTAACCACGAGCCCGATCGGGGCGTAGGAGGAATTGCCATGGGTACCACGATCCGTAACGAACCGGCTGTCTACGTCTACGAGGCACCGCTACGTCTGTGGCACTGGTTCAACGCATTTGCGCTGCTGGTGCTGTGCGTGACCGGTTATTTCATCGGTGCGCCTTTGCCGACGCTAAGCGGCGAGGCCAGTGACCATTTCCTGATGGGATACATCCGTTTTGCTCACTTTGCCGCCGGCTATATCTTCGTGATCGGCTTCGTCTTTCGCATCTACTGGGCATTCGTCGGCAATGAACACGCGCGCCAGATCTTCCTGCCACCGATAACTAATCCCGATTTCTGGGACGGGGTGCGGCACGAAATCAAGTGGTATGCCTTCATTGCCAGGGAGCCGCGCAAGTACACCGGCCACAACCCGCTCGCGGTCATTACGATGCACGTGATGCTGGTGTGGGGCACGGTTTTCATGATCGTGACCGGTCTTGCACTCTACGGCGAGGGCACGGGCATGGATAGCTGGCAATACACCTGGTTCAGTTCCTGGGTCATACCGCTGTTCGGACAGAGCCAGGACGTACATACCTTTCATCGCCTGGGTATGTGGTTCATCCTGTTGTTCGTTATTACCCACGTGTACGTCGCGATCCGCGAGGACATCATGTCGCGCCAAAGCCTGATCAGCACGATGATCAGCGGCTGGCGGACTTTCAAGGATAACCGCGAGGTCGACGACGGCCACTGAGGCACGAGTGATGCATGCGCTGACTTCTCGTTATGACCCCGCCTCGGCGGGGTCTTTTAGTCGATTTAGCCGTAGCTGCGAGCGATATCGCGCGACCATTCGCGGCTGAAGATCAACTCGCCTTTTTCGAACACGCGCAACGAGCCCGTGACGAAAAAACACTCCCGGCTGGCGCGCACTCGCGCGCATCCAAGGGTTTCGAATCGACGTTGGCCATAGTGCGCCACCAGCCGATGTTCGAAACGACTGTCGGCGGACAGCGGATCGTCGACATCGATGCGATGCTCGGCGCTGGACTCGGCGCCGAACTCGAGCCCGGCGCCGGGATGCACCGTCATGGCCAGGGGTTGTTGCCACCAGTTGACGATAACGGGTCCCTCGGTCTCGAGACCCCGGCGAATGCGGGTGTTGATGCTAACCGCGTCGAACGGCGGCGCTACCGCCGAATCGGCGAACGGTGACGAGTCCGGCTCGCGGCCATCGGCGACGAGCGGTAGCTGCAGCACGAGCGAGTCCGGGTCGACTTCGCAACCCCGGTTGCTCGCGGACGGCCAGACCAGCGGCCAGTATGACGAGGACAGGGCGACGCGAATCCGGTGCCCGGGCGCGAAGCGGTGGGCCGCGTTCGGCAGCCGGACAAGCAGTCGACGCTCGCCCGCCGCGCTGCCCTCGGCCAGAGGTTGATCGTCCACGTCCAGCGCCAGGTTCGAGATGCGGTAAACCACCCGCATGACCTGGCCATCCGGCGCGACGTCGTTGATTCGCACTACCAGCTGCGCCGGGAGCTGATCGACCCGCAGCCGCAGCTCGATCACCGCGCAACCGACCAGGCATCGCGCGGTCTCCAGCGGCTCGCTGTCGATCACCAGGGATCGGGCATCCTCGCTGGTTTGCTCCAGCGGCAGTCCGCCGGGCCGTCCGAAATAGCCGGTGTCGCCGGCCGCGAGGCCTACCCTCAGATCACCCGGCAGTTCGACGTATCCACGGTCGACCCGGGTCAGGCCGGAACCAGGCCTGAGTTCGAGCCTCGCGGACGACCCGGTCGCCTCCGGAGGCCAGTGTGCGAGCTCCAGCCAGCGGCCGTTGCGTTGGCCGATGAAGTCAGCCGGGGTCTGAAAATCACCGCACCAGACCCGCAGCCTGGGCTCCGTATCCACGCCGTTGTCGGTGTCGCGCAGCCAGCGATCCCACCAGCGCAGGGCTTCCTGCTGAAATCCGATCGCCGGGCCCGGGGTACCGTGATCGGGATAATGATGTCCCCAGGGACCGACGATGCCCCAGGCAATCGCGGGGTTGTCGGTCAGCAGGTTCATGACCGTGTTGCTGTAGCGATCGGCCCAGCCGCCGATAGCCAGTACCGGGCAGTCGAATGTTCCTGGCGTTTCGCAGACCGAGCCGTGGCGCCAGTAGCTATCGCGGGTTTCGTGCTCGATCCAGTGAAACAGCGGGAACTCGATCTGCTCGAGCCGCTCGAGCCAGCGCTCGCGCCAGCCGTCCGGATCGCTTGCGGGCGCCGGTGGCAATGCCAGGATGGCCGGCAGCGTTGCGCCCCACTCGATCGAGTCGGTTAACAGGCAACCGCCCATGTGGTGAATATCGTCTGCGTAGCGGTTATCGGTCGCGCAGACCGCAATCACGGCACTGAGCAAACCGGTGCCGGCCGCCGCGGCCTGCAGCGCGCTGGTACCACCCCAGGAAGTTCCCATCATGCCGATCCTGCCGTTACACCATTCCTGTGCCGCGATCCACGCGAGCACGTGGCGAACGTCATCGAGCTCCTCGTCGCCGTACATATCGCGCATGATGCCCTCGGAATCACCGGAACCACGCATATCGACGCGGACACAGGCAAATCCGTTGGCGGCAAACACGGGGTGGTTACGTTCGTCGCGCGCGCGCACCATGTCGCGCTTGCGGTAGGGAATGTATTCGACGATGGCGGGTGCCGGGGACCGAGTCGGCAGCCACAGGCGCGCCGACAGGCGCACGCCGTCGGGCATCGGTACCCAGCAGTGCTCGATCTCGGTGACTTGGCAGCGCTCGGTGTTGCCGTCCATCAGCAGGCAGGTCGGGTTCTGGCCGGTGGTGGCGAGGCAGAAAAGCGGGACCGGCATCCGCGGATGCCGGTCCCCAACCGAGGAGTGACGTTCAGGAACTCAGCCAGGCGAATTCCGGCCACTCGCAGGCGCCGAGCTGGCCCAGCGGCACCGTGGGCAGACCCTGGACGCGTTCGGAGACACCGTCGAGAATATTGACGTGCGCGGGAATGACCATGCCGCACTCGTTGTGGATCAAGGTCTGCATTTCGCAGTACATCGCGTGGCGCTTGTCCGGATCCGTTTCGCTCAACGACCTGGTCAACAGCTCGCCCATGCGCGGGTTGTTCCAGTAGGTGTCGTTCCAGGCCGCGCCCGGCGCGAAGCCGATAGCCATCATCGAGTTGGCGGTCGGGCGCATGTTCCAGGTCACGACGTTGACCGGCTCGACCATCCAGACCGCGCCCCAGTAACCATCGGTGGGCACCTTCTTGACCTTGAGGTCGAAGCCGATCTTGGCGCAGTTGGTCTGTGCCAGCAGCACGGCTTCCTCGATACCGGCGACCACCGGCGCTGAGTACACCTCGGCCGAGTCGACACCCGATTTCTTGAAGTGGAACTTGGCCTTGTCCGGATCGAACTCGCGCTGCGGCAGCTCACTGCAGAAATCGGTGCCGTAAGCGGCGTTGATCGGCTGATCGTTACCCAGGGTGCCGTGACCCTTGAGGATCCGCTTGACGATGCGCTTGCGATCCTGGATGTACTGCATGCCCTTGACGAAATCGGGATTGTTGCCGGGCGCCGTATTGGTCAGGCAGCAAATCCCCATGTAGGTGCCGGCCGGAATCGACGACACGCGCACGCCCGGCGCAGCTTCCACCTGGCGGATCGCTTTCGGATCTACCTGCGTGACCAGCTGCATGTCACCTGAAATCAACGCGTTGGAACGCGCTACCGGGTCGGTGATCGCGGTGATTTCGATCGAGTCGAGGTTGGCGCCCTCGCGCCAGTAATCGTCGTTGCGCGAGTGGATCGACTTTACCCCGGGCTCGAAGGATTCCATCTTGTAGGGCCCCGTACCCATGCCGTCGCCCTTGCTGCCTTCCTTGATTATCTTGGCCTGGTAGACGCCGAGCAGCGTCGGCAAGTCCGAGTTCGGCGAATTCATGATCGCCTTGATTTCGTTCGGGCCGGTCTTCTTCCATTCCTTGACCGATGACAGTACCGCCTTGATGACCGAGGTCGAGTCTTCGGTGAGGTGGCGATTCATGCTGTAGACCGCGTCCTCGGGAGTGAATTTCGAACCGTCGTGCCAGCGTACGTCCTTGCGCAGCTTGAAGGTCCACTCGGTAGCGTCCTTGTTGGGCGTGAAGGATTCGGCCAGTTCGGGCTGCGGCGTGAGGTCGTTGGCGTGCTGCACCAGGCTGTTGTAGGTCGCGCGACCGCGCGTGTAATCGATGGTCGACGTGAACAGCGCGGGATCGAGCTGGTCGTCCGGCCCGTGCAGGCTCGACGCCATGCGGATGGAACCGCCTTTTTTCGGCGTCATCGCCATGGCTTCGCCGCCGGTGCCGAGCAGGTTTTGCGCGGTCGCCAGGGTCACCCCGGTGACCGCCATCAGTTTCATGACATCGCGCCGCGAACAACCGTCGGCAATGGTCTTTTCGACCAGCGCCTGGTCGGCCGCGCACAGATCGTCGAAACCGAGCGCGCCCGGCGTTTTTACGGGTTCGATCTTGTCTTTCATTTACTCCCCCTCCGGTGTTTTATCAGGGATTATCGATAAGTCGCTTTGACTGGGTGACCGGGACTCCAATAAAATTGAGCCCAAATCAGGGTTTCAGAAGAATTTTGCCCGATAATTACACTATTTCGACACTAGTTCAAGATTTTGCGGATTGAGGACGCTGTAAAGCATGACGGCAAAAGGCAAATCAACGCGCGCGGGCAAGGTGAAAGGCGCGCCATCAGGCCACAACCCGCTCGGTATCGAGGTCAAGCAGTTACGCAAGGCGCGCAAACTGACGCTCAAGCAGTTGAGCGCGGCCTCGGGCGTGTCGGTCAGTTATATCAGCGCCATCGAGCGCGGCGTCGGTAAACCCTCCGTGGACGCTATCCAGGCGGTCGCCGACGCGCTCCAGGTGGACGTGCACTGGTTTTTTCCGACCCGCAGAGGTGCCGGCCCACTCGAGCGCGCTTACATCGTGCGCGCCAACAACCGGCGCAGGCTCAACACGCTTTACAACCAGTCCGCGGAAGAGATCGGCTATACAGACGCGCTGTTGTCTAGCTCGATCGGTGGCCGCTTTTACATGGGTATTTCCCACTATGCGCCGGGCGCGGACCGACCGGATGAACCAGTGCACCAGCACGATGGCGAACAGCACGGCGTGATCGTCAAGGGCGAGCTCGAAATGACGCTCGGTGACGAAACCATTACCCTGCGCGCGGGTGACAGCTATAGTTTCCGCGCTGATATTCCCCACCATGCGCGCAACCGGACCGAGCACGAAACCATCCTCGTGTGGGGCGTTTCACCGGTCGTGATCCCGAAGGAAGTCGAAAACCCGGGCTAGCGTGCCGAACGGGTCAGCCGCCGCCGCGTTCGTCGGCAACGACCCGCAGCCGCTGCTCGCCCAGACCCTCGACGCCGAGCCGTATTTGATCGCCGACCTGCAGAAAAACCGGGTCGGGCTTGATGCCCATGCCGACCCCGGGCGGCGTTCCGGTAGTGACGATATCGCCCGGTAGCAGCGTCATGAAACGCGACAGGTAGGACACCAGGAAAGCAATGTCGAAAATCATCGTGCCGGTGTTGCCCTGCTGGTAGCGTTGCCCGTTGACTTCGAGCCACAGGTCGAGCGCGTCGGGCGCGGGCACCTCGTCGGCGGTCACCAGCCAGGGGCCGATCGGGCAAAAACTGTCGCAGGATTTGCCCTTGACCCATTGCCCGCCCTGCTCGAGCTGAAATCCACGCTCGGAGATATCGTTGAGCGCCATGTAGCCGGCGACACAGGCCAGGCCGTCGTCGACCGCCACGCGGCGCGCTTGCCGGCCGATCACGAAAGCGAGCTCGACTTCCCAGTCGAGTTTGCGCGCATCCGGCGGATACAGTACCGGGTCGGTCGGCCCCGAGATCGACGTGGGTGATTTCAGGAACACGATCGGCTCATCCGGGATCGGCATACCGGCTTCGCGCGCGTGGTCGGTGTAGTTGAGGCCGATACAGACGATCTTGCCGACGCCCGTTACGGGAGGACCGAGACGCACCGCGGGATCGAGCACCGGCAGCAATTCCGGATCTAGCCCCCGCAGATGTTCGAGCCGGTCCTGCGCAAGGCAGGATGCATCGATATCGGCCACGACTTCGCTCAGGTCGCGCGGTCGCCCGGCCGCATCGATCAGTCCCGGCATTTCCTGTCCCGCGGGCCCATGGCGCATCAGCTTCATTGGTGGTGCCTGTCTCTCGTTCGGCGCTACGGCAGTATACGCGCGGCCGCGGCTACTGTCCCCGCTTTTGCGTCCACGGCCGGACTGGCCGATAATTCCGTCGGTATCGACAACTGGTCCCGGCCTCATGGCGGAAGAACTGCGACTGAATTACGACAGCGACCGTGCGACGCGTTACGCCGAGCTGCTGCCGCAGCTGCGCGCGCTTGCCGCGGGCGAACCCGACCGTATCGCGAACCTGGCCAACGTCGCGGCCGCTATCCGCCAGGCTTTCGGCTTTTTCTGGGTCGGTTTCTACCTGGTCGATGGCGACGAACTCGTGCTCGGTCCGTTCCAGGGCGATATAGCCTGCACGCGTATCGCCAGGGGGCGCGGTGTCTGCGGCACCGCCTGGCTGGAGGCCCGCAGCCAGCTGGTAGCGGATGTAGATGCCTTCCCGGGACACATCGCCTGCGCCAGCGCCTCGCGCTCGGAAGTGGTGGTGCCGATTTTCAAGGCGGGAGAGATCATCGGCGTGCTCGATATCGACAGCGATCAAGCCGATGATTTCAGCGCGATCGACGTGGAGGGACTCGAGGCAATCTGCGCCTGGCTGGGCGAAATCCTGTAGGTAATGTACGCGCAAAAAACCCGTGCTTGCGAACGTGAACCTGCAGAGTTCGACAGGACTGCTATAACAGAAGAGGCAAACGATCGGTTTTGCTTCACTTTCCATTGCCCGAAACCGGTCCTGCTGGCCTGTCCATACTCGAAACGGGGATCAAACCAATGCAAAAGTTAACCAGTGCAGTCCTGACTGTCATTGCAGCGTTCTTGCTTGCACCAGGCATTGCCCACGCGGAATCATGGATCTGCGAACATTCCAACATGGTTCGCGAGATCAGTGTCGAACGTGAAAGCGGCGATCCTGCTCCCTGCTCGGTGGTCTACAACAAGGACTCCGAAGGCCAGGGTTCCACGGTCTTGTGGACCGCCAGGACCGACGGTGCCTACTGCGAACAAAAAGCCGATGGACTGGCGGCAAAACTCGAGGGTTACGGCTGGAGTTGTTCGGCATTCTAGCTGCGGAGCAAACGGTAATGAAAAAGCCCCGGCAAGCGGGGCTTTTTTGTGTCTGGCGGAGAGAGAGGGATAGACTCGAAACGCGGTGCGGCCCGCGTTTCGACCCCTGCAGCCAGCTGCGCTGGCCTCCGGGGCGCCTGCGGCGGTCCAAATCGCTGGCGCGATTTGTCGAACCGGCGCTACGCGCCAGGGTTCTCACCAAAGCCTCCCGCTCAACCAGATACGAAAAAAGCCCCCTGGCGGGGGCTTTTTTTGTATCTGGCGGAGAGAGAGGGATTCGAACCCTCGATACGCTATTAACGTATACACACTTTCCAGGCGTGCTCCTTCAACCACTCGGACACCTCTCCTGATTTGGTAATGCACTGCGATTCAATTCGCATTCTACATTCTGTTGCATCCCTCCCGAATACCTATTTCTTGCACGAGAGAGGGATTGACTCGAAACGCGGTTGCGACCCGCGTTTCGACCCCCTTCGGGGGCGCCTGCGGCGGTCCAAATCGCTCACGCGATTTGTCGAACCCTCGATACGCTATTAACGTATACACACTTTCCAGGCGTGCTCCTTCAACCACTCGGACACCTCTCC
>JASJCI010000068.1 GCA_030066085.1 Gammaproteobacteria bacterium | reverse complement strand
CGGCTCGACCGCGGGATCCAGAAAACCTTGGCTCATCACTGGACCCCGCGGTCGAGCCGCGGGGTGACAGGTGTTAACAGTGCTGTAAAAAATTATTCCGGACAGCAGTGCGCGCAAGCGGGAATCTCGAACTTCAATGGGGTACGTCCCCGAATAATTTGGCCCGGTAGTCCTACTCTCTCCGATTCGATTCCAGCGTGCGCGCCTCGCGTCCCAGCGCCTCGTTCAACTGCTGGTCGTAACGGCTGGTCGCGCCCACCACTTGCTGGCGCGTGTAGGGTTCCCAGCGCGGCGCCTGCGCCGACTCGGGGTGGTCGCCCATGACCGTGACGCGCTGGATGATACGCTGGCCGTCGAAGTCGCCGACGACGAAGTGCTGCGTGCAGCGGTTGTCCCACATCGCGATCGTGCCTTTTTGCCAGTGGTAGCGCAGGCAGAAGCGCGGCTGCGCGATCCAGCGCGTGAGATAGCCGAGCAGCAGTTCGCTTTCCTCGTGGCTCAGCTCGACGATGCGGCGGGTGAAGTGCTGGTTGACGAACAGCGCCTTGCGCCCCGTTTCCGGGTGCGTGCGCACCACCGGGTGGATCGCGTTCGTTTCCGGTTTGCCGTGCGGCGTCGCGTCGTGCAGCGCGGTGAGACCGTCGCAGAGATCGCGCAGCGGTGCGGACAGCGCATCGTAGGCATTCGCGGTATTGGACCACATGGTATCGCCGCCGAACGCCGGGCATTCGATCATGTTCAGGATCGACATCATCGACGGCTCGGCGCTGAACGAAATGTCGCTGTGCCATTCGTCGGCGACGCCGCCGTGGCTCGCGGCCAGCTCGAACACCTGCGGGTGCTGCGTGAACGGGTTTTCGAGATTGGGATGCGCGTCGAGCGGACCGAAGTGGGCACCGAGGGCGACATGGGTGTCAATATCGAGGTGCTGCCCGGGGAAGAACAGGACCTGGTGTTCGAGCAGCA
Source organism: Gammaproteobacteria bacterium (assembly GCA_030066085.1). Lineage (GTDB taxonomy): Bacteria > Pseudomonadota > Gammaproteobacteria. The sequence goes on along the minus strand of JASJCI010000068.1, from coordinate 9,261 downwards.
GCGACTTGATGGTTTCGACCTGGTCGACGTCGACGTCAACAAGCGGCATGCCGTGAACCTCGGCGCCGAGGGCGGCGGTGAGGCGTTCGATTCGGGGTTTCGGACTCATGGGGTGGATATTACACCATTGCCGGAAAGGCGGGAGACTGCTTGCCTGCGCTCCCGTCCTCCGGGTCTCGAAGTAATTTACTACCGTCATCCCGACCTCTACTTCCGTCATCCCCGCCACCAGTTACCGTCATCCCGCCACCAGTTACCGTCATCCCGCCACCAGCTACCGTCATCCCGCCACCAGCTACCGTCATCCCGCCACCAGCTACCGTCATCCTGCCATTAGTTACCGTCATCCCCGCGAAAGCGGGGATCTCCCGGGACGCTTCACAAGATCCCCGCCGGGACCCGAAGGGCCTAAAGCCGCGCAGGCTTTCGCGGGGATGACGAGTACAGAGGTACTGACCGGGCACATAGGTAACACTTCAAACCGGGCACATGGGTAACAGGTGACAATGCATTGGTTCTGCCTTGGAGGAGCCAATGCCCTGGAAAGAGACCTGTACCATGCAAGAAAAGCGACGGTTTATTGAAAAAAAGTGAAAAAAAAGAGACAAAAAAGGGGACGGAGGGATTATTTTTTAATCCTTCCGTCCCCTTTTTCCTTTTGATTGGCCCAACGCGTTCACCGCGGTTGTGCCCCTGTAACTCCCGGATTTTCAGGCGTGAATCGATGCCTGCAAGTGCTGATATACCAGCCGATGCAGTTGATGCACCGCATGCTCGGAAAAATAACTGCGCTCCGGGTCGACAAAAAATCTCCCGCGGCTGTATGACATCGAGTGCAGGCCTTTTTGCACGTTTTCCACCAGCGATACGTCCTCCGGCCCCAGGACCTCCCTGAAGTATTTGCAAATATCCGCGGTGACGGCGTCGAGTTCGCCATCCGGCGTATAGATGGAAAAAACCTGGCGCGTGGTTTCGGCCGCGGTGGCGCCGAAAACGAAAGATGCAATTGCCCGGCTGCCGGGAAACAGCGTGAAGGCGACGTCCGGCCAGATGTAAAAGGTGACGAATTCGCGCTCGAAATCGGACAGGCCTTCGGGCAATGCGTAGGCGCTGTTTTGCGCACGGCAAATGCCACCCTGCCAGGACCAGATGCCGGTCGTTTCGACCACGTAGGTATCCATGTCGACCAGGTCGACGAAGGCCCTGTGCGCCGGATGACAGTGATAACACTCGAGCAGGTTATCGCCGACGTTTTTCCAGTTGGCCGCGATATCGAAAGTCACCGTGTCGGCGAGGCGATATTGTTCCAGACCCGGCAGATGCCGCGCAAGGCGCTCGACACCGGGTTCGATTTGCGCCAGCAGGCTGTCGGCAGCGGGATCCGCGGTGACGAAAATGAATCCCAGGATAATCTCGACCTTCACGGGATCGAGGGCGATTTGCAACCGCTCGAAACCGCGAATCGATTCGCAGTGCGGCGCCGCTTGCAGCGACCCCGCCTCGTCGTAGGCCCAGGCGTGGTAGGGACAGGTAATCAGCTTCGACTTGAGCGAACCGCGGGCCTCGGTCAGGAGCAGGTGCGCGCGATGCTTGCAGGCATTGTGATAGGCCCTGATCGAGCCGTCGCGGCAGCGCAAAACCAGCACGGGTTGATCAACGATAAAGTCGGTGAGGTAGTCGCCACCGCGTGGAATTTGATTGACGTGACCGACGTAACGCCAGCTGCGGCGAAAGATATGCTGCTTTTCCAGCTCGAACCAGCCGGGATCGAAATAAGTCGCCGCGGGCAGCGTAGATGCCGTTTCCGGATTATCGTCGAAGTCGAATCGGGGGATGCTCGGTGCGAAAGTCGATGACATGATAGTCCTCGCGGCAGTGATACGGTGCCGCTCGTTCGGCACCCGGGTTGCCGGTGATGCTACCAACTGCCGATCGGCGATTCAATTTGTGCCAGCGGTCAGTCCGGTGACTCAATGTGTATTTGTTTCTTTTGCAGAAATAAAGGGAAAAAAGGGGACGGAGGGATTAAAAAATAATCCCTCCGTCCCCTTTTCCGCCCTTTTCCGTTCTGGAAAACGGGCGGCTTTATATGTGCAGCTGGAGGTGTCATGCTAACTGGCGCCATGCCACGAAGCACTAGTGAACCGTCGAATCCAGGAATATCGAAAAAGATCCGGGACCATCTCGAGCTGTATTTTTCGCCGGGTCGCAGCGGATTCCTGCGCTTCACAACGAATGTAGTCGCATTCACCCTGTGTTCGATGCTGATCTTGCTGACGGTTTACGTGTTCAAAACACCGGGCATGTCCTCGGTGGTCGGCTCGGCGGGTTTTCTCAAGCAGTTTTTCGGCAGCGGCTTTGTCGTGACGTTCCTCGTGAACTTTTTCGTGTTCCTTGCCTACCCGCATGTCATCAGATTTATGAGTGCGGGTTCGTTCGCAAGATTTGTCCTCGTGCTCGCGGCGGACATATTGAGCAAAGCGATCCTCTTTTGCGTTCTCACGGCGGCCATGTACCTCGTTTTCGCGGTAAAACATGGCGCATTCCAGGGCGATCCAGACCTGGCGATTCGCGTCATACCAGACACGCTCGAGTACGCCATCAAGTGGCAAAGCGTGACAGCGGTCTACCTGTACTCTGTTATCCTTGGTTCGTTCCCGGTGTTCTGGGTGGCTCTCGTCACGATGACGGCGACCTATCCAGGGGTTGTTAAAACCATCACGGGACCCCTGTCCCGGCTCCCTTTCGAACCAAAGCCACTGCTGGCAATATCCGCGACCTTTGCGATTTATGCCGTGATCTTCTGCGCCGCCATATCCCTGGTCATTTCCTTCATATAGGAAACAACCGGGTCCAGATCAATCCTTCACCCGGAGCAAAAAAAACAGGATTTGCCGCTCTGCCGTCGACTGGAAAAACAGCGCGCAACTGCTACGTCAAAGAAGACAGACCCTTTTTACATACGCAAAAAACGCGGCCTGTCGCCGAATATCGGCGAGAGTCGAGCGCCGCCGCACCGGTATGGTATCGTCGTGTCTCGAAGTTAACGAGCGGGTGCAACCATGGCAGGCAACCAGGAACCCACGCGCGTCGTCATCATGGGCGCGGCGGGGCGCGATTTTCACAACTTCAATGTCGTGTACCGCAACGATCCTTCGAGTCATGTTGTCGCGTTTACCGCGAGCCAGATTCCGGATATCGCCGGGCGTCGCTACCCGCCGGCGCTGGCCGGGGACGCGTATCCCGACGGCATCCCGATCGTTGACGAGGCAGGCCTGGCCGATCTTTGCCGCGACGAGCACATCGGCCAGGTGGTATTCGCCTACAGCGACGTCAGCCATGCTCACGTGATGCAGACGGCCTCGGTCGCGCTCGCCGCGGGCGCCGATTTCGTTTTGCTCGGCCCCGATCGCACCATGCTGAAGGCACGCGTACCGGTGATCGCGGTGTGCGCGGTGCGCACCGGCTGCGGCAAATCGCAAACCACGCGCTGGCTCGCGCGCCGGCTGCGCGCCAGGGGCCTCAGGGTCGCGGTGATTCGTCACCCGATGCCGTACGGCGACCTCGCAAAGCAGGCGGTGCAGCGCTTTGCGACGCGCGCCGACCTCGACGCCGCCGACTGCACGGTCGAGGAACGCGAGGAATACGAGCCGCACCTGGCGGCGGGCTCGGTGGTCTACGCGGGTGTCGATTACGCCGAGATCGTCAAACAGGCCGAGGGGGAAGCCGACGTCATCCTGTGGGACGGCGGCAACAACGATTTTGCCTTCATTCGCCCCGACCTGCACATCGTGCTGGTCGACCCGCTGCGCGCCGGCAACGAAACCGATCACTATCCCGGCGAGACGGTGCTGCGCATGGCCGACGTCGTCGTGGTGGCGAAGGTTAACTCGGCGGCGGAGGCCGATATCCAGGCGGTGACCGACAGCGCGCGCCGGATCAACCCGACTGCCACGATCGTGCGCGGCACCTCGCCCGTCCGGCTGGAGGATCCCGGCGCCGTGCGCGGCAAGCGCGTGCTCATCGTCGAGGACGGACCGACGATCACCCACGGCGGCATGGCCTACGGCGCCGGTTTTGTCGCCGCGAGCGCGGTCGAGCCCGGCGAGATCGTCGATCCGCGCGCCGCGGCGCACGCCGACATCGCGCCGGTGTATGAAAAGTACCCGCACATCGGCAAGGTACTGCCGGCGCTCGGTTACCATCCCGCGCAGCTCGCAGCGCTGCGCGCCACGATCAACGCCTGCGACGCCGAGGTCGTGGTCTCGGCCACACCCTGCGACCTCGCCGCGCTGATCGACATCGAGCAGCCGGTGGTGCGTGCTTTCTACGAATTCGACGAAGCCGGCGGGCCCGGTCTCGGCAACCTGGTCGACACATTCCTGCAACAGCAGCAGCCGGGCGGCTGACCCGCCGGAATCATGGTGACAGTTACCTCAATTGGCAACAAGGGTAACGGTCACCATAACTTTAGGGCTATAGGCCGCCGATTCGGGATCCAATAGACTGGTGGCGTCAACGTGTCGGATCAACGTCATGTCAACCAGTCTCAGGCGCTCGATTGCCGCTCAGCGCGCCGTGTTGCACGACCTGCTCGCGGCCGAACTCGCGCGGCACGCCAGCGAGCTTCCGCCATTCCTCGGGGAGCGGGAAAAGCTCGATGCCCGGCTGCAGGAAATTTTTGTTCAGATCGATGACTGCAAGTATGTCTACGTGCTCGACAGCGCCGCGGTGCAACTCAGCTCTACCGTCAACCGTTACGGCCCCGATACGGAAGCTTTTCAGCGGGATCGCTCGGAGCGTCCCTACATGCTCGCGTCGATGCACGATCCATCGCTCGCCTTCGATTTGTCCGAAGCCTACCTCAGTCGCAACAAGAAGCGCCCGTCACTGACGGCGATCCAGGCGATCCTCGATGCCGACGGCAAGCGCATCGGTTTTCTCGGCGTGGATTTCGATCTGCGTGAACTGCCGCACACGGAAGTACTCTACGAGGAGCCGAGCAAGTGGCGCCAGATCAAGGGCGACCCGGCGATTCGCTCCGGGCTGTTTCAGCAGCAGCGCGTCACCAGCCTGATGGACGAAAAAATCGACCACGTGCTTTCCGTGCACGAAGCCCTGCTGATCGACCATGGCGTATTCCATGTGCACCTGCATTTTTCCGGCAGCCGCTCCACCGTCTGGCATATCGACGATCCGTACGTTTACCGCCTGCTGTCGATGGACGAGCTGGCCGACACCAGTATCTGCCTCGCTTATCCACAGCGTCCGTACTTCGAGCGCAATACCGTGCCTGAATCAGCAATTGCCCCGATTTTTCAGCAGCTCAAGGCGCTGCGTTTCTCCGATGAAACCATCTACCTGCGCAATGCTTCGATAAATCTCGTCAAGGGCGCGGTGTCGCTGAATTTTTCCTGCGACGGCACCCATTACCTGAACTACCAGGAATTTCTCGACCGGGGGCTGGACTTCTGGATCGGCGCGGAAACCTTCCCGACCGCCGTCTGCGCCGCCACGCCCGGCGACCTGGACCAGCAAAAACTCGAGGCCCAGATCGAGGAACTGGCGGGCGAAGGCTGTATCGCGGTGAACAAGCTGCTCTACGCGCTGGAAAGGGGCGAAGTGCCGCAACAGCTGGCCGCGCTCAGCCCGCCTGAACGAGAGTTCGTCTACAGCGAACTCAAAGCGGTCATGGATATCTACGAAAGCAACGTCCGCGGCGCCTGATACTCCCGGGCGCCGGCCCGCGCCTCCGCGTCATTGCGAGGAGGCGGTAGCCGACGAAGCAATCTCCTGCGCCTGGCTGAATGCGGGAGATGGTTTCGCTCCATTCCCGGGCCCTTCGGGTCCGCAATGACGTTTATGACAGATCCAAATTGTTTCGCACCAACGGCCGCTCGACCGCTAGTCGTCGCCGGAGTCGGCCGTTATCAGGGTGCCAGCCTCACCGGCGAGAATCGCTTCGGCATCCTGCAAGCGCCCGATACCGGCGATGCCGCCCGTGCGCTCGGCGAATTCGCAGGCCGCTTCCACCTTCGGCGCCATCGAGCCCGCCGCGAACTCGTAGCGCTGAATCTCCCGGATCGAACTGCGCCGAATGGCGGCGGCATTCGACTGCCCCCAGTGCCGGTAGACGGCGTTGACGTCGGTCAGCATCAGCAGCGCCTGCGCACCGAGTTCGCGTGCAAGCAGCGCGCTCGCTGCATCCTTGTCGATCACGGCCTCGATGCCGAACAGCTGGCCATCGTTGCGACCGACCACCGGGATTCCGCCCCCGCCGGCGCAAATCACGGTCACGCCGTTTTCGACCAGTAGCTCGATGACCCCAAGTTCGAGGATGCGCAGCGGGCGCGGCGACGGGACCACGCGCCGGAACGCGTTACCGTCCGGCGCGATGCTCCAGCCGCGTGTGCTTGCGAGGCGCTCCGCATCGGCGGCGCGGTAAAGCGGGCCGATCGGTTTAGTCGGGTTATGAAAAGCCGGGTCGCGCGGATCTACCTCGGTCTGGGTCAACAGCGTCGCGAAGCGCTGATTGCTGCCCGCAAGGCCACTCATTTCCTGTTCGATGAGATATCCGATCATACCCTCGGACTCGGCACCGAGCACATCGAGCGGGTAATGCACGTCTTCACGGTAAGCGGCATCCTGCAGCGCCAGCAGGCCCACCTGCGGGCCGTTGCCGTGGGTGATCACCAGCTCGTGTTCGCGCGCGAGCGGCGCCAGCGCGACCGCCGCGGTCCTCACGTTGCGCCGCTGGTTGTCGGCGGTTAGCGCCTCGCCGCGCTGCAGCAGCGCGTTACCGCCGAGGGCGACGACGACGCGCATCAGTCGCCCAGCGTGGCCACGAGCACGGCCTTGATCGTGTGCATGCGGTTCTCGGCCTGGGTGAACACGATCGACGCGTCGGATTCGAACACGTCCTCGGTCACCTCCATCGCCTCGAGCCCGTAGCGGTGGTAAATCCGTTCGCCGATCTCGGTGTCGAGGTTATGGAACGCCGGCAGGCAGTGCATGAATTTCACCGCCGGGTTGCCGGTGAGTTCGAGCGCGACGCGGTTGACCTGGTAGGGACGCAGCAGCCCGATACGCTCGGACCAGGCCTCTTCCGGTTCGCCCATCGACACCCAGACGTCGGTGTAGACGAAATCGACTCCCCTGAGCGCGATGCCGAGGTCGTCGGTAATCTCGAGCCGCGCACCGGTCTCCTGCGCGATGTTGCGACAGCGGGCGATCAACCCGGGATCCGGTTGCAGCACCGCCGGCGCGGCGAGGCGAAAATCCATGCCCATCCTGGCGGCGCCGACCATCAGCGAATCGGCCATGTTGCCGCGGCCGTCGCCGACGAAGCAAAAGCTCGTCTCGTCGAGCGGCAGTTCGGAGAATTCCTGCATGGTCAGCAAGTCGGCCAGCACCTGGGTCGGGTGATACTCGTTGGTGAGCCCGTTCCACACCGGCACGCCATGGCGCCCCAGCTCCTCGACCGTCGCCTGTTCGAAGCCGCGGTACTCGATGCCGTCGTACATGCGCGCGAGCACCCGCGCGGTGTCCTTCATCGACTCCTTGACCCCGATCTGGCTGCCGGTGGGCCCGAGGTAGGTGACGTTCGCGCCCTGGTCGAAGGCCGCGACCTCGAAGGCGCAGCGCGTACGCGTCGAGGTCTTCTCGAAAATCAGCGCGATGTTGCGGCCGAGCAGGCGCTGCTGTTCCTCGCCGGCGGCTTTTTCAGCCTTCAGCCGCGCGGCGAGATCCAGCAGGTAGCGGATTTCATCGCCTTCGAAATCGAGCAGCTTGAGAAAGTTGCGCTGCCGCAGATCGGGTACCATTTTGCGTTTCCTCCAGCCGTTAAGGGCCCGGGTTCGTGCCAGCAGAGTACCGGCGAATTATACCCTGCCGAGAGGCAAACGGGTCAGGCCTTACCACCGACACTGCCCCTTCCCATTATCCCGGCCTGTCATCCCCTCCTGTCATCCCGCGGTTTAACCGGGCCGCGGAGGTCGCGGGATCCACGGAGCCCGCAGATAAACTTGGATCCCGCCGGTCCGACGCATCGGATCAAGTCGCGGGATGACATAGCAAGACCACCGGGTCAGGCCTTGCAACCGACACTGCCCCTGTCCGTCATCCCGCGGTTTAACCGGGCCGCGGAGGTCGCGGGATCCACAGAGCCCGCAGAAAACTTGGATCCCGCCGGTCCGACGCATCGGATCAAGGCGCGGGATGACATAGCAAGACCACCAACTCAGGCCTCATTACCCGCAACGGGCGTGTCACAGCGGCGCCGCCGAAGCGTCGTCGATCAACGGCACGAACGCAACGCCCAATACGCTCGTGGTGCTGGTGTCACCGTTGTCGTCCTTGTCGATCACTTCCAGTTCCTGGTGGCTGTAGCGTTTGCCGACGGGTATCACCAACCGCCCACCCGGTTTCAACTGCTCGACCAGGGCCGGCGGCACCCGCTCCGGCGCGGCGGTGACGACTATGCCGTCGAAGGGCGCCTTTTCCGGCCACCCCAGGCAGCCGTTGCCACAACGCAACTCGACATTGTCGTAACCCAGCCTGGTCAGCCGGCGGGCTGCGCTGTCGGCGAGTTCCGGGATGCGTTCGATGCTGTAGACCCGGTGCGCGATGCAGGACAGCACCGCCGCCTGGTAGCCGGTCCCGGTGCCGATTTCGAGTACCACGCTGTCGGGGCCGAGGTCGAGCAGGTCGGTCATGATCGCGACCATGTAGGGCTGCGAAATGGTCTGGCCGTGGCCGACCGGCAGCGCGCCGTCGTGAAAGGCGGCGTGACGCATATTGTCGGGGACAAACTTTTCCCGCGGCACCTGGCGCAGGGCCTCGAGGGTGCGCGGATCGAGCCGTTCGCGACCGGTGTGACTGCGCGTCAGCATCACGCCGGTCTCGATGTCGTCCAGCATCTGGCGATGCCCGGGGGAGAGTTTCGTCACGCGCTTACGCCTCTTCGGGGTAGTCATACCCCTGCCCGCTCAATGGATCCTTACTCGTGGTCAATTCAGTCTTCCGAGTCCGAATTTATACCTCGACCATTCTGCAGCTTCGCGGCGCATCCCGGTTGTCGCCGATCAAGAATTCGCCGAAAACGATTCGAGATCCAGTGCATACCGCTTTACCGTCATTCCCGCGAAAGCGCACTGCTGTCCGGAATAATTTTTTACAGCACTGTTAACACCTGTCACCCCGCGGCTCGACCGCGGGGTCCAGTGATGAGCCAAGGTTTTCTGGATCCCGCGGTCGAGCCGC
>JASJCI010000037.1 GCA_030066085.1 Gammaproteobacteria bacterium | reverse complement strand
CAGCTGGTTCGCCGAATCGATCGGCGTCAAGCCGCGTTTCGTGCTGGTGCCGTCGTTTGCCGAGCTCTACCCCGAACTCCTGTTCGGCGGCGGCGATATCGTTGCCGCCGGACTGTCGCCGGGAGAATCCGATTTCAGCCGCTCGGTCGCCTATGGACCGCGCTACTACGAGGTCGCCAACCAGGTCCTGTATCGTCGTTACCGGGTCGATCGCCCGCGCCACGTCGGCGACCTGGTCGGGGGCTCGCTCAAGGTGGTCAGCGGCACCGCGCACGTGAGGCTGCTGCACGACGAACTCGATCTGCACCCGAAACTGACCTGGATCGAGGTCGACGATGCCGCCAGCGAAGAGTTGATCGAGCAGGTCGATACCGGCGAGATCGACTACATCGTTGCGGACTCGCACCAGATCGCGCTGCAGCGACGCTTCTTTCCCGAACTGCGCATCGCCTTCGAGATCGGTGAACCGCGCCAGCTGCGCTGGGCCTACAACCATGGCGAAGACGGCAGCCTCGCCAGCGCGATCGAGTCGTTTTTCAGCCAGGTCGAAAGCGACGGCCGACTCGAGCAACTGGTGCATCGCCACTACAGTCATGTCGAAAAATTCAACTATTCCGACGTGCGCACCTTCACCCAGCGTATCGCCAGCCACCTGCCGCGTTACGAACCCCTGTTCCGCCGCGAAGCCGACCGGGTCGACATCGACTGGCGCCTGCTGGCCGCGATCGGTTACCAGGAATCGCTGTGGAACGCGCGCGCAAAATCACCCACCGGCGTCCGTGGCCTGATGATGCTGACCCAGGTCACGGCCCGGCAGATGAAGGTTGCCAACCGGCTCGATCCCGAGCAAAGCATCCGTGGCGGTGCAAAATACTTCGCCAACGTGCACAAGCGGGTGGCGGAAAGCGTCGCGGAACCCGACCGGACCTGGTTTGCGCTCGCGGCCTACAACGTCGGCCTGGGCCACGTCGAGGACGCGCGCATCATTACCGAAAAGCGCGGCGGCGACCCGGACAAGTGGATCGACGTCAAACAAAGCCTGCCGCTGCTGGCGCGCAAGAAGTGGTACAAGCAAACCCGCTACGGCTACGCGCGCGGCTGGGAACCGGTCAAGTACGTCGAAAACATCCGCCAGTACTACGACTACCTGGTCGGACTCGACACCCGGGGCAAACGCGTCCAGCCCGAGGATAAACCGCGCCAGGCTCCGCTCGAACTTACCCCCAGCCTGTGACCCGCGCTGATCGCGCTGTCGCCGCGCATCGCGTCGACGCGAAAAAACCGGTCAAGCCAGAGCGACCGTCACGCTTACCGACGATGGCCGGTTTACCTACCTGCCGCGTTTGGCGGCAAAGAACGCCGACAGGATGGCAGCACATTCGCCCGCGAGCACACCGCCGGTAACCAGCGGTTTGTGATTGAATTCGCCGCTCTCGAACAGGCGATGCGCGCTCTCGATCGCGCCGGTCTTGGGCTCGGCAGCGCCGTAGACAACGCGCGCGACCCGGGCATGCACGATCGCCCCGACGCACATGGTGCAGGGCTCGACCGTGACGTAGAGCGTGGTGCCGGGCAGACGATAATTACCCAGCCTTCGCGCGGCGGCGCGCAGCACGACGATTTCCGCGTGGGCGCTCGGATCACAGGCACCGATGGGTTGATTGTGGCCAGCAGCGAGCAGTTTGCCATCCTCCCCGACCAGCACTGCCCCGACCGGCACCTCGTCGACCGCGGCCGCGCGCTCGGCCTGATCCAGTGCCGCACGCATCCAGCCCGAGTCGTCTGTTTCGCCTGAGTTTTCGATTGCCGCCAGCTCCCGGATTCGTACCCGCTCGAAGATTACTCCTAAACGCCCGCGGGCAACAGCCTGCCGGCGGCTGCGGAACAATCACTGCCGTAACGATCGAACGCGCGGGCGCGGGCCCGCAACCGACCGATCGACCTTTCGCCGCTCGCGGGCAGCTTGCCGAGGCATCAATGATCCCGGCTGGCCCTGGCGGGAGCGGGACTATAGCCTGCTGTCGATTCGGCAACCCAGCGGTACGCGCGAAAAAAGGTATACTGGCACACCATCAGCCCAGCGCACGAGTGGCGGGCGGAGCCGAACCCAGAACCGATCACACGCGATGGACATACCCGAACCCAACTCGAAACCGAGGGTGCTGCTGTTCGGCGCTACCGGTACGATCGGTCGCGCCACGGCCGCGGCCCTCGTTGCGCGCGGTTACACGGTAGTCTGTCCGTTGAGGCTGCCGCAGGATGCGAGCGCCCTGCCCGGCGCGGAGACTCTCGTCGGCGACGTCACCGACCCGACCTGGCTTGCCGACGCGGTATTTTGCCACTCGCACTATGACGCGATCGTCTCCTGTCTCGCGTCGCGCAGTGGTGAACCCGGCGACGCCTGGGCAATCGATTACCGGGCACAGCTGAATATCCTCGAACTGGCGCAACGACAGCCTGTCGGTCAATTCGTGCTGCTGTCCGCCATCTGCGTGCAAAAGCCGCGACTTGCTTTTCAGCACGCCAAGCTGGCGTTCGAACGCGCCCTGATGGAATCCGGTCTGCGTTACTCGATCGTACGCCCGACCGCGTTTTTCAAATCCCTGTCGGGACAGGTTGCGCGCGTGCAGCAGGGTAAACCGTTCCTGCTGTTCGGCAACGGCGAGCTCACTGCCTGCAAACCGATCAGCGACGCCGATCTCGCCGACTACCTCGTCGATTGCCTCGAAAACCCGGCAAGTTCGAACCAGGTCCTGCCGATCGGTGGGCCGGGACCGGCCCTGACCCCACGGCAACAGGGTGAACAACTGTTCGAATTGCTCGGTCGCCCGCCGCGTTTCCGCCGGGTGCCGCCCTCCCTGCTGGCCGGAATCGCAACCCTGCTCGGCGCCGGCGCGAGACTGTTGCCGTCGCTGGCGAGCAAAGCCGAACTGGCGCGCATCGGTCACTATTACGCGACCGAGTCCATGCTGTTGCTCGATCCCGCAACCGGTCGCTACGCTGCCGATGCCACCCCGGAGACGGGACAGGACAGCCTGCGCGAATATCACCGGCGCCTGCTCGAGGGACAGGAAAGGCTCGAGCGCGGCGATCACGCGGTGTTCCGCGACCCGCCGCGACAGGGCTGAGGGAGGTCGGCTGGCCGGTGGTCCGTTAACGAGGACGCACCGCCCGGTTCCGAGCTGCTGGTGCTGAACGGCCGTCTCCGGCCGCAAGCAAAGCCCGGTAACGGTCTGTCGCGGATGTGCTTGCGCCCGCGACCGCATCGATTATGATTGGCGGCGTTAGTGCGACAGAACTCAGCCTGAATGCCGACCAACGAAGAAACCAACCTGGTGCCGGGCCGCAGTTGCGGCCCCTGTACCGCCTGTTGCGTGTTTCTGCGTATCGACGAGGACAGCCTCAGGAAAATCGAGGACGACCCCTGCCCCAACCTTGCCGCGGACGGCTTGTGCAGGATCTATGAGCATCGCCCCGCCACGTGCCGCACGTTCTACTGCGAATGGCGCTATCTCCGGCAGCTCGGCGACGAATGGCGGCCCGACCTGTCGAAGATCATGCTGCGCTCGCACAGTGGCAAGAGCGGTGGCATCATCATGCAACCGCTGGAATCACCGCGCGAAGTGCTGACCAGCCGTCTCGCCCTGAGCCTGGTGGCCAGTTGCATTAGCAACGCCATTCCGGTTTACATTTCGATACCGACCAGGCCCGGGCATACCCACGCGCTGGTCGGACTCAACAAGCGCTTGGCGCAACCGGTACGCGCGCGCAAGCTGGATCTCGCGCGCAAGCTGATGCTGGCGACGATCGATTACGCGGGCAAGCTGACCACGGAGACGATCGCACCGCTGGCGGACTAGCGCGGCAGGCCTCGCCGCCGATCGACAGGAGGCCGCGAGGCTAGGAGGCCCCGGTTACTCGCGTCTCCTCGATGATACGGGTTACCTGTTCGATCAGCGCCTCGTAATAGTGAGGTTTGGCGCCGAGGAAAATCACGAGGTTCAGCTTGTTGTCGACGATCATGGCGCCGACCAGGCCGCCGTAGTCCGGACCGTCCGAAACGCTCACGTCCAGGTCGAACATTACGCCCATGTTAGCGCCGAATCGGTGCGGCCTCAGATCTGCCGTCTCGACCACCGCCACACCCTCGCCAAACAGCTTGACGATCGAGGATTCGGTCAATTCCTCGAGTTCATTGGGCAGCATCGTGGAATCGAACAATGGCAGGGCCTGTGACTGGCTGGTCTGGCGGAACACGGGTTCGCCACTGGCGACAGCGGGTATGATGATCAAACGGTCGAGGAACATGCCGTTCTTGGTCCAGCTGCGCGAATCGGGCCGCAGCAAGCGGCTCATTTCCTTCGGCGCCTGGTTCCATGCGCTCTCGGTTGTTACCACCAGTCCCGAATTGTTCATCTCGCCGGGGCCAACCGCGGTAAAGCTGATGCAGCCGCTCAGCAACAGCACTGCAGGAAATAAAGCGAAGCGCATTTTCATGGTAACTACTCCTCGATGTAGAATTCGATCATCGCGCGATCGCTCGCGTCGGGCTTGAGTTCGAGATACTGTCTGAAGTTGATTGAGGCCGACGCCCGGTCTCCCTGTTTCAGGTTGATGTATCCGAGATTTTTATAGGCGTCGGCAACGGGCTTGCCCGTCAGAATCGAGAGTTCGTATGCCTGCCTGGCCAGTTCGATATCGCCCTCTGCATTACGCTGGCGATACATTTCGCCATGGAAAAATTCGATCAGGCCCGGGTCGACACCGATCCGGCGATGCGTTTGCAGGATATTCTCGGTTCTGCCGAAGCGGTTGGTATCGATCTGGTCTTCCATCAGCAGCAGGTAATACTCGTTCAGCATGGCCACATGGCGATCCCGCGCCTGCGCGCTCGAAGACAGGCCCGGGTAGTTTTGCTCGATAAAACTTTCGAGGACGTCGATCCGGTCGACAGAACTCGGGTGCGTCTTGGAGAAAACCCCCGGCTCCCGACTCTTGGCCACCGCACTACTTTCCTCCGCAACGATCATTTGCCACACCTCGGTCGCGGCCCGCGGATCGTAGCCGGCGTCGCGCATGAACTTGACGCCGAGCAGGTCGGCCTCCTGCTCCTGTTCACGGCTAAACGACATGATACTGGCGACGGTGGCCATCTGCGCGATGGGCAGACCGATCAGCAAATCGATTATCGAGCTCGACGCCATGCCCGACTTGATGCGGCGCAGTCGATCCAGCGAATGCAGCTGGGTGTAATGTGCCAGTTCGTGACCCAGGACTGCCGCAAGCTGGTCCTCGCTCTCGACCCGGACCAGCAGGCCGGTCCAGACCTGCATGATTCCGTTTGCGGTCATCGACGCATTGAATCCGGGGTTGCGTATTACGTAGATACGCAGATCCTGGCAGTACTCACCGGTTACCCGGCAGGCAACGTCCTGCACGTATTCATTGATCGCTTCGTCCTTGACCAGCAGCGCCGAACGGCGAATTCTCCGTTCGTACTCGTCCAGCTCCATCCACAGGCCCTTTTCAGTGCCCGCGTCTATCGGCTGGTACCCCGGCTCGATTTTTGGCTGCGGCGCCATGTCCGCCGCCAGCGCCACCCCACAGGCGATCCCGAATACCCCGGCTTTCAGCAACAGCCCCAGTCTCATGCGGCGATCCCCCGCTTCAGTTGCGCGGCATATCCTTGAACAAGGCATCGACCGCGGCTCGCGCCTGCTCCTGCTCGCGCAGCTCGCCGGCACCGCGACCTACCCGGTTAAACCAGATTATGTCGCCCGTGCGCAGGTCGACCAGCGACGCAAAACCGAACTCGCCCCCGGTCGCGACACCAACGCCCACCAGGGCTGCAAAAAAAGAAAAGGCGACCCGCCCGCCGGAGGCCTGGTAGTCGCGGTAATAGCTGAACAGCGCGTAGTCCGCGCCGTATTTCTGACCGATTGCACTAACGCCGGATCCGAGCGTCCAGTCGAAGGCGCCTTGCTTGGTCGGCAGCTTGATGGCGCCAAAATGATGCGAAAGCACCGACGAGCCGACCGCCGAATAGAGTTTCTGGTACGAGATCTCGGTGTCGGACAGCTGATCCTGGTCCGGCATACGAATGATCTGGATCTGGTTATCGTCCGCGTATGCCTGCAGCGAAGCGGCAAAATTGCGCCGTGCTGCGTCGGTCCACTCGGCGTGCGGTTCCGGCACCCCGCCCGCGGTCAGCAGGTAATACTTGACGTCCGGTGTCATGAGCAGGATTTTTGCGTTCCGGTCGACCGACTCCAGTTTGTCGGTCTGCTTGACGGTAGCGGTCGTGGTTGCGCAGCCCGCGGACAAAGCCATCAGAAGAACGGCGGCAATTGCGGCTATGCGGTTTTTTCCGGCGACCGCGCAGGACCTGTTCGGGAACCATTTGCACATACTTTCTCCTCGCTCACTTGTTAGCCCTTCGATAAGTATGGGATTTTGCCCCACTGGTGTTATTGAGCCAAATCAAGACTCGTCGGGATTACCGTGGACCCGGTTTGGGTTGCGGCAGGGTCGAAACAGATGTCGGGAGAACGGCGAAACAGCTGACCGGGAAAACGGTCATCGGCAGCAGGTGGCAATTAAATCGGTTGTATCGAGCCTGCGGCCTCGGCGCCAGGACTGCAGGACCGTCAGCCGGCCAATCCGCTGCGGCAGCTCCCCGATTACGCGAGCACAGCCAGGCGGGTTCTGCAATTCACTGCCGGGCGACGAAGTCTATTCCCACTCGATAGTACCGGGCGGTTTACCCGAAATATCGTAAACCACGCGCGAGATATCCTCGATCTCGTTCATGATGCGGCGCGAGACGTGATCGAGGAAATGGTACGGCAGGTCGGCCCAGCGCGCGGTCATGAAATCGATGGTCTCGACCGCGCGCAGACTGACGACGTGGTTGTAGCGGCGGCCATCGCCGGTAACGCCGACCGACTTGACCGGCAGGAACACGACGAAGGCCTGCGAGACCTTGTCGTACAGGTCGTGATTGCGTAACTCCTCGATGAAGATGTGATCGGCGAGACGCAAAGTATCGGCAAACTTCTTGTTGACTTCACCGAGGATACGGACGCCGAGTCCCGGCCCGGGAAACGGGTGGCGGTACACCATTTCCCGCGGCAGCCCGAGTTCGACACCGATATGGCGCACCTCGTCCTTGAACAGTTCGCGCAGCGGCTCCACGAGGTCCAGCTTCATGTCCTCGGGCAGGCCGCCGACGTTGTGATGCGACTTGATCAGGTGCGCCTTGCCGGTCTTGGCGCCGGCGGATTCGATCACGTCGGGGTAAATCGTGCCCTGCGCGAGCCACTTCGCGTCGTTTTGCCTGCCCGCCTCTTCCTCGAAGATTTCGATGAACAGGTTGCCGATGGCCTTGCGCTTGTCTTCCGGATCTGTAAGTCCTTCGAGGCGCGCGAGAAAACGCTGCTCGGCGTCGACCCGGATGACGTGCACGCCCATGTGCTCGGCGAACTGTTCCATCACGAGATCACCCTCGCGATAGCGCAACAGGCCGGTATCGACGAAGATGCAGGTCAGCTGCTCGCCGATTGCCTTGTGCAGCAGTGCCGCCACTACCGACGAATCGACGCCGCCCGACAGGCCCAGGATTACCTCGTCGTTGCCGACCCGCTCGCGCACGTCGGCAATCGTGGCCTCGATGATATTGTGCGAGGTCCACTCGGACCCGCAGCCGCAGATCTGGTGCAGGAAGCGCGCGTAAATCGCCATACCCTGGCGCGTATGCGTGACTTCGGGGTGAAACTGCAGGCCGTAAATCCGGCGCTCCTCGTCCGCCATACCGGCGATCGGCGCACTTTCGGTACTGGCCATGAGCTTGAATCCGGGCGGCAGCTCGGCAACCCGATCGCCATGCGACATCCACACGTCGAGCATGCCGTGACCCTCGGCGGTTGCGTGATCCTGGATATCGCGCAACAGATCGGTATGTCCGCGCGCGCGCACGCTGGCGTAGCCGAATTCGCTCTTGCCGACGTTCTCCACCTTGCCGCCGAGCTGTTCGGCAATCGCCTGCATGCCGTAACAAATGCCAAGGATCGGCAGGCCGAGATCGAACAGCCCGGCCGGTACCTCGGGGCGATCGCGAGCGAGCGTCGATTCGGGCCCGCCGGACAGGATAAAACCGCGCGCGCCGAAGTCGCTGATCTGCTCGAACGGCGCATCCCAGGGATAGATCTCGCTGTAAACGCCGGCCTCGCGCACGCGGCGCGCAATCAACTGGGTGTACTGCGAGCCGAAATCCAGGATCAGGATCCTGTCGTCATGTAGATCGGTCATCGAACCTCGAATAACAGAGCGTCGTCCCCGCGCAAGCGGGGACCTGTTGAATGTCCTGAAGTGGCCGAACCCGATTCCCGCCTGTGCGGGAATGGCTAATTGAGCAACCTGGCAAAATCAAACCTGGTAGTTCGGCGCTTCCTTGGTGATCGTTACGTCGTGCACGTGCGATTCGCGCATTCCGGCGTTGGTCACCTTGACGAACTCGGGACGGGTGCGCATCTCCTCGATCGTCGCGCAGCCGACATAGCCCATGCTCGAGCGCACGCCGCCAAGCAACTGGTAGACCGTGTTGGCCAGCGGCCCCTTGTAGGGTACCCGCCCTTCGACACCTTCGGGCACCAGCTTTTCGTCGGCATTATCGGCCTGGAAATAGCGATCGCTGGAGCCCTTTTGCATCGCTGCAATCGAGCCCATGCCGCGGTATGACTTGTACGAACGTCCCTGGAACAGCTCGACCTCGCCCGGTGCTTCCTCGGTGCCGGCGAACATGCTGCCGATCATGACCGCGTAAGCACCGGCGACCAGCGCCTTGGAGACGTCGCCGGAAAAGCGGATGCCGCCATCGGCGATGACCGGCACGCCCGTGCCTTCGAGCGCTTCGGCAACATTGCTGATCGCGGAAATCTGCGGTACCCCGACACCGGCGACGATGCGCGTGGTGCAGATCGATCCCGGTCCGATACCGACCTTGACGGCGTCCGCACCGGCATCGACCAGGTCGCGTGCCGCTGCCGCGGTCGCGATATTGCCGCCGATGACCTGCACGTCGGGAAACTTGCTCTTGACCCAGCCGACCCGCTCGAGCACGCCGCGCGAATGGCCGTGCGCGGTGTCGACCACGATCACGTCGACCTCGGCGTCGACCAGCGCACGCACGCGCGCCTCGGTTTCGTCGCCGGTACCGACCGCGGCACCGACACGCAGGCGACCGAACTCGTCCTTGCAGGCCAGCGGGTAAACCGTCGACTTGGTAATGTCCTTGACCGTGATCATGCCACGCAGATCGCCGTCGTCGCCGACCACCAGCAGGCGCTCGATGCGATGTCGATGCAGCAGGTCGAGGACTTCGTCCTTTTCCGCACCCTCGCCGACCGTCACCAGGCGATCGCGCGGCGTCATGATCGACGACACGGGTTGATCGAGGTTCTTCTCGAAGCGCAGGTCGCGTTTGGTCACGATGCCGGCGAGACCGTTGTCGCCGATCACCGGCAAGCCGGAAATCCTGCGTTCCTCGGTCAGCGCGATCACGTCGCGCACCAGGGTATCGGCCGATATCGTGATCGGATCCTTGATCACGCCGCTTTCGTATTTCTTGACCCGGGCGACTTCGCGCGCCTGTTCCTCGACCGACAGGTTCTTGTGCACGATGCCGAGACCGCCCTCCTGCGCGATCGCAATCGCCAGGCGCGATTCGGTGACGGTATCCATCGCCGCTGAAATCAGCGGAATATTGAGGTCGATGGTTCGTGTCAGGCGGGTGCCGAGTACGGCTTCGTTGGGCAGAATTTCCGATTTGGCGGGGACCAGCAAGACGTCGTCGAAAGTGAGGGCTTCCTGGCTGATGCGCATGACGGCTCCGGGGTCTGTTGCAAAGCGCGATTATAAAGTAATGCGCGTCTCAACGACAGTGAGATAGTTCCAAAACCTGTCGTATTGACGGCGTTGCCCGGTTATCGGGAGCGCCGCGAAGCAATCTCCCGACCCCTGCCACGCAGCTGCGGATCGCTTCGTCGCCGCGTGACTTTTTTTCTCCCGCAGGCCTGCCGCAATGACGACTCGGGGCGAACGGCGTGCGGCTCGTGTACACTACCGTTTTTTGACCATCACGCCGCACCCGATGTTACCGCAACAACCGACGACCGAGGCCATCTGGAGCGTGTCCGCGCTCAATTTCGAGGTCAAGACCATGCTGCAGCAGGGTCTCGGTACGTTATGGATCGAGGGCGAGATTTCCAACTTTGCCTGTCCCGCCTCGGGCCACTGGTACTTCACCCTCAAGGACGACAAGGCGCAGTGCCGCGCGGCCATGTTTCGCGGGCGCAATACGCGGGTCGGTTTCCAGCCGCAAAACGGGCAACAGGTGCTGGTCCGCGCACAGGTCTCGCTGTACGAAGCGCGCGGGGAATTCCAGCTGATCGTCGATCACCTGGAGGACGCCGGCGTCGGCGAACTGATGCGCCGCTACGAACAATTGAAGGCGAAACTGGCGGCCGAGGGACTGTTCGACGCCGCGCGCAAGCAAACGCCGCCTTCCCACCCGCGCCATATCGCGCTGATCACCTCGCCCACCGGTGCCGCTATTCGCGACGTGCTGTCGGTGATCGCGCGCCGCGCCCCGCACGTGCCGGTACTGCTTTTCCCGACCGCGGTGCAGGGCGAGGCCGCGACCGGCGAGATCCGCAGCGCGCTCGCGCGGGTGCGCGAGCACGGCGGCTGCGACGTCGTTTTGCTGGTCCGTGGCGGCGGCTCGCTGGAAGACCTGTGGTGTTTCAACGACGAGCAGCTGGCACGTGACCTGGCCGATTTTCCCCTGCCGGTGATTACCGGCCTGGGTCACGAAATCGATTTCACCATCGCCGATTTTGTCGCCGATCTGCGCGCGCCGACACCGTCGGTGGCGGCGGAATCGATCACGCCGGACCGCAACGAGCTGATGCTGGGTATCGACGACCGCGTCGCGCGCATGCAGGGCCAGATCGAACTGCGGCTGCAGCAGGCGCGCGAACGCCTGGGTTATCTCGGGCGCGCGCTCGACCAGCAACATCCGGTGCGCCAGGTCGAGCAGTTCCGCCAGCGCCTGCAGCAGGTTCAAACCCGCCTGCGCGAACGTCTGCAGGTCCGCCTCGGCGAACAGCGCCACCGGCTGCAGCTGTGTCGTTCGCTGCTGGCGCAGGCCGACCCCCGCCTGCGCATCGATCGCCATCGCGAGCGCCTCGAGCGCCTGCGCGGCGAGCACCAGGCGGCGATGCAAAAAGCACTGCTGCTGGCGCGCCACCGGCTGTCGCTGCAGTCGCGCGCGCTCGATACACTGAGCCCGTTGAAAACCCTGGGGCGCGGATTTGCAACGGTCAGCAAGCATGATCGGCTGGTGACCTCGGCAAGCGAGCTGCAGCGCGACGACGAGGTCGAAATCCGTTTTGCCGACGGTGGTGCGCGCGCCCGGATCGAGTAGGAGCGGTGTGGAAATCTACCCCCATCAGGGTATTTCAACCCGCCCGAAACCGCGGATACTGGCGGTTCTGCGATCGATCGGACCACTGCCGGATGATACGCCCTGTTACAACCCTGCTCGTCTGCCTCGCGCTGGCCGCCGGCATTGCCCGCGCCGCGCCGCCGGAGGCTTACGCTTTCCTGCCGCTGGGTGAGGCCTGGCAAAGCGCGCAGCAGCAGCAAAAGCCGATGCTGCTGTATTTCGGCCGCTACGGTTGCACTACCTGTCGCAAGATGCATGCCGAGGTATTCACTGACCCCGACCTGCGGCGTCGCTACAGCGAGGACTTCGTACTCGCCTATGTCGATACCGAGAGCGGCAACCGCATCCGCCTGGCCAACGGCGAGCGCACCACCGAAATGCAGTTTGCTACCCGCAACCGCATCCTCGGTACACCGACCTTCGTGTTTTTCTCGCCCGAGCAGAAGCCGCTGTTCAAAAAGGCCGGATTTCAGAGTATTACGCAGATGAATCACTACCACGGTTTTATCAAAGGCGGCCACTACCGCGAGCAGACGCTGGCCGACTATTCCGCGAGCCAATGAAGCCGCGCCTGGCCGCGCTACTGCTGCTCGCCCTGCCGTTCGCCGTCAACGCGGACTGGCGTTTCGAGCCGCCGGTCGCGCTAACACCCCCTCCCGCCACCGGCGTGTTTCAGCATCTCGACGGTGCCGGGCGCAGACATATCGCCGTTGCCGGCGACACCGTGGCCGTGACCTGGGAAGACAATCGCGACGGCAGTCCGCAGGTGTACGCGCGCATCCGGGTAACCGGCACGGACGATTTCACGCCGACGCGGCAGCTGAGCACCGGAGACGAAGCCTACGAACCGGCCATTGCCGCGCTCGACGACGGGCGCTTCCTGGTCGCCTGGGAGCAGGACGCGGCGGTATACCTGCGCCTGCTCGATGCCGACGCGATGTCGCCACCGCTGCAATTGGCCACCGGTGCCGGACACGCAACGGTCGCCGGCGGCGGCAATATCGCCTACACGGCGTGGCGCGAACGCAGCGACGGGCGCTGGTTCCTGCGCGTTGCGCGGCTGGCAATCGAACAGGGGCTGTCGTTGCGGCTCGAGTCGTCGGTCACGGTCGAAGCGGACGGTCTCGAAGCGCCGCTGCAGTTTCCCGCTCTCGCCGCCGCCGGGGATGCCCTCGCCATCGCCTGGGAAGATCGTCGCGCCGGCCACACGCGCCTGCTGACGAGTTTTTCCGCAAACAGCGGTGCCAGCTTCGGCCAGCCAGTCCATCTGAACGAATTTTTTTCCAATCGCAATGAATACGACAAGGGCAGCGGCGTAACCCGGGTTGCGCTGGCGGGCTTCGCCGGAGACGAACTGCTCGCCGCCTGGATGGACAAGCGCCGGGGTGGTGTGGGTTACGGGATTTACGCCGCGCTCGGCGCCCACGGGGACGGTTTCGGGCCCAACGAGCGCGTGCACGGCGCCGAGGGTGATCGTGAGCCGCACTACAATCCCGCGGTCGCCGGTAACGAGGAAGGCGATTTTGTCGTCGCCTGGGACGACTTCCGCCGCGGCGATTCGGACCTGTGGCTCAGTCGCTACGACGAAGACGACAGCTGGGGCGAAGACATCACGCCACCCATTGCCTCCGGTCCCGGTGAACAGTCCCACCCGTCGGTTGCGCTCGACGAGCGCGGCGATTTACATCTCCTGTGGATCGAGCGTGCCGATCCGAATGCACCGAGCCGACTTTTTTACGGCCACGGCCGCCGCGCAAGCGACTGACTCGCTCGCTTCACAGCGTCGCTAGCAGGCGGCCATAACCCTCGATCCGGTCGTCGATGCCGGCCAGTCGCAGGCAATCCCAGATCATCGCCTGGTTGCTGCAGACAGCGGGTTTACCGGCCCTGCGTTCGATCTCCCCGATAACGTCCAGCGTACGCAGCGCGCCGCAGGAGACGAAGATCGCGTCGGCATCGACATGATCCTGCGCCAGCGCAAACTCGGCGATATAGTCCGGCGTCACGCGCACCATGTCGCTGTCACGTTCGAGGTTGAGCCCCCGTATCGACAATACCTCGAAGCCAGCCGCTTCGAGGTATTCAACCTCGCGCTGATTGACTTCGTCGAGATACGGGGTTGCGATGGTAATGCGCCGCGCATCGAGGGCCCGTAACGCGCGGATCACCCCGCTGATCAGCGATGTTGGCGTGGCCCCCGGGGAACCGCGTTTGAGCTCGGCGAATACGCGCTCCTCACCGATCACGAGACTGCCCGAGGTGCAGGCGTAGCAGACGACATCGAGACTGCCGTCCGGCAACAGCGTGGCCGCGCAATCCGCGAGCAGCTCGGCCTGCGCCGCGAGCGATGCGTTGGTAATCGAATCCGCTATCGCCGCGCGCGCAAAATGTACACCCACCCCCGGCGGGCGCAGCGCCACGACATCGTCCTGCACGGTCTGCTCGGTCGCGAGCAGGACGAAACCGAGTTTGGCGCGCGCGTGCCGGCCGGCATCGAAGCGAATCGTTTGCGCTGCCGGCGCGGGCAACAGGCAGTCTTTCATCGCAGCATTTTCCTCTCGCATTTAAACTGGTATACACGGCTGGCAGCGGCAAGGCCAGCACAATCGGCGTGGCCAGCCGGGTACGGGACGGCCGCGCAACCACGACAGGATGACTGCCAGTGCAACCGCCGGCCGGCCGAATTCGATGTTCTGCCGGGTCCGGCTGTGATATACACGTGGCTCCGATCCCGTAAGCCGGAAAACACCATGCTCGACCAGGCTCGCCAGCGCACCGCCACCTTCCTGTCACGCCTGCGTGACGCCGGTATCGATACCGCCATCATCACCGACGAGAGCTCGATCGCCTACCTCGCCGGCTTCTGGGGCTACCTGTCGGTCGAGTTCGGCCGGCCGACCTTCCTGCTGCTGCGCCCGGATTCGGGTGCACAGGTGATCACCCCGCTGATGGAGAGCGAGATGGTCTCGGCAATGACCTGGGTCGACGACGTGCTGACCTGGGAAGACGCTGGCGCCAATCGCTGGGAGAACGTGCTCGCCGCTGCGCTCGGCTCGGACCCGGGTCGCATCGGGGTCGAACGTGCCGCCTTGCCGGCGATCGTGCGCAACTGGCTCGACGAGCAGATGCCCGGCGTGGTGCTGCAGGACGTGGCACCGCTGCTCGGTGAAATGCGCATGATCAAGTCAGCGGAAGAAATCGAGGTCATGCAACAGGCCGGCCAGATCGCCGGCGCGATGATGGCCGCCGCCGAGGGTGCACTCGGCGAAGGCCGTCCGGAATACGAGGCCGCGCTGGCGGTAATCGATGCCGGCACCCGCAAGGCGGCCGGTTTCCTGACCGCGCGCGGCTGGGAAGCTTTTATCTCGCCGATGATTCATAACCTGCAGATCATGCAGTCCGGTCGCGACACGTCGATGGTGCATCGCCGCGCCAGCGTCAAGCCGCTGGCCAAGGGTGACCCGGTCTATTTCTGTTTTTGCAACATGGCCCAGTTCAAGCAGTACAAGCTCGGCTTCGACCGCATGTTTTTCATCCGCGAGGTCTCCGACGAAGCCGCCGCGGTGCAGCAGGCTGCGATCGACGCGCAGCAGGCCGCGATCGCGGCGATGCGACCCGGGGTTACCGCCGAGTCGGTCGCCGAGGCGGCCAACGAGGTTTACCGCGAGCGCGGCTACCAAACCGGCTATCGAACGGGACGCTCCATCGGCATGGCCTACCTCGAATCGCCCGAACTCAAGCAGGGTGACCAGACCGTGTTGCAGGCCGGTATGACCTTTGCCGTCGACGGCGGTATCAGTGTCGACGGTAATGTCGGGGGCCGCATCGGCGATTCGGTGGTGGTGACCGAAACCGGCGTCGAATACATCACCGATTATCCGCGCAAGATCCTGACCGTGGATCGGTAACTCACCCACATATCGAGGAGATCGACATGTCCATTACCCGCCATCATACCGGCCAGCGCATGAGCCAGGTCGTGGTTCACGGCGATACGATTTACCTGGCCGGCCAGGTAGCCGCCGATCCCGCCGCCGACGTGCAGGAGCAGACTCGCCAGGTGCTGCAGAAGATCGACGACCTGCTCGCCGAAGCGGGATCCGACAAAACCCGCATCCTGAGTGCCCAGGTCTGGCTCGCCAGTATCGGCCACTTTGCGCAGATGAACGAGATCTGGGACGCCTGGGTGCCCGAGGGTCATGCCCCGGCCCGGGCCTGCATCGAGGCCCGCCTGGCGACGCCGGACCTGCTGGTGGAAATTGGCATCATCGCCGCACGCGAATAAACCAGTTTTATTTGCCACGATTCTGATAAATCCGCTTTATGAGCCTGGCTCCGTTTGCGCGGCCGGTAACGAATTACCATAAATTTCAGTTTTAGGGGTATAGACAACGCTGATAGGAAATCCTATCCTCGCGCGCATCACCGACGTGCGCTGGCAAATTCGGCCAAGTTCTGTTTTCATGGACCAGCAAGCGCATCAATAACAATTATCAGGGGTGCAAAACCCCAGGGGGGGTCTTTCCAAATGAATACCGTAATGCTCGTTTCGCTGGTCCTGTGCGCGGCCATCGCTATCTGGGGTGTCGCCGACCCCGATTCGATGACCGGTTCGGCCCAGTGGCTGGTCAACTATTCGCTCACCGCGCTCGACTGGTACTTCCTCGCGCTGTGTACCGCGTTCCTCGTCATCATGGGGGGTATGGCATTTTCCAAGTACGGTGACATCAAGCTCGGCGCCGATACCGACGAACCGGAATTCAGCACCGGTTCCTGGGTCGCGATGCTGTTCGCCGCCGGCATGGGTTCCGGCCTGCTGTTCTGGGGTGTGGCCGAGCCGATCTACCACTTCGCGACCCCGCCCGTCGGTGAAGCCGAAAACGCGATGGCGGCGCGTAATTCGATGGTCATCACCAATTTCCACTGGGGCCTGCACGCCTGGTCGATCTACGGTTGCTGTGCGCTGGTTATCGCCTACTTCACGTTTCGCCTGAAGCTGCCGTCGATGGTATCAACCCCGATCCTGGTGGGTTTCAAGAACGTTTTCAGCCCCGGCACCCTGCGCCAGGTCGGCAACACCGCCGATATCCTCGCGGTCATCGCGGTCATCTTCGGCCTCGCCGGCTCGCTGGCGATGGGTACCCTGATGGTGCGCTCCGGCATGAGCGCGGTGTTCGACACCAACCAGGACGTGACCATGAGCATGATCATCATCGCGGTCATGACGGTCTGTTTCCTGCTGTCGGCCTGTACCGGCGTCGACAAGGGCATCAAGATCCTCAGTAACATCAACATGATCGTCGCGATCCTGATCCTGCTGGTGGTGCTGTTCGGTGGCCCGACGGCCTACCTGTTCCAGTCCTTCATCTACGCGATCGGCGACTACCTGATCCAGCTGATCCCGATGTCGTTCAAGACCTATGCCTACACGCCGGCCGGTTCCTGGAACTGGTTCCACGGCTGGACCCTGACCTACCTGATCTGGTGGCTGGCCTGGGGGCCCTTCGTCGGCATCTTCATCGCGCGTATCAGCCGCGGCCGCACGATTCGCGAGTTCGTCATCTACGTGGTTGGCGTACCGACCATCGTATCGATGCTGTGGTTCGCCGCCTTCGGCGGCGCCGCGATCCACATCGAAATGTTCGGCGCGGGCGGCATCACCGAAAAAGTGTTCGCCGACGTCGCGGGTGCCCTGTTCGCGTTCTTCGAGTACTTCCCCGGCACCACGCTGCTGAACTTCCTCGCGGTCTGCCTGATCTTCATCTTCCTCGTGACCAGCGCCGATTCCGGCACCTTCGTCATCAGCATGATGACCAGTCGCGGCAGCCTGAACCCGCAGACCAGGCTCAAGCTGACCTGGGGCCTGATCATCACCGGCATCACCGTCGCCACCATCGTCACCGAGAGTGTCAAGGTGGCCAAGGCGATGGCGATCACCGGCGCGATCCCGTTCACCTTCATCATCATCATGCAGCTCGCGGCCTTTTTCCGCGTCGTGCGCGAAGATCCGATGGTGCGCGAAATCCACACCGAGGTGCGGCATCCCGATGCCGACGCCGATACGGACCAGGCCTAGGAGGATCGAGACATGATGAAATCGATAATGAAATTCTCGGCACTCGCGCTCCTCGCTTCCCTGCTCGCCGCCTGCGGCGGCGGCGACAGCAAGAGCCTCCGTGTCGGCGCCAAGCCTTTCGCGGAAAGCATGATTCTCGCCGAAATGATCGCGCAAATGGCCGAAGCCGAGGGTATCCCGGTCGAACGCAGTATTCCGTTCGGCACCACGCAAAAGATCATGGAAGCGGTCAAGCAGGACGTACTCGACGTATACCCCGAGTACAACGGCACCAGCCTGATCTTTCTCGGCCAGGCGCCGACCAGCGATGGCGACGCGTCCACCGCGACCGTGCAGTCATTGTTCAAGCCGCTCGGTCTCGAGATGACCAGCAAGTTCGGCTTTTCCAACGACTATGTCATGGTCATGACCCGCGACCGCGCATCGGAACTGGGGGTTAGCAAGATCAGCGACCTGGCCGGCCGCTCGGGGGTGACCTTCGCGGTCGACGACGACTTCACCCAGCGTCCCGCCGACGGTCTGCAGCAGATGAACCGGCGTTACGGTATTACCGGCAGCAGTACCATCGAGTTCGAGGTGGGTACCGAGGGCAAGGACCAGATCGTCTCCGCGCTGCTCGACGGCAGTGCCGACGTCGGCGAACTGTTCGGCACCGACGGCCAGATCGCCGAGTACGACCTGGTAGTGCTGGAGGATGATCTCGGCTTTTTCCCGGTCTACCAGGTTGCGCCGCTGGTGCGCAGCGACGCCCTCGCCAACCTGAAGGGCTTGCGCGAGGTACTGGAAAAGCTCGGCGGCTCGATAACCGCGGCCGATATGCAGGCGCTGAACAAGGCGGTCGATCTCGACGCCCAGTCAGCAGCCACCGTCGCGGCCGGTTTTCTTTTTTCGAAGGGATTACTGCCCGAAGGTGCGGGTGGCAGCACAGCCGCCAAGATCGCGGTGGTCGGTGATGCCGGTATCGGCCGCAACATCGATACCGCGCGCGCCCTGCGTGCCGTACGCGCCGGTTTTGCCGGCAGCGACCTGCAGCTATCGGCCAGCGCCGGCCCCTTGGAATCGCTCGCGGCCGGCGAATCGCGCGTGGCGATCGTCGGTGCGGAATCCTTTTTTGCGCTCGGCGACGACGGTCCCGCCGGCAAGGGCCTGGCCGAGGCTTTCGCGGTGCTGGGCTACAAGACGGCCCACCTGATAACACTCGGCAACGGCAGCGATTCGATTACCGCGATGAGCAAGGTCTCGACCGGTCCGCAGGGATCCGGCTCGGCGCAGGTACTCGATATGCTGCTGGCTTCGCTGGGGCTCGCCGATTCGGTCGAAGTGATCAATTCCGACGACCCGGTACGCGCCCAGCTGCTGGCGATGAAAAGCGGCCAGCACGACGCCGTTTTCGTCATGGCACCGCAGGGTGAACGATCGATCGGCAGCTTGATGCGCAGTGGCCTGTACAAGCTGGTCGACCTGTCGGAATGGGCCGCGGGCGGACATACCGCGCGCTTCAGTTTCATTCGTCCGGCCACTATCCCGGGCGGCAGTTACCCGTCGCAGGGCAACGCGGTCACCAGTGTCTCCACGCAGCTGGTGCTGGCCAGCCCGGCCAAGACCGCGCAAACCGCGGGCGAAGTCGGTCCCGGTACCGCCGGCATCGATTCCAGCGCCGCCATCCCGGTCAGTGCCAGCACGGTCGAATCGATTCGCGCCGCGCTCGGTGAAACCGACGTCATAGACCCCGCAATCCCGGTGCACGGCTCGCTGGTGCCGGAAATCACCGTGGTCGACAAATCACTGCCGTTTGCGGCCGACATCTCGATACTCAACATACTGATGATCCTGTTCACGGTCTGGGTCGGCTGGATGATATTCCTGCCCAGCCCGCCCAATTTCAAGATGCCGGAAGGCTATGAAACGGATCCGGAATCAGGGGGGAAATAAGTCATGCCAAACTACCTAGCACCGATCGACCTCGAGGACGACAGCCTGTCCGAGATGGTCATTCAGAAAACCGTCGAAATGGCGACCGGCGTCAAGGATGCCAGGATCTACCTGATGACGGTGATTCCCGGTATTACGCCCGGCATCGACCAGCGTTACGCCATACGCGGCGAGATGCACGGTTCCACCGACTACCCGCTGCAGGAATGGAAAGACGAAGCGGCCAGGGATATGCAAAAGATCGCCAACGCCCATGTACCGAAGGAAATGCAGGCCGGCGTCGTTGTCGAGAACGGTACCGTTTACCGCGAGATCGTCGAGGCCGCCAAGGACCTGAAAATCGACCACATCGTCATGGGTGCGCACCGGCCGTCGCTGGCCGACTTCCTGCTCGGACCCAATTCGGCGCGGGTGGCGCGCCACGCGGGCTGTTCCGTGACCGTGGTGCGGGAGTAACCGTCGCAAGGGCTTTGCGCGACTAGCCGGCAATCGCGGGCCGACGGGCAACCGTCGGCCCGTTTTTTGCCGTGAAGGCCGTCGATACCGCCAGCGCAGTCGCGGTGGCGGTCATTTGGGGCATGGGTTTTATCGTCGCCAAGGCGGCGATGTCGCACTTCTCGCCCATCCTGCTGATGGCGCTGCGCTTCACCCTGACCGCGTTGTGCCTGGTCTGGTTTTTCCGACCTCCCGCGGGCGTGTACCGCTCGCTGTTCTGGATATCGCTGGTCAGCGCCGCCCTGCAGTACAGCCTGACCTTCCACGGTTTGCGCGGTATCGACGCGTCAACCGCCGCCCTGCTGGTGCAGCTCGAGGTGCCGTTCGGGCTGCTGCTCGCCTGGCTCGTACTCGGCGACCGGATTACGGCTCGCCAGGCGCTCGGCGTGGTCGTCGCGTTCGTCGGCGCGGTGCTGATTATCGGCGAACCGAAGCTGCAGGGGGAGCTGGTTTACGCGTTCCTCGTCATCGGCGGCGCCTTTACCTGGGCCGTCGGCCAGATCATGATCAAGCAACTCGGCAACCTCGGCGGATTCAGACTGCTCAGCGGTGTCGCCCTGTTCGCGGCGCCGCAGTTGTTCCTCGCCTCGTGGCTGCTGGAACACGATCAGGTCGAGCAGATCCGGACCGCGTCGATCGCCGCCTGGGGTGCGGTGATCTACCTCGGCCTGGTCATGACCGCGCTCGGATACGCCCTCTGGTATCGTCTGCTCGGCCTCTACAGCGTCAACCAGGTCATGCCCTTCCTGCTGTTGCTGCCGGTGACGTCGGTGGCGGGCGGCATCGCTTTTCTCGGCGAGTCCCTGACGCCGAAGATTATGCTCGGGGGTTGCCTCGCCATTGCCGGCGTGGCGCTGATAACGCTGCAGCTGAAGCGCTTGCGTAAACCGATCGCCGATGGCGCACCGAACCCGGACCGCGACTGAACATCCAGCGGTGTCAGAACGGTCTTCGCGAGCCCCGTGTCACAGCGGGATTTCATTTGCGCTCGCTGCTCGTCTATGATTACGCCCAGGCAAAATCAACCGGTCCCCGATTTGTCCGCTTCCAATCCCGTCCTGGTACACGCAACGCGCGGTGACCTGGTCGAAAACCGCCATCGCGGCGCGATCGTGGTCTGCGATCCGCGCGGCCGCATCGTCTGGTCGCGCGGCGATATCGGCGCAGCGGTCTACCCGCGCTCGGCGATCAAGGCGTTGCAGGCGTTGCCGCTGCTCGAGACCGGCGCGGCGGATCATTACGCACTGGGCGCGGCCGAAATCGCGCTGGCCTGTTCGTCGCACAACGCCGAACCCCGGCATACCGACCTGATCGACGCCTGGCTCGAGCGCCTTGGACTCGGTCAGGACGCACTCGAATGCGGCGCGCACGCGCCGCTGCACGAACCGACTGCCCGCGCGATGCTGCTCGCTGGCCAGGATCCCGGCAGGCTCCACAACAACTGCTCCGGCAAACATGCCGGCATGCTGACCACGGCGCGCTGTCTCGGCGAGAACACGCGGGGTTATAGCGAACGCGAGCATCCCGCGCAGCAGCGCTGGTTCGACGCCCTGGGGACGATGGGCGGGGTCGATATGCGCCGCCTGCCCTGGAGCTACGACGGCTGCGGCATTCCGGTGATCGCAATGCCGCTAACCGCGATCGCGACCGCGTTCGCGCGCTTTGCCGCACCCGACGACCTGGGCGCGACGCGCATCGACGCAATCGAACGGATCACCACCGCCATCGCCGCCAATCCATTCATGGTCGCCGGTAGCGGCCGCCTGTGCACCGACCTGATGCTGGTGACCGGACGCCGGGTGCTGGTCAAGACCGGCGCGGACGGCGTTTTTACCGCTACCGTGCCCGGGCGCGGCCTCGGGCTGGCGCTCAAGATCGACGACGGCAACCGCGAGGCCGCGGAAATTGCGCTGCTGGGTGCCCTGCATCAACTCGAAATCCTGCGCGACGCAGATCTCGAGGCGCTCGCCGCGCATGTCCGCCTGCCGATACTCAATACCCGCGGGATTTTGACCGGGTATCGCCTGGCGGCCGATTTTTGACAAGTATTTTGCCGGACTGCGATACGAGTCTCATTCCTGCTCTTGCGTGCCAACTTTTACCGCCGTTCGCTGTGACTTATTTACCGACCAGCGGCG
Source organism: Gammaproteobacteria bacterium (assembly GCA_030066085.1). Classification (GTDB taxonomy): domain Bacteria; phylum Pseudomonadota; class Gammaproteobacteria. The sequence continues at coordinate 110,704 of JASJCI010000037.1, read as the reverse complement.
TGGCCATTGGCTATGATTATCGGCAAAATCAAAAGACATAACGAAAAATCGATGATTAAGACAATGACCACAGCCGAAAACTCGGGACTCGGGAACCTGACGTCCTTCTTCGCCCGCAAACGCGGCGTCCTGCTGAACAGGGTCCTGCCGGGCTGGACCAATACCAAGATCGACGCCCAGCTGTTCATGCCGGCGACACGCACCAGCAAGACCTTTCGCCTGCCGCGGGGTTTCGACCAGTCCGACCTGAAAACCGACGACGGCACCGTGCGCGTCTACCGCACCGGCAAGGGCCCATGCGTGGTTTTCGTCCACGGCTGGGGGGGCAACGCGGTCCAGTTTTTCCCGCTGATGCGCGGCCTGTCGCAAATCGGTTTCAGCGCCATGGCATTCGACCACCTCGGCCATGGCCAGAGCGAGCGCAAGCCCGGTACGCCGCAACAGTGCATCGCCACCACCAACTTCGTGCTCAACCGGATTCGCAAAAACGGCGGCGACGGCCTGGCCGCGGTTGTCGGTCATTCCACCGGTTGCGTGTCGATCGCCAACGCGCGCCCGGCCCTGCTCAAGGATACCCCGCTGTTCCTGATCTCGCCGGTGTTCAACTACAAGCTGTTTTTCCTCAAGCGGCTGGTCAAACTGGGACTCGACAATGAACTGGTCAAGCAATACGCCAGCCGTTTCACCGCGATCTATCGCAACGAATACCAGAAGCTGGAGCTGGCGCGCCACCTCGCGAGATACGGCGACTATACCGTGGTCGCGCATGACGAGACCGATAGCGAGAGCGCGGTGCTGGATTCAGCCAAGTTCTGCGCCCGCTACCCGCTGACCCGGCTGCTGGTCACCAAGCAGTACGATCACGTGCGCCTGATCAACTCCGAGTCGGTCTGGCAGGAACTGAAGTCCCATCTGAACTACGACGACACGACGATCAACTACACCGCCGACGTCGTCTACGACACGGCTGACATCGTCTACGAGTAAACCGCGGTTGCCGGCCCGCGCCGGCCCCCCGGTTGCGGCCCTCATCGGCAAACGGCGACCGCAGAAGCCGCCCGCAACATCGGTCGGTAAAGCTTTTCGGCAAATCTCTTGGGAAAGTACCGCCGGCGGTTTACACTGCGCGCGAGGCAGCGGGACGGTCGTGCAGCGCCCCGCTTCGAGCGCCCACTGGATAACCTGAGCAACCGACGCAATGCCATTTTTCGAGGACCTGATGCCATCCCTGCGCCTGGCGCGCTGGACACCCGCCGTACTGCGCCGACACCTGTTCGGCGAAGAGACCGAAAGTCTCGAATCGCTGTGCGCGATGATGATCGCATCCGATGGCGAGTATTCCGCCCTGCTCCTCGCCGAGCGCATACTCAATGCCTACGAGCAACTCGACAGCGATGGCAGGCTGGCGTTTTTCAGGCTGCTGCACGACGACTACGACATCGATGCCGACGCGATTCGTGCCGCGGTGGAGCTTTACGAACAGGCGCCGGACACCGACAACCTGCTGGCCGTGACGACCGCGGCCGAACCCGGGCGCCGGGAGCTGCTGCGGCGCATTAACCTGACCCCGGGCGGTACCCGGCGCCTGGTCCGCATGCGCGAGCACCTGCTGGAAATCATCCGCGAACACCCCGACCTGCGCCGGATCGATACCGATTTTCACCACCTGTTCAACGCCTGGTTCAACCGCGGTTTCCTGCTGCTGGAGCCGGTGGACTGGACCACGCCGGCGCATATCCTGGAAAAGATCATCGCCTACGAGGCAGTGCACGAAATCGAAAGCTGGGACGCGCTGCGCGCCCGCCTGCAGCCCGAGGACCGCTACTGCTACGCGTTTTTCCACCCGTCGATGGAAGACGAACCGCTGGTATTCGTCGAGGTTGCGCTGACCGAACAGGTACCGCGCACGATCGCGGAGATTCTCGAGCGCGATGCCGACGGAACAATTCCGGGGAGCCCGTCCTGCGCCGTGTTTTATTCCATATCCAACTGCCACCGCGGCCTCGCGGGCGTGTCCTTCGGCAACTTCCTGATCAAGCAGGTGGCAACCAGCCTGCAGATGCGCTTCCCGCAACTGAAAACCTTCGCCACCATCTCCCCGGTTCCCGGACTGCGGCGCTGGCTGGATACGCGCGCGCAGGAACAACCGGAGATCGGCACGCTGCTGGCCGAGTTCGGACCGGATGCCGACGAACGTCAGCGGGAGCGGCTCGAAACCCTGGCCGCGCGCTACCTGGTCGACGAAAAAACCGGCGCCGGCGAAGCGCTCGATCCGGTGGCACGCTTTCACCTGCGCAACGGCGCGGTGCTCGAGCGTATCAACCTGCTCGCCAATCCCTCGGACAAGGGCATGCAGCGCGCGCTCGGCACCATGGTGAACTACGTCTACGACCTGGGCAGGGTCGAGGAAAATCACGAGGATTACGTGCGCAACCATCGCGTTGCCTGCGGCGGCGCGGTGAAAAAGGTCCTGGCCCGCTAGAGGTCGGTTCCGCGGCGGGTAATCGAGCGGACGAAAGAAGGATACGAGGATCCTGCGTCTGGCCGGCGTTACTCGCGGTTGCCCCGATTGCTCGGCGAGCGGTCGGACATCAGGCTTGCGAGTGATGTCTTCGCGCTACCGTTGCCGGCGAAATTGGCGTCGTCCAGCCAGGTCTCGAGAATGCCGCGCACCTCCGGCCATTCGTCGTCGAGAATCGAGTACCAGGCCGTGTCGCGATTGTTGCCCTTGAAAATCATGTGGTTGTAAAAAATCCCCTCGAAACGGAAACCCAGCCGGCGCGCGGCCTGGCGCGATTTGGCATTGAGCGCGTTACAGCGCCAGTGCATGCGGCGATAGCCGAGGTCGTCCATCGCGTGGCGGATCATCAGGTACAGTGCCTCGGTCGCGGCGCGGGTGCGAGCGAGCCGAGGGCCGAACCAGATATGGCCGATCTCGATCACGCCCATCTGCGGATTGATATCGAGGTAGCTGCTCTGGCCCTCGAAACGATGCTGGTCGAGCGGCCGGATAGCGTAGAAGATCGTGTCGAAACTGGCGGATTGCGCGCGCAGGGTCGCGCGGTATTCGTCGAGCGACCGCCACGGACCGTAAGTCATGTAATCCCAGGTCTTGAGCGCCGCGTCGGATTCATGGCCGGCGGCATACAGGTCCGCCGCGTGGCGTCTCGCGTCCTGCGCTACGAGCTCGACGGTTTTACCGCGCAACGGTGCGCGCGACGGTATCAGTCCGGGCGGTTGCTGCGCGACGGCAGCTCCCGACAGGGGCCTTGGAAAGGCCTGTTCGAGCGAATCGATTTCCGACATCGGTGTGTTTCCTGCTGGCCGAGAATCGCCAGCATAACAACAAGCCGGACAGGTCCGAAAGTCCCATTGCGGACGCGCTCGCCCTGCCCGCCCGGGTCGGCCGCGATTCCCGCCGTGCTCCGGCGCACGAAGACCGGTATTCGCTGATCGCAAAGCCCGCTGACGGTCCGACTCATCGCCTGCAGCAGGCTGAAAGCAGCACGGTTCCTGCCAGCGGCATAACTTGACGCGTCAGCACCATTCGGGCATGGTTGGGCGATTGGTGTACCCGAAGAACCTGGTCGTTGGCCAATGCGACAAACCAGGCACGGGGCCGGATTTTTGTTTGCGCCTGTCCGCCAGCAACCGGGCGCAAACCGCCACAGGAGAAATGTCATGTTGCGAAACCTTGCCAGCCGATTCCCGCTGTTACTGTTGTCCTGCGGCCTGCTAACCGCGCTTATGGTTGAACCCGCCATCGGCTCCGCGGTCCAGTACGACCGCACGGCCACTGATGAAGCCATAACCGAACAAGGCCCCGAGCAGAGCCAGGAAAACCCGCGTGCTGCTTCGCTCGAGGAAAGAATCACCAATGACGGCGCCGTGCGCCTCGACCGCGAACAGGCCACCGCGCACCTCTCCGGTAAAACCCAGCAATGGGCCAACGGCGGCGCCTATTTCCACCCGAGCGGCCGGCTGGACTACATCTGGGAAGGCAAGGAGTTTTCCAACTTCAGCTGGGACGTCAGTCGCAAGGGCCTGGTCTGTATCAAGCGCCCCGACGGGTTTGCCACGAGCTGCTCGCTGTACTTTGACTACAAGGACACCGTGTGGACCGTGGTAACCGAGGTGTTCGGCGAACGGCGGCAGTTCTTCGGCGGGCCCGATACCGTGGTGGATGGTAACCAGCTCTCGGAACTGGAGCCCTGGGACCCGGCCCTTTCCGGTAACTGATCGGCTCCTCAGCTCCTCAGCGTCGCAGGTAGCGGTCGAGTACGTTCCGCGTAACCCGCTCTACCTGGGCATCGCGCCGGATCAGCCCCGCGATCCACTCGACGCTGCCGGCGTGGAACACCTCGCCGCGACCACGCTCGAAGTGCACGATCATGCCCGAGCCACGGTTGGCGCGGGCGATGTTGTCCGCGGTTGCTTCGCCGTACAGGATTTCGGCCTTGAACAGGTTGTCGCCAGCCAGGAACAGCTCGTCCTGCACTACCCCGCGCGCAATTTCCTCGTTCGACGCGAGCCCGACGGCGAGGATTTCGAGACCGTCGGGCACCGCTTCACGTCCCGACGGATACGGCAACCCCTCGCGGATGACGTAATCGAGTCCGTCGACTTCGTAGGCGAATACCCGGCTTTGCGCACCGAGCACATCGCCGTAACCGAGCCCGGTACCCTCGAACGCCCAGTGGTCGGCGCGGTACAGCGGAAAACCGCCGGCGCCGAACGCAACGCAGCCGCCCCAGCCCGCATACACGCCGCGAATTCCGTTGAGGCCGAAGGTCAGCGCGCCCGGGCGCCCGACTTCGGCGGCCTCCCAGGCGGTGGTAGTGCGCTGGCTGCCGCGTAACGGGTCCTCGGCGCGCGCCCGGTACTTGTAGCAGACCTGGCGCCGACCGTCGTCCTCGAGCCGGGTCTGCCACAGGAAATTACCGGCGAAGCGCGCGACCCGCCCGCCGCCATCGACATAGGCATCGACCGCATCGCGCATTTCCCACGACCAGTACTCGTCGTGGCCAATAAAAACGATGCAGGGATAGTCTTCCAGCACCGCGGGATCGAGCTGCAGGTCGTATTGCGAGGCGATATCCAGGGCATAGCCGTTACGTTCCGCCCAGTGTACGAAATGGCGCTCGTGAATCGCCCAGCCGGCCGAGGCGTACTTCTTCGAATAACCGTTGGCATGGGCCCAGCTCATGTGCGGGTAAGACACCGGCGCGTCGGCATCCGGCGCGCGCGCGGGCGCCGCGCGCGGTGCATCCGCCGGCAGCACGACAAATCCGCGCGCGAGCGGACGCTCGAGCGACACGACGGGGGCAAAGTCGTTGCCGTCGGGACCGGCAATTCCCTCGTAATGATTCGATCCGCCCCAGTTGTTGTAGGCGCTCCAGGTGCCGGTGGACGAAATCAGCAACAGCCGTTGACCGCGTCCGCGGCGCGCGGAACGCAACAGGAAAAGGTAGTGCTGCTCGAGCGGGCCGTCGGCGGTATCGATGCGGCAGGTAACGCGATAGCCACCGCAAGGCCAGTCCAGCGGGAGTTCGAATTCCAGCGCCACCGGCCAGCCGCAACCGATCTCGGAGGCGTTACGCGGCGTATCGTGCCAGCTGCCGGGCAAATCGTCCCGACGGTGATAGATTTCGAAGTCCAGCGCATCGCGCGCGATCTCGAGGCTGTAGCGCGGCGCATTGGTGGAAACATGAAAACGCACGATATCGCCGGGCGCGTAACACGGCCGGTCGCTGTAACACCAGATTTCGGGGCGATCGACTGACGGGGCTTCGTAGTAGTTTGCGAATACCGCGGGATCAGGCAAGAAAATCCCTCACGTCTTCCGACTGCACGACATGGCAGTAGATCATGTTGATCGATCGCAGCTCGTTCAGGTGCAGCTCGTCGGTCGCCGCCGCGCAACAGTCCTCGACCACGACCACGCCGAAACTTTCGTCGGCCAGGCTGCGGACGGTCGAACTGACGCACTGATCGGTAAAGATACCGGCAACGATCACGTCGCTGATTTCCATGTTGCGCAGCACCAGGCGCAGGTTGGTGCCGGTCAGCGCGCTGTCGGTGGTTTTGACCACGACGATGTCATCCTGTTGCGGCGTCAGCTCGGGCACGATCTGGCTGTCGTGGCGGTCCTTCGGCAACAGCAGGTAGTTGAAGCCCGGTTTTTTCTGGCTCAGCGAGCGGTCGCGCCCGTCCGGTTTGAGGCAGGCGATACGCGCGAAGATGATCTCGACGCCGCGCTCGCGACAGGCTGCGATCAGCTCGCCGGTACCCGGGATTACCTGGTCGTTCATGCGCCGACGAAACGCTGCCCAGCGTTCGGCCTCGACCGGGTCGGGATCGACCTCCATGTAGGTATTCTGGATATCGATCACCAGCAGCGCGGTGCGCGCGGGATCGAGGCGGATGTCCTCGGGCTCATCGGCGGTCTCGTAGTAAAAGGATCGGTAGGCGTGCTTCCAGTCGCTCATGTCGGTTAATCTCCCGGTTTTACCGCGCACAGTCTGAGCCCGCCGAGCCTGCCCGCCTGGAAATGGCGATTGACGGCGGAATAAAAGTCGGTCATCGCATTGACCGCCGCCTCGCCGTGCACGCGCAGGTGGCGGGCGCGGTCAGCGCGAAATTTCGCCAGCCGCACGCGCACGAACTCGGCCCAGCTCGAGCTCATGCTCTGGCAGGTCTCGACCACGAAGCCGGCGTTCTCCAGGTCTTGCCGGTACTGGTCGATGCGGCGCAGCGTGATCGCGTACAGATCGCGTTCCAGTTCCTGCATGTGCGCTTCGTCGATATCGCGCCGCGCGGTCAGGTCCTCGGTGTAAAACCGGCCGCCCGGTGCCAGTAACTGCCGGCAGCGCTCCAGCAGCAGCGGACGATACTTGATGTGGTACAGCGACAGCCAGCTCAGGATCGCATCGTAACTACCCTCGGGACGCTCGAAGTCGAGGATATCGCCACGCACGTGCTCGACCCTGTCGGCGAGCCCGCAACGCGCGGTCAGGCTGGTGGCAATTTCGTGCTGATCGGCCTGCAATTCGAGCGCGGTGACACGGGCATCACTGTAGGCGGCGAGGTAGCGCGCCGGACCGCCGAGACCCGAACCGATCTCCAGCCAGCGCGGCTCGCCTTCGACCCCGACCATTGCCATCGCGATATCGAGCGCCTGGGTGCCGTGATAGTGCAGCTGGTCGAACGCGCTGAGTTCCTCGACCGTTAGCGGATCATCCGCGTTCTTGCCCAGTTCTCCCAGCTCCCGGTAAATGCGCTCGACGTGCTGGTAGAGCTTCATCGTCTTGATCGCGCTCAAGTTTCCTCCATGGGCAGGTCGCAAACCTCGCCGCGGCGCAGCGAACCATCGCCGCATTCGATCGAAACCGGGGTGCCCTCGTCCCAGTGTGTGCGTTCAAGCATAGCAAGCGCGACATTTTGTTCAAATCGCGGCGACCAGATCGCCGAGGTCACCTGCCCGGCGTAGCCGCCGTCCACCCGCAGCGGCCACGGGTGCTGGCATGGCGGACAGGGATCGCCGTCGAAACGCAGGCCGCGGATCCGGCGTTCGGGGCCGGCTTCGGCAATACGCCGCAGCGCGTCTAGCCCGATGCAATCGATCGCGCCGTCGAGCCGGCAGAATCGATCGAGGTTGCATTCGAGCGGATTGTTCGCGCGCGTCATTTCGTTACCGTAGGACAAAAGCCCGCTCTCGATGCGTTCGATCAGGTTGGGGGATCCGGGGGCAAGATCCAGGTCACGTCCCGCCGCCCACAGCGCGTCCCACACCGCCGTGCCGCGGTCGAAGCCATCGACGTAGATTTCGAAGCCGCCCTGCAGGCTGTAGCCGCTGCGCGCCACCAGCAAGGGCCGCTCGGCAAACGTTACCGGCACGAAGCGAAAGAAAGGCAGGTCGCGCAGCACATCGCCGAACACCCGGCTGGCGAGTTCGACCGCCCGCGGGCCCTGCACCGCCAGTGGCCAGACATCCGGTTCGTCGATCTCCGCCTCGAAGCCCATGCCGTGGGCAAGACCGCGGACCCACAGCAGGATGTCGGCATCCGCGATCGACAACCAGAAGCGATCCTCGGCCAGCTTGAGGATGATCGGATCATTGAGCATGCCGGCATCGTCGTCGATCAGCGGCGCGTACAGGCACTGACCGACCTCGGCGGCGGTAAGATCGCGCGGCGTCAGGTACTGCACCAGGCGCGCCGCGTCGCGGCCGCTGACTTCGACCTGCCGCTGGCAGCCGACGTCCCACAGCTGGACCGCCGAACGCAGATGCCAGTAGTCCTCGGCGACGCTGCGGCCGAAGCCCTTGGGCAGGATCGTATGATTGACGACGGAAAAGTCGGTTACCCCCAGCGCCGTTACGCGCGGGGTATAGGGGGTAGCCCGCTGGCGGCGCGATACGCTGAGTTTCGCCGCGCCCACGCGCGTCAGTCCGACCACCAGGTCGAGTAGGAATGGGGCGCAAGCATGACCGGCAGGTGATAGCGACCACCTTGTGCGGCGTGAAATCGAAGGACTACCTCACGCACGCAGCCCGTCGCATCCAGGCCCTGGTCAGCGAAATAGCTCGCGGCATGCAGCACGAGTTCGAACTCGGCCTCGGCGACCCCGGCGGCGAACTCCAGCGCGCGCGATATTCGTCCCTCCGCGTCGGCGCCGACCTCGAACACCGGCACCCGGGTGTTATCGTCGATGCGGTACAACGCGCAGCGAATACCCGCCGCGTGGGTACCGCGCAGCGAGTCGAGGACGTGCGAGGACAGGGTCGCCATGTTACTCGATCGACGCCTTGTCGCGCTTGCTGGTGGTGGCCAGTACGATCGGACTGATATGCCCCACCGTCCTGACGTTGACACAGGCGGTCTTGCCGCTGGCCAGCGCGCGTTCGATTGCCGGCACCAGGTCGGCACGGCGCTCGACCAGTTCGCCGTGACCGCCGAGCCCCTCGAACATGCCGTGGAACGGAATATCACGAAAGTCGGTGGCGAAATGCCGGCCGTTTTCGAACAGGCGCTCCTGTTGCTGGGATATGCAGTCGAGGCCGCCGTTGTTGTCGATCACGACGACAATCGGCAGGTTTTCCTGGAATGCCGCCTCGATGCTCGAGCCGCCGGAGAGGAAGGCGCCATCGCCGCTGATGACCACCAGCCGGCGGGACGAATCGTCGATACAGGCCGCGGCGGCGAACGCCACGCCGACGCCGAGCATGCTGAAAGTGCCGGGGTGCAGCACGTTGCCGAGCCGCAGACCACGATGGCCGGCGATGTTGACCGCGATCTCGGACCAGAAGTGCGTGTTGCCGCCGTCGATTACGAGCCAGTCGTCGTCGCGCATCGCCGCCTGCACGTCGAGCGCGAGCGCGAGCGGATGGATGCGGTCGTCTGCCAGCGCGGGTATGTCGGCCAGCATCTCGTCGACCCACGCCGCGCGCCATTCACGGTTGGTCTCGAGCCAGTCCGGCGAGAGCGGTTCGAGTTCGGCGAGCGCATCGAAAAACGCCCCGGGATCGGACAGCAGGTTCAGGTCGGCGGCGCGGTTGTGCTCGATTTCTTCCGGCGAACCGTTGATGCAGACGAGCCGGGTGCCTGCCGGAAACAGGGGCGGGTTACCGAAATTCATCTGGTTGTCGAGCCGTGCGCCAACCATCAGCACCAGGTCGCATTCCTGCAGCACCCGGCGCGACGGATGGTACTGGTGCACGTCGGCCAGCCCCATGTAGACGTCGCTTGCCTCGGACAGCAGTTTCTGGTGGTAGGGCACGTTGAATACCGGGATATTGAGCCGCCGCGCGCTGGCTTCGAGTTGCTCCTCGGCGCCGGCCCACCAGACGCCGTGACCACCGATGATTACCGGCTTGCGCGCAGCGCGCACCAGCTCCAGCACGGTTTCGAGATCCCGCGGACAGGGCCAGGCGCGCGCAACCCGGCCCGCCCCTCGATCCCACGGCCGTTCGTTGCGCATGGCATCCGCGTCGTAAGAGCTGAACATGATATCGACCGGCAGGCTCAGGTGCACGGCACCCGGATATCCCGACAGCGCAATTTTCCAGGCGCGGTCGACGAACTCCGAAATCCGCTCGCCATCCGTGATCGAGACACTGTACTTGGTCAGCGGCGCGGCGATACTGACATCGTCGATTTCCTTGAAACCACCGCTGCCCTGGCGTTTGAGCGTGCTCGATCCGGTCACGAATATCACCGGCGAACGTTCGCCCCAGGCTTCCATCATCGCCGGCACGGCGTTGGCGAAACCCTCGGGGCCTACCAGGCACACCGCCGGGCGGCGAGTGATTCGCGTGTAGCCATCGGCGAGATGACCGGCTACCTGCTCGTGCGGCGCATTGACCACCGGGATACCACACTCCATGAAACCTTCCAGCGCCGGGTTGCAGAAGCCGCCGCTGAGGGTGAACACCTGCGTTACGCCCTTTTCCTGGAAAGCGCGCGCAAGCAGCATGCCGCCGCGAACCTTCATCTAGCGTTCACCCCCTTCGATTCGTCCAGCACATAACTCGAATCCAGGTCCTCGACATCGGGACAACCGATCTGCGCCAGGCCGATATCGATCTGGTTGCGCAGCATCTCGATCAATTCGCACAGGCCGGCGTAGCCGCCCGCACCCATGGCATACAGGAAGGGGCGGCCAATCAGGACAAAATCGGCGCCCAGTGCCAGTACTTTCATGACCCCTTCCCCACTGCGCACGCCACTGTCGAACAACAGCGGATAGTCTGGGCCAACCGCTTGGCGCACAAGCGGCAGCATTTCGATCGCCGCGGGTGAACTGTCGAACTGCCGACCGCCGTGATTGGAAACGCAAATGGCATCTGCCCCGGCGTCGCGGATGCGAATCGAATCCTCACCGCCGAGCACACCCTTGACGATCAGCTTGCCCGGCCAGCGTGCGCGTAAACGCGCCAGGTAATCCCAGTCGAGCAAACCACGAGCCTCGTCCCGTTTCAGCTGTTCGCCGCCGGGCAGATTGACGTTGGCCAGCCTCGGCATACCTGTCCTGAGGGTGGTCAGCGACCACTGCGGGTGCAGCGCAAAATCCAGCAACTGGCGCGGCCCGATGCGAAACGGCGACTTGAAACCGTTGCGCTGCTCGCGCGGGCGTACACCGATGATCGGGACATCGACGGTCAGGATCATGTGGGTAAACCCCGCCTTTTCGGCGCGTTCGAGCAGGCGGTTGGCGACCGCTTCCGATTCGCCGACATAGAGCTGAAACCAGGCCCGGTCGCCGACGCGTTCGCCGGTGGCCTCGATACTGCTCGAGGCCATGGTCGACAGGCCCAGGGGAATATCGTACTTGCGCGCGGCATCCGCGAGCATCAGGTCGGCGCCCGGCCAGGTCAGGTTGCACATGCCCATCGGCGCGATGCCGAACGGCAGACCCCAGCTACGTCCGAACAGTGATTTCTGCTGCTTGCGACCCTCGACGTTGACCAGCACGCGGGGCAACAGTCGCAGGGCATCGAGTTTGTCGACGTTAAGCCGGGAACATTGCTCTTCACCGGCACTGCCGTCGATGAAGTCGAAAATCATGCGCGGCAGGCGTCGCCTGGCAAGCCTGCGCGCATCCGACGTGCTGAAAATCCTGTTACTCACGCGACTGACGACTCCTGCTGCTGCGCCGACCTTGAATCAGGCACGCAAGTCTATCCTGATGCGTCGCCGAAGAACAGCGACTGCAAGCGGAAGCATGACGCGCTTCGAATTTCGACTCTCGGGCTCTTGCCAGGCCGGCTGCCGCGGCCGCAAGCGGTATCCGCAAGCCTCGACACCGGGGCCAGCGAGACATCAGCGGGGGTTGTGCCCAGCGGCGGGATTTCAGCTCAGTGACCTGCTGCCGACGGGGCGGGTTGACCGTCGATCTCGCACACGAGGCAGGTCGGCAATACGCTGTCAGCGGCACGCCGCAGCGCCGCGTCGAGCTTCGCGGGATCGGTCACGTGCTCGCCGTGACAGCCGAAACCGGCCGCCGCCAGGTCGTAACGGGTCGGATCGAGTTCAGACTCGTAGATTCGGTCCTCGCCGAAATCCCGCTGCTGAATCAGGTACTCGGCATTCCAGCGCGCGTCGTGCCCGATAACGGCAATAAATTTCACCCCGTAGCGATGCGCGGTTTCGAACTCGGAAAAATGAAATCCCGCCGTGCCGTCTCCGAGCAGCGCGAGCACGGTGGCCCCGGGGCGGGCAATCTTTGCCGCCAGCGCGTAACAGATCGAGCCGCCGATACAACCCGACGGGCCGTTGATTATGCGGGTTTCGGCTGTCACACAGGCCTGTGCCCACTGGCCGAATTCACCACCATCGATGATCAGCACGGGCTCTTTCGCATGTTGCAGGAAATTCTGCACCGCGGCGCAAAGTAACGCGGGGTGTATGCGCTCACTGCCGGTTGCGTCGATATCATCCGGCCTGCTTGTCATGGCTTGCGCTACCCGGGCGCGCCACTGCGAGCGATCCCCGCCGCCCGGGGCCATCGCGATCAACGCGCGGGCGGTGGCGCCGGCGTCGGCGCGATGTGCCCGCAGCAGGCGAGCGCCCAGCGCGCGCCGCGCGCGATCCAGCATATCGGTGTCCGGATCGACCACCATCAGTCGACAATCGTCGGCGATCGCCGGCGGCTGAGCGAAGCCGAGCGTGTGGTCGACGATCTTGCCGAGCAGCAGGATCACATCGGCCTGCGCAAGCACGCTGGCAAAATTCCCGAGGCAGGGATCTTTCAGGCCGCGCGGACTTTCCATCGCCACCACCGGTGTATCGACAACATCGGCCAGTTGTAACAGCCAGGGAGCACGGGTCGGATTCATCGCCGGTCCCGTCAGGATCAACGGTCGCTCGGCCCGCGCCAGCGATGCGCATATTCCCTGCAGCGCGTCGGCCTCGGCCGCGATGACCTCGGCCCGGAAATCTTCGGCCGCAGGCAACACCGGATCCTGCAGGTTTTGCTGCAACAGGTCGAACGGCAATGCCAGGTGCACCGGCCCCGGACGACCGGCAGCGGCCACGCGCAGGCCCAGCGCGATATCGAAGCCCAGGTTCTCGGCCCGGGTGGCGCGTAACGACAGCTTGGTCACCGAACTCGACATGCCGACCTGGTCGAGCTCCTGGAAACAACCCTTGCCGTCGCCCGCCAGCGGCGAATCACCGCTGATCAGCAGGACCGGGCTTTCCGCGGCGCGCACGGCACACAGGGGTCCGAGACTGCTGGTAAAACCGGGGCCGGCCGTCACCATGGCAACCGCGGGCTGCCCGGTGAGTTGCGCATGGGCTTCGGCCATGTACACCGCGGCCCCCTCGTGCCGGGTATGAATGATGCGGATACCGGCATCGATGCAGGCATCGTAGATCGGCATGATCTGGTTGCCGGAGAGGGAAAAGATTACCCGGACACCGGCGCTGGCCAGGCTATGGGCTACGAGATCAGAACCCCGCATTAATTACGCTCCGCGATTGATTGAAATCGATAACGGCGCCGCAAGCCTTGCCGGCGGTTCGGCCACCGGCGTGGTTTCGTCACCCCGGCCGAGCGCTCCGGGTAAGCAACCCGATGCAGGCCAGGCGCACCGAAGGCAGTCACCTGCCGCAGCCGACACCGGGCGAAACGGGTGTTTTTCCCGTTGCGCCCGTCGGCCCGGCAGCCTCCTGTCGAAACGCTAGGCGCTCTCGTAAAGACGCGTGAGTACGAACTCGCGATGTCCGAGCGCCTCGGCAGCCGTCAGGCGACCGTTGGCGGTACGGAACATCATGTCCAGCAGCGCGTCACCCGCGTCACTCGGCGACATTTCCTTGCGCAACAGGCCCGAGACGTCGACATCGACGTGTTCACCCATGGTGCGTACCGTGCGCGGGTTGGCGCACAGCTTGATCACCGGGATGATGGGGTTGCCGATGATGTTGCCCTGTCCCGTCGGGAAAAAGTGCACGACGTAACCCGCGGCCGCGCACAGGGTGACCATTTCCGCCGCCGCCGACGACGAATCCATGAACCACAGGCCGGGGCCGGTCGGTGCCTCGGCCTTGTCGAGCACGCCATCGATGACACACTCCTTGCCGATCTTCTGGATATTGCCGAGCGCCTTTTCCTCGATCGTGGTCAGGCCGCCCTCGATATTGCCCTTGGTGGGCTGCGAGTCGGACAGGTCGGAAGTCTTGAAACGGTCGATCAGGTCCTGGTAGCGGTTGAACATGAACATGAAGCGCTCACGCACTTCGTCATTTCTGCAACGCTCCGCGACGAGATGTTCGCCACCGGTAATTTCCGAGGTTTCACCGAACAGCAGCGTGGCCTTGTGCGGGTAGAGCTTGTCGAAGGCGTTGCCAACGGTCGGATTGGCGCCGCAGCCGGAGGTGGTATCCGACTCGCCGCACTTGGTGGAAACCCACAGTTCACTGATCGGCGCTTCCTCGCGCGCCAGTTCGGACGCCCACTGCACGTACTCCTTGGCGACCTTGGAAGCGTTCATGATGGTTTCGTGATCGCCGTGCTGCTCGATGCCGAAACCGGTGACCGGTTTGCCCGTGGCCGCTATACCGTCGACAATTTTCTGGGTCCAGCCGTTTTCGATGCCGATGACGACGACGGCGGCAACGTTGGGGTTGGCCCCGGTGCCGATCAGCGTGCGGAAATGCAGCTCGAGATCCTCGCCGAACTGCAGCCTTCCGTAGGGATGAGGCAGCGCCATGGTTCCCGCGATGTTATTGGCCACGGCTTCACAGGCCGCGTTGGACAGATCGTCGACCGGCAGGATGATGACGTGGTTACGGACGCCGACCCGGCCATTCTCGCGCCGATACCCCGAGAAACTGGCGTTTGCTAAGTCTTGAGACATTACTGGTTCTCCGAATTAGGGAATATGAATCGTTGGGTGCAGGCGCTTACCAGCGCTTGGTCTTGATATTGTGAACGTGGGCGTGTTCGCCGACGCCGATGTCGGCCACAACCTTGCCGATGTCGGTGCCGTACTTGATCACGGTATCGCCTTCCTGCATGGCCTTGATGGCCAGTTTGTGCCCTATCGGGATATCGCTGGCGGCCTTGAAGGTAATGTCGATGTTCTGGTCCATTACCCATCCCGTCAACTCGTCTCCCGCCTTGACGCCTTCGACGACGACGACCCCGACGCTGTCTCCATCGTCGTGCACAACAAAATCGATCATTTGAATCTCCGGGTTGAAGTTTGCTGATAAATTGCTGGGGCGGAATTATTGCACAGCAATGTGCTTGCAATCAAATAGTCTTATATAAGATTATTTGATTGTACAACTAGTCTTTTCCGCCCTGGCTGGCTATGCTAGGCACGAGCCGGTCGCTCAAACCGAGGGATCGAAGACGATGCAGCAGCCGGACGTTTCGACAGTCAGCAACAAGCCAGCGAGGTTGGCCGAACATGTTATCGACAGACAAGGGTTCCATTTCGCTCTACATGCAGATAAAGGAGCTGCTCGTGGCCAGGATCGGGCGCGGCGACTGGCTGCCCGGTGACGCCATACCCAGCGAAATCCAGCTGGCCCAGGACCTTGGCGTAAGCCAGGGTACCGTGCGCAAGGCGATCACGGAACTGGTCGAAAAGAACGTCCTGACTCGCAAACAGGGACGGGGAACCTTCGTTTCCACCCACGACCAGGAGCGCGCGCTGTTCCACTTTTTTCATATCGCCGCCGACGATGGACAAAAAGCGCTGCCACAGAGCTCGGTGCTGCACTTGCGCAGGAAAGCCGCTTCCCGCGCGGAAGCCGCGAAACTGCATCTGCCCGGCGGCAGCCGGGTCATCAATATCGAGCGCATCCGGCGTTTCGACGAGCGGCCGACCATACTGGAAAACATCGTGTTGCCGGCGGAACTGTTCGAGGGGCTTGGCCTGGATGGCGAGGGAAACCTGCCCAATACGCTTTACGAGCTCTACCAGCGCGAATACGGCATTACCATCCATCGCGCCAGCGAGTGCCTGAAGGCGGTAGGCGCATCGGAACGCGAGGCAACCCTGCTCGAGGTCGCGCCGGGTGCGGCGCTGCTGCAGATCGAGAGAATTGCGTTAACCCTCGAAGACACCCCGGTCGAATTGCGCACCAGCCGTTGCAATACGGCGCATCACTTCTACGAAAACACGATCTTCTGAATCCGTCGCGGTACACCGCTGGAGCGAAATCCCGATCCGGCTGGCGGCCGCTCTTCTGTTGCGAGAAGTACCCTAGGGGGGTATAGTACCTCACTCCTGTCATACGAGGCCAGATACCGACATGAAAGACATTCGCACCGGCGAAGATTCCGCCGGTCATGCAATCGAAGGCCTCAGCATCCAGGCTTTCTATCCCGATCACCAGAGCCAGCTCAGTCGGCTCGCACGCATCGACGGGCAAATCAAGGGTATCACCCGCATGATCGAGCAGAGGCGCTACTGCATCGACATCGTCAACCAGATCAAGGCGGTTCAGTCTGCCCTGCAGCAGGTGCAGATGGGTGTGCTCGAAAAACACCTGCACCATTGCGTGAGCACGGCGGCGGCCTCGCCCGATTCTGCCGAGCTCAGCGAAAAAATCGAGGAAATCGTGCAGGTTGTCGGCCGGATGTGATCGCCATGACTGACCCGGGACACAGGTAACCGTGGGCGCCAACCCGTCAAGCGGTTGCCCCGTGCAGCAGCGCAATGACGAATCCGCGGCTTCGTCTATGCAGGCAGTGCTCGATATCGAGGGTATGCATTGCGGTGCCTGCGCGGCACGCGTCGAAAAAGTCGTCGGCGCTCTCGACGGCGTCGACATGGCCAATGTCAATCTCGCGACCGAGCGCCTCGACCTGCAATTCGATCCGACGCGTACCGATTTGAACACAATCGGCGCTGCGATTCGTGACGCCGGCTACGGTGTGCGCGAAAACCCCGCCATCCGCGAAGTGCTGCTGGCGATCGAAGGCATGCGCTGTGCCGCCTGCGCGGCGCGCGTGGAAAAGGTCGTCGGCGACCTCGACGGCGTCAGTAGCGTTGCGGTCAACCTGCTGAACGACAACGCCACGATCCGGTTCGATCCCGCGATCACGTCCCTGTCCCGGGTCAGCGATACGATCCTCGCGGCCGGCTTCGAACCCCGAATCGACGCTGCATCGGGGGTCGACGACAGGCGCGAACTGGAGCGTGACATGGCCTTGCGCTCACAGCGTAGCGCGGTACTGAGCGCACTGGCATTCACCCTGCCGCTGTTGATTCTGACCATGGGCCACATGATCGGCATGCCGCTACCCGCCTGGCTGGCACCCGCCTCGGCACCGCTGAATTTTGCCCTTGCGCAACTCGCGCTGATCCTGCCCGTGGTCTGGATCGGTCGTCACATGTACCGCAGTGGTGCCGGCAACCTCTGGCGGCGAGCACCCAACATGGATTCGCTGATTCTGCTCGGAACCGGTTCCGCGATGCTGTACTCGCTGGTCAATACGGCCCGCGTGGCTGCCGGCGACAGCGCGGCGGTCGGCCTGCTGTACTACGAAACCGCGGCCGCGATACTCGCCTTCGTCATGCTCGGCAAGTACCTCGAGGCCCTGTCGCGCGGCCGCACGTCGCTGTCGATTCGCAAACTGATGGCGATCCAGCCGCGCACGGCGCTGGTCCTGCGCGACGGCGGCGAGACCGAGCTGCCGGTCGATGTCATTCGCGTCGGTGATCGTATGCGGGTCAAGCCGGGG
The DNA here is from genome assembly GCA_030066085.1 of Gammaproteobacteria bacterium. GTDB lineage: Bacteria > Pseudomonadota > Gammaproteobacteria. The sequence continues at coordinate 93,004 of JASJCI010000037.1, read as the reverse complement.
CAGCGTATACCGCTGGATGGCCGCGTGATCGAGGGCGCCACCGCGATCGACGAATCCATGTTGACCGGTGAGAGCCTGCCGGTGGAGAAACGCGCCGGCGACCCGGTAACCGGCGGCAGTTTCAACCAGAATGGCAGCATCGTCGTCGAGGTCGAACGGATCGGCGCCGATACCACGCTGGCCCAGATCATCCGCCTGGTGGAGCAGGCGCAGGCCGGCAAGGCACCCATTGCAAGGCTCGCTGACCGGGTTTCCGGCATTTTCGTTCCGGTCGTGATCGGCATCGCCAGCGCGGCCGCGCTGGCGTGGCTGCTGGCGGGCGAGAATCTGCCGTTCGCGCTGACGATCTTTATCGCGGTTATGGTCATCGCCTGCCCCTGCGCACTTGGACTTGCAACCCCGACCGCGATCATGGTCGGAACCGGCAGAGGTGCCGAGTACGGCGTTCTGATCAAGGGGGGCGAGGCGCTCGAACAGTTACGCTCGATCGATACGATCGTGTTCGACAAGACCGGCACCCTGACCACGGGCAAACCCGCGGTAACGGATATCGTTGCTGCTGACGGCTTCGATGCCGACAGCTTGCTGCGGTTCGCGGCCAGCGCCGAGACCGGCTCCGAACACGCGCTGGCAGCGGCGATCGTGGCCGCCGCCGAGGCGCGCAGCCTGCCAGGCCTGCCGGTCAGCGATTTCCAGGCCGTTCCCGGACGAGGCCTGTCGGCCACGGTGGATGGTCGCTCGCTGCTGCTGGGCAACCTGGCCCTGATGCAGGCAAACGGGGTGATCGAAACCGAGCCTGCGCCGGCAACGTCCTGCGCCCGCGACGGCAAGACCCCGGTGTATCTCGCGCTGGACGGCCGCTACGCCGGTCTGCTGGCGATCGCCGACACGCTCAGGGCGGAAACTGCGGCCGCGGTCGACGCGTTGCGCACCGCCGGGCTCGAGGTCGTGATGTTGACCGGCGACAACCGCCACGCGGCCGCAACGGTTGCGCGCGAGGCGGGTATCGACCGCGTTATCGCGGAGGTAATGCCGGAGGACAAGGCCGGCGCGATCCGGGAACTGCAGGCCGACGGCAAACGCGTCGCCATGGTCGGCGACGGGATCAACGACTCGCCGGCACTGGCGCAGGCGGACGTGGGCATTGCGATCGGGGCCGGTACCGACATCGCGCTGGAGACCGCGCAGGTGGTGCTGATGCGCGGCTCGATAACCGGCGTTCTGACCGCCATCGAACTTGGCCGCGCCACCCTGCGAAATATCCGCCAGAACCTGTTCTGGGCCTTCGCCTACAACAGCGCGGGTATCCCGATCGCGGCAGGCGCCCTGCTGCTGGTCGGCGGGCCGCTGCTGAACCCGATGATTGCCGCGGCGGCCATGGCGCTGAGCTCGGTTTCGGTGGTGACCAACGCGCTGCGCCTGCGCCGCTTCCGCCCCAGCGTCTGAATCACCGAATCGAGCGCGGCCAGTCGTCGCAGGACGATTTCAAATCGACCTGCCCGGCTCGATCGAGCCGGGCCGTCACCAAAGTCTGGTATAGTCCCATCAGTGTACTTGCCGGCAAACCGACACGATGAAAACCCGTTCCGCCAGGGATAAAGACATAGTCGCGCTCCCGGGCCGCAGCCGGGAGCTCTTGCAGTCGGTCGGGGCGGCAGGATCCCCGCTCGCGATCGGCAGCCCGTGATGTCGGAGCGGGTGGTCAACATCAGTCGTGCGCGCTTCACCGTCGGTGAACTGGTCCACCATCGCCTGTTCGATTATCGCGGCGTTATTTTCGACGTCGACCGGAACTTCGAGGGCAGCGAGGACTGGTATCGCAGCGTCGCTCGATCGAGGCCGCCGCGCAACAAACCCTGGTATCACGTGCTGGTGCATGGCCATCCGCATACGACTTACGTCGCCGAGCGCAACCTGGAACTAGACGACAGCATCGAGCCGATCGAACATCCACTGCTGCTGGAGTATTTCAGCGAATTCGAAGACGGTCGCTACCTGCTGCGCGAACCGTTCAACTGAGTGCAGCCTCGCCAGCCGGGCCGGAAGCCGGTCTACAGGTCCGCGTCGCCACGCATTTCCCGCACCTCGGGGAAAATCTCGTGTAATGCCTCGTAAAACAGCTCGAGTTCGTGTTCCTCCGCACCATGCACGTCGATCATCTGCAGCAGCTTCTGCATGAACGTCATGCGCACCGCCGGGTTATGTTTGAGGTAAAAGTTGATGGTATGCAGGTCACCATGTACGTCGGCATTCGATGCCTTGGCAGCCTGGTACAGATGATCGATCTGGTCGTTCGCCAGCTCGAATTCCTCGCGCATGATTCGGTCGAATACGCGTTTCTCGCTCGCGTCGACCCGCCCGTCGGCACTCATGATGTGGTACAGCACCGACGCCAGTGCCGCGTGCAGCACCGCATCGTCGGCATGTTCGAACAGGTGGCTTTGCTCGCGCAGCGTATCGAGCCAGTGTTTTAGTGAATCGAACATGATTTTGTTTTCCCCGGTTAGCTAACCCTGTATTTAATCATAGACCGCCACCATGGACGGATTTTGATGCGCATCAAGGACTGCCGCCCCCGTGCCTGGACGGGTCGCGGGCGTCAGCGCGCGGCGATCCGCGGACTCGAGCCATGCGGGGCAGCGAGCGCGGCTCAGAACACACCGCCCCGCTTGAGCGCCATGTATTCACTGATGAGTGCCGCGTGCATGTATGCTGGCGGCGTATCGGCGACGATGACATTGTTGCTGCGCAGCTCGGCGAACATCGCCGCCTGCTGCTGCAGGTGGTGGGTGACGCCGCAATAGCGCAGTGCATCGTCGAGCGAAACAACCTCGCTCGCCAGGGTCTCGGTCAGCGCCTGCTGACGCATCGAGGCAACCATGACCAGGTGGCGCTGTGACAGCAGCCGCGCGGCCTGGCCGAGGTCCTCCCGGTCCTGCGGCTCCAGCGACGAGATGAACACGATCAGCGAGCGGCGCGACTGGCGTGCGAGCAGCTGCTGCGCCACCTCGAGATAATCGCTGGTGGCCGGCGAACTGTGCAGGTCGTAGATCTGGTCCAGCAGGTGGCTGATCTGGAAGCGTCCCTTGATCGGCGGCACCCAGCGCGACTGGCCGGCGAAGCTCATCAGGCCGACGCTGTCTCCCTGGCGCAGCGCGACGAAGGCCGAGATCAGCAGCGCATTCAGGGCATGATCGAAGTGGCTGATCTCACCGTCCTTGGCGCGCATACGGCGGCCGCAGTCGAGTACAAAAACAACCTGCTGATCGCGTTCTTCCTGGTATTCGCGCGAGATCGGTTTCTGGAATCTCGCGGTCGCGCGCCAGTCCACCTGGCGCAGCGAATCGCCGACGCGAAAATCCCGCAGCTGATGGAAATCGGTGCCTTCGCCACGGCGCTGGCGCAGCTGCATACCAAGATCGACGTAGAGCTGCTCGCTGCCGACGAACGACGAGCGAAACAGCGGCTTGTAGTTCGGATATACCTTGGCCTGCTGGCCTTCCCCGTAATAGTAGTTTTTCTCCCACAGCCCCCAGCTCGAAGCCACCCGGCAGGCAACCCGGCCCCACTCGGCGAGCCCGCGCCGCAGGGGATGAATCGCGTAACGCACCTCGACCCGCTCGCCCGGGTCGAGCGCCAGCGCCAGCGGCATCTGGTCGACCTGGATCTGTGGCGGCGCGAAGTCGGTCAACCCCAGCTTCACGCGCGCACCGCCCTCGTTGACCAGCGCCAGCTCGACGCGCTGGCGTACGCCCAGCGCCAGGTGCGGATCGAGCCTGCGTTCCACATGCAGCTGCGGTCGCCGCAGCGCCGCCCAGTCGAGTACGGCGAGCAGCAACACGACGGCACCGGCGCCCCAGAACAGGATTCGCAGTTCGCCTGCCGGCGCCCATGCGAAAATCGTGGCGCAGGCGCTCAGCAGGCCCAGCGCCAACATGGCCAGCAGCAGGTAAAGCAGGCGGCGTGATGGCCTCATGCGCGCGGCGCGTCGACCTTGTCGAGCAGGTTGCGCAGGACTTCGTCGACCCCGAGGCCGTCGATTTCGACTTCGGGCGCGAGTATGACGCGATGACGCAACACCGGCAGGATCATTTGCTTGACGTCGTCCGGCGTGACGTAGTCGACGCCGTTGATCAGGGCCAGCGCGCGTGCGCAGCGCAGCAGCGCGATACTGGCGCGAGGACCGGCGCCGTGACGCAACAGCGTCGTGCCGCGAGTCGCGCGCACCAGCTCGACGGCGTACTCGGCGACCTTGTCGTCGACCACGATCGCCGCACACTGTGCCTGCGCCGCGTCGACGTCGATGAGCTGCGAACTACTGCCGTCACCGCCAGCAAAGTTTTCCAGCGCGTAGCGGCTGGCGATCGCCACCTCGTCGGCGGCGGACGGGTAATCGATATTGATCTTGATGATGAAACGATCGAGCTCCGCCTCCGGCAGCGCATAAGTGCCTTCCTGTTCGATCGGGTTTTGCGTCGCCAGCACCATGAACGGGCTGCCGACCTCCATCGACTTGCCATCCAGGGTGACCTGGCGCTCCTGCATTACCTCCAGCAGCGCGGCCTGGGTTTTGGCCGGCGCGCGGTTGATTTCGTCGGCCAGCAACAGGTTGGTGAAAACCGGGCCCTGCTTGAGCACGAACTTGCTCTGCGACATGTCGAACATCACGTGCCCGGTAACGTCTCCCGGCATCAGGTCCGGGGTGAACTGGATGCGCTTGAACTTGCCGCCGATACCGGCCGCGAGCGTTTGCACCAGCAGGGTCTTGCCGAGCCCGGGTACACCCTCGATCAGTACGTGGCCGCCGGCCAGCAATGCAACCAGTACCTGGTCGACCACCTGTTGCTGGCCGATCAGGCGGCTGTTGACATGCTGACGCAGCGCGTTGAGCGCATCCGCCGTGGAGCGTCCGGGGGTAGTCGTTTCGTTCATAGTGATTGCTCGATACGTTTTAACAGTCTCACCTTCTGGACGAAGGTGCTCTCGGTGAACTCGTTGTCCCTGAGTGCGCGCGCGATAGCCTCGGCATTCAACTCGCTGCGCTCGGCCAGCAGTTCGAGCTGGCGCTCCGGCGCCGCGCTGGCAAAACCGGCGAGGTGCAGGCTGGCGCGCGACATGACACGCTGGCGCAGGGGCTCGATCAGGTATTCACCCTGGCGTCGATGCCAGAGGTAATGCGACAGCGAGGAAAAGTGTTCCGCCAGCGCGCGTGTACGGCTCAAATCACGCGGCACGAGGCGGCCGAAGCGATGGCCGAGGTGCCAGATCCACAACAGCAGCAGCAGGCCGCCCGCAAGCAAAAACTCGCGCGCATTGTTGGCGAACAGCGTCCAGATCGAATCCTGCAGCACCGGGCGCAGCATCGCGAGCCCGGCGTCTCCCCCGGCCAGCAGCCACAGCAGGTAGGCGTGATCGTGCTGATCGATCCGGTACGAAGTCCAGATCCCGGGATCGACCACCAGGTTCAGCTGTCCGTCACCCACATCGAACTGCATGAAGTGAATGCCGTACTCGGAGTAATGCCAGCCGTCGGGTATGGGTTTGTCGATATCGTAGCCGGTACCGACGATATAGGGATGCGTGAGCACCCTGCCGTCATCGAACGCGATCTCGAGGTTGCCGATGGCGCCGCCGAACTCGACAACGGTGCGGCTGTAGCCTTCGTCCTCGTCCTGCGCGATCTCTGCGCGCGTTCTGCCCTCCTCGATCTGGCGATTGTACTCGCGCATGGTGTCGGCCAGGGACTGCTCTTCATCGGCTTCGTCATCGCCATCGCGCCAGCGGACCTCGACATCGAAGGCCTCGAGCAGCAGGTCTTCCTCGTGCTCGACCGAGCTGGCGGCGTAGATTACTCGGCCGCCCCGCTCCATCCATTCGCGCAACTGGCGCAGCTGGCGGGGACTGGCCACCTGGTTGGGCGAGCCGATGAACAGGGTGCCGACGTCGTCGAGCTGCTCGAGCTCGGCCAGGCCGACGGCATCGGTCACCTCGGTACCGCTGCGCTGCATGAACTGCTGCGCGGCCAGGTACGGATTGCGCAGGGCTTCCAGCGACCAGGCCGTCTCGATCTCCTCCTCGTAGAATTCGATACTCAGGTAGAACAACCCGGCGATACCGCCGAGCAGAACTGCCAGCAGTAGCCACTTAATCCACCGCATCGGACAACTCCCGCTGCCAGCCGCGGCAAAGGTCGTCGATGACCTCCCCGGGTGGCAACTGATGGCCGTAAGCCAGGCGGCGCCAGACCCGCGTCAACTCATCGAAAAACGTCGACAGCGACTCTATCCCGCGCTCGCTCACCAGCGCCGCGCATTCCGCTTCCGTGTGCGAATCGCGGAATGCGAGCTCGTGCCGGTCGATCAGGCGCGACAGCGAGGCACGGTACAGCAGGCCGATAGCCTCGCGGTAAGCCTGGTCCAGCCACAGGCGGCGCACTTCGGCGGTCACGTCTTCGGGCAGGCTCTCGGGCGTGACTTCGAGCCCGAACAGGACTTCCGGCGCGGCCTGGCGGCGCTCGCGCCGCACCAGGCTGCCGAGCGGCCCCTGGTAACGCTTCAACAGGTAGATAGCGAGCAGCACGAAAACGGCGATCAACATGAACTTGAGCCAGAGCGCCAGGTTACCGGCGCCGTCACTCCAGTTACCGTTGCGCAGTAGCCACTCGATAAATTCGATCAGCCACTCCGGGATGGTTTCGTCGCCCTCGTCCTCGTCTTCCCATTCCTTGAAGCGCCACTTCGACACGGTTTTTTGCTGGCCGTAATCCGCGCCGCGCAGCACCTCTTCGATCAGCTCCCTGGCACTCTCGCGATCGTGTGTCGTGGCGGCATCGACGCCGGCGGGCGCGCCGAGGCCGAGACACAGGGCCAGGCCAAGCGCGAGTGGCCAGGCAGCAAGCCCGCCGGCGCGCTGCTTGCGATTGGCCAGGCTGCGAAAGTTGATTTCGATATCCCAGGCCTCGAGTTCGATGCGCCGGTTCAGGTACAGCGAAAACCCCGCCATGCTGTGAAACGGCATGATCAGGGTCATCGCGATCAACGCGGCCAGGGTATAGATCCATTCGCCGGCCAGGGTCAGTTCGTCGTAGGAATCGTAGACCTCGATGAAAAAGCGCTCGGGGGTAAAGAACAGGAACATCAGGACCAGGCCGATGGTGAAAATCATCTCGAAGCAGAAACAGACGAACTGGTTGCTCATCGCCACGTCGCTGTACTTGCCGTGCAGTACACGCAGGCGCTTCGCGCGCGCACTGCCCTTGAGTTCCTCCAGTACCGATACCGGCGCATTGAACGCGCGCTGCACCGACAGCCGCCGCCACAACAGCAGTGGCAGCATGTCGAAAGTGAACAGGCGCCGCGCGCGCGCCAGAATATCGCCGTAGGACGGCTCGTCCTCGAACAGCTTGCGGCTGGCGACATAAAGCGGCACGCGTTCGAAAAAAGGCTTCAGCCACCACGCGCAAAAGCCGGCCCAGAAAGGATCCTCGAGGAACAGGATCAGCAGCGGCACGAAACAGATCAGCGCGGGAATGGCGCCGGCCAGGAACAGCGGTCGGTACCAGGCGCGGGCCATCAGGAAGCCGAGATCGATCGCCTGCCAGCCCGAACGCAGACAGGCATTGACCTGGATCTTATCGAGATTCACGACGCCACCCCGAAAAGCAGTAACCCAGTACCAGCGCCCACAGTAACCCGCCCACCGAGTACTTGACCGCGATCGGCAAGCTGGCGCTCGATGACCAGAAAGCCTCCAGGAACGCCGCCACGATCAGCATGATCACGATGCCGTACAGCATCGGAATGACGTCGCGCCCGGCCAGGCGCAACGCATCGAGTCGCGAGAACTGCCCGGGGTGCAGGATCGCGTAGCCGAGGCGCAGTCCGGCCGCACCGCTGAACACGATCGCGGTCAGCTCGAAAGAGCCGTGACCGATGACGAAAGGATAGAAGGTGTCGACGTAGTCGAGCCGGGTCAGGTGCCCGGCGATGCCGCCGATAAACATGCCGTTGAACAGCAGCACCAGCAGGGTGCCGATACCGACCACCATGCCGCCGGCAAAACAGCGAAACGCGACGCTGATGTTGTTCTTGATGTAAAAACCGAACATGAACAGGTCGGTATCGGCCTCGCGTTCGCGCCCCAGCTTGCGCGCCTCGGGATCGTACATGCGCTCGACGTCGCGCACCTGCGACCCGTCCATCAGGCTGTACACCGCCTCGTCGTCGAAATAGGTCCAGGTTCCGGCGATCAGCAACGGCAGCACGAACAGCAGCGCCGCAATCAGCACGTAGTAACGCAACCGGTAGATCGCGTGCGGAAAGTCGCGCAGCACGAAAGCGTAGAGATTGAGCCGCGTCTCCGAACGATAGCGGTACAGTTCGCGGTAGAGATCCAGTACCAGCCGGTTGAGGCGTTCGACCAGCGCGGCATCGTACATGCGCTCCTGCGCAATCGCGAGATGATGACACAGCAGCAGGTAGTGCTCGGACAGGATCCGGCTGTTGTCGGCCTTACCCGGCTTGCCGAGTGATTCCTCGATCCGTGCCCAGGTATCCTCGTGTTGCGCTTCGAACAGCTGCTGTTTCATCGCACGCCCAGGAACCAGGCACCGATGCGATGCAGTTTATCCACGCCGTTTTCGCTCGGCTCGTGGGTAACGCCATCCAGGATCGCGGCCAGCTCGTGCTGTCGAGGTTCGGAGAGTTGCCGGCTGCGGTGCAGGAAGTCGATGATCGAGGTCTGTTCGCTGCGCAGCAGCGCCGTTGACGGCGCCAGCGGCTCGATGTTTTCGATTGCCGCCGGCTTGGCGGTTTCGCGCACGCTGATCACCAGCGTGCCGGCGGCAAGATCGCCGAGTCGCTGGAAGCGACGATTGGATAACATGCACACCAGCCCCGCGAGATACATCAGCGGCAGGAAATCGATCACGCGCAACAGGTTGCGCACCAGCGAAGGGCCGAGCGTAACCGGCGTAAGGTCATCGTTGATGACCGAGATCCCGAGCACCCGTTTACCCGGGGTCTGCCCGCGCCACAAGACTTCGAACAGCACGGGATAAAACCACTCCATCAGGAACAGCAGGATCAGGTACAGGCCGCCACCGAGTTCGGCCGCGCCGAGAGCGGCAAAGGGTATCATCGCCAGCGACAGCAGGAAAAACAGGACGCCGCGGATCGTTAAATCGATCGCGAGCGCGAAGAAACGGGGTATCGGGCCGACAACCTGGGCTTCGAGTTTAATGCCGCCCGGGATCTCGACCCTGTAGCGTGTGTCCAGCAATCAGCAATTCCCTAGTCGGCCAGCGTCTCTGCCTCCGCGCCAAACAGCTTGAAGTATATCAGCGCGTAAGCCAGGGTTGTCCACGGAATGATCCAGATCAGCGGGATACCCAGCGGGATGGTACCTATGATGATCAACAGTACCACCAGCAGCAGGAAACCGGTGGCGCGAAACCACAGGCGCGTGACTGCCTTGCGCGACACCTCGAGTGCCTGCCAGGCACCCATGTCTTTTTCGATCATCAGGGGCAGGGAAAACATGTAGGCGAACGACAGGTAGATGCCCGGCAAAATCAGCAGCAGGTAGCCGATCGTGACCAGGATCGAAAACAGCAGGTACCACAGCAGCACGCCCGGGATGCGATGGAAATAGCGAAACACCATGCCGGCCGAAACCGACTTGTCCTGCGAATGACGGATCGCCATGATGGTAATGCCGGCGAGCATCGGCATGGTCGCGGTAACCGCGATCAATTGCAGCAGCGAGGACAGCAGCGAAGCACTGATTTCATCCGCGCCGAGGGCCAGCATACCCAGCATGATGGGAATACTCAGCATCGCGGCGCCGAGGTACACCAGGAACCACAGCACGGTGGCAATGTGGCACTTGAGCTTGAAGCCTTTCATTCCCCGCCAGGCTTCGCCCATGGTTTCGAGCATACCGACCTCGATGTTGCCGGCGATCGCGTCGTCGATGTTGCCACCGTCGCGAACGCCGCCAGCCTGGCGGCCGAGATCGGCCTCGGGAGTCGCGTAGATATCGGTCATAGTCTTTCTCCTGCCGTCGACCCGCTGCGAAACCTGTCGCACCGGGGATCACGCCACATTTTGGAATTAAGGGAACAGTCTGAGTATAGCAGCGAAAACGGCGCTCGCCCGGTCGCTGCGCGCGGGTTGCGCACCGGTCATTGACCCCGTCAAATGCGACGATCATCACTCACGAGTATCGCTGAATATCCTTTCCGGGAATTCCTCGCTGGCGCCTGAGCGAATCGGGCCAGGCGCAAGTTTGCGGATTTTTTACGCGCTGGTTGGCGCTGGTATTCGTCGCTGGTTATTGCCGGCTGCGGGCGCTGGCGATTTGCGGCACGACCAGGGCATCCACGATGGTGACGCCCGAGGGCCCGACGATGACCGGGTTCAGGTCGATCTCCGCCAGCTGGTCGCCCAGGCAGGCTGCCAGGTCGGCGAACTGCAGGATCAGGTTTACCAGCGCATCGCGGTCGGCCGGCGGCCGCCCGCGAAATCCGGCCAGCAGCTGCGCGAGGCGGGTCTGGTCGAGCATGGCCCCGGCTTCGGCGCGCGTCAGCGGCGCCAGTGCAAAAGCGCGCTCGCCGAGTAACTCGATCATGATGCCGCCGCAGGCGACCACGACCAGCGGACCGAACTGCGGATCGTAGTTGAGGCCGAGCGCTACCTCGACGCCGGCATCGACCTGCGGCATCACCAGCACGGGAGCGCCGAGCCGGGCGCGCAGATCGGCGTAGGCCGTTTCGAGTTCAGCCTGATCGGCCACACCGGTTATTACACCGCCCACGTCGGACTTGTGCGCGATTCCGCCTGCCGCGGTTTTCAGCACCACGGGGTAACCGATCCGCCGTGCCTGGATTTGCAGGGCTGCCAGGTCCTCGACGCGGGCAAACTCGACCACCGGCAAATCGAAGTCACGCATCAAGGCCAGCGCCTCGGCTTCGTCGAGCACTTGACCCTGCGCCAGGCGCTCGCGCCAGCGCCCGAGCATCGCTGGATCGGCCTGGTAATCGACCCGCGGCAACGCGGCCGCGGGTCGCCAGGCCATCAGGTGCGCGATGCTGCGCAGGGCCAGGTCGATGCCGTTGACGACCGGAACGCCCTGCCAGGTCATGCGCGCCGCGGTCGCTGCCAGGTCGGCGAAGGCGCAACTGTTGATCAGGATCACCGGCTTGTGATTGTGGCTGGCGAGTTCGAGCGCAACGTCGAGCATTTGCGGGTAATGCGAAAAACCGTCGCGAAACTCGAATTCGAATCCGAGCAGGCCGCTGTCGGCATCGTCGAGCAGCGCCTTGCCGCAGGCCAGGTAAGTGTCTTCGGTATTGCGCCCGAGATCACCCATGCCATCCATCGGGTTGACCGCTTCGAGGTGCGGTTCGAGCCGGTCGCGCAACACGGCAGCGGTCTCGTCGGCGATGGCGGCAAACTCGATGCCATGGTCGTCGGCGAGATCAAGCAGTTGCTCGCGCATGCCGCCGGAGTCGAGCATGCTGGCAAACCTGCCGCCCTCGACCCGGCAACCGGCGCCGAACAGCATCGCGGTGACGAGCATTTCATCCATGTCACGACACAGCACCGCGCCGTAGCGCCGGCACAGCGCAACCAGCGCCTGCTGGTTGCCGACGATGGCGCCGGAATGGCTGAGCGCCATGCGGGCCGCGCGCTCGGTGCGGCCCAGGCGCGCCACCAGTACCGGGATCGCGCGCGCACGCGCCTTTTCCAGCGCGGCGACAAATGCCGGCACATCGCGCACGTTTTCCAGCACCAGCGCCACCACGCGGGTCGATTCCTGCTCCAGCAGGTAATCCATGTAGTCGGCAAAACTGGCGTTGATCTCCTGCGCGCTGGCAATAACGTAGTTGAAACAGAAGCGCGCGTCGTTATTGGCCATGTAGGTCATGGCGGAACCGCTGTGCACGATCAGGCCGATGTGCCCCGCGGGACGGCCCGGCGGCGGCCTATCGAAGCTGACGAAGACACCATCGTCGTGGTTGTAGAAGCCCATCGAATTGCCGCCGATCACCGGCATGCCGGCGCTGGCGGCCCGCTCACGCAGGCGCGCAACGAGCCCGGGTTCGGTTTCGTCCGGCAGGTGGTTGGCGGCATAAATGACTGCACCGCCCGCGCCGAGCGCGATGGCCTGTTCGAAACTGCGCTCCAGCGCCAGGCCGCTGATCGCGAACACGACCAGGTCGGGAACTTGCGGCAGTTGTTCCAGATCGGCGTAACAGGTTTGGCCGAACAACCCGGTGTACTTCGGGTTTACCGCGAAAATCGTGCCGCGGTAGCCGCTGTCGACCAGCAGTTGCCGGGTGCTGCCGCCGAGGCTGCCCGGACGTTCGGACGCACCGACGATCGCGATCGATCGCGGCGCCAGCAAGCGCGATAGCCAGTGAGCCATGGACATCATCCGGGCGGTGATTGCCGCCGGATTTTGACATATATTGGCGCCCTTGCCAGCAATTTAGTGATTTTGCCATGACCGCCGAAATTCGTATCGAACGCCACCCGCAGATTCTCGAGATCACGCTCGATCGACCGCCCGCCAACGCTATCAACGCCGAGGTCTCGCGCGCCATCTATGCCGCCCTGTCGGAACTGCAGGAAGACGACGATCTCAGCGTCGGCATCATTACCGGCGGCGGTGAACGTTTTTTCAGCGCGGGCTGGGACCTCAAGGAAATTGCGGCTTTCGACGACGTCGACGCAGCGGTCGAGAGCGCCTTCGCCAGTCCCGGCGGCTTTGCCGGCATCAGCGAATTCTGGGGCCTCAAGAAACCGGTGATTGCCGCGGTCAACGGCATGGCGGTCGGCGGCGGTTTCGAAATTGCGCTGGCCTGCGACCTGGTGCTGGCTGCCGAACACAGCGAGTTTTTCCTGCCCGAGATGCAGCGCGGTTTCCTGCCCGACGTCGGCGCGGTGCAAATCCTGCCGCGCCGGATACCCTACAACGTCGCCATGGACCTGCTGTATACCGGCCGCCGGATGGGCGCCGACGAGGCCCTGCGCTGGGGCCTGGTGCGCGAAACCTGTGCCGCCGCCGATTTGCGTGCCCGCGCACTGGAGCTGGCCGGCGAAATTACACGCGGGGCGCCGCTGGCGCTACAGGCGTTAAAGGAAGTAGTGCCGGCGATTCACACCCTGCCGCTACCGCAAGCCTTCGCTGCAACCAAACCGGGTAACAACAATCTGCCGATTTACCAACGCATGCTGCAATCCGAGGACTTTCTCGAAGGGCCGCGTGCGTTCGCCGAGAAACGCGCTCCGGTGTGGAAAGGGAAATAAATCGCGCCGGTCGGCTCGTGCCGCGCACGCCGGCACTTTTGTCCCGCAGTTTTTACGGGCCGGCTGCTTCGCCCGACTGTCGAAGATGGGCGGCGAGCCGGTTGTGCAGGGAGATACAGTAAAGCATGATGAACATCGCGATCAGGTTTTCCTTGGTCTCGCCGGTGTTGATCATGCCGGTGTCGAACACCGTCAGTATTGGCCGGATCAGGATTACGAGCAGGCCGACGGTCAGGCAGTCGAGCGTCGGCCACTGCCAGTAGAATCGATCCGAGGGCTGCAACTCGATGCCGCGGAAATGGCGATACAGCGGCAGGATTATACCACCGACCAGGATTCCGAGGGTCAGGATCGCGCGCGGTACCTGGTCGAATATCGCGTGGACGTTATGCAGGTTGGTCTCGTCCTGGTCGTTGAGCTCTTTCCAGGTTTCCGCGGTACCCCAGCCGAACAGGTGCTGACCATAGGAAATCTCCTCGAGCGCAAAATAGGTCGAACCGAGAATCATCAGCGCCAGCCAGCCGAGTTGCAGACCGCCGAGGCCCAGCCGCCGTGCCTTGAACATGCCGGCGATGGAAAAGCCGATCGCCACCACCAGGAACAGCACGGTCAGGTTTTCGATCAGGCCCGCTTCACCCTTGAGCCCGCGATCGCTGCCGACCACCAGGTACCACGCGAACGGTATCAGCATCACCAGCGCCGGGATGCCCTGGAACACCAGCAGCCGGCGCAGGTTCACGACAGCACCTCGAACAACCCCGCGGCACCCATGCCGCCGCCGACACACATGGTCACGACGACAAATTTCGCACCGCGACGGCGACCTTCGAGCAGGGCATGCCCGACCAGGCGCGCACCGGTCATGCCGTAGGGATGACCGATCGAAATGGAACCACCGTTGACGTTGTAGCGTTCGTTGTCGATGCCGAGGCGATCGCGACAATAGAGCGCCTGGCAGGCAAAGGCCTCGTTGAGTTCCCACAGGTCGATATCGTCGATTTCGAGCCCGTGACGTTCGAGCAGCTTCGGCACCGCGAAAATGGGACCCAGCCCCATTTCCTCGGGTGCGTTGCCCGCCACGGCCATGCCGCGATAAACACCCAGCGGCTGCAGCCCGCGTTTTTCCGCCTGTGCGGCCTCCATCAGCACACAGGCCGATGCGCCGTCGGACAACTGGCTGGCGTTGCCCGCGGTGACGCTGCCGCCCTCGACCACCGGGTTGAGCCCGGCGAGCGCCTCCAGCGTCGTCTGCGGACGATTGCCCTCGTCCCGCTCCAGGCGCGTTTCGTGGTAGGAGATTTCCCCGCTGTCCCTGTCCTTGATTGCGCGGATCGCATCGATCGGCACGATTTCATCGTCGAAGCGGCCGGCTTGCTGCGCCGCGGCGGTGCGCTGCTGCGACTGCAGCGCGTACCTGTCCTGCGCCTCGCGGCTGATGCCGTAGCGCTGAATGACGTTCTCGGCGGTCATCAGCATCGGCATGTAGGCGTGCTCGGCATGCAGCACCACGTTTTCATCGGCGCTGTCCGCCACCCACGGGAAATACTGGTTTTGCACCGCGGATATATTGTCCTGTCCGCCCGCTACCACGACTTCCATGCCGTCGACCACGATTTGCCGGGCCGCGATCGCAACCGCCATCAGGCCGGAAGAACACTGGCGATCGACGGTCTGGGCCGGCACGCTGACCGGCAACCCGGCCGCGAGCGACGACAGGCGTGCGACATTCATACCGGCCGTTCCGGCAGTCAGTACCGCGCCGACGATGACGTCTTCTACCTCGCCGCCGTCGACGCCGGCACGCTGAACCGCGTGCCTGATCGCGTGCGCGGTCAGGGTTGGTGACTTGATGTTATTCAGGCTGCCGCGAAAGGCCATGCCGATCGGCGTACGCGCCGTGGATACGATAACTGCTTGTCTCATGTCAGGCTCGATTGTCGGTCCGGCGCGTCGGGTTCCATGGGCTGTCGCCGGGGAATCCACCGCGCTCGTGGCCGCCGATGATACCCTGAACTTCGTCGCCGGTGCGGATTAGTTTGGGGTTATCTCGTATCCGCGCGCAGGCAAAGCCGGAATTCGGTTACTCGCTGAGCGCCTCGGCGAGCGCCTCGACAACCTCGGCGAAACGTTCGTCGATCTTCAGCCCCGCCTCGAGAATCGCCTCCAGCTCGCCTGTGACCGTTTCCACCATGCGCTTGAGACTGGCAGCCTGTTCGCGCGACAGGCCCAGTTCAGGCAGATCGCGTTCGAACTCGTGGCGCAGGTCATCGAGTGCTTCGCTGCCGCGCCGGGTCTGACGCTGGTGCATGCGCTCTATTTCGGCCAGGTTTTCCCGTGCCGTCGCCAGCAAGCTCAACAGTAACTGCCTGCGCTCGTCGAGCGCGCGCCGCTCGGCCATACCGCGCAGGCGGGCGTCGAGTCCTTCCATCAGGATACTGAGCTGTTCGCGCAACTGCTCGCCGCGTTCGCCCTGCGGCGGCAGGTTACGCACCAGCAGCGTGGCGTGATCCGAGCTCAGCGCGAGACGCGTGCCGAAACTCACCACCCGATCCTGGCCGCGCAGGCTTTCGAGGATCTGGCTTTCCATCGGCCGCTCGATATCGTCGCTGAACCAGATGCGATTTTCGGGCTCGTCCACCAGCAGCAGGCTGCTGTCGAGTTCGAGTTCGCGCAGGCAATCGAACACGTTGCGCACCAGTTCGTCGCGGCTGCGCGCGGCATGGCTCTGGTACAGGAAGCGCACGACCACGGCGAGCGACTCGGTCACGCTGATATTGTCCGCCAGCGCCTCGACCGCCTGGTCGGATATCAGCTGCAGCTCGCGCTTGCGCTGCTGGCTGGCAAGCACGACGTCGATTTTCTTGCGCAGGATCTCTTCGCTGAACGGCTTGGTGATGTAGTCGTCGCCACCGGCTTCGTAGCCCGCCATCAGTTCTTCGGTCGAGGCCAGCGCGGAAATGAAGATGATCGGCAAATCAGCCGTCGTCGGTTCGCCACGCAGGCGGCGGCAGGTTTCGAGTCCGTCGATATCGGGCATGTTGACATCCAGCAGCACCAGGTCGGGCACCTGTTCGGCGACCGCGGCGAGACATTCGCTGCCGGAGCGAGCGGTACGCAATGCGAACCCCTCCTGTAACAGCTCCTCCATGATCGCCAGGTTAACGGGTTCGTCGTCGACGCAGATTATCGAGGCCTGATCGGACATCAGTTTCCTACTGCAACTTATAATTTATTATCAGGCCCGTATTTATAATGGATAAGCACAGGGAGCGATAGACGTGAGGCCGTATTCATCGATTGACAATATCAATCGATTTACAGAATATTTTCCGCGGCTTGAGCCCTTTGCTGTGCAAAATAGCCCTGCTTCGGGCGAAAGCACCCCAATCAGAGTACCTATTCAATAGCGAAAAGCAATAACCTGCCTTGCCGATCATCACTGTCCCTATTAATCAGGACGGCGTCGAGCGAGTCACTGCGCAAATCCGCTTACGACGTCACCCCGGGGGCAGCGGCAAAATGTCACCCGACCCGGCTTCCCGGCGCATTCCGGCAGCCGCGGTGTCTGTCGGCAAAGCGCTTGAATGTTCTCATTATGTTCTCTATAGTAATCGACGACATGACAAACTCGATCAGCCACTACGACAATCGCGAAGGCCTGCTGGCGCTGCTGACCGAGCCCGGCCGCTACCCGCTCGAGATGCGTGACGATTCGATGGTCGAATCGGGCATTTACCGCGGCGACACGCTGGTAGTGCAGAGCCAGAGGCACGCCGTCAGTGGCGATATCGTCGTCGCCCTGATCGACAACGAACAAGTCGCGCTGAAGCGTATACGCTTCGTCGACGGCGATCGCATCGAGCTGATCTCGGATCACCCGGCGCTGGCGCGCGACGTGCTGGCGCGCTCGCGAGTGGAGATCCAGGGCAAGGTCATCGGCCAGATCCGGCGTTACCCGTGAGCGGGCAATGGCCCAGGGTCATTATCCTGGCCGACATGGACGCTTTCTTCGCGTCGGTCGAGCAGGTCGATCATCCGCAGTGGCGCGCCCGGCCACTGGCCCTGACCAACGGCGATATCGGCACCTGCATCATCACCTGCTCTTACCCCGCGCGGGCCCGGGGCGTGCGCACGGGCATGCACATTCGCGAGGCTCGTCGGCTGTGCCCTGACCTTATTCATACCACCAGCCGGCCACGACGGTATGCCGAGGTATCGACCGCGATCATGACCGCGCTGGCCCGATTTACCCCGGAAATCGAGGTATTTTCGGTGGACGAGGCATTTCTCGACGTTACCCGCTGCCGACGGTTATGGGGTTCGCCGCTGGAAATCGCGCAGCGGGTCAAGCAGTCCGTGTACGAGGTTTCCGGCGTCACCTGTTCGGTCGGCGTCGCGGGCGACAAGACCACCGCCAAGTTTGCCGCCCGGCAACAGAAACCGGATGGCCTGACGGTGATCGAACCCTCGCAGGCGGCCGCGCGCCTGGCCGATGTGCCCCTGGTCGAGTTATGCGGCGTCAACCAGGGCATCGCCAGCCTGCTGGCCCGCTACGGCGTGCACACCTGCGGCGAACTTCGCCGCCTGCCGATCAGCGTGCTCGGCAAACGCTTCGGCAACCCGGGCCGACGGATCTGGCTGATGGCCCAGGGACTCGACCCCGAACCGGTGCACCGCGGCCCGATGCCGTCGCCGCGCTCGCTCGGACACGGCAAGGTACTGCCGCCGAATACGCGGGATCCCGACCTGCTGCGCGTGTTCCTGCTGCACATGGCGCAACGCCTCGCCGAGCGCATGCGGCGTCACGGGCTGGTCGCGCAGCAGTTCCTGTTCGGCCTGCGGCTTTACCGGGGCTGGTTGCATAGCGTCGAACGCTCGCTGCTGGCGACCGACGACGAGCAGGTAATCTTTCACCTCGGCCAAAACTGGCTGCAGCAGGCCTGGCACGGCCAGGGTCTGTGGCAGGTTCGTATCGTCGCGCTGGAACCGCGCGCGGCCTGCCAGCCTGACCTGTTCCATCGCAAACATCCCCGTCGCGCGAGCAGGCACCGGGTCATGGATGTCATCAACGAGCGCTACGGTGCGCTGACCCTGTCGCCGGCGCGGCTGCTCGATCGATCGACCATGCCGGACGTCATTTCCCCGGCCTGGAAACCCGCTGGCCACCGCCGCACGGTCTGAAACGGTTTTCGGTTTACGCGCGCTGGCGTGTCTGATTTCACGAAACAAATAAACGATTTCCGCTAAACTTTGTCAGTATTGCTTAGCTGCAGGTACTTCATGCTGGACACGACCGATAACTCGATCCCCGAAATCCGGGCCGATCTCGAGCGCGCTATTGGCGCGATCGAGACCGTTATCCTGGGTAAGTCGGCCCAGGTAAGACTCTCGCTGTGCTGCCTGATCGCGCGCGGTCACTGCCTGATCGAGGACTTGCCAGGGGTCGGCAAGACCACCCTGTCGCAAACCATCGCCCAGGTGTTCGGCCTGCAGTTCAACCGCATCCAGTTCACCAGCGACCTGCTGCCGGCCGATATTCTCGGCGTGTCGATTTTCGATCCCGACAGGCAGCGGTTCGAATTCCACCCCGGCCCGGTTTTCGCGCACTTCATTCTTGCCGACGAGATCAATCGCGCCACGCCGAAAACCCAGAGCGCACTGCTCGAGGCGATGGAAGAGAAGCAGATCACGGTCGAGGGTGAAACCCATCAGCTCGAAGAGCCCTTCTTCGTCATCGGCACGCAAAACCCGCTCGACCAGTCCGGTACCTTTCCGCTGCCCGAATCGCAGCTCGACCGATTCATGATGAAGATATCGCTCGGTTATCCCGACATGGAGGCGGAGCGTGCGCTGCTGGCCGGCCGCAACCCGCGCGAGCTGATGCACCGCATGGACCCGGTCGTCAGCATCGAACGCTTCCTGCAAATCCAGGCCGCGGTCGACGACATCCACTGCTCCGATCCGCTGTTGCGTTACGTCCAGCAGCTGATTCACGCCACGCGCAACCCCGGCCTGTTCGTTTACGGCCTGTCGCCACGTGCGGGCCTCGCCGTGATTCGCGCCAGTCGCGCCTGGGCGCTGATGGCCGGTCGCAGCCACGTCGAACCCGGCGACACCCAGGCGGTTTTCGGTGCAATTGCGGAGCACCGCCTGACTCCGGCTGAACAGCACAGTCAGCCGGTGGTCGACATGGTGCATGAACTGGTCGACCAGATCGCGATTCCCTGACGAAGCCCGGCTTGCGCCCGCTCATGGCAACCCTCGCGCTCCCCCGCCCGCTGCGCCGTCGCATAGACCGCTGGTTCGACAGTCACAATCCGCCCAGCCGCGACAGCATCACGCTGCACAACCGAAGGCTTTATATCCTGCCGACGCGTTTCGGCTACCTGTTCGCCGGGATGCTGCTGATGCTGTTCCTGGCCGCGATCAACTACCAGAACAGCATGGCCTTCGTGCTGACCTTTACCCTGACCTCGCTGGCGATCGTCAGCCTCTGGCACACGCACAAGAACCTGCTCGGCATTTCGGTCAAGCTGCAGATCCCGCGACCGGTGTTTTGCGGCGAACAGGTCGACTTTCGCTTTGAAGTCAGCCACGCCAACCTGTCACGGCGCTACGCGATCGGGATCCAGTACGGCGATGCGTCACCGGTATACCTGCGCCTGGACCCCGAGGGCAGTTGCGAAGCCCGGCTGCGCCTGCCCACCCACCGGCGCGGACAGTTCCGGCCGCAGGGTGTTACCGTGTTCACCCGCTATCCCACGGGCCTGTTTCATGCCTGGGGCTGGCTCAAGTTCGACCTGCCGATCCTGGTTTACCCGCGACCGCTGGAAAACGCGCGCCTGCAGCAGACCATGATCGCGCAGTACGATGGCAAGACGTCGACCAGCACCATCGAGGGCGACGACTTCGCCGGCCTGCGCGAGCACCGCAAGGGCGAATCGCTGCGCCACATCTCGTGGAAAGCCTACGCACGCGGCAAGGGGCTGCTAACCAAGACTTTCCAGGGTAATGCGCGGCCGTCGCTGTGGATCGACTGGTCGCTGCTGCACGATGGATCGCCCGAGGAAAAGCTCAGCCTGATGACGGCGCTGGTGCTGGCGGCGGAAAAAGAGGAGCAGAAATACGGCCTGCGGCTGCCCGATGTCACCATCGAGCAGGGCTTCGGTAACGCGCACAAGCACGCCTGCCTGCTGGCGCTTGCCGTGTTCCGCCAACGCGATCCGGATTCGGAGTTTAGCCTTGAAGACAGCTGACCAGGTTCTGCCCTACCAGCGCATCGGCCAGGAGGAAGCCAGTCGCGGCAGCGTATTCGCGGTCTGTTTCTGTTTCCTGTTCTCGATGGCGCCACACTTCCTGACGCTGCCGATCTGGATCATCGTACTCGTTATCGTTGCGATCGGCTGGCGCAGCCTGCAAAACCTCGGCCGGATACGCGAATTACCCAAGTGGATGCTGATTCCGCTGGTCCTGTTCGGCGGTATAGGCGTGTTCGCCGAGTACTGGACGATCGTCGGTCGCGACGCCGGGCTGGCGCTGCTGACGGTGATGACATCGTTCAAGTTCCTCGAGAGCCGTTACCATCGGGACATGCTGATCCTGGTGTTCCTGTGTTACTTCCTGATCGCGACCCATTTTCTCTACTCGCAAAGCATCATGACGGCCACCCTGATGTTCGCAACCCTGATCGTCATCACCGCCACGCTGATTACCCTCAACCAGCGCGACGAGCACGCGCCGGTGCTCGATCGCCTGCGCACCAGCGGCAAACTCGTGCTGCTGTCGATACCGCTGATGCTGATCCTGTTCGTGCTGGTGCCGCGCGTACCCGGTCCCCTGTGGGGACTGAGCGCGGAGCAGCGCGGTGGCGTCACCGGGCTTAGCGACCACATGACCCCGGGCGCGATCAGCAACCTGATTCGCAGCAACGAGGTTGCCTTCCGGGTGGACTTCGACGACACCGTACCGGAACAGAGCAGGCTCTACTGGCGCGGTCCGGTGATGCCGATATTCAACGGTTATCGCTGGACCCAGGCGCCCAGGCAACCGCTGGAGGTACTGCGCATGACCGTGTTCGACGAGCCGGTCTCCTACACGGTCACGCTGGAACCGAACGGTGAACACTGGTTGCTGGCGCTCGACATCCCGACCGCGCTGATCGAAGACAGCGTCATGACCCAGGATATTCAGCTGACCAGCAAGAAGGAGATCAACGACCTGCTGCGTTACGACATGCGCTCGCATCTCAGCTACCGCGTCGGGCTGAACGAATCTTCCGACTACCTCGCGCTGACCCTCGGCTACCCCGAGCAGATGAACCCGCGCACGCTGGAGCTCGGCAGGTCGCTGGCACAACAGTATGACCGGCCCGAGGATATCGTCGATCACGTACTGCGGATGTTCAGCGAGCAGGAATACGTTTACACGCTGCAACCGCCGGCGCTACGCGGCAATGTCGTCGACCAGTTCCTGTTCGAGACCCGGCGCGGCTTTTGCGAACACTATGCCGGCAGTTTTGCGCTGCTGATGCGCGCCGCCGGTATCCCGGCACGCATCGTCACCGGCTACCAGGGCGGCGAATTCAACAATGTCGGCAACTACCTGATCGTGCGCCAGTCCGACGCCCATGCCTGGACCGAGGTCTGGCTGCAGGATCGTGGCTGGGTGCGCGTCGATCCGACCGCCGCGGTCTCGCCCAGCAGGATCGAGCAAGGGCTCGACAACGCGCTTAGCGGCGAGGATTCGGTGTTCAGCATCCAGAACCGCAACCCGATCTTCGGCAATATCCTGTACAGCTGGGACAACCTGCAGCATAGCTGGAACGACTGGGTACTGAACTACGACGAACGCCGCCAGCGCGACTTTCTCAGCCGGCTGCAAATCGGCATCGACAACTGGTCCGACATGGTATTCGCGCTGGTGATCATGCTGCTGGGGGTCACCGGCCTTTACTGGCTCGTTTCCTGGTATCGCGATCGCCCGCCGAAACCCCAGGCTTACGAGATCCTGTTCCGCCGACTGTCGAAAAAACTCGCCCGCCAGGGACTGGCACGCGGACCGGCGGAAGATACGCGCGCCTTCCTTCGACGCGCCGAGCGCAGCGACTACCCGCAATCGGCGCAACTGGCGAAAATCATCGAACTCTACAATCGCATCAAGTACGGACGCCAGGGTTCCAACCGCCACTCCCTCGAGCAGTTGCGTACTCTCGTCGAAGATATCCGCTAACCGGGCGGAAACCAGGTCTCATCCCCGGATTCTCTGATGCCGCCCCGCGACAGGCCGCGCGAAAACTTTGCCTGGCCAGGGATGGCCAGGCAGGAGCGGCACAGGGATGTGCCGCCCCCGAGTGCAGCGAGGGGGCGGAGCGTTTTTCGCGCGGCCTGTCGCGGGGTGGCTTGCGCAAGTTGCGCGCGGCTTGCCGCACACACAAGTCGCCTTTGTCCCTTTGCGTGCATCCCGCGTAGCGGGAGCGGCGGGATTATTCGACCAGCTCGAGTTCGGAGGTCCGAAACTGGGATTCCTTGAGCGCGGTAATTTCATCGCGTATGCGCGCGGCCTCCTCGAACTCGAGGTCGCGGGCGTGTTCGAACATGCGATTTTCGAGCTGCTTCAGTTTGGCGTTCAATTGCCGCGCATCGAGGTGCTCGTAGGATTCCGCGCGCTCCGCGACCCGCTCGAAGCGTCTGCGCTTGCGGCCCGGCAGCCCGCCCTCGCCCACGTCCATGATGTCGGTGATGCGCTTGACGATCCCCTTCGGCGTGATGCCGTGCTCGGCGTTATAGGCCAGCTGCCGGCTCCGCCGTCGCTCGGTCTCGGCGAGCGCACGCTGCATCGAGCCGGTCTCGACGTCGGCATACAGGATCGCCATGCCGTTGACGTTGCGCGCCGCGCGGCCAATGGTCTGGATCAGCGACCGGTCGGAGCGCAGGAAGCCTTCCTTGTCGGCGTCGAGAATCGCCACCAGCGAAACCTCCGGCATGTCGAGGCCTTCGCGCAACAGGTTGATGCCAACCAGCACGTCGAACTCGCCGAGGCGCAGGTCGCGGATGATTTCCATGCGCTCCACGGTATCGATGTCGGAATGCAGGTAACGCACGCGCACGCCGTGTTCATCGAGATAATCGGTCAAATCCTCCGCCATGCGCTTGGTCAGCGTGGTAATCAGCACGCGCTCGTCGCGCTCGACCCGCAGGTGGATTTCCGACAGCACGTCGTCGACCTGGGTCGACGCGGGGCGCACCTCGACGACCGGGTCGATCAACCCGGTAGGCCGCACCACCTGGTCGACGATCGCGCCGCTGAGTTCTTTTTCGTAGTCGGCCGGGGTTGCCGATACGAATATCGTCTGCGGTGACATGCGTTCGAACTCGTCGAAGCGCAGCGGCCGGTTGTCGAGCGCCGACGGCAGGCGAAAGCCGTACTCGACCAGGGTTTCCTTGCGCGAACGATCGCCGCGGTACATGCCGCCGATCTGCGGCACCGTGACGTGACTTTCATCGATGAACAGCAGGCAATCTTGCGGCAGGTAGTCGAACAGCGTCGGCGGTGGTTCGCCGGGCTGGCGGCCGGACAGGAAGCGCGAGTAGTTTTCGATGCCACTGCAGTAGCCCAGCTCGCGCATCATCTCGACGTCGTAGTTGGTGCGCTGCTCGAGACGCTGCGCTTCGAGCAGCTTGTCGACGCTGCGCAGCTCGGCAAGCCGCTCGACCAGCTCCGCCTTGATCTGTTCGATCGATCCGAGTATCACTTCGCGCGGCGTGGCGTAGTGGGTCTTGGGGTAGATCGTGATGCGTTTTACATCGCGACTCACTTCGCCGGTCAGCGGATCGAACAGCGAGATTTTCTCGACCTCGGTATCGAACATCTCGACGCGCACCGCCTCGCGCTCGGAGTCGGCGGGATGAATGTCGATGATCTCGCCGCGGACGCGGTAAGTGCCGCGCTTGAGCTCGACGTCGTTGCGCGTGTACTGCAGTTCGGCGAGCCGGCGCAAAATGCTGCGCTGGTCGATCTCGTCGCCGACCACGAGGTGCAGCAGCATCTTGAGATACGAGTCGGGATCGCCGAGACCATAGATTGCCGATACCGACGCCACGATGATGGTATCGCGCCGCTCCATCAGCGATTTGGTCGCCGACAGGCGCATCTGCTCGATATGTTCGTTGATCGATGCGTCCTTCTCGATGTAGGTATCCGAGGTCGGTACGTAGGCCTCGGGCTGGTAATAGTCGTAGTAGGACACGAAGTACTGCACCGAATTGCGCGGGAAAAACTCCTTCATTTCGCCGTAGAGCTGGGCCGCCAGCGTCTTGTTGTGCGCCATCATGATCGCCGGACGCTGCAGGCGCTGGATAATGTTGGCCACGGTAAAGGTTTTACCCGAACCGGTTACGCCGAGCAGCGTCTGGTGCATCAGGCCATCCTCGATACCCCGGACCAGGCCATCGATCGCCTGCGGCTGGTCACCGGTGGGCGCGTAAGATGTCTCCAGCTGGAAATTCCTTGCCATGAAAAAAACGATCTTCGTGTTCGAGGTGGACGAGACGGCAGCGCGTGCCGGGCGGATCGCTCTGCTCCGGATAAAGCGCCGGGGCCAGCGACCAGCGGTTCACTTTAGCAGTTTCGAATATGCCGGACCAGCCGCTTGCGGCCGCTGCCTGATCTGGCGGCAATCGACACCAATTCAAGCGCGCGTAATCGGCGCCGACCCTGGATCAGCTGTCCACCGCGCCCGGGCTTGACAAATCCGGTTGCCGTATTATTACTGTTGGATTAGTATACGCAGCCTCTCTTCCCCGGTAGCTCAGTTGGTAGAGCAAATGACTGTTAATCATTGGGTCGCTGGTTCGAGCCCGGCCCGGGGAGCCAAACACGAAAAAGCCGGCCGGCCTGCGCACAGCCGGCTTTTTTTTTGATCCACGGGGTAATCCGGCACGCTTTAATCCTGGCTACAACCGTACCTGCCAGATCGAAGGCCATCGGACCCCGGGATAAGCGGCTTAAATCGCTTTCAGCGCGTTCAGCATCAACTTTTACCCGGCTGTTGCAAAGCCGAGGCGATGCGGGCGGCGTTCGCGGCAATCAGGAGACGATCAGTCACTCAGGGATAAAACGGTGGCTCGCCGGGCGGGCGGGTTTTGAAGCGCCGGTGAAGCCAGATGTAGTTTTCGGGGAACAGCAGCACGTATTTTTCGATTGCCTGGTTTATCCTCGTCGCATCCTGCAGGTCGTCCCCGCTCGGAAACTGTTCCAGCGGCGGGTCGATGTGCAGTATATACCCGCTGCCGTCCGCTTTGCGTTCGGGATAAAAGGGCAACATCGCCGCATTCGCGGACTGGGCCAGGCGCGAACCCGCGGTAATGGTGGCGGTGGCGATCCCCATGAACGGCGCAAACACGTTACGCTCGCGGCGGAAATCCTGGTCGGGCGCGTACCAGGTCGGAATCTGCTTGCGGATACCCCTGATCAACTGGCGCGTATTATTCCGCGACACGACGTCGGCGCAAAAACGAGCACGCTGATAGTAGATATAACTGTTCCAGATTTCGTTACCCTGGGTGCGGTACATAGCCTGCATCGGCATGCAACAGATAAACAGTCGGCCGCCGATCTCGAGGCTGGTGAAATGGCCGGTCAGCAATATCGCGCCGCGGCCATCATTGATGACTGCCTCGAGATTTTCGAGTCCCCTGACTTCCACCAGCTGTTTCAATTTATCCTCGGGCCACCACCAGCACATCGCCATTTCGATCAGCCCAATCCCGACATTTTCGAAACAGGTCGATTTGATCCGCTTTCGTTCGGCGACTGTTTTGTCGGGAAAACAGCGGGCGAGGTTGATGTCCACAGTACGCGCACGCGAGGGCATCGCGACGCCCAGTAAGCGTCCCAGCAGGCGCCCGACAGCCATCTCGATGCGATACGGCAACAACGAAATCAGGCGCAGAAACCCGAGAAAAAGCCAGAAAGGCCAATGTTGCGGGGAGAGGTAATCCCTTGCCCTGAAAGCTACGGAATCCGGTTTAGCCATCGATCAGCCCTGGAGCCGACAAGCGCCAGCATCGAGCCAGCCGCCTAGGTGACCACCGCGGCGATGGCTTCACACAGCGCATCCATGTTGTCGGTGGTCATCGCGGCGACATTGAATCGACCCGAATCGACCGCGTAAACCGCCGAGTCTTCGCGCATTTTCACGACCTGCTCCTTGCTCAGGCCGGAAAACGAAAACATGCCGTTCTGCCGTTCGATGAAAGTGAAATCCTGATCGACGCCCTTGTTTTTCAGCGTAGTCACGAGCAGGTTGCGCATTTCCCTGATGCGTTCGCGCATCGTCGCCAGTTCCGCTTCCCATTCGGCGCGCAGTTCAGCGTCGCCCAGTATAGCGGCGACCAGCGCCGAGCCGTGTTTCGGCGGATTCGAGTAAATGACGCGGATGATGCTTTTGACCTGGCTGAATACGGTCGCGGCGACCTCGGCGCTGGCGGCCACCAGCGTGAAGGCGCCGGTACGCTCGCCGTAAATGCCGAAGTTTTTCGAAAACGAACTGGCGACGAGGATTTCATCGCATTTTTCGGCGAACAGGCGCAAACCCTCGGCGTCTTCATCAAGGCCGCGCGCGAATCCCTGGTAGGCAAAATCGAACAGCGGCAGCAGGCCGCGGGTCGAACACAGATCGGCGAGCCGTGCCCATTGCTCCCGGTCGGGGTCGATACCGGTCGGGTTATGGCAGCAGCCGTGCAGTAGCAGCACATCGCCGGCGGAGGCCTGTTCGAGGTCGGCCATCATCGCATCGAAGTCCATATCGTGGCTGTCGGCATCGTAGTAGGCGTAGCGCGAGATCTCGAGCCCGGCGGCTTCGAAGATACCGACATGATTGGCCCAGGTCGGATCCGATACCCATACGCGCCGGGCGCCGATCTGGCGCCTGAGCAGCTCGGCGGCCACCCGTAAGCCACCGGTTCCGCCCGGGGTTTGCGCGGTTTGCGCGCGGCCCTCGGCAACAATCGTGGAATCGGCACCAAACAGCAGCTGCTGCACCGCGAGCGCATAATCGGCGGTACCCGGGATCCCGAGGTAAGTCTTGCTGTTCTCCGATTCGAACAGGCGCTGCTCGGCTTTTTTGACCGAGTTCAGCACCGGGGTGTTGCCGTTTTCATCCTTGTACACCCCGACCCCGAGATTGATCTTGTCACCGCGGGGATCGCTGAGGAATTTATCATTGAGACCCAGGATCGGATCGGCTGGCGCCGCTGCAATATTTTCTAACATGGTTCCTGTCTGGCTGGTAAAGGATTGGACTCACTAACCGCCCGATTTTACTCGGCCGGTCGAGGCGCAACAACACACCGCCGGGTATTTCTCGGATAAAAATCCGTTTCCGGGACCTGTCTCGCGCGCAACCGTCGAGTTTGCGAAGATCGTTTGCAGGTTACCGGGCTGACTGCGCTGACCCGGCTACGGCCGCTCGGGCCATCGAGACCCGGATTGGGACGCCGACGCGCTGCGAGCATCCGCTTCCAGAGCTTCGGCACGCTGGCCGATCTCGCGGGTCAGGCCCTCGAAAATGAGGCGGTGCGCCGGCGCCAGCGAGTACCAGTACAGCAATCCGGTGACACCGGCCGGGTGCCAGTAGGCGGTTGCGATCAGGCGCGTGCGGCCTGCTTCGAGCGGCAGCAGTTCGAATTCGAGCACTCCCGCGCCCGGTGCGCGCATACCGAAGGAGAGCGTCAAGCGCCGCTCGGGTTCGAGGCCGATAACCTGCCACGAATCGATTTGATCACCGAGCCGCAGGTCCTGCGGATGCCGCCGGCCTCGCTTCAATCCGTGACCGCCGACCATCCAGTCCAGCACTTCGCGCAGGGTCCAGAGCGAATTGAGGTAATAGTAGCGATTCGCACCGCCGATCGCGGACACGACTCTCCACACCGACGTCGGGCTCGCCGAAATGAGGGCTGCTCCCGAGGCGCGCTTGGCGTAGAAGGCGTAATCGGGCCGTTGGTTGCGCATGCTAAAGGCTCCTTCGACCCAGCGGGCCTCGACGCGCGCCTGCCGTTCGGACGCGAAAGCGGCTTCGACCGATTCGCGGAAGTTCAGCAGCCGCTGCGGCACCAGGCGCTCGATCGCAGAGGTGTCGGCAGTGAAATCGTGTTTTAGCCCACCGATCAGCGCCTGCGCCACCGGGGTTGGCACCGAGGTGACGAACTTCAACCAGTAGGAAGACAGGCGCGGCGTCAATAGCGCAACCGGCACGATCAGCGGGCGTCGCCGGCCCGCAACCTCCGCCAGCGTGCGCATCATTTGTTCGTAATCCAGCGTTTCCGGGCCGGCGGCGTCGAAAATACCGCCGGCCGCCTCGGCGAGGCGCGGCAAGCGGTGGAGGTATTCCAGCAGGTTGTCGAGCGCGATCGGCGGCGACCTGGCGCGCACCCAGCGCGGGGTCAGCATCACCGGCAGGTGGTAGACGAGATCGCGCATAACCTCGAAAGCCGCCGAGCCGGGGCCCACGACGATACCGGCGCGTATCTCGATTACGGGCACCCTGCCGCGCCGCAGTGCATCGCCGGTATCGCGCCGCGAACGAATGTGCTCCGAATCGGCGTCGTCCGGTACCAATCCGCCGAGATAGACGATGACCCTTACCCCGGCGTCGGCCGCGGCCACGGCAAAATTGTCCGCTGCCTGCACGTCGAGACGACCGAAATCGCGCCCGGCGGCCATCGAATGCACGAGGTAGTAGGCAGTGTCGACATCAGCCAGCGCGGCTGCCAGCGTCTCCGGCGCAAGTGCGTCCGCGGCGAGTATTTCCGCGCCCTGCCATCCGCGAGCCTCGAGCACCGCGCGATCGCGCGCAACCGCCCGCACCCGGACTGCCCGCTCGAGCAGGTAAGGCACCAGGTTAGAACCGATATAGCCACTGGCGCCGAACACGAGGCTGCGCGGCCCCGTGGGCTCGTCAACTGCGAGATTCGGCTTGCTCATCGAACGATTTGTCGGAGTAAGTATCCACCTGGTCCCGAATTGTTACCCCTGAGCAATCCCGGCACAAGGCTTCCGGCGCGGCAATAGACCGCACCCGAGCCATGCTGTGTCCCTCGACGCACCCGGCCGGGGCCCCGTTTTGCGGCGATCTGCCGGCGTTCGGGTAGAATAGCGGCATGAGCGAAAACTCTCCCGGCAACTCGCCGCACTGGTCACTGCAGCCGGTGATCGACTGGCTGTTCGCCAAGGGTTGCCGCCTGGACGATAACCGGCGCTTTATCCGCGAGCTCGGACACTGCCTGGATCGCTGTGGCGCCGGGGTCGGCCATCTGCGTATCGTGCTGCAGACCCTGCACCCGCAGATCGTCGGTGTGGCAACCAGCTGGACCCGCGCGACCGACTCCACCAGGCTGGTGCTTGCCCAGCGCCCGGTGCGCGAATCGGAACGCTATATCGGCAGCCCCCTGCAGCAGTTGATCGAAACCCGGGAAAACGTGCGCCAGCGACTCGATCAATTGCCCGATAACGCCCACGGTGCCTACCGCGAACTCGCCGATGAGGGTTTTAGCGACTACCTGGCCATGCCGATTCTGACCGCGAGCGGCTACACAGCCGCGTTTATAGTCGTCAGCGAGCGCGAGGGCGGATTTCACCAGGCTGACCTCGACAAGCTGCAGCGCCTGCGTGACTACCTGGTGCCGATTCTCGAGGTACAGAGCCTGCGTCACCTGTCGCGTGCCCTGCTGAATACCTACATCGGCAAGCGCACCAGCGACAAGGTGCTGTCCGGCATGATCGCGCGCGGGGACTCGGACCTGATCCACGCCGCGCTGTGGTTCAGCGACCTGCGCAACTTCACCGAACTGAGCGAAACCCTCGACCCCGCACAGTTGATCGGCATGTTGAACGATTACTTCGAGTTCGTGGGCGCGGCGGCGGCTGCCCGCGGCGGAGAGATTCTGCGCTTCATCGGTGACGCCATGCTGATCGTGTTTCCGATCGATGCGCACCAGGACACCTCCCTCGCCTGTAATGCCGCGCTCGATGCCGCGCTCGATGCACGCAATACGCTTGCCAGCCTCAACCATCGCCGCCGACGCCAGGGTTTACCCGCCATCGAGTTCGGCGTGGGGCTCAATGTCGGTGAAGTCGTCTATGGTAACGTCGGATCGCTCGATCGACTCGATTTCACCGTCATGGGTACCGCGGTCAACCGCGCGGCCCGGCTCGAATCGCTGACCAGGGAACTCGCTCAACCCATCCTGTTTTCACACGAGTTTGCCGAACATCTCGACGTGCCGCTGCTGGCATTCGAAAACCAGCGCATGAAGGGTATTGCCGAAGCGCAAACCGTTTACGCGCTGCGGCCGGACTGACAAGCGCGGCAGTCCCGCGCTCGTGAATGCCTGTCGGCAATTCGGTGGGCCGTATGGTTATCCGGACGGCTCGGCTGTAGCGCAGGAGTCCGCTATCCCCGCATCAGGTGTGGAGGGATTCAGCGGTCGGCCCCGGAACCCGTTGCGCTGCCTCGGCCGCAGCCCGGGCTTCGTCCGCGCGCCGATCCACCAGCCAGTCGGTCAGACCCGCACCGATCCACATACCGAACAGTGCAACCCATGCCGAGATCACCAGCATGACGCCCCCGCTGACGCCAGCGCCCACGGCACAGCCGCCGGCCAGCATGCTGCCGAAGCCCATCAGGCTGGCGCCAACCAGGAAACGCACCGTACCGCTCTCGCTGGTGAACTGTTGCCACTTGAATTCCCGGGTTACGAGCGCGGCCAGCAGGGCACCCGCGAACACCCCGGGCACCAGCCCGATATCGAAGTCCAGCGGCAGGCTGGGTTGATTGATCAGACCCATCAGCGTATCGGCGGAGGGCCCGGTGAAACTGACGCTCTTCACCGGTACGATCTCGAAGGAGCTGGCGGCATGCAGGCTGTTCAGCAGCCAGCCCAACGCAACGCTGACACCGGTCATGATCGCGGCAACGGTCCACCACCTGCCGACCTGGTGACGGCGCACCATCCAGAACGCGACCAGCAGGAAGAATATCCCCAGGAAAACGCCGCCGTAAGGTGGCAACCAGTGCGCAAAGCCGCGCGCATCGGCGTCTACCAGCCACCATGACGAGATTTCCTCGCGCAGCGGTGACAGCACACCGCGGAGAGAGGCCTGGGCAACGAGGGTCAGGACCACGCCGGCGACCAGGGTGCGCAGGTTGCCGGTGGCGGACAAGACCAGCAATCGGCTCGCGCAACCCCCGGCCAGTACCATGCCGGCACCGAACAGCAGCCCGCCGACGATTGCGCCGGACATGGAGCCGACGTTGTTCAGCTGGCGCACCTGGCCGGTGTCGATCGATCCCGCCTCGATGAAGAACTGCGTGGCCAGCATGGCGGCACCGAAGGTCAGCAGCCAGACGGTGAACTTCTGCCCGGTTTGGCCGCGCCAGAATTCCACGCACGCGGCCCGCAGGCAAAATCGGCTTTGCTGGGCAAATACTCCGAACGCGAGACCCACCAGGAGACCGATCATGACCGAGACTACCCCGCTGTCGAGCTGTTCCAGCCAGGTTTCGATGTTGAATTCGCTCGCCATTTTCTCGTGCATCCGCGCTTGCTGTGTCCGGGTTCCACGGATTATATATCAGCATATTAGAATTTACTTATAGTTATGCTGGAATTTAATATTCTGCCTGTAAATATTCAATGCTGCAGGTGCAGCGAGGCCTCGTGTCGTAGCGGTGGCAGACCGGTGTCGTCCACCCGCGTTCCTGTTCCACCGCGCCGAATGTCCAACTCGCGATCATGCCGCTTTGGCGGCGACTCTTGCCGCCGCGAGTACCCGGTGCGCTTCAGCAGGCCTCCGAACGCGACAGCTGCTGCCTGAATATTTGCATCAACAGTTCGATATCGGCGAGATTCGGGTAGGTCGGCCGCACCACGAACGCAATTTCACGATGCGGTCCGGGTTCGGCCAGCGCCACGCTGGCCAGGCGGGGATTGCCCGAGACCAGCGGCGCCAGCGCCATTGCCGGTACCAGCGTCGTTCCCATACCGTTGGCGACCAGCTGCACCAGCGTACCCAGGCTGGTTGCCCCGAGATTTTGTTCGGCCATGTCGGACAGGTGGCAGACCGCCAGCACGTGGTCCTTGAGGCAATGGCCTTCCTTCAGCAACAGCATCTGCGTCGGATCCAGTTCGGCACTGCCGATCTGGGGTTTATCGGCAACCGGGTCGTCTTTGCGGGTTACCCAGTAAAACCTTTCCTCCCAGAATTTGAAGGTCAGCAAACCCGCACATTCATAGGGCAATGCGAGGATAGCCGCGTCCAGAATGCCGCTGCGAACCTGCTCCAGCAGCAAGTGCGACTGCTCCTCGGCGATCTGCAGCTGGAAATCGGGGTAGCGCGTCTTGAGCTCGGGTAGCACGACGGGTAACAGGTAAGGACAGATGGTCGGGATGATGCCCAGCGACATGGGCGCGCTCAGCGGCTGGCCGCGCCCGGCGCCGAGCGCCATCAGGTCGTCTACCTGCAGCTGGATCTGGCGCGCCTTGGCCAGTGCCTGCCTGCCCAGTGGAGTCACCAGGACCTGCTTGTTGTTGCGCTCGAAAA
Organism: Gammaproteobacteria bacterium; assembly: GCA_030066085.1. Lineage (GTDB taxonomy): Bacteria > Pseudomonadota > Gammaproteobacteria. The sequence goes on along the minus strand of JASJCI010000037.1, from coordinate 60,092 downwards.
CCTGGAAACCGAGCTGTTTTTCCATCTCCGCCAGCGCTGTGCTGAGAGCCGATTGCGATATCGCACAGTTTTCCGCTGCCCTCTTGAAATGCAGCGTGCGTTCGACGGCAAGGACATACTGAATCTGTTTGAGCGAAATCATCGTATAGACCCGTGATCGACAGTAGTTCTATATTTTAGAACGTAATAATCGAAACGTTCAATTTTAGTTTATCGATCGACGCGCCTATATTGCGTCAGGTTTGCGGGCAGTCCCGCAGGCACCAAGTTTTCAAACCCGTTTTTTCAACCAGCTTTTGGAGCTACCGATGTCTGTACTCAACACCAAGATCCAGCCTTTCTCGGCCACGGCGTTCAAGCCGTTCCAGGAAGATTTTGTCCAGGTTTCCGACCAGGACGTGCTCGGCATGTGGGCCGTGTTCTTTTTCTACCCGGCCGACTTCACCTTCGTCTGCCCGACCGAGCTGGCCGACCTGGCCGATCACTACGACGAATTCCAGAGCCGCGGTGTCGAAATTTACTCGGTCTCGACCGACACCCACTTCACCCACAAGGCCTGGCACGAATCGTCGGAAGCGATCGGCAAAATTGCCTACACCATGATCGGTGATCCGATGGGCACCATCACGCGCAACTTCGACTGCATGCGCGAAGACCAGGGCCTGGCCGATCGCGGCACCTTCATCGTCGATCCGGACGGCGTCATCCAGGCGATGGAAATGACCGCCGAGGGTGTCGGCCGCAACGCCGAGGAACTGCTGCGCAAGGTCAAGGCGGCGCAGTACGTGCGCGAGAACCCCGGCAAGGTCTGCCCGGCAGCCTGGAAGGAAGGCGAGGAAACGCTCGCACCTTCGCTGGACCTGGTCGGCAAGATCTAAACCACAATCCACGGCGGGCGCGTGCCGCGCGCCCTGCCGTTCACCCGAGTTTACGAGGGCAGCAACATGATTACCGCGGAAATCAAACAGGCCTTGAGCCAGTACTTTGCCAATCTGCAACAGCCGGTCAGGCTGGTGCTGCAGACCGGCGAACATGCAAAACGCGCCGAGCTGGTGAACTTTCTGTCCGCTATCGGCGCGATTTCAGACAACGTAGCATTCGAGGAGCGCGATACCGGCGGCATCCTGCGCAGCCCCGTCAGCTTCCTGCTGGAGGTCGATGGCGAAGACACCGGCATCGTCTTCTCGGGTATTCCGGGCGGCCACGAATTCAACTCGCTGGTACTCGCGATCCTGCATGCATCGGGCCACGAGATGAAGCTCGACGAAAGCGTGCAGAAGCTGGTCGGCAAGGTCAGCAAGCCGATGCGTTTCGAGACCTTCATCAGCCTGAGCTGCCACAACTGCCCGGACGTGGTGCAGGCGCTGAACCAGTTCGCCCTGCTCAACCCGAATATCTCGGCTGAAATGATCGACGGCGGCCTGTTCCCCGAGCTCATCGCCGAGCGCGATATCCAGGGCGTTCCCAGCGTTTATCTCAACGGCGAGCTGTTCGGCACCGGCAAGGTCGACGCGGCGCAGCTGCTCGACAAGCTGATCGAACTCGAACCGCGGATCACCGCGGCCACGCTGGCGGATCAGCCCGCCCTGCCCCTGCAGGACGTCACCGTGGTCGGCGGCGGCCCGGCCGGCGTAGCCGCCGCCATCTACAGCGCCCGCAAGGGCCTCAAGGTCACCCTGATCGCGGATCGCATGGGTGGCCAGGTCAAGGACACCATGGGCATCGAGAACCTCATCTCCGTGCCTAAAACCACGGGGCCGGAACTGGTCGGCGCAATGCAGAGCCACCTCGACGACTACGACATCACGATCAAGGAAAACCTGCGCGTAACCCGGGTCGAAACCGGTAACGTGAAGACCCTGACCCTGTCGTCGGGCGAAGCGATCACCACCCGTACGCTGATCCTGGCCACCGGTGCGCGCTGGAAGGAACTCGGCGTGCCCGGCGAGAAGGAAAACATCGGCAACGGCGTGGCTTACTGCCCGCACTGCGACGGACCCTTCTTCAAGGGTCGCGACGTTGCGGTCATCGGCGGCGGTAACTCCGGCGTGGAGGCGGCGCTTGACCTGGCCGGGATCGTCAGGTCGGTGACCGTCTACGAATTCCAGTCCGACCTGCAGGCCGATCGTATCCTGGTCGACCAGCTCGAGGCACGCGACAACATCTCGGTCAGGACCAACGCGGCTACCCGGGAGATTCTTGCCGACGGAGGCAAGGTGCACGCGATCGACTACGAAGATCGCTCTACCGGCGAGGTCCACCGTGACCAGCAGGCCGGCGTGTTCATCCAGATTGGCCTGATTCCCAACAGCCAGGTGGTGGTCGACCTGCTCGAGACCCGGCCCTGGGGCGAAATCGTTATCAACGAAAAATGCGAAACCTCGGAGCCCGGCATCTTCGCCTGCGGCGACGTGACCACGGTGCCCTATAAGCAAATCGTCGTGGCCATGGGTGAAGGCTCCAAGGCCGCGCTGGCGGCTTTCGAATACCTGCTGACTCACCAGGTAGATGCCGAACCCCTGGCCGAGGCCGCTGCCTGAGCGACCGTCGTGTCCGCGAACAGCGGCCTCGGCAAATAATCACGGGCAAACAGGGACGTTTTCCCGCCCTTGATCCGCTTCCAGCTTCCCATTGCGGCTACCCCGCGTCGTAAAGTCACGCCGGGCCGCGGCGTCCTCGAGCTCTCTAGCGCGCGCGGATATGCAGGATAACTCGTCCAAGCACGTCGGTTCGCGCGACACTACCGATCTCGTCGCTGGGGGTACTGCGGCTATCGAGCCCGGTCAGCCGCAGTCGGTCCCCCGCAAGCGACTCGATGCGCTTGAAAATGGTGCCCAGCACGGGATGGCGGACGACGACATCGTCACCCGCCCGGATTCGGCGCCACAGCGGCCGCGCGATCACGACGTAGTCATCGCAGCGGTACTCGGGCCGCATGCTGTCGCCCTGGATACGAATCAGCTTTAACATTTTACCTGCCGTGAATGGCGACCCCCCGCTTTAAAGGTCGGGGTAGACCATCTCGACCTCGGGCGGGTAGGGGCAGACCGCGCGCTTGGTCGCGACGTTCTTGCTGGCCCAGAAAATCTCGGCAAAACGATTGACCCGGTCGATCAACTGCAGGGCCAGGTCACGGTTCACGTGCTGCTTGGACTTCGACGCCAGCAGCATGATTTCATGCGTGAGTTCGTGAATCTCGGGGAACTTTTCCAGCTGCGGCTGCTTGAAGTAATCACCCCAGATGACGCGGATCTCTTCCTTGACCCTGACCCCGTGCTCCTCCTTCGACGCGATGTAGCGCGCCATCGAATTCAGGCGCGCGGTTTCGTCGCTGTCGGCATTTCCCTCGATCAGGTCGACCATGCGCAGCACGGTCAGCGCCGCAACCTGGGCCGCGCAGGGATCATAGATGGCACAGGGTATATCGCAGTGAGCGGCGGCAGGCTCGATCCCGAACCTGCGGTCGAGGGCGGAAATCAGTTTATACATCATGAACGAGATCCTCGTATGAACAAGTAAAAAATCGGATTCACCCGCCCGGTTCCTGCGGGGGCGCCGGCGGGCATGGTGTCTACGCCAGGGGCATGTTTGCAGATCATGACCCGATCGCAGCCAGGCGGCCTGGATTGCGTCATCGTCCAGTCTGCGATCCGCCTACATCGAGACCCTGCGCGCCTGTCATCGGCCATGGTTGCCGCTACTAGCGGGACCAGAACCGGCATTTCGCCCAGTACAACGGACAGTTGCCCGACGAGGGCTGCGCAAGCTGGCCAATCGGTCACAATGCAGTATAGTGGGCGTGTCTCCCACGAGGCCCAGGAGCATGAAGCAACTGTTACACTGGCTTGTGCTGGCGGCTGCCCTGCTGTCGATCAGCACCACCGTCGGCGCCGAGTCGGGTACTCGCATCGTCACCGGTGACGTGATCGCCAACCGCAGCGTAACCCTCGCAACCCGGATCATGGGGCGGATTACGCGGATCAACGCGAGCGAAGGCGACAGGATCGAGGACGGCGCGGTGCTTGTCGAACTCGACGACACCGAGTACCAGGCGCGCCTCAAGATTGCCCTGGCCGCGCGCGAACGCGCCAATGCCGAGCTCGCGCATCGCGAGCGCACCCGCCAGCGGCTGCAAAAGCTGGCGGCCAACGACAACGTCTCGCGCGAAGCGATCGACGAGGCGATCTACGCGCTGGAGGTTGCGGCGGCCAATGTCAAGGCCGCGCAGGCGGAAATCGAATCGATCGAATCGACCCTGGCGGAAACCCGTATCCGCGCACCGTTCGACGCTGTCGTGATCGAAAAATTCGCCGAAACCGGCCTGGTCACCCAGCCTGGCCAGGCGCTCTACGCCATCGAGGACCAGAGCCGGCTCAAGTTCCGTGCCCGGGTCAAGGAACGCGACCTCGTGCACATCGAGATCGACGATACCGCCAGGGTAGAAATCACCGCGCTCGGCGGCGAGCCGCTGCAGGCGCGCGTCATCAAGGTGATTCCAAGCGGCGACGAACGTCACACCTTCCTGATCGAACTGGCGCTGCCCGCACGGCCCGGCCTTTATCCCGGCATGTTCGGCAAGGCGATTTTCGAGTAACGGCGGGCCGGTTCGCGGATGAAAGCCTGTCTGCGTTATTTCGCCAGCCGGCATACGCTCGCCAACGTGTTTACGTTGATGGTCGTGTTGCTCGGCCTCGGTACGCTGACGCACATCCAGCGCGACAACTTTCCCGGCGTCGACCTGGCCGAGATGGTCATTACCACGCGCTACCCCGGGGCATCGCCGCAGGACGTCGAGCTCAACGTCACCAACAAGATCGAGGAAGAACTCAAGGAGGTCGACGGTCTCAAGCGTTTCACGTCGTTTTCGATGGAAAACATTTCCATCATCTACGTCAAGATCGACCTCGACTCCAGGGATCTGGACAAGGTCAAAACCGATGTCCGCGACGCGGTTGCGCGCACCTCGGACTTCCCGCCCGAGGTGGACGAGCAACCCGTGGTACGCGAGATCACCACCGCGACCGGCATCCCGATCATCGAGGTCGGCCTGAGCGGCGAAATTCCCTACCCCACCCTGCGCGAAATCGCCCGGCGCGCGGAAAAGCAGCTCGAGAATATCGACGGGGTGGCGCGACTGGAGCGCTTCGGTTACCGCGATCGCGAGATCCACATCGAGATGCTGCAGGATGCGCTAGAACAGTGGCAGATTCCGGGCGCACAGCTTGTCAGCGCCATCGCCAATCGTAACATCCGCGCCAGCGGCGGGTCGTTCGAGTCCTACACCAGCGAAAAGAACATCGTCACGCTGGCGCAGTTCGAAGACCCGCTCGAGGTCGCGGACGTGATCGTCGACGTGACCGCGGACGGGACCCAGGTCCGGGTCAGCGATCTCGCCATCGTCAAGGACAGTTTCGAGCCCGAAAAGGTGCGCTCGCGCATGAACGGCGCATCGGCCATTTCGTTCGTGGTCTACAAGAAGGAAAGCGCCGACATCATCCGCACGGTGGAGCGGATAAAGGAATTCATCGAGGACAACCAGCATCGCCTGCCCGCAGGCGTGCGCATCGAGTTTTCCAACGACATCTCGCAAAACGTCAACAATCGTCTCGCCGTGGTGCTGTCGAACGGTGCGCTCGGCCTCGTCCTGGTACTGCTGACGCTGACGCTGTTTCTCGACCTGCGCTCGGCTTTCTGGGTTGCCATGGGTATCCCGGTGGCGCTGCTCGGGACGATCTTCCTGCTGCCGGTGTTCGGTGCCTATCTCGATTCGATCGCGCTCGGCGCGATGATCCTGGTCATCGGTATCATCGTCGACGACGGTATCGTGGTTGCCGAGAATATCTGGCGCTACCGCGAACAGGGTATGGCCGCGCTCGACGCCGCGGTCGAGGGTGCCGCCGCGGTCTTCAAGCCGGTGATCACCACGCTCGCGACTACCGGGCTGGCCTTTGCACCGATGTTCTTCATGACCGGCACGCTGGGTGATTTTATCTATGTCATCCCGCTGGTCGTGGTTCTCGCGCTGCTGGTGTCTTTCTTCGAACTGACGATTGCGTTGCCGGCGCACCTGATCTGGGGCGTGGGCGAGCGCAAGCTGGATCGCAGCAGCGAACCCGGGCGCCTGGATATCGAATCGATCAAGCACCGCTTCGGCCGCTTGCTCGAGCGCATGCTGCGCTGGCGCTACGGGGTGATCCTGGCTGCCTCGCTGATGCTGGCCAGCGCTTTCGGCTACGCCGCCCGCTACATGGATTTTGTGCTGTTCCCGACCCAGTCGGCCGACAGTTTCTTCGTGCTGGTCGAGCTGCCGATCGGTTCCTCGCTGGATCACACCTCGGACGTTATGCGCAAGCTCGAAAACATGGTCGAGCAACTGCCCGCCGGCGAAGTCGAGTCCTACGTCACCCGGCTCGGTGGCCTCGGCGGATTTTTCCAGGGTGAAAACGAGCACTGGGCCTTCATCGGCGTTTACCTCACGCCATTCGCAACCCGCGCGCGCAACGCCGACGAGATCGTCGAACAACTGCGCGCGCAGTCGCAGACCATCACCGAGATCGAGCGCACGTCGTTCGTCATCGACAGCGGCGGCCCACCGGTCGGGCGCCCGGTCACGATTCGCGTCGTCGGCAGTGACGATGAAATGCGACCGCGGCTCGCCGACCTGATCGTCGAACGCCTGCAGGCCATCGACGGCGTCAAGGACATCGATCGCGATGACAAACAGGGCAAGGAACAGATCAGTATCGACATCGATTACATCCGCCTGGCCGACTCGGCCCTGACCGTGGCCGACATCGCGCGCAACGTGCGCCTCGCCTTCGATGGTGAAATCGTAACCTCGGTGCGCTACGGCGACGAGGACGTCGATTTCCGCGTACTGTTCGAGGAAACCGCGCGTTCGTCGCTCGACACGCTGGCCGACCTGGTGGTACCGAATGCGCGCGGCGAGTTCATTCGCCTCGAGGAAGTAGCCGCATTCGGCATCGAAGCGGGGCCTGCGAACGTTTATCACTTCGACAACGAGCGCGCGATCACCGTTACCGCCGACGTGACCAAGGAGTTGACCACGCCGCTGCTGGCAACCGCCGCGGCCACGCAAGGCATCGATCTGGACCGCGACTGGCCGGGTATGCGCATCGTGGTTGGTGGCGAGGCCGAGGAGTCCGCCGAATCGATGGGCAGCCTGGTGGTGGCCTTCATCGCCGCGGCGGTCGGAATCTACCTGCTGCTGGTGCTGCTGTTCGACTCGCTGACCCAGCCGGTCATGGTCATGATCGCAATCCCCTTCGGCCTGGTCGGCGTGATCGTGGCCTTCGCGCTGCACGGTACCGCGTTCGGCTTCCTGGCGATGCTGGGCGTCGTCGGTTTGACCGGCATCGTGGTCAACGATTCGCTGATCCTGGTCAACCTCGTCAACCGGCTCGGCGAGACGCATCCCGAGACCAGCCGGCACGAGCGGATCGTCAACGCGACCAGGACCCGCCTGCGCCCGATCGTGCTGACTTCGATTACGACCGTCGCGGGACTGTTGCCCATGGCCTACGGTCTCGGCGGTTCCGATCCGTTCTCGGCGCCGATGGCACTGGCGATGGGATACGGCATCCTGTTCGCCACGCCGATCACGCTGATCCTGATACCGTGCCTGCTGGCCGTGCTCGACGACCTGCACGCCGCGCCGCGCCGCCTGCTGTCCCGCAAGGCGTGATTGCGCTGAAGCGGGCGTCAGCCAATAAACGGCAAGGCACGGATTTCGAGTGCGCGCGGGGCGCCGTCGACCACTGACTGCAGCCCGCGCTCATCGTCCTCGACCTCGATATCGATCAGGCCGAGACCCAGGTTTCTCCGCAGTCTAGGCGAATAAGCTATCTCGTGCAGGCTGCCGACCTTGCGCTCGCGCAGGCGGATATCGATGGGCGCGCTGTTGCCCGCAACCGCTTCGCCGTCGATAACAAAACCGACCCGGCGGCGCGCCGGCCCGATCGCGCGAATCCGCAGCAACGCCTGCTTGCCGATGAAGTCGTGTTCGACTTCGAGGTCGACAAAGGCATCCAGTCCCAGCTCGAACGGGTTGGCCGGGTCGACCTGCAGGCGGCAATCGGCGCCCCAGGACAGCAGGCCGCTTTCGATACGCTCGGCGTCGTTGGGTGCGCCCGGCCCGATAGCGTAAGCCTGGCCCGCGCTGCGCACCCGTTGCCACAGTTCACCGCCTCGCCCGGCATCGCGCAGGTATAGCTCGAAGCCGCCCTGCTTCGACCAGCCCGAGCGCGCGAGTACCAGCGGAATGCCATCGAGCTCGGTCTCGCGGAAAGCGAAATACCCGAGTTGCCCGGCCCAGTCACCGAACAGGTCGGTAACAACCGCCTCGGCCCGCGGGCCCTGGATCGCGAGTGGCGACACGTCCGCTTCGCCGACTTCGACATCGTAGTCGCGCTCGGCCGCAATAGCGCGCGCCCAGAGTTCGATATCGCTGTCGGCAATCGACAGCCAGAACTGCTGAGCCGACAGTTTCAACAGCACGGGATCGTTGAGCAACAGCCCGTCGTGATTGCAGAGCGGAACGTAGCGCCCCTGGCCGACGCGGGTGCGGTAGACATCGCGCGCGCACAGGTACGCCACCAGCTCTTCCGCGTCGGGCCCGCGAATCTCCACCTGTCGCTGGGCCGCCACGTCCCACATAGCGACGCCGTCGACGAGGCGGCGGTATTCCGCGTCCGGGTCGCCGAAGTGCGCCGGAATATACATGTGGTTGTAGACCGAAAACGCCTGCACGCCGTCCTCGACGGTCGCGTCGAAGTAAGGCGACTTGCGAATATTGGGCGCGATACCGATGGTGTAGGACATGTCGAATCAATCTCGCTCGGATTCGGATTTGAGGGCGTCGGCGAGATCGCGCAGGGCGTCTCGCAGCGATTCGTCTTCGATCCAGTCGGCGCTGCGTTCGATCGCGCCGACGGTATCTTCGGCAACCGGCCGCGGTACGCGTTTGTGCGCCGCCGGTTTGCCGTCGACGCGCAGCAGCGACGGCGGCACGGTCCTGACGCGGATTTCACGGTCGAACTGCAGGGACTCGCGCAGCTGCTGGCCGAGTTCGGCCAGGTGCAGGCGCAGGTAATTGGCCACCGCGGGACTGTGGGCACCGATAACCAGTTCGGCCTGGTCGAGGGTCAACAGGGTCAGGTTGCGGCGCAGCGTCGGCGGCAGGTTTTCGTCGAGGAAACGTTCGACGGCCGGTATATCGCGCACCACGCGCTCGTAGTTCGCCGGTAACACCGCGCGACAGAGTTTGCCGAGACGCGTAGTGCTCATCAGCGCCGCCGGCCGGACTTTACCCCGACCTCGTTCTTCAGCCCGAGCCGCGCGCGCGTGCGTCGTACCTCGCCCTCGTCGACGAAACGATGGCGCCCGGGCTTGAGCCAGCGCGGCAGGTTGAAACGCTCGTAGCGTACGCGTACCAGGCGGCTGACCTCGACCCCAACCGCTTCCCACAGGCGACGCACTTCCCGGTTACGCCCCTCGCGCAGTACCACGTGGTACCAGTGATTGCGCCCCGTACCGCCGGCGTCGACGATCTCTTCGAAGTGCGCGGGCCCGTCGTCGAGATCGACCCCGTCGCGCAACTGCTGCAGCATGTCCGGCGTCACTTCGCCATGTACGCGTACCGCGTACTCGCGCTCGACTTCGAACGACGGGTGCATCAGGCGATTGGCCAGCTCGCCGTCGGTGGTGAACAGCAGCAGGCCGCTGGTGTTGATGTCGAGCCGGCCAACGCTGATCCAGCGCCCCTGCCGCAGGCCCGGCAGATGCTGAAAAACGTCGTCGCGGCCCTCCGGGTCATCGCGCGTACAGACCTGGCCAACCGGTTTGTGATACAGCAGGATCTTGCCGCGACCCGGGTGGCGCTGCAGCCGCAGCAGTTTGCCGTCGATCGCGATTTTCTCGCGCCCTTCGACCTGGTCGCCGGGTTTGGCGATCTTGCCATTGACGCTGATGCGTCCCTGCTGCAGCAGCGCGTCTATCTGCCGGCGCGACCCCGCGCCCTGGCTGGCAAGGTATTTCTGGATTCTCTGCATCGCGCGATTATACCCGCAATCGCGGCGGGACCCAGCCGGCATCGTTGCGGATCGTGTGAGCCGTGCCGACGCCGCGCAATCGCGCTCAGTTGATGGCCCACTTCTGGCCGATGCCGGACGAGGATTCCGAAATCAGGGTGCGCGCGTTGGCGTCGAGCACGAGGTCGAGGATAGTGGCCGAATCCGGCTGCACCCGGTGCTTGACCGCCGGCTTCCAGGTCTCTCGCCGCTGGCCGCTGGCTACCTCCCACACGTCGATGCCCTTGGCCGCGCGCCCGGTAGCGAGGACACGATTGTCATCGGAGAAATCGGCCGATACCAGGGTCATGCGGACCTCGTCGAGGCGCGAAACCAGCTGGCCTTCGCCGGCAGTGCGATAGATCCGCGCATCGCCGATAAAGGCGTTCGCCAGCGCGAGTTCACCGTCGTCTGACAGTTCGACCAGCGAGATCTTGTATTCGAGGTTCTTCGACCAGCGATGGCTGCCGTCGCGCAGGTCCCACAGGCTCGCGTGCCAGTCGTCGGCACCGGTGAGCGCGTAGCGTCCGTCACGCGAAAGCGCCACGCTGGTGACCTTTTCGTGGTGCGCGAACACGTAGCGCATGCGACCCTCGACCATGTCGAAGTAAACGGCCTGGTTGTCCTTGCTGCCGATCAGCGCGTAGCGTCCGTCCGCCGAGACCGCGACGTCGGTCAGGTTGGGCCAGGTCCAGTAGCCGGTCAGCCGGCCGCTGGCAACCGCCCAGCGCGCGATCGAATTCTGTTCGACGGTTACGAGCACGTCGCCGCGCGCGGAAAACGCTGCCGCTATGATGCCGCCGGCATCACCTTCCTCGTGCTGCAGGCTGTAGCGCACCTGGTTGCGCTCGAGGTCCCATACGCGCGCGAAACCGCCGATCTCGCCGGTCAACAGCAGGCGACCGTCGGGACTCAGCGCGGCACCGTAGGAGCCGGTATCGGCATGCACCCAGGTTTCGAGCGCCTGCTTGCGCTCGGTGCAGGCCGCAAGCAGCAGGCTAACCGCGAGTAGAGGCAGAATCACAGGGACAAATTTGCGCATGAACGCTGTATCGGCCGCGCCACGGATTCATTGAGCCGGGCGGCCAAAGGATGCGACCAGCGCGGAAGATCGCGGCCGGCTTTGCGACCTTAACTGAAAAACGGGACCTGCTCCCTGTTCCTTATCTGTCATACCGCGGCTTGACCGCGGTATCCAGGCCGTACCGACTAACCCTGGACCCCGCGATCGAGTCGCGGGGCGACAGGAGCTCGCGGAAAACGGGGTCTGACCCCGGTTTAGACTGGATTGACAGGGGTGCCGGGATCAGGCCGGTGCTGATATTACCCGGGAGACTGCTTCGCTGCGCTCGCAATGACCGCTTACGCGAAGCGCATGAGTGCGCTATTGCGCGGCGGCTTCGCCGCTGTCATCGAACTCGAACTCGGGGTTGAACTGGTCGAGATCGCGGATTTCGGCCAGCGTGGGCAGCTGGTTGAGCGATTTGAGATTGAAGTAATCGAGAAATTCGCGCGTCGTGCCGTAGAGGGTGGGACGCCCCGGGACCTCCTTGTGTCCGAGCGGCTTGACCCACTCGCGCTCCTGCAGCGTCTTGATGATATTGCTGCTGACGCTGACGCCACGGATGTCCTCGATCTCGCCGCGCGTGATCGGCTGGCGGTAGGCGATCAGCGCCAGCGTCTCCATCAGCGCACGAGAGTAGCGCGGCGGCTTCTGCTCCCACAGGCGTGCCACCCAGGTCTCGAATTCCGGCCGCACCTGCAGGCGGAATCCGGACGCGACCTGCTTCAGTTCCATGCCGCCGGACTCGTAGCGCGCCTGCAGCTCGTGAATGGCCTTGCGAATCTCGTCCTTGCCGGGCTGTTCGATATCACCGACGAACAGCTCGAACAGCTGGTTGACCGACAGGGGCTTGTCGGCGGCGGCAAACAGCGCCTCCAGGATCGACCTCAGCTTATCCGCGTCCATCAGCCGTTCGCCTTGACGTAAATCGGCGCGTAGGGGCCGCTCTGCACGAGTTCGATCAGGGACTCCTTGAGCAGCTCGAGGATAGCGATGAAACTGACCACCACACCCATACGCCCCTCGCGCGGATCGAAGAAGTCGGCAAAACTGCTGAATTCCTCCGCCGAAATGCGCTCGAGCACGATAACCATGCGCTCACGCACCGACAGGGGTTCACGCTCGACATGGTGCGCGGCGAACTGCTCGGCACGGTTGACCACGTCGCGAAACGCGCTCATCAGGTCGTTGATGTTGATCTCGGGCAGCGGCACGTCGATTTCGAATTTCGGAATATCGATGCTGGTGAGGTGAATTTCGCGCTCCAGCCGGTCGAGTGCATCGAGGTCCTCGGCCGCCTGCTTGAACTGTTCGTATTCCTGCAACCGCCGCACCAGCTCGGCACGCGGATCTTCCTCGTCGTCGTCGGTCACCGGGCGCGGCAACAGCATGCGCGACTTGATTTCGGCCAGCATCGACGCCATCACCAGGTACTCGGCGGCGAGCTCGAGCTCGAGCTGCTCCATCAGGTGGATATACTCCATGTACTGCTTCGTGATCGCCGCGATCGGGATGTTCAGGACGTCGATATTCTGCCGCTTGATCAGGTACAGCAGCAGGTCGAGCGGCCCCTCGAAGGCCTCGAGGAATACCAGCAGCGCATCCGGCGGAATGTAGAGGTCCTGCGGAATCACGGTCAGCGGTTCGCCCTGCACCAGCGCAAACGGCATTTCCGACTGGTTAGAAGCGCCGTTGGCGAACACCGGCTCCATTAGCGACGCCCCGCCAGGCCCATGACCTTGCGCACTTCCTCGATGGTATCCTGCGCCACGTCGCGCGCGTGTTCGCAGCCCTCGTTGATGATGCTGTCGACGCCGGCGAGGTCATTCAGGTATTCCCTGGCATTGCGCTGGATCGGCTTCAGTTCGTCGAGCACGGCATCAATCACGTGCTGCTTGCAGTCGATACAGCCGATCCCCGCGGTACGGCAGCCCTCGGCCAGCTCGGCGCGGGTCTGCTCGCTGGTGTAGACGTCGTGGAAACCCCACACCGGGCACTTGTCCGGATCGCCCGGATCGGTGCGCCTGACCCGCGCCGGGTCGGTCGGCATGGTCTTGAGTTTCCTGACCACCTCGTCGGGTTCCTCGCGCAGCGCGATCGTATTGTTGTAGGACTTGGACATCTTTTGCCCATCGACCCCGGGCATCTTCGACGACACCGTCAGCAGCGACTGCGGCTCGGGCAGGATGATGCGGCCCTCGCCATCGAGGTAACCCAGTAATCGTTCGCGATCGCTGAGCGAGATATTCTGCTGCGATTCCAGCAGCGCGCGGCCGATCTGCAGCGCATCGGTATCACCCTGCTCCTGGTAGCGCTTGCGCGCATCCTGGTACAGGCGCGCGTTCTTGCGCCCCATCTTGCGCATCGCGACCCCGACCTTGGCCTCGAAGTCCGGCTCGCGGCCGTAGAAGTGGTTGAAGCGGCGCGCAACCTCGCGCGTCAGTTCGACATGCGCGACCTGGTCTTCGCCAACCGGCACGAAGCCGGCCTTGTACATCAGGATATCGGCGCTTTGCAGCAGCGGGTAACCGAGAAAGCCGTAGGTGTCGAGATCCTTGTCCTTGATCTTTTCCTGCTGGTCCTTGTAACTCGGTACCCGCTCGAGCCAGCCCAGCGGCGTTATCATCGACAGCAGGGTGTGCAGCTCGGCATGTTCCGGGATACGCGACTGCACAAAGATGGTGGCGCTGCCCGGATTGACCCCGGCGGCGAGCCAGTCGATCACCATGTCGCGGCTGCTTTCGCCGATGATCGACGGATCCTCGTAATGCGTGGTCAGCGCATGCCAGTCGGCCACGAAGTAAAAACACTCGTAGCTGTGCTGTAACTCGATCCAGTTTTTCAGAACCCCGTGATAGTGGCCGAGGTGCAACAAGCCGGTAGGACGCATGCCGGACAGCACGCGGTTGTTTTGGCTAATGGTGTTCAAGAATGACGTTCCAAGGAAAAACGGCCCTGCGCCGCATTATACTCAGTCGCTCCGGCCGGGGACAGCCCCGTCTGTCATTCCAGGAAGGACACGTCGCCCTTGCCGTGACGCAGGATCGCGGGAACTTCGTCGATCAGGCTGATCACGGTGGTCGGCTCGGTGCCGCAAAAGCCGCCGTCGATAACCAGGTCGACCTCGTGCTGGAAGCGCTCGCGGATTTCGACCGCGTCGTCGAGCGCCTCGCGCCCGCCCGGCGGGATCAGGGTACTGCTCATGATCGGCTGACCCAGTTCGAGCAACAGTGCGTGCACGATCGCGTTGTCGGGTACGCGCACGCCGATGGTCTTGCGCCGCGGATTCATCAGCCGCCGCGGCACCACCGAGGTCGCCCTGAGCAGGAAGGTGTAGGGCCCCGGTGTCAGGTTACGCATCAGGCGGTAGTCGGTGTTGTCGACCTTGGCGTAGGTGCCGATCTCGGACAGGTCGCTGCAAACCAGCGTGAAGTGGTGATCCTTGTCGGTACGACGGATGCGCTGGATGCGTTCCATCGCCGCCTTGTCGCCGATGTGACAGCCGAGCGCGTAACTCGAATCGGTTGGATAGATGACCAGGCCGCCGCGATCGATGATCGCGACCGCCTGCTGGATCAGCCGTCGCTGGGGATTGACCGGGTGTATTTCGAAATATTGCGCCATGCTGCACTCGTAATTGCCGGGGCGCGATCATACCGGAAATCCCTGACAAGAAAACAACGATTGAAAAATAGCCTCGAATCAGGCAGTTGCCGGGGCTATCTTGCAGCGGAGACAGGATTTACTGCTTTTTTTGTCTCATTTGTGCAACAAAACGGCTTTTTGTTGTTTTTTTTGCGAAAACAGACTTGCTATTGAAGCAGAATTCACTATGATGCACAGCGGTAGGCCTGAAGGGCCGGGGTTGCTCGAGCACATGAAGCTCCGCCCGGACGGGTCTGCACTTAAGCACAATACATAAACGACTTAAGGGTAATTACTCATGAAATTCAAAACTTCTGCAATCGCATTGGCCGTGGCGGGTACCGTCGCTGCTCCGGTCGTTGCACAGGCTGAGGGTGAAGTTTACGCCTCGGCTCGTGTCGGTCTGGAGCACATCGACCTGGACGGCATCGCTGATGCACGCGTGAAGAGCTTTTCTTCACGTTTTGGCGCTCGCGGCGAAACCGATCTCGGCAACGGCATGACCGGTTTTGGCCGTTACGAGTGGGACGTCGACTTCAACGATTCCGATAAGGAAGCCGGTAGCGACACCGCTGCTTCAAGCGAAGACGACATCGGTCTGCGTCACCGTTACGTCGGTGTCAAGGGCGACTTCGGTACCGTCACGCTGGGTCAAACCTACCACACCTTTTACAACCACGTGGTTGGTCCGCTGGATAACCCGTGGTGGTCATCAGGCTACGCGATGATCAACTATCGCAGCCGTACCGACAACGGCCTGACCTACTCCGGCAACGCCGGCCCCGTCATGCTGGGTGTCACCGGCTACTTCGTGTGGGAATCTGAAGAAGAAAACCCTGACGAGCTCGAAGTCGGTGCAAGCTTCGCCGTCGGCGACCTGGGCACCATCGGTATCGCCTACCAGTCCACCGAGACCACTCAAGGCTACTCCGCCAATGACGAAGACATCGTCGGTATCGCCTGGTCCGGCATCGGCATCGGTGACGCTACCCTGGGTATCAGCTACATGAACCAGGACGACGATGACGGTATCGTTATCGACCTGGGTATCGGTAACGCCTACGTGCACGTTGAGCAACTGATGCTCGACGTACCCGATGCTGACATCCTGAGCATCACCGTGGGTTACACCCAGAGCCTGGGCCGCAACACCACCATGTGGTACGAAGTACACTCGCTCGACGCGGATGACTCCGACTACCTCGGTGGCGGCGTTGGCGACAGCGACGACGACATCACTGCCGTCCGCGCAGTCCTGAAGTACGACATCCTGTAATCTCGACGTCGTAACGCAGTACCGGAAAGGGCCCCTCTCGGGGCCCTTTCTTTTTTGGCGTGTAAATTAGTCCCGGTCAGTCTACAACGCGCGTTTTTTCGGACGCCAGAATTCGAGGCGCTTGTACTTGAAGAAAAGCTGGTTGCCGAGCACGTCCTTCGCCCGCCAGCTGCGGTCGCGCAGCCGCGGCCCGAGCTGATGCAGATCCGGGATCCCGTAGGCCGCTCCATCATCCTCGGTGATTTCCTTTTCGATGCGGTCGAATACGTGGGTTTCGCCCTCTCCCCAGCCGCGGTGCGCGGGAATCTCGAGAAAGGCGTAGATCCGGTCGAGCGTGGCGTCGGGATCGGCGACCAGGTCGCGGCGCTCGATCAGCAGCAGGTTCTTGCGATTGTTGCCCTGCCAGGTCTGCTTCAGGTTCTCGTAACACCAGCCGACGCTGGTCGGGATTCGCGCATCCATCAAGGCCCGGCAGCGATTGGCGTCGTTGAGCTCGGCACGCTGCTGGCGCAGGTAATCGTCGATGTAGGAAACATAGTCGGGATTCGAGCGTATCCGCATGATGAACGATGCCACGCAGTCGGCGATATCGTCGACGGTACAGATCACCTTCATTTCCTCGCCCAGGATATCGCGCGTCGAATTGATCGCATCGTTCATGTGCCAGGCCCAGGACTTGTCGATGATGAAGCGTTCGGCGCGATGCCGGTACATGCCGTCGCGGATACCGCGCCAGACGTTGGGCAATTGCTCGGGATGCTTGTAGGCGCGCAGGGTAACGTTGTTCATGCGCCACTTGGCGATCACATCGCTGACGATCTCGGACAGCGGGGACGCCGGTGATACGTGTATTTGCGGATTCTGGTTGAGGATTTCGCCCAGCACGGTACTGCCGGTACGCGGCAATCCGGCGAGGTAAAAAAAGGTCTTTTCGCTCAAGCTGAAACGTGGATCCGGGGAATTGCGCGGAGCATAGCACCGCGCTCGATATTAGTCACCCCGGGCCG
Source organism: Gammaproteobacteria bacterium (assembly GCA_030066085.1). Classification (GTDB taxonomy): domain Bacteria; phylum Pseudomonadota; class Gammaproteobacteria. The sequence goes on along the minus strand of JASJCI010000037.1, from coordinate 43,013 downwards.
GTATATGCGCTAAAATGCCCGCTGGCCGGACCAGCAACGCCTGCATGAAACAACTCATCGATTTCTTTCCGATCCTGCTGTTTTTCATCCTGTACAAGTTCTACCTCGACTTGCCGGATGGACTCGTTCTCGCCGTCAACGCGGCGCTGCCGCTGATGGCGCTGACACCGGGCGAGGCCGGCGACGCGATTTACCTCGCTACCTTCGCGGCCATCGTGGTAACGCTGGCACAGGTGATCGTCGGCATGATCCTGGTCAAAAGGGTCGAAAAAATGCCGCTGGTTACCCTCGCCCTGCTGATCGTGTTCGGCGGTGCGACCATCGTGCTCAGGGACCCGCTGTTCATCCAGTGGAAACCGACCGTGATCAACTGGCTGTTTGCGCTGGTATTCGCCGGCAGCCACGTGATCGGCGACCGGCCGCTGGTGCAGCGCATGATGGGCGGAGCGCTCGCGATCAAGGAGCCGCGGGTCTGGAGCCAGCTCAACATCGCCTGGGTGACGTTTTTTGTCGTCGCCGGTATTGCCAACCTGCTCGTTGCACCCGAAATCGATCCGCTCGGATTTCAGTTCAGCGAGGATACCTGGGTCGATTTCAAACTGTTCGGCCTGATGGGCATGACGATCGCGTTTGTCGTCGCCCAGGCTTTCTATATCGCAAGATACGTCCCCGGAACGGACGAGGAGACTTCCTGATGTTGTACAGCATCGTCGGCAACGACAAACCCGGCAGCCTCGAGGCGCGCCTGGCGGCACGCCCGGCACATGTAGAACGGCTCAACGCGCTGAAGGCCGAGGGACGGCTGGTGCTTGCCGGCCCCAATCCGGCAATCGACAGTCCCGATCCCGGCGCAGCCGGTTTCACCGGCAGCATCATCATCGCCGAATTCGAATCGCTGGCAGCCGCGCAGGCCTGGGCCGACACCGACCCCTATATCGAAGCAGGCGCGTACGAATCGGTTACGGTCAAACCGTTTAACAAGGTTTTGCCCTGATACGGGACTGACGGCGGGGCGCTGTTGCCGCCAGCCTAGAGGAACTTGCTGGGGCTCTCGAGCTGGTCGCTGATTTCGCGCAGCAGCATGTCTTCCGATTCGATTCGCTCGGCCATGGCTTCGCCAATCTTCGACAGGTCCTGGTAAAGGTCGATCAGGCTTTCGGGCTCGTCGGCGCCATCGTACTTGTCATTGAAGTCGACAAACACCCGGGTGGTTTCCGAAATCGTGGGATAGACGCGATCCGCGACGCGCTTGATGTTGCCGCGACGCTCCTTGCCGTCGATGATACGCTCGTAAATCTCGAAATGACCGAGCGCGGTGTAGTCCACCAGTTGCTGGTTGAAGCTGCGCAAATCGTCGATAACCGTTTCGCTGGCAGTCTCGCTGGCCTCGAGTTCCGCCAGGGTACACATCGACACCAGCACCTTCTGGCGTTCGTTCAGCAGCGAATTGATGGTGTGCGTCTGGCGGGTCCGGCGATTATCTTCGGCCGATATTTTTTCGGCAATCTGCGCAATCTTGTCGATCTGTGATTCGCTCACGACATTCCTCTGGGATACTGTGTTTATCGCATGCCGGCTGCGGCTGCCCAAGGACGTATTATGCGGCCGAATGCGTTCCCGGTAAACCGCCATTATATGCCGGCCGGCCGGCTAATTTTGCTACACTCGTCCAATTTTCGAAAGGGGTAACCGTGGAACAGGAGATCGATCAGCGCCTCGAGCGGCTCGAGAGCCTCTATGCCGAGCAGGATCACGTGATCGAAGGGCTCAACGACGCGTTGGCGCGGCAGGACCAGGAGCTTGTGCGGCTACGAGGCGAAGTCGAACAACTGTCGCGCCGACTGCAGTCGCTGAAGGACGGCATCAGCGACATCGACCCCGCGCACGACAGGCCTCCGCACTACTGATGTCGTCATCGCGTCCGACCGCGGCAGCCCCGCACGAGCCGCTGGTGGTTATCCCGGATGCCGAAGGTTGCCGTATCGCCCATCGCCAGTCCGGCCTCGCCTTTCGCCATAGTTTTGTCAGCGGCGAACTGCGGCGCCGCGCGCGCCAGCCGGGGCAGGCGCTGCTCAGGGCCTGCCGCGACCGCAAGCGCCACATTCAAAGCGTGCTCGACGCCACCGCCGGCTGGGGTGGCGACAGCCTCACCCTCGCCGCGCACGGTCTCACCGTCACCATGCTCGAACGACAACGGCAGATACACGACGTGCTGCAACTGGCCCTCGCAACGCTGGCGACGAGCGGTCAGACCGAACTGGTTTCGAGGCTGCGGCTGCAGCGCGGGGACGCGTACCAATTTCTCGTCGAGCAAGCGGAGCGGGTCTTCGACTGTATCTACCTCGACCCGATGTTTCCCGCGCGCAGTTCCGGCGCCAAGCCCGGCAAGTCGATGCAGATACTGCAGGCGATCACCACCAATTTCGATATCGAACGATTTTTCGAGCTGGCGCTGACGCGCGCGCGCTATCGCGTCGTGGTCAAGCGACCGGCACGCGCGCCACGCCTCGACAGCCGCGTCCCGGACATCGTTTACCGGGAAAAAACCGTCCGCTTCGATGTCTACCTGGCCGCCTGATCCCCGGGTCCGGAAAAGGATTCGAGCAAGACTCCAGGGCGAAACCCTGTCGCCGGGCTTGCCCCGCGAACTGGCGTCGAGCCGGCTGTCGCCGGGAGGAGCTAGTCGCGGAAGTTCTGGAACTGCAGGGGTATGCCGAGGCCGGCTTCGCGCAGTATCTGCATGACCGCCTGCAGATCATCGCGCTTCTTGCCGGTCACGCGCAGTTGCTCGCCCTGGATCGCGGCCTGCACCTTGAGCCGACTGTCCTTGACCAGCTTGACCATCTTGCGCGCGAGATCGCGATCGAGACCCTCGCGCACACGTACCGGCTGGCGTGCCCGCCGGTTCATTTCGACCACGTCGCCGAACTCGAGACATTCGACGTCGATACCGCGTTTCGACATCTTTTCCTTCAGGATCGGGATCATTTGCTGCAGCTGGAATTCGACTTCGGCCTCGAGACTGAGCTCGGTCTCCTGCTGCTCGATGCGCGCGTTTGCGCCCTTGAAGTCGTAACGCGTGCCGATCTCGCGATTAGCCTGGTCGATGGCATTGCGCAATTCATGGTGATCTACTTCGGAAACGACGTCGAACGATGGCATGGTTTCTGGCTCAGGGAAAAACGGTCAGGACCCGGTAGTCCGGGCTGAAATTATAATCCGGTACGGTCAGATTCGGAAACTCGCGCTCGCCGCGCAGCGCGCGCCCGGCAAAATCGTAGCGCGCTTTACTGCAGACCTCGCGCAAGGTCTGGGCATCGACCGCCAGCGGACAACCGAAATCGGTACCCATGGCGTAGGCGACGAAAAATTCACCGTCGCGCGCGCGGTGGCGGCGATCGACATCGGCCGGCTGCCGGCTGGCAGAGGATTCCGGGTCCTGCGGCCGCTCCCGGTCGTCCGCGATCGCATCCAGGATCGCGCTCGAACGGCGGATTACCACCAAGCTGAGATTGTCCCGGCGCAAAATGACCGGTTCATCGAGCGTGAGTTCCGGCACGGTGAAGCGATAGGATTCCTGGATGGTTCGCGGCCTGAAATCGATCGCGAAATCGAGCAGAACGCTGACCAGCCCGAGCAAGAAAACGATGCCGAAAATGCGCAGCAGGCGCTGTAACAGTCTGCGTCGATCCATTAGCGCGCCTCGCTCGGCCGGATATCTGACAGCACCGGAAACACTAGTAAACACATGACCAGCAGCTTACGCGCACCGGTCGATTTTCGATCACGCCGCTACTCGAGCGCGGCATCCGGGGGCCATGGCCACCCATCGATGCCGCGGCGCGCAAGGCCCCGGGTCTCAGGGCAGTAGCTCGACGGCTTCGCCGGCCTGTTCGCTGCAGTAACGACCGAGGCAGGCAAACAATTCTTCGCCGCTGCCCTGCAGGCGCCAGCAAGCGGCGTCGTCATCGTAATCAAAATGGAAACCGCCGGAGCGCGCGGCAACCCATATCTGGGTCAGCGGGGCCTGCTTGTTGATGATGATCTGGCTGCCGTTTTCGAATTCGAGGGTCAGGATACCGCCGGCACTGTCGTAGTCGATATCCGCGCCGGACTCGTCGATCGCTTCCTCGATCGCTACCAGGGTTTCGTCCGCGAGCCGGTCGAAGGTCGACTCATCCATGCTTGTCGGCCTCGAAATCGAGCGACAGCGAGTTGATGCAGTAACGCTCCCCGGTGGTCTCGCGCGGGCCGTCTTCGAACACGTGACCGAGATGGCTGCCGCAGTGTTCGCACATAATCTCGACCCGGCGCATGCCGAGACTCAGGTCTTCCTCGCGTCGAATCACGCCATCCGCCGCCGGGCGGTCGAAGGATGGCCAGCCGGAGCCCGAATCGTACTTGTTGACTGACTCGAACAACACCTCGCCGCAGCACTTGCAGCGGTAACGACCGTCGGCATGGTTGTTGTAATACGCGCCGCTGAAAGGCGGTTCGGTGCCTTTTTCGCGACAGATTCGGTACTCCTCGGGAGTCAGCTTGTCACGCCACTTCAGTTCTTCGTTCACGTCATTCTCCACTGCGGTCGAGGTACATTTCCTTGCCGTCGACGAGGCATATCCAGCCTCGCGCGATACGGTAGATCAGCCATATGGTTACTACGGGCAGCACCAGGTAGCCGATTAACACCAGCGTAAGTCCAGTGCCGAGCGCGAGCCACAGCAGGCCCCACCAGAAGGTGGCCTTCTGCCAGTCGAAGTGCGATTCCAGCCAGGTTCCGCGGGTGTCGTCGGCCTTGACATAGTTGACGATCACCCCGATCACGGCGGTCAGCGGGATCACGAAGCCGACGGCCTGCAGGATGTAGACCGTGTAGGTGTATTTCCTGAGTTCCTGCAGCCCGCTTGTCTTGAGTTCCTGCTGCTCGTTGTCGTCGAATATCATGCTTCAGTCGTCCAGTAATGCCTCGAAGCCGGCCTGGTCGAGGACCTCGACCCCGAGCGTCTCGGCCCTGGCCAGTTTCGAGCCGGGATTTTCGCCCGCGATCACGGCGCTGGTCTTGCCCGACACGCTGCCGCTTACCTTCGCCCCCCGCGCTTTCAGCAGCCGCGCCGCCTCGTCACGGCTGTAGCCGTCGAGCGTGCCGGTGATCACGTAGGTATGACCCTCGAGGCTGCTGTCGGAGCGCTGGCGCTCCTCGGCCGGCCAGTATACCCCGTGCTCGAGCAGGCGCGCGACCGCGGCCCGGTTCTGCTGCTGGTCGAAAAAATGACGAATGTTTTCCGCCACCACCGGGCCGACGTCCTCGACCTGCTGCAGCGAGTCGATATCGGCGTCCATGATTGCCCGCAGATCGGCGTAGTGCGCCGCCAGGGCTTCCGCGGTGGCCTCGCCGACCTCGCGCACGCCAAGCGCGTAGATGAACCGCGCCAGCGTGGTACGCTTGCTCCGCTGCAGCGCATCGAGCAGGTTCTGCGCGGATTTTTCCGCCATGCGCTCGAGCCCGGCGATCTGCTCGAGGCTCAGCTCGTAGAGATCGTCGACCGCATCGATCATGCCCGCCTCGACCATCTGCTCGACCAGCTTGTCACCGAGCCCCTCGATATCCATGGCCTTGCGCGACGCGTAATGTTTGATCGCTTCCTTGCGCTGTGCCGCGCACACCAGTCCGCCGGTGCAGCGATGCACCGCCTGCCCCGGCTGCTGCACGACCTCGGAGTCGCATACCGGGCAGCGCGCCGGCATCCGCGGTCGCCTGAGCCTGCCCTCGCGACGCTCGATCACCGGCGCCACGACCTCGGGAATGACATCACCCGCACGCCGCACGATCACGCTATCGCCGATACGAACGTCCTTGCGCTCGATCTCGTCCATGTTGTGCAGCGTCGCGTTACTGACCATGACGCCGCCCACCGCTACCGGATCGAGCCGGGCGACCGGCGTCAGCGCGCCGGTGCGGCCGACCTGGAAATCCACCGCCAGCAGGCGGGTCATGACTTCCTGCGCCGGGAACTTGTAGGCGATGGCCCAGCGCGGGGCGCGCGATACGAATCCGGCCTGCTGTTGCAGCCTGCGGTCGTCGAGCTTGAACACGACTCCATCGATATCGAAGGCGAGCGCGTCGCGCCGGTCGAGCATGCGCCGGTAGTACTCGATGCAGTCCTCGATCGAATCGAGGCGCTCGATCTGGCGGCTGATCGGAAAACCGATCTCGCGCAGGTAGAGCATCTGCTCGTACTGCCCGCCCGGCAGCTCGGTACCCTCGCACAGGCCGACGCCATAGCTGCAGAAGGTCAGCGGGCGCGCCGCGGTGATGCGCGAATCGAGCAGGCGCAGGCTGCCGGCAGCGGCATTACGCGGGTTGGCGAATACCTTGCCGCCGGCCTGCCGCTGGGCCTCGTTCAGCGCCGCGAAACCGGCGTGATCCATGTACACCTCGCCGCGCACCTCGATACGCGCCGGCAATTGATCGCCGCGCAGGCGCAGCGGGATCGAATCGATAGTGCGCGCGTTGGCGGTGATATTTTCACCCTGGCGACCATCGCCGCGGGTGGCCGCGCGGACCAGTTCACCGCCCTCGTACAGCAGGCTTAGCGCGAGCCCGTCGAGCTTGGGCTCGGCAACATAGGCAAGCGCCTGCTGCTGATCGAGACCATCGCGCAGGCGGCGGTCGAAGGCCAGCATTTCGTCGTCGTCGAACGCATTGTCGAGCGACAGCATCGCAACCTCGTGGCGCACGCTCTCGAACTCGCTGGCTGGTTCGGCGCCGACCCGCTGGCTCGGGGAATCCGGCGTAACCAGCTCGGGGTGCTCGTTTTCCAGCTGCTGCAGGCGGCGGAATAGCCGGTCGTATTCCTGGTCGGTAACAACGGGGGCGTCGAGCACATGGTAGCGATAGTTATGCTCGACCAGCTGCTCGCGCAGCTGCTGGACCTCGACGATGATGGACCGGGGCACGCTCATTCGGCGTTCCTCAGGATATCTTCTCACGCGCCGCGGTGACGTCGCTGATCGTCAGCAGTTCCTGCGTCGATTTGTAAACCTTCAGGTTCATGACACGCACCAGTTCATCGATCTTTTTCAGCATGGCTTCGTAGGCGGCGCGCGGGTCCTCGGCGTCCTCGAGGTCGATGAAACAGTTGAAGCCGACGGTTACGAAATCGAGCTGGTCGAGCTCGTACAGCCGTCCCGGCGGCGACAGGCTGGCGATCCTGAAATGCAGCTGCCCGTCTTCGCGATACTCGAGGTAACCGTCGTCGTCCAGTTGGAGACCGGTTTCGGTAACTGCCGCACTCGCCTCTTCGCCGGTAATCAGGCGGTAGTCCTCGTGGCGCAGCTGGTAACTGATGATGTCTGCCTCGGCACGATCGCGCAACTCGCGCGGCACGTGAATTTCGGGATCCGGCGGCGAATACGGCGTGGCCTGTTCTTCCCGCTCGGGCGTAATGCTGATCGACTCGACCTGATCGTCGTCCTCGTCATCGCGCAGCATCTGGTTGAGGCTGTCGAGCTCGGTACGCAGCTGCTCGTCCTCGATGAAGGCCGAGTCGATTTCCTCGCGGGCATAGGTTTCCATCGCGTTGCGCCGGCGCAGGCGCGACTGGTGCTGGCCAAACAGGTAAATGGCAATACCGAGCACCACGGCGATGACTACCAGCACCCAGCGAAACGCGGTCGTATCCAACTCTATTGCACCCCGGCGAGTGCCACCGCTTCACCGACATCCACCGAAACCAGGCGTGACACGCCTGGCTCGTGCATGGTTACGCCGTTCAGGCTGTGGGCAATTTCCATCGTGATCTTGTTGTGCGTGATCATGATGAACTGAACCCGCTCCGACATTTCCGCCACCATGGTGCAAAAGCGTCCCACGTTGGCATCGTCCAGCGGTGCGTCGACCTCGTCGAGCATGCAGAACGGTGACGGATTGAGCTCGAAGATAGCGAAGATCAGCGCCACCGCGGTCAGGGCTTTCTCGCCGCCCGACAGCAGCTGCAGGTTGGTCACGCGCTTGCCGGGCGGCCGCGCCATGATCAGCACGCCGGTGTTGAGTAAATCGTTCTCGGTCATTTCCAGGTGCGCCTCGCCACCGCCGAAAAGCTTCGGGAAACGTTCGCCGAGACGGGTGTTGACCTGGTCGAAGATATCCTTGAAGCGTTCGCGGGTTTCACGATCGATCTTGCGAATCGCGTCCTCCAGGGTTTCCAGCGCGGTGATCAGGTCTTCGTGCTGGGCATCCAGGTAAGACTTGCGCTCGGCCTGCTCCCTGTACTCGTCGATTGCCGCGAGGTTGATCGGACCGAGCCGCTCGATGCGCTGGTTGATATCGTCGAGACGCCGCGCCCAGGCCCCGGCCTCGGCCGCGGGATCGAGACCTTCGGCGAGTTGCGCCGCGTCGAAGCCGGTCTTCTGCAGCTGCTCGGCGACCGCATCGCGACGAATCCGGCCTTCCTGCAGGGCCATGCGCTCGGCTTCGACCTGGCCGCGAAACTGGTCGACCTGCTGCTGGCGCTCACCGCGCTGCGTCTCGAGTTCACGCTGGCGACTGTCCTGTGCGCCGACCGCCTGCTGCGCGCGGGTCAGTTCCTGTTCATTCTCGCCGCGGGCCTGCAGCAGCTGCTGCAGTTCACGCTCGAGATCGGCGATCGGATCCTGCACGCCCTCGATGGCCGTCTGCAGCTCGCGCAGCCGCCGGTCGAACTGGTCGCGCTGCTGCTGCACGCGCTCGATATTGGCGCGCGCCGCGCGCTGCTCCGATTGTTGCGACTGTTGCCGAATCTGTAGCTGGTGGTAATGGTCGCGCGCCTGCTGCAGGGTCTCGCGCACGGCTCCCTGGCGGGCCTGCAGTTCGGTTTTCTGCTGCTGCAGACCGGTTTCCAGCTGCGCCATCTGCTCGATCTGGCCGAGAAACTCGTTGCGCCGTTCCGCGTTCGTCTGCAGCTCGCTCGCATGACCCGCTTTTTGCTGGTCCAGTTCGGCGATCTCGGTATGCAGCTGCTCGCGGCGCAGTTGCACCTGCTCCGCGCGGCTGTGGCGCTGGCTCAGCTGCTGGCGCAGATCGGACAGGTGCTGCTGCAGCTCACCCAGCTGTCCCTGCTCGGCATCCCACTGCTGCTCCTGCGCCTGCAGGCGCTGGCGTTCGCCATCGAAGCGGGATTTCAGATCGCGCGCGCCCTGCGTCATCTCGTCGATCCCGAGCCTGAGCTGTTCGATCTCCTGCGCGCGCTCGAGCATCCCGCTGTGCTGGTCTTCCTCGCCCAGCTGCAGCACCCAGTTACGTCCCGCCCACAGGCCCTGCGGTGTCACCAGGCTCTCGCCCGGCCGCAGCTGCACGCGTTTATAGCGCAGCTCTTCGACGTTGCCGCAGACGTAGACGCCATCCAGCAGCGCCGACAGGTCGACGTCACACTCGACCTGGTCGACCAGCCGTGGCCAGTCACGCTCACCCGCGTTGGTCTTGACCAGGCTTTCGTCGAATATCGCGATGCTGTGGTTAGGCACGAAGGCGTCGGGGATCGACTGTCCGGGCTCGACGCAATAAGCTCCGAGAAACGGCGACAGCACGACCTCGGCAGCCTTTTCCAGGTTACCGCGCACGCGCAGCATGCCGGTCAGGCGGCGCGCGGTGTTGATGCGATTACGCTCGAGCCACTGGCGTACCGAATCGCTGGACTCGTCGAGCACGTGTTGCTGCAACGCCTCGAGCGAGCTCAGGCGACCGCGCCTGGTCTGCAGCTCGACCCGCTTTTCGTCGAGCTGCTGCGACAGCCCTTCGAGCTCGGCACGCAGCCGGCGGATATCCTCGGCACGCTCCTGCGCTCGCTCGGAGACCGCGGCATATTCCTGGCTGGCGGCCTCGGCATCGTTTTCCAGCGCATCGATCTCGCGCACGATTTCGCTGGCGTCGAGACCGTCGAGCTCCTGCTGCAGGCGCGCGCGGCGCTCGTCGGTATGCCGCACCTGGCGTTCGAGATGCTCGATACCCCGGTTTTCGATCTGCGCCGATTCGTGCACCTGGTGGAACTCGCGCCTGAACTGATCCCAGACCTCCTGCCATTCAGCCATTTTGCCTTCACTGTCGGCGGTATCCTGCTCGGCCTGCTGCAGCGCTCGCAGGCCGGCCTCTAGACCGGGAGCGAGTTCGGCGAGTTCACCATCGAGTTCGGCCAGCCGGGTTTCGTCGTCGGCCAGCATCTGCTGCGCGTCCGCCAGCGACTGGCGGATCGAGTCGAGTTCCTGGCGGTTGAGCTGGCGCAGGTTTTTCTGATGCTCTATCGCCTGTTCCTTGCCGGATATGTCCGAACCGAGCTGGTAGTAGACACCCTGTACGCGGTTGAGAACCTCGCTGGCCTCGGCGTAGCTTTGACGCGTTTGCTCGATCTCGCGCTCGGTGCTGCGCAGCGCGGCAGTGCGTTCCTGCATCGAATTCTCGACCGCGGCGAGTTTACGCTGCTGTTGCTCGATGTCGCGCTCGTAGGCCTGGTGCTGCAGCAGCAGGGATTCGGCTTCGACCTGGCGCTGTTCCTGCTTGAGCGCCTTGAATTTCTCGGCGGTTTTCGACTGCCGGTCGAGGCGCGCGAGCTGCTTTTCGATTTCCTCGATCAGGTCGATCAGGCGGTCGAGATTTTCTCGCGTATGGCGAATGCGGTTTTCGGTTTCACGGCGCCTTTCCTTGTACTTGGAAATGCCCGCGGCCTCTTCGAGATACACCCTCAGCTCGTCCGGCTTGGCCTCGATAACGCGGCTGACCATGCCCTGCTCGATGATCGAGTAGCTGCGCGGACCGAGCCCGGTGCCGAGGAAAATATCGGCGATATCGCGCCGGCGACAGCGGGTATTGTTGAGAAAATACTTGGACTGACCGGCGCGGGTCGCGATGCGCTTGACCGAGATCTCGTTGTACTTGGCGTATTCGCCCTTGACGCGCCCGTCCGAATTGTCGAAAACCAGCTCCACCGACGCCTGGCCGACCGGCTGCCGGCCCGACGAACCGCTGAAAATGACGTCTTCCATCGATTCGCCCCGCAGATTGCGCGCCGAGGATTCTCCCATCACCCAGCGCACCGCGTCGATGACGTTGGATTTACCGCAGCCGTTGGGGCCGACAATCGCGGTAATGTCACGCGGAAACGCTATTTTGCTGGGATCCACGAAGGATTTGAATCCGGCGATCTTGATTTGGCTCAGGCGCATTGCCGCGGTTTTTTCCAGGGTTGAATTTGGGCGCGCCAGAGTATATCACTTGCACTGTTCGGCAACAGTATCGCGACCCAAATCAGATCCAGCTGGCGGCTGTGCCAGCCGCGGATTGCCTATTTGGTGCGCGCCGTTATAATGACGCGCCGCGAGCGCACACGCACCCCCGAGGACATGAACACAGCATGAGTACGCAACCTTCCAGGCAGCTGGACACATTCGACAACCCGAATCCCGAGCGGGATTACACCATCCATATCGATACGCCCGAGTTTACCTGCCTGTGCCCGCTGACCGGGCAACCCGATTTCGCCGATATCGCAATCGAGTATGTTCCCGATCGCCTGTGCCTCGAACTCAAGGCGCTGAAGCTCTATTTCTGGTCGTTCCGGGACGAGGGCGGCTTTCACGAAGCCATGACCAATCGCATCCTGTCGGACCTGGTAGCCGCGAGCGAGCCGCGCTTCATGCGCATCAATGCCGAGTTCAACGTGCGCGGCGGTGTCTACACCCGGGTCGTGGTCGAACACCGCGCCGACGGCTGGGTGGCGCCCGCACCGGTCGAGCTGCCCTGAGCACCAGCCGATGGTGCGGGACCTGACCACCGGTATCCAGGCCCTCTCGCGGGGCTTGCGCCTGCTGCCGCGCCGCGAGGTCAGGCCGTACGTACTGATCCCGCTTGCGATCAACCTGCTGCTGTTCGGCTCGCTGGTCTGGTACGGCTATACCCTGTTTGCGCCGCTGGTCGACAGCATGATGGCCTACGTGCCCGACTTTCTCGATTTTCTCGAGTGGTTCATCTGGCTTTTCGTCGGCCTGCTGGCGGCAATTATCGTGTTCTTTACCTTTACCGCGGTCGCCAACCTCATTGCCGCGCCGTTCAATGCGCTGATGGCGGAAAAGATCGAACAGTTGCTGACCGGTAAGGCGGTCAACAGCGACGTCAGCTTTGCGCGCATGGCGCTCGACGCCTTCCGTTCGCAACTGGGCAAGCTGGCCTACCTGGCGCTGTGGGCGCTGGGCCTGTTCCTGGTAAGCCTGATTCCGGTGATCAACCTGCTGGCGCCGCTGCTGTGGCTACTGTTCGGCTCCTGGCTGCTGTCGCTGGAATACTTCGACTACCCGATGGGTAACCACGACCTCGTGTTTCGTGCACAGAAAAAGCAGCTGGCCGCACGCCGTGGGATCGCGCTGGGCTTCGGCGGCGGCGTCATGATCATGACCAGTATCCCGGTGGTCAACTTCATTGCCATGCCGGTCGCGGTTGCGGGCGCCACCCTGCTGTGGGTCGAGCAGTTTCAGCAGCAAACCGGCGCCGACGGGACGCTTGCCGGCGGCAGCCAGGCCTGATCTCAGACCGCCGACTCGAGTGCGCGCCGGGCGCAGGACCCGGGCATGGTCAGCATGGCCGGCTCGAGCGCCTGCCCTCGCTGCCGGCGCTCCGCCTGCGGCAGGATATCCATGCTCGGCCAGAGCCCGTCACGCAGAGCCTGCGCGTACTCCGCCATGCCCGCCGCGAGCGTGCTGCGATAGCTGGCTTCGTAGTCGTATTCGAGTCGATGCCAGCTGACCTCGAGCGCGTCATCGCGCGCCTCCAGCAACATGTACCAGACATGCTGCCCGCCGTCGTTGGCCGGCATGCCGATAACGCCGGCGTTGAGCCACCAGCGGTCGCCGATGCGCTGGCCGAAGGGAATGCCCGAGTGCCCGCCAACCAGGATATCGACCCCGGCGCGCTCGAGCTGCGCCTGTTTTTCTTCGCGCGGGGTCGACGGGAACACGAACTGGTTGATACTGTCGAGGCTGCCGTGGACGAAGCGCAGGCTGCGGCCGGCGAATTCGACGTCGATCGCGCGCGGCAGCGCCGCCATCCAGCGGCGATGATCCAGGTTTATGCGCGCAGCGGCGTAACGGTACCAGGTCACCGCCAGCAGCGAACAATGGCTGTTCGGAGCGAAGCCGCAACCGCAATCCGCCTCGTCGTTGGCGAGCGATTCCTCGCAGTTGCCCATGACTACCGGGATACCCCAGTCGCGCACCAGCTCGAGAGTTTCGACGGGATCACCGCAGTAGGCGACCAGGTCACCGCTGCAGATCACCTGCGAGGGCGCGAGGCCAAGAAACCGGGCCCGCTCCCGCAGCTGCCGGGTTGCGGCCAGGTTACCGTAGGGGCCACCGAAAACCAGCAGCCTCGATTCGTTGATCGTCAGTTTTTGCATTGATGTCCGGGAGCCGCGCGGTAAAGTCACTGTGACCCCGAACCGCGCCGAAAAGTTCGCATCCCCGCGCGCAAGGGTTTGACGCGGACGGGAGCCGCGCGGTCGATTCCGCTCGTGTCGTTGATGCCTCGACTGGCTTCAGTCCTGCCGGTTGCCGCTAGCGGGCGACCCGCGAGCCCGCGGTTCGATGACGGCGACGCCAGCGCCTGTCGCTTGCCTGACGAACCCGTGCCGGCGGCCCTCGTCGACGGCACTGCGACCTTACAGGTCGGCCCGCGGTTGCACCGGGGTCCAGACCCCGGCGGGACCCGGCACGATCCCGTGCTCTTCGCGCCGCGACCGGAACCGCTAGAAAGTCAGCCGCACGCCGATATGCAGCTCGTCGTCGTCCGCGTCGTAATCCTCGTCATCGGTTTCGATTTCGAAATGCCGTACGCCGATAAACGCCACGGTTTGCGGCATCGCTTCGATCTGGAACCCGATGCGGTAATCGATAATCTCGTCGGAACCGGCAAAACTCGTGATATCGGGCGCATAGTGGCCGTGCAGGTAGACTGCCATCGGCATGTTGCCCGGGATCGTGTAGCGCACTTCGCCACCGATTCCGACCGCCAGGACGTCTTCGTCGGGATCATCGAGCTGTCCGAGGTAGGCTTTGACTCCGACCCCGAAGGTGAGCGGAGTTTCCTCCGAAGGCTGACGCATTTGCAGCAGGCTGGCCTGGGCGATGAAATCGTCTTCTTCGTTGTAGAACAGGCTGAAGGCAAGGTCCGAGCCGCCCCAGCCGATCAGGCTGGAATCGGAGCGAAAGGTGAACTCGGCGGTTTCGCTGCTCAGCATGACTTCGAAATCATTGGCGAATACGGACCCGCAGGCAATCATGCCGGCCAGACCGATCAGGACGGAGCGCAGTGTTTTCATAGCTTGGGTAAGTCGGTAGAAGAATCGGCGCTATCATAGCACAGGCGACCGCGCGGTTGCGCACCGGCAACCGGGAATCTGAACTAATTTAGCCGCTTGCCGCGGCCGGGTTACTGGTGCTCGGCGTTATCCAGCAGCGGCGTCGGCGGGGCGCCAAAATCCGGCATCGCGGGCGCTTCCAGCCAGCGGAAAATCGGTGCCCATTGTTCCTTGTCGACCTTGTTGCGCGAGGTCCGGATTTCCTGCACGCCGACACCCTCCTCGATCGCGCGCGCATAGAGCTGGGTATCACGCAAACTGGAAATAAACGGGATATTCAGGCTGAACAGGAAACGTTCCAGCGAATGGTACATCAGCGTATTCTTGCGCACGCGGTTGGCGACTACCGCGAGGCGTACCATCTTGCGGCGCGCACCGCCGGTCGTCAGCAGCGCCTTGATGAAATGGGCGGTAGCATGAATATCGATCGGCGAGGGCAGCACCGGTATCAGTACCGAGTCGTGTTGCTGCAGCAGGGTTGCGAGCTCGAAGATGTCCGCGCCTGCCGGCGAATCGATAATTGCCACGTCCGTTTCGGGCGGCACACGCAACTGCCACGATCGGGTCAGCCGGTGATCCGCGTTTTTCGATGCATCGACACCCGCGATTTCCGGCAGGTCATCGGAGCGGCGCCGGATCCAGGCCAGTGAAGATCCCTGCGTGTCGTGGTCGAACAGGCGCACGTTGCGACCCTGCCGCGCGTAGTGCGAGGCAATGTTGGTCGTAATCGTCGTCTTGCCACACCCGCCCTTGGCGTTCGTGACCAGTATTCGTCGCAAGGCCATAACTAAAAAGTCTATGTCGAAAATGCGAGGTTTTCATTAAATTCGGCCTTTTTTCCCGCATTTTTATGACGGACGGCCCTGTTTACGGCGCTTACTGCCCTTTTTCGGCGCATAGGGATTTTCCCCGGCGCGGGTTTCGATCCGCAGCGGCGTGCCCTTGAGTCCGAGCCTGTCGATGAAAAACCCGGTCAGGTAGCGCAGGTAGGATTGCGGCAGACGGTTGGTCTGGTTGCCATGAATGACGATTACCGGCGGCCTGCGGCCGCCCTGGTGGGCATAGCGCAGCTTGATTCGACGGCCGTGATGCAGCGGCGGATTGTGTCGAAACACGGCTTCCTCGAGCAGGTCGGTGAGGTAACGGGTGTTGAAATCCGCGCGGGCCGAGGCATAGGCCTGGTCGACCGACTTCATCAGGTCACCGACGCCGGTACCGTGTTTCGCGGAAATGAAATGGCGTGCGGCAAAGGGCACGAATTCGAGGCGTCGCTGCAGGTTTTCGCGATTCTGTTCGCGCTGGTAGTCGTCGAGGCCGTCCCACTTGTTGATCGCGATCACCAGCGCCCGGCCGGCATCGAGCACGTATCCGAGCAGGGTCAGGTCCTGGTCGGTCAAACCCTCGCGCGCATCGATAACGAGTACCACCACGTCGGCTTTTTCGATCGCGTCCAGCGCCTTGATCACGCTGAATTTTTCGACCGCCTCGCGCACCTTGCCACGGCGGCGAACACCGGCGGTGTCGATCAGCGTGTAGGCCTTGCCGCGCCGCTCGAAGGGCACCTCGATCGTATCGCGGGTAGTGCCCGGGGCATCGAACGCGACCACGCGCTCCTCGCCGACCAGGCGGTTGATCAGGGTCGACTTGCCGACGTTGGGGCGGCCGATGATCGCCACCGATGGCCCCGCGGATTCATCGGCCGCTGCCTGTGCGGGCGGGTAATCCTGCAACAGGCTGTCGAGGAGCGCACCGGTGCCCTTGCGCTGCGAGGCGGCAACGCAGTCCAGCTGCGCAAATCCGAGCGCATAAAAATCGGCCGCGGCCTGGTCCGGATCGACGCCATCGATCTTGTTGATCACGACCCGGCAGGATTTGCCCGACTTGCGCAGCAGGTCGGCGATCTGCCGGTCGCCGGCGGTCAGACCATCGCGGGCGTCGACGATGAACAGGACTTCATCGGCTTCGTCGATTGCAAGCCGGGTCTGGCGCGCCATCAGGTCGTCGAGCACCTGCCGGGTGCCGCTGAGACCGCCGGTATCGACCACGATGAATACCCGCTCGCCCCGTTCACCGACGCCATACTGCCGATCGCGCGTCAGGCCCGGCTCGTCGGCAACGATCGCGTCGCGACTGCGGGTAAAAACATTGAAAAGGGTTGACTTACCGACGTTGGGACGACCGACCAACGCGATGACCGGGATCATTGCGGAGCCGTATACGAGGCCAGCAGGCCGAACTTGTCGAGCGTCAGCACCTGGTCTCGCCAGATCAGCGGCTGCACGTAGATACGCGAGTCCGCGGCCCGGATGCGGCCGACGAGACGGCCGTCGTCGCGCTCGAACCAGTGCAGGTAGCCGGCCAGGTCAGCCACCACCAGGCGGTCGTCGCCGACCAGCGCGGGCGCCGTGATGTGGCGCGCATTCAGCACGTCCTGCTTCCAGAATGCCGTCCCGGTGCGCCGGTCGATGGCCCACAGGTGACTGTTGTCGGCGCTGAGATAAACCGCCCGGTCGTCGATCCCGAGCGGCTGGAAGCTGGAAAACTCGCGTGTCCAGAGGATGTCGCCGCTAACCGCCTGCACCGCGGCCAGCCTTCCCTGGAAAGAGGAAACGTAAAGAATGCCGTCGCGCAGCATGAAGCGGCCGTCGAGATCCACCAGCCGCTCGACCTCGGTGCGGCCGCTGGGCAGGCTGACGGTGGCTTCCCACAGGATCTCGCCGTTGTCGCGATCGAGCGCCAGCAGTTTACCGTCGTCGAAGCCGGCATAAACCGCGGCCTCGGTTACCAGCGGTTCGCTGGTACCGGTCAGCGACAGCGGCGGCACTCGCCGCGAAACCATCCAGACCTGGCTGCCGTCGGCCAACGCGAGGCTGCGCAGGCGACCGTCCACGCTGCGCACGAAGACACGATCGCCGTAGATTACCGGCGCGGCCCGGATTTCACCGTCGATACCGATTCGCCACAGGCTTTCGAGCCCGTCCTCGAGCACGCGGTAAGCGGCGACATCACCATTACGCGAGGTTGCCAGCAGCACCTCTGCATTGCCGCCGAGCCCGGCACTCGCGGCCACGCCGGTATCGAAAAGCCACTGGCGTCGTCCGCTTTCCGGATCGACGCTGCTGACGGTACCGGCGGTATCGATGGTGTAGATACGCTCGCCGGCCAGCAGCGGCCGCAAGCGAAACGATGCCGTGTTGGCGGCTGCCCGTGTATCCAGCTTCCAGGTGACATCGAGCGGGATCGGATCGTCGATCGAGGTCAGCGGTGCCGGTGGTTCGCTGTTGTCGGTTTCACCGCCGCAGGCGGCAAGCAGCGCGATTGCAACCAGCGCCAGGAGTGTTCGCAGCTGCTTCAACCGGTCCCCCCGAGATTATCGAGTTTCTGGCGCAGGAACTCGACGTTGGCCGGTGGCGGATCGGCGCTCTGCGCCTTGCGATAGGCTTCGATCGCGCCAGCGGTGTTACCCTGGCGACGATAGATATCGCCACGCAGTTCGTCGACCTGGGCCGCAAATTCGGGCGGGAACGACACCGCCAGCGTCGCCAGCGCCGGCTCGAACTGTTGCTGCTGCAGCTGCACGGCCGCCAGGCGCGTGCGGGCGACATAGCCGACAGGACTCTGTGCGGCGGTGCCGACGATGGCCTGCAGCACCTGCTGCGCGGCATCGAATTTTGCCTGCTCGACATGGCCGCGAGCCAGCGCGAGGCGCGCGAGCTGGGCGTACTCCAGCTCGGCATGCTCGTCGATTATGCGCTTCGCGTGCAGCTCCAGTTGCTCGTAATCCTGGCTCGCGAGCGCATCCATCATGCGGATGTAAGCGCTCGAAGCGTGTTGCGCCTGGCTTTCCTGGTGATGCTCCCAGTAACGGTAGCCACCGAGGCCGCCGACGCCGATGACAATTCCGAGCACGATGGACATGCCGTTCTCGCGCAGCCAGGTTTTGAGTTTTTCGACCTGTTCTTCTTCGGTTTGCATAACTGCCCTCAGGACTCTTGCAGCAGGGCCGGCAGTCGCTGCGCGACTTCCGCCTGCGAAACTTCGATCTGTTCACGCGCGTCGCGCAGAAACTTGATCGAGATGCTGGACGCTTCGATCTCGCTCTCGCCCAGGATCAGGGCGATGCGCGCGCCCGATCGATCGGCCCGGCGCATCTGGCTCTTGAAGCTGCCGCCGCCGGCGTGCACGACGAGCCGCAGTTGCGGCAGCCGATCGCGAATCTCTTCCGCCAGGCGCTGACCAAGAGCGGCGCAGTCGGCTCCGCGCAGCGCGAGGTAGACATCGCAACCGGTCTCGGTGGCGGCCCTTCCCTGGTCGATCAGCATCGCGATCAGGCGCTCGCAGCCCATCGAGAAACCGGCCGCGTGACCGGGTTTACCGCCGAGCTGCTCGATCAGCCCGTCGTATCGTCCTCCGCCACAAACGGTTCCCTGTGCGCCGAGCGTGTCGGTAACCCACTCGAATACGGTGTGACAGTAGTAATCGAGACCACGCACGAGTCGCTGGTTGACCCGGTATGAGACACCGACCCGGTCGAGAATATCCCTCAGTTCGGCAAAATGTTCGCGCGAGGCCTCGTCGAGACTGTCGTGCAGTGCCGGCGCAGCCTCGATCAAGGGCGCCATGTCGGGATTCTTGCTGTCGAGGATACGCAGCGGGTTGGATTCCAGCCGCCGGCTGCTGTCTTCATCGAGGCGGTCGCTGTGGTCGCGGAAATAACTCACCAGCAGCTCGCGGTACCGCTGCCGGCACGCGCTGCTGCCGAGCGTATTCAGCTGCAGCTCGATCTCCTGCAGGCCAAGGTTTTTCCAGAAGCGCGCGGCCAGCAGGATGAGTTCGGCCTCGATGTCGGCGCCGGCAATCCCGCAGACTTCGGCGCCGAGCTGGTAAAACTGGCGGTAACGTCCCTTCTGCGGTCGCTCGTGGCGAAACATCGGCCCACAGTACCACAGCCGCTGCTGCTGGTCCTGCAGCATACCGGCCTGCAACGCGGCCCGCACGACACCCGCGGTATTCTCCGGACGCAGGCTCAGTGAATCGCCGTTGCGATCGTCGAAACTGTACATTTCCTTTTCGACGATATCGGTAACCTCGCCGATGGAGCGCGCAAACAGCGCGCTTTTCTCGAGGACGGGCGTGCGAATTTCGCGGTAGCCGTAGGATTCGACCAGGGCCCGATACTGGTCCTGCAGCTGATTCCAGACCGGCATGTCGACAGGCAGAATGTCGTGCATTCCGCGAATCGCCTGCAGTTGTTGCGCCACGTCGCCGCCCTTCCCGTCTGTCGAATCAGCCGCCGATCTGGATGCGGATCGTGTTGTCGTCGCGAATCCGCCCGCCCAGATCGACTTCGCTGTCATTGAAGCGCAGTTCAACCCCGTGACCGTTGCCGAGAAACACCGAAAAGGGGGCCTGTCCCATCAGTTCGAGCCGACGATCGGCTCGCAGCAGGTCGTAAACGAGCTGGAAGTTGGAACCATCCTTGATATCGGCCCAGGTATCGGCATTGACGACGATTTCGAGCCGATCGTTGCCGCTGGGCGCGATTTGATTCTGCACCGGCCCGGTCGTCGGTGACGACGTGTCGGCGGCAGCGTCGACGACCGCGACCTCGGCTGCGTCGGCCTGCGCCCTGTCATCGACAGTTCCCGCATCCTGCGCCAGCGCAGGCGCTTCCTCGGCTACCGGCTCCGGGGTCGGCTCGGGCTCGGGCTCGGACTCGGGCTCGGACTCGGCCGTCTCGGCCAGGGTCTCCGCCACCGGGACGCTCGACTCGTCAGCGGCCGTATCCGCGTCCCCGCGCTCCAGTTCCGACTCCGAAACGGCCTCGATTTCGCCATTGCTTACGGTCCCCTGAGGCACCGACTCTTCACCGGTGGGGGCGCGCGCATCGAGCGAAATCGGTGCCTCGCCGCTCTGTTCACGGTTCCACCACCAGGCCGCCAGCAGCGCTGCCAGCACCAGCACGACGAGAAAGGTGGTCCACTTCATGCGCGCGTCGGCCGCCGAAAGCTCCGGCGTCACGTTACTGACCGACGAGATCGGCGGATCCTCGCCCGAGTAGTACTGCGCGTACTGCTCGATCATTTCGTCCTCGTCGAGCGACACGATACGGGCATAAGCGCGCAGGTATCCCTTGACGAAGATCGGTGCCGTGATTTCCTCGAAGTGGTTGTCCTCGATCGCCTCGAGAATGTTGGGGCTCAAATGCATGCGGCTGGCGACATCCTCGAGCGACAGTCCCTGCTGGATGCGGGCCGACTGCAGGCGTTCGCCCGGCCCGGGACCGGACGTGCGCGTTTCGTTGCTGGCTGGATCGACGCCGTCGTTCATGTCAGCGGATCTGGCGCCATTCGCGGTATTCGTCGGAATCCACGAATTTTTCCTCGAGCTCCTTGCCAAGGCGTTCTATGGTACCCGAGCCCGCGCCGCCCAGCTCGAGTTCGGTGCGGATGGCAAGCCACAGGCTCCTTGCTGTCGACGGTGCCACCTGGTGATAACGCTGCATGTACAAACGGGCGTTGGCGAAGTCCGACTGCTTGAAGGAAAGGTCACCCATTACCAGCAGCGCATCGCCAAAAGTGCTGCGTGCCGCCAGCGCCTTGCGCAGGTATTCCTTGGCCCTGTCCTGCTGATCGATCTTGAGCAGGCAGACCGCGGCGTTGGTGTAAGCGAACTCCGGCGTCTTGTAGAGCGGGTTTTCCAACGCCATCAGGAAATACTTTTCCGATTCGGCCTCGCGCCCGTTGCGGCAAAGAAATGCGCCGTAATTGTTGGCGGCAAGGGAGTTGCTCGGATCCAGGCGCACGGCCTCGCTATAGTGGAACTCGGCCGTGTCGAGCTGCAGCAGCCTTTCCTGCAGGATAGCGTAGGCATTATGCGCGTCGGCCGAATTCGGATCCTGGCGCAGCGCCTTGGCCAGTTTCTCGTTGGCCAGTTCGAGATTATTCTGCTGCAGGTAACCGAGGCCGAGCTGCACGTTGACCGCGCTCGCTCGCTCGTCCTGCGACGGCTGCGGGTTGGCCGCAACACAGGCCTGCAGCAGCCAGGTCAGCGCGAGCAGTATCACGATTTTGTTACTGGGCAAGGCGGACTCCCTCGATCTGGTCCAGGCCGAGCTGGTACTTCCGGCTGCGTCGACTGCGGTCCTGGAACGCGCCCACCAGCTGCCCGCAGGCAGCGTCGATATCATCACCGCGCGCGCGGCGGGTGACGGTAATCACGCCCCGGCCGAGCGCATAATCGCGGAAAGCATCGATCGCGGACTGCTCCGAGCAGCGATAGGCCGCGTGTGGATAGGGGTTGAACGGGATCAGGTTCAGCTTGCAGGGCAGATCACGGATCAGGTCGACCAGTTCGCGCGCATGCTCGAGGCTGTCGTTGACGCCGGCCAGCATGACATACTCGAAGGTGATCTTGCGGTTGTAGCCGTCGATGTAGGCCCGGCAGGCGCGCAGGAGTTCGGCTATCGGGTACTTGCGGTTGAGCGGCACGAGCGCATCGCGCAGCTCGTCGTTGGGCGCGTGCAGGGAAACCGCCAGCGCAACATCGGTAACCTGCGCGAGCCGCTCGATTGCCGGCACCACGCCGGCGGTACTGATGGTTACGCGACGCTTGCTGAGACCGTAAGCGAAATCGTCGCACATCAGGTTGATCGCCGCGATCACGGCAGCAAAATTCAGCAGCGGTTCGCCCATGCCCATCATGACCACGTTGGTAACCCCCTGCTGGTGCCCCTCGGCAAGCAGCGTACGCTGCACCAGGTACAGCTGCGAAATGATCTCCGCGGTCGTCAGGTTGCGATTGAAACCCTGTTTCGCGGTCGAGCAAAAGCTGCAGTTCAGGGTGCAGCCCACCTGCGACGAAATGCACAGCGTCATGCGATCCTTTTCCGGGATCAACACCGCCTCGATCGCGTTGTCCGCGGCGTCCACGCCCAGTAGCCACTTGCGCGTGCCGTCGTTCGAATCCTGCACTTCCAGCACGCGCGGCGTGTGGATCATGCAGCGCTCGGCGAGCAGCGCGCGCAACGGCTTCGACATGTCGGTCATCGCGGCGAAATCGGTTACCCCGCGCTGATGGACCCACTGCAGCAGCTGGCGCGCGCGAAACGGTTTTTCGCCGAGGTCGACGAAAAACGCTTCGAGCGCGGCGCGATCGAAATCGAGCAGGTTCACCTTGGTAGTGGCGGACATGGGCTGGTTCTGGATACTCCGGTGCGAACACAACGACCCGGCAGTCACCAGGGGCCGGGGCAATCGGCGAATTTTACGCATATTTGCCGGTGAGTAGAAGTGAAATCCTTGGACTGGGCGCTTTTACCACGATTTCGCGTCGAATCGGCTTGTGGGGCGGCCCCGGGCGGCTATAATTCGCGCTTTCAACCCCGCAAAACGGTCTGCGAAAAGGCATGTACTTCAGCGAAACCCGCGGCAACGACGGCGAGCATCTCGCGCGCATCCGTTTCGCCGATGCACTGCTGTCACCGATGGCTTCCCACGGCGGCATTTACAGCCCGGAGCCCATGCCTCCGATTCCCGCCGGTTTCCTCGAATCCCACCTCGACAGCAGCTACAAGGAACTCGCGTACGCGCTGCTGCAGCACGTCGGTGTCGATATCGAGGACGCGGTGCTGCGGCGGGCGCTGGAACGCTACGACCGCTTCGACGATCCGGCCAACCCGGTACCGGTATCGCATTACCGGGACGGTATCTATATCGTCGAGCTCTACCATGGACCAACGCGTGCCTTCAAGGACATGGCGCTGCAGCCTTTCGGCGTGATCCTGTCGACGCTGGCGCAAACCCTCGAGCGCCAGTTCCTGATCCTGACGGCGACCAGTGGCGATACCGGGCCGGCCGCGCTGGAAACCTTTCGCAACCAGCCCAACGTGCGCGTTGCCTGCCTCTATCCTGCCGGCGGCACCTCGGACGTCCAGCGCCTGCAGATGGTCACCGAGTCAGCCCCCAATCTCAAGGTCATCGGCATCGACGGCAATTTCGACGATGCCCAGTCGGCGCTGAAAACGCTGCTGTCCTCGCAGCGCTTCAAGGCCGAGCTGGCGGCACTCGGAATTTCGCTGTCGGCGGCCAACTCGGTCAACTTCGGCCGCATCGTGTTCCAGATGCTGTACCAGTTTCAGGCCTACCTCGAGCTGGTACGCCAGGGGGTGATCGAGCTCGGCGACAAACCGGTGCTGCACATCCCGAGCGGAAACTTCGGCAATGCGCTCGGCGCCTACTACGCGCGTGGTCTCGGCCTGCCGATCGAGCGTATCGTGATCGCATCCAACGCCAACAACGTGCTGACGGAATGGATCAATACCGGCCGTTACGACCTGAGCAAGCGCGAACTGATCGCGACCACCTCGCCGGCCATGGATATCCTCAAGTCATCCAACGTGGAACGTATCCTGTTCGACCTTTTCGGTGCGGCGCGCACCGCCGAACTGATGGCGCAACTCGACCAGCATGGTGTCTACCAGCTCGACGCCGGCGAGCACGAGCGCGTGCGTGAGATTTTCGCCGCCGATTTCTGCGCCGACGACGAGGGCGAGGCTTACATCCGCGAAGCCTTTGCGCGCGGCTCCCTGATCGACCCGCATACGGCGACCTGCTTCAAGACCTGCGCCGCGGCGGAGTTCGCCGAGCGCGTCAACCTGGTGTATTCGACCGCCGAGTGGACCAAGTTCGCACCGGTCGTCGACCACGCGATCAACGGCAATCCGCCCGCTGACGACCTCGCCTCGCTGCGCGCAGTCGCCACGCGCGCCGATATCGACATTCCCTCGATTATCGGCGAGCTGTTCGAGCGCCCGATCACGCACGACGGCGTAATCGCGAAGACCGACATCGAGGCGGAAATTCTCGCCTTCCTGCGCGCCTGAGCGCGCTCAGCGCGGGGTTTCCGCGAGACCGCGCGCGGTCCAGGCCATGACGCCCTGCGCGGCAACACCGAGTAGCGCGAAGCCGAGAATCAGCGGCACGACGGTATGGTCGTAGTTATCCGCGATCAGGATACCGAAAACCACCGACATCAGCGTCGACAGCGAGCCCACCAGCGCCGAGCCGAGACCGGCGATGTGACCCAGCGGTTCCATCGCCATCGCGTTCAGGTTGCCGAACAGGATACCGAAACAGAAAAACACGATCAGCAGGTAGCCCATCAGCAGCCACAGCGGCGGCTGGCCGTCGTACCACAGCGCCAGTGCCAGGGTCGGCAGCGATAGCAGCCAGATGATTGCCAGCGCCCGCGTCGACAGCAGGCGCATGCCGAAGCGCATGACCAGGCGGGCATTCATCAGCGAGGCCGCGCCGATGGCGCTGGCGAGCAAACCGAAGTAAAGCGGAAACCATTCCCGCAGGTCGTACAACACCTGGAATATCTGCTGCGAGCTGCCGAGGTAACCGACGAAAGCGCCAAAGGAAAATCCCATCGCCAGCGTGTAGCCCAGCGCGGCGCGCAGGCGCAGGATAGCGCCAATGTCGAGCAGCAGGCGCGTCGGCGAAAAACGTAGCCGGTTTTGCGGCGCCAGCGTCTCCGGCTGGCGCCACCAGAACCAGACCGCCGCCACCAGCGTGAGCACGACGAACAACCCGAAGATACTGCGCCATCCGGCCAGCACCAGCAGCAACTGCCCCACTGCCGGCGCGAACACGGGCACCAGGATAAAGATGGTCATGGCGAAGGACATGACCCGCGCCATCTCGCGGCCGTGATACTGGTCACGCACGAGCGCAATGGTCACGATACGCGGACCGGAGGCGCCCAGTCCCTGCAGGAACCTGCCGAGCAACATCCATTCGAAGCTCGGCGCGAACAACGACATCAGGCTGCCGGCGGCAAACACGGCAAATCCCGCGAGGATTGCCGTTCTGCGCCCGATCGAATCCGACAGCGGGCCGAAAATCAGCTGGCCGATCCCCATGCCGACGAACAGGATCGAGATCACGTACTGGCTGTCGTTGACGCGCATCACGCCGAGATCGGCAGCAATTTCCGGCAGCGCCGGCAGCATCGCATCGGTCGACAGCGCGACCAGCGAAATGATCAGCGCGACCAGGACGATGAATTCGCCGTAGCCGGGGCGTGCTGTCACGCCGGTCACGCGGCTCCGTGCCGACGGTTCACGAGTTATCCGGTCGATAGCGCATGCAAACGGCGCTATCGGGACACAGGCTCGCAAACTGGCGCGTCGCGGCAATCGCGGCCGGCACCCCGGCGCGCTCGACCGGCGCGAAATCGTGGCGCAGGAAATAGGCTTCGGCGGTCTCGGTCAGCAGGTAAACCGCCCGGTAATCGCGCGCGCGGGCGCGCGCCAGCAAGTGTCGCGTCAGGCGTTGCCCGAGCCCGCGACCGCGCCAGTCCGGGGCAACCACCAGCGAACGCAACAGGCCGCAGTCCCCCGCGGGCTCGAGTCCCCCGGCAGCAACCAGGCAAGCGCCCGCGTACAGGCCGACGAAGTGTTCGAGCTGGTCCGCGCAGTCATCGGCGGGGAGGCCCTGTGCCCGCAGCAGGGATTCGAGCCGCGGCAGGTCGGTCGGATCGAGGTCGGTGATCTCGCCGGGCGCGCTGTTCACGCGCCCCCGTCGAGCGCTTCGACCCGGATGCGGTGGACCTCGCCGTGGACCACGTCGAGCCGGGTTATCTCTTCGATCGCGTCGACCATCTGCTGTTCGCGGATGCGCTGGGTCAGCATGATTATGGTCGCCCGGGTCACTCCGCTAGCGGGTTCTTTCTGCAGGATCGCTTCGATCGAAATGTCCTTGTCACCCATGATGCGGGTGATTTCCGCCATGACACCGGGGCGATCGTCCACGCTCATGCGCAGGTAGTAGGCGGTGGTTATCTCGGTAATCGGCAGGATCGGGATGTCGACGATCTGGTCCGGCTGAAACGCGAGATGCGGTACGCGATTCTGGGCATCGGTGGTAATGGTGCGCGCGACGTCGATGATGTCGGCGATCACGGCCGACGCGGTCGGGTCGGCGCCGGCGCCGGCGCCGTAGTACAGCGAAGGCCCGAGCTTGTCGGCCTGCACCAGCACCGCGTTCATGACACCGTCGACATTGGCGATCAGCCGCTTCTCGGGTATCAGCGTGGGGTGCACGCGCATCTCGATGCCACCGTTGCCGCGGCGGGCAACGCCGAGGTGCTTGATACGGTAGCCCAGCTGGTTGGCGTAGACGACATCCTCGGTGGAGATGGCACCGATTCCCTCGGTATACACCGCATCGAACTGCAGGGGAATGCCGAAGGCGAGCGACGACAGGATGCAGAGCTTGTGCGCCGCGTCGATACCCTCGACGTCGAAGGTCGGGTCGGCCTCGGCGTAACCCAGTGCCTGTGCCTCCGCGAGTACGTCCGCGAAGTCGCGACCGCGGTCGCGCATTTCGGTCAGGATGAAATTGCCGGTGCCGTTGATGATACCGGCCAGCCACTCGATATGGTTGGCGGCAAGGCCCTCGCGAATCGACTTGATGATCGGAATACCGCCCGCCACCGCCGCCTCGAAGGCGACGTTGACGCCCTGCTCCTGCGCGGCGGCGAAAATCTCGTTGCCGTGCAGCGCAATCAGCGCCTTGTTCGCGGTAACCACGTGTTTACCCCTCGCGATTGCCCGCAGCACCAGTTCGCGCGCCGGTTCGTAACCGCCGATCAACTCGATGACGATATCGACCTCGGGATTATCGACCACCGCAAAAGGATCGCCGGTCAGCTCGATATCGCCGCTGCCCTCGGGCATGCCGGCCGCCAGCGAACGCCGCGAAGCCATCACGATTTCGATCTTGCGGCCGGCGCGGCGGGCGATCTCGGCGGCGTTGTTCTGCAACACCAGCGCGGTACTTGCGCCGACCGTACCCACGCCGAGCAGGCCCAGTTTTACCGGTTTCAAATTCGCGTCTCCAGGGGATTTCAGGGATCCGAAACCGCGCAACATTATGCAATGGCGGCGATGCTGTCAACCGCCCGCGCGGCGTTGAACGGCCGCCGGAATTCCACTATCCTGCGACGATGCCGCTAGCTGAAGATATCGTCACCAGCCGTTACCGCCTGTCCGCCTACAGCGGCGATTCGGTGACCGTCAACGAAACCGTCCACCGCGACCACCTGGTACTGTCGGGCTCGAACCTGCACAGCCCCTGGCAGGTAGGCGGGCTCGACCTGATCGACGCTGACAGCCTGCAGCCCGTGTTCGATATGAATCCCGAAGTGGTGCTGCTCGGCACCGGCATGCAGCAGCGCTTTCCCGCCAGCCGGGTTTACGCGCTGTTCGGAGAACAGCGTATCGGCCTCGAAGTGATGGACAATGGCGCGCTCTGCCGTACCTTCAATATCCTGGTCGCGGAGGATCGCGCGGTGGTGGCCGCGATCCTGATCGACGCGGCCGAGTCTGGCTGAGCTACTCGATGATGTTGTCGCGCGAGTAGCCGCTGTGTTCGAGGATGCGGCGCAGCTTGCGCAGCGCGTCCATCTGGATCTGGCGCACGCGTTCACGGGTTACGCCCAGTTCCAGCCCGACCTCCTCGAGCGTACCGCGCGGATGATTACGCAGGCCGAAACGGCGTACGACCACGTCGCGCTGCTTTTCGTCGAGTTCGTCGAGCCAGCCGTCGAGGTGCTTGATCACGGTTTCGTCCTGCAGGATGCTGGCGGGGTCGGTGTTGTTCTCGTCCGGGATCACGTCGAGTAACGGACGCTCGCCGTCGGCCCCCATCGGGATGTCGAATGACGAAACGCGATCCGCCAGCTTGAACATTTTTTCGACGTCCTTGACCGGCTTTTTCAGCAGCTTGGCGACATCTTCGGCGGTGGCTTCCCGGTTCAGCTCCTGGGTCAGCTTGCGCGCCGCGCGCAGGTAGGTGTTGAGTTCCTTGATGACGTGGATAGGCAGGCGAATGGTGCGGGTCTGGTTCATCAGGCCACGCTCGATGGTCTGCCGGATCCACCAGGTTGCGTAGGTCGAAAATCGAAAACCGCGTTCGGGATCGAACTTTTCCACCGCGCGAATCAGGCCCAGGTTACCCTCCTCGATCAGGTCCAGCAGCGCCAGCCCGCGGTTCATGTAGCGCCGCGCGATCTTGACCACGAGGCGCAGGTTACATTCGATCATCTTGTCGCGCGCGGCGGTATCGCCCTTGAGCGCGAGGCGCGAATAGTAGACTTCTTCTTCCGCCGTCAGCAGCGGCGATACCTCGATTTCCTTCAGGTACAGGCGAGTCGGATCGGCGTCGGAGGCGCGGCGCGACGTGGACTTGCGGCGGTCGACCTGTTTGCGCCGCTCGACGAAAGCTTCGGTCTGGGTTACTTCGTCCCCGTCGTCGTCGTCACTGTCATCGTCGACGATAACCGCGCGCTCCTCGCTGTCCTCGGAGTCACCGTCGTCACTGTCATCGGCCAGGCCGTCCTCGTCATCGAGCAAGTCCTCGACCAGTTCATCAGCCGGTATTTCGGTATCTTCGATGAGCGTCGTATCGTTCGACTTGGTCATCCGGTGAATCCTTTATCGCTTGGGTAAATACTTGAGTGGATCGACGGGCTTGCCATTGCGCCTGATTTCGAAGTGCAGTTGGGCCCGGTCGTCCCTGCTGCCCATGGTCGCCACCTTGCTGCCGGCCTTGACCCGTTTTCCTTCCTGCACCAGGCGTTCCTGACAATAGGCATACGCACTTAAAAAGGTATCGCTGTGCTTGATGATGATCAGATTACCATAACCGGCCAAACCATTACCACTATATACCACCTTGCCGTCGGCCACCGCGCGCACGGGCTGACCGGCTTTGCCGGTGATACGAATTCCGCGCCGCGCCAGGTCGGCGGCGAGAAACGTACTGAGCAGCCTGCCGTCGGTCGGCCACAGCCAGCTGCGCGGATCGTTACCGCTGTAAGACACCACCGGCGCCGGCGCGCTGGTGGTCGACTTGCCGGAGGTCGCCGGCTTGTCACGCTGCGGCGCGCTCGACCTGGTCGTCGTTTTTGCCGCGGGGCTCGAGGCCGTCGTACCAGCGGACGGCCTGATCAGGCGCAGGCGCTGTCCGGGATGGATCGGTGCGTTGACATCGATCCCGTTCCAGGCCGCGAGCTGCTGGTAGTCGAGTCCGTAACGCCAGGCGATCGAATAGAGCGTGTCGGAACGCTTGACCGTGTACCAGCCGGGTCCCCGCTGCAGCGACGTGGTCGGCTTGACCGTGACGCAACCTGCGAGTAACACCGCTACCAGCATCGTGACGAGCACAGGTTTCATCGCAGCGGTCAGCTCAGAAGTAATAGATCGCGATGGCCAGCAGCAGCAGGACGACGATCGCCCAGCCGATGATTTCGATGTAGCGCATCAGGCGCGCCTCGATCGCGGGCCCGAATCGTGCCAGGCTCCAGGCGACCAGGTAGAAACGCAGCCCGCGGCCGATGATGGATGCCAGCACGAACGGAATCAGCGCCAGGTGCAGTACGCCTGCCGCAATGGTGAAGATCTTGTACGGCACCGGCGAAAAACCCGCCACCAGTACCGCCCAGAAACCCCAGGTGGCGAACAGTTCCGTGGCGCGCTCGAATACGGCCTGGTAGCCCCACTCGCTGATGTAGGGTTGCGCGAAGTCGAACAGGAACAGGCCGATCAGGTACCCGACCAGGCCGCCGAGCACCGAGAACACCAGCGTGAGGCCCGCGAACCACATTGCGCGCGTGGGCTGTGCCACGGACATCGGCGCCAGCATCACGTCCGGCGGCGGGAACGGCAGGATGAACGACTCGGCGAAGCTCAGCGCCGACAGGTAATACGGCGCGCTGCGGCGCCTGGAAAAGCGCATGACCGCGAGGTAAATCCGCTCGAACAGCTGCACTAGTCCAGTCCGGGCAGCAGCGGCACGAAAGCGACCTTTTCCAGCGGTTCGCGCTCGAGACCGTCGCGCGTGCGGGTAAACCGGGTCAGCGTCTGGTCGTAACCGCTGTCGAAAGGCAACACCATCATGCCGCCTTCACGCAACTGCTGCAGCAGGGCCTCCGGTACTTCGCTGCAGGCGGCGGTCATGATTATCCGGTCGAAGCGGTAACTGGGATTGGGCCAGCCCTCGATGCCGTCGCAGTAGCGCAGCTGCACGTTGTAGATCTCCAGTTCGGCCAGACGTTCGCGCGCCTGCTGATGCAGCGCTTCGATCCGCTCGACGCTGTAGACCTGGGCAAACAGGCTGGCCAGCACCGCGGTCTGGTAACCGCAGCCGGTGCCGATTTCGAGCACCGAGTTGGCCGGGCCGTCCTCGAGCAGGACCTGGCTCATGTGGGCGACGATGAAGGGCTGCGAGATGGTCTGACCGTAACCGATCGGCAGCGCGGTATCTTCGTAGGCGCGGTGGGCCAGCGCTTCGTCGACGAACAGGTGGCGCGGTATCCGCCGCATGACCTCGAGCACGCGCTCGTCATGGATCCCCTGCTCCTGCAGGCGCCTGATCAGGCGATCGCGCGTGCGCTGCGACGTCATGCCGATACCCTGGTGGCGCATCGAGTTCACAGCACCTCCAGCCACTGCTGCAGCGGGCCGATACCGCCATGACGCGTCAGGTCGATCTGCATCGGCGTGACCGATACGCAGGCCTGCTCGAGCGCGTGAAAGTCGGTGCCGGGGCCCGCATCCTGCGCTTCGCCCGGCGGACCAACCCAGTACACCGGGCGCTGGTAGGGATCGAGCTGGCGCACCATCGACTCCGCCTTGTGCCGGAAGCCGAGCCGGGTCGCGCGGATCGCATCGATCTGCGCCAGCGGCAGATCGGGAACGTTGACGTTGAGCAGGGTATCGTCGGGCAGGGGCGAGGCCTGCAGGCGTGCGATGACGCGCCGGGTGACTTCCGCCGCGGTGTCGAAATGTTCGCCGGGTTTCCCCGCGAGCGATACCGCTATTGCCGGCAGTCCCAGGTAGCGCCCTTCCATCGCACCGGCCACCGTGCCCGAGTAGAGCACGTCGTCGCCGAGATTGGGGCCACTGTTGATCCCCGACACCACCATGTCGGGCGCGTCCTCGAGCAAACCCGACAGCGCGAGATGCACGCAGTCGGTCGGAGTGCCGTCGACGAAATAGAATCCGTCGTCGGCACGGTTCACGCGCAGCGGCCGCATCAGGGTCAGCGAGTTGCTGGCGCCGCTCTTGTTGCGATCGGGGGCAACCACCGTGACACGCGCTACTCTGGCCAGGGCATCGGCCAGCGTTTTCAGACCCCTGGCGAGATAGCCGTCGTCGTTGGTTATCAGTATGTGCATCGGGTTGCGATTTTAGCCGATTTATTTACCCGGCCGAGAGCACTTTTCGGCTAAACTGGCAAATTTGCCCGGCCATATCGACATCCGCATGTCAGACGACGACGATTCCGAATTTGCCCGCATGGTGCCCGGGGTTCGCCGCCTGCACCAGGATCGGGTCAGCCCTTACCTGCATCGGCCGGCGCGCGCGACCCGGGCCACGCGGCAGGACACGCCGCGCGAAATCCGCGCCACGGCCGTGTCGGCCGGTACGCCGGCGGAAGCGGCGCAATTCAACACCGGCCTGCAGCGCAAACTGCAGCGCCGCATCCGCCGTGGCGAGATCAGGCCCGAGGCGAGGCTCGATCTGCACGGCCTGCGCCAGCACGAAGCGCTCGCGGCGCTCGACGAGTTTCTCGCCGAAGTCCTCGCCGCGGGTCTGCGCATGGTGGTCATCATCCACGGCCAGGGTCTGCGCTCGCAGCGCGACGCGGTGCTCAAGCCGCTGACGCAACGCTGGCTCGCAAGCTGTCCCGAGGTGCTGGCCTGGTGCCCGGCGCAACCGCGCGACGGCGCCGCCGGCGCTACCTACGCCTATCTGCGCGCCACCTGAGACCCAGCCACCGGTTGCGCCGCGGCAACCGGGGGGTGGTCGGTGACCAGGCTTTCGGCCTGCTGCAGGATCTCGAGCCCGGCCGACTTGCGGTAGGCGTTCTCGCTGAGATAGCGGCGCCAGCGGCGCGCGTTGGGAACCCCGTTGAACAGACCGATGAGGTGACGCACCATGCGCGTCAGCGGCGTGCCCCGCGCGAGCTGCTCCTCGATGTAGGGATAAATCCGGTGCAGCACGGCGACGCGGTTTTCGACCGCGGGAGCGGTCGCGCCGAACACCACTTCATCGACCGCCTGCAGTAACCACGGATTCTGGTAGGGTTCGCGACCGAGCATGACACCGTCGACCCGCTGCAGGTGCTCGAGACAGGCCTGCAGGGTCTTGATGCCGCCGTTGATCACGATGGGCTGCGCCGGGAAATCCTGCTTGAGACGATACACCCAGTCGTACTTGAGCGGCGGTATCTCGCGATTCTGCTTCGGATTCAGGCCCTGCAGCCAGGCGTTGCGGGCGTGAACGATCAGCGCGTCGGCGCCGGCTTCGATCTGGGCCGCGGCAAACGCGGCAAATTCATCGTAATCTTCCTGTTGATCCAGCCCGGTGCGATGCTTGACGGTCACCGGCAGGTTGCCGGCCGATTTGAGCGCCGCCACGCAATCGGCCACGCGCGCGGGGTCGCGCATCAGGCAGGCGCCGAAGCTGCCGGACTGCACCCGGTCGCTGGGGCAGCCGCAGTTGAGGTCGATTTCGTCGTAGCCGTATGCGACGCAGTACCCGGCCGCGCGGTAGAGCATATCCGGGTCCGATCCGCCGAGCTGCACCGCGATCGGATGCTCCGCGTCGCTGAAACCGAGCAATCGATCGCGATCGCCGTGCAGCACCGCGCCGACGCTGACCATTTCGGTATACAGCAGGATGTTGGGCGAAAACAGGCGCAGGAAATAACGGCTGTGGCGGTCCGAGTAATCCATCATCGGCGCGATGCAAAAGCGACGATCGATAGTCATGCGATGCGCTTGACGTCCTGTACGTTGGGCAGTTGCGACAGCTTGTCCATGATCACGACCAGGTCGTCGACGGACTCGATTTCGACGGTCAGGCGGGTATGCACCATCTGCTCGGCCTGGTTGGTGTTCGAATTGACGTGCAGCAGGTTGACCTTGAGATTGGCCAGGATGGTGCTGATATCCTGCATCAGGCCGGTGCGGTCATAAGCCGTCATGCTGATCTCGACCGGGTAGACCGAACCGTTTTGCCCGCCCCACTGCACTTCGATCAGGCGCTGGCGCTTGTCTTCGGGCAGGTTGAGAATGTTGGCGCAGCTGCATTTGTGAATCGTGATGCCGCTGTTTTGCGTGATGTAACCGATGATATCGTCGCCGGGTACGGGCTTGCAGCAGCGCCCGAACTGCGTCATCAGGTTGCCGACGCCGTGGATGCTGACTTCGTCCTTCGACTTGGGCGACGCACGCTCCTTCTTGACCCGCCGAAACGGGTCCTGCTCCGATTCGGTCTGCAGGAAACCGAGAATCTGTGCCGACGTAATCAGGCCGCGGCCGATGTCGGCGAAAAACTGGTCGCTCTCGCTGCGCTTGAAATGCGCCACGACCTCTTTCAGTCGGGCATCGTGGATCGAGTACTTGCTCAACGTGCGGTCGTAAATAGCCTTGCCGTCGAGCAGGTTTTGCTCGAAGTCCTGGTGATTGAACCAGTTGCGCACCTTGGAGCGAGTGCCGGCCGACTTGATATAGCCGAGGTTCTTGTTCATCCAGTCGCGGCTCGGGCGGCTTTCCTTGGTGGTCAGGATTTCGACCTGGTCGCCGGTCCGCAGCACCTGGGTCAGGTTGACGATGCGACCGTTGACCTTGGCGCCGCGGCAGCGATGACCCACCTCCGAGTGAATACTGTAGGCGAAGTCCAGCGGCGTACCGCCCCTGGGAATGTCGATGACCTGGCCGCGCGGGGTGAACACGTAGACCCGGTCGCTGGATAACTCGGTCGATATCTCCGACATCGCATCCGACACTTCTTCGGCCGAACCCGCCAGCATGTCACGCATCTGCGCGATACTCGCTTCCATGCGCTGATCGAGGCGGGCGCCCTCCTTGTAACGCCAGTGGGAAGCGACGCCGAGCTCCGCGTTTTCGTGCATTTCGCGCGTGCGGATCTGCACCTCGACCACCTTGCCGTCCTCGCTCACTACCGCGGTGTGCAGCGACCGGTAACCGTTCGGCTTGGGGTTGGCGATGTAGTCGTCGAACTCGTTCGGAATATGCTGCCAGGTCGTGTGCACGATACCGAGCGCGGCGTAGCAATCCGCCACCGTATCGACCAGTACACGCACCGCGCGCACGTCGAACAGCTCGTGAAACTCCAGGTTCTTGCGTTGCATCTTGCGCCAGATACTGACGATGTGCTTGACCCGTCCCATCACGCTGGCCTCGATCTCCTGCCCGGCGAGCAGGCCGTCGAGTCGCGCGATGAAAGCCTCGATAAAGGCCTCCCGCTCGCTGCGCTTTTCCTCCAGCAGTTTCGCCACCCGCTTGTAGACCTGGGGTTCGAGCGCGCGGAACGCGAGGTCCTCCAGTTCCCACTTGAGCAGGCCCATGCCGAGACGATTGGCCAGCGGCGCGTAGATATCCATGGTCTCGCGCGCGATCGCGCGCCGGAGCTCGTAATCGCCATGCTTGAGCAGCTGCAGGCGTACCGCGCGGTAGCAGAGCTTGATCAGCATCACGCGCACGTCGCTGATGATCGCCATCAGCAGGCGGCGCAGCTTCTCCGCCTGCTCCGGGGTATCGACCTTCGCCGGGGTACCGTCCTTGAGCGTGTTGAGCTGGTTGACGCCACTCGCAAGCGACGCGATACGCTTGCCGAATTCGCGCTCTATGCGGTCGATGTCCAGCTGGCCGAACAGCACCGGGCCGCTCAACAGGGTTGCCACCACGGTGTCACGATCGCTGCCGAGTTCGATCACGCGAGCGGCGACGTCGATGCTGCGCGGCCTGCTCTTGTCGCGCTGTTCGACCGCGGCGGCATACTCCAGCGCGCGCTCGATCGCCTCGTCGACACCGAACTGCCGCTCGAGTTCGGCAACCAGTTGTTTCGGTGCAGCAGGATTCATTCGGCTCAGGATCGCAGTATTTTCATCGGCGAGACATTATAAACCCTGCGCGAGACGAGCGTACCGGCAAGCGTCAACACCACGCAGGCCGAAACCATGCTGTACAGCCATACCTCGAGCGACGGGTGGAACTCGATCCTGAAGAAATACACGCTGATCGCCCAGCCGGCCAGGGTGGCGATGCTGGCCGAGAAAAAACCGATCAATGCCCCCATCAGCGTGAATTCGAGCACGTGCACGCGGTAGAGCTGGCTGGTATGCGCGCTGAGCGCCCGCAGCAGCGAGGATTCGATCTCGCGCTCGTGCCGCCCGGTCTGGATCGCGGCCAGCAGCACGATAGTGGCCGAGGCCAGCGCGAACAGGAAAAAGAACTGCAGCGCGACGCTGGCCTTGTCGACGATCCCGCGTACGCGCGCCATCAACTCGGTGATATCGAGCAGCGTGATCGACGGGTAGATGCCGAGCAGTTCCCTGAGCGCGGATCGGTCACCGTCGCCGATCACCGCGCTCAGCAGGCCGAACCTGGGCGTGTCAGCCACCAGGGCCGCGTTCGAAATCAGGTAAAAGTTGGGTTTGAAATTTTCCCATTCCACGCTGCGAATACTGGTCACCGGCGCGCGCAACACCTGGCTGCCGACCGTCATCGTCAGCTCATCCCCGAGCTGCAGCTCCAGCCGCTGCGCCATGCCCTCTTCCACCGACAGCTGCGGCCGGTCGCTGGCGGCATCGATCCATTCGCCGGCCAGGATTTGATTGTCGGCCGGCAGCTCGCTGGCGCTGGTCATGTTGAAGGTATGCGTGGCGAAGTGTTCCGAGCGCGGATCGGTGAACGACAGCGTCGAAATGTCGGCCGAATTGATCTGGCTCAGGCGCGCGCGGGTAATCGCGTAAGGCGCCGAGGTTTCGATGCCGCGATCGCGCAGGAACGCGGCCGCCTCGACGACCCGGTCTCCCGGTATGTTGACCAGGAAGTAATTCGGAATGCCCTCCGGCAACTGCGCCTGCCAGTCGCCGATCAGCTCGTCCTTGACCACCGCGATCAGCAGGATCGCGATCAGCACCAGGCTGAAGCCCGACATCACGTACACCGCGCCGCGCGAGCCCGCCTGCAGCCGGCTCAGCAGGTACTGGCGCAACCAGAAGCGTCGGCGGCTCGATGCCAGCAGCAGGCGCACCAGCCAGCCGAGCACCAGCGGCAGGAGCAGCGCGCATACCAGCACCAGGCCGAGGGTCGCTACCGCCAGCAGCGAGCTTTGCATCAGCAGCATCAGCACCGCGAACACGGTCAGCACGGCGGCGGCCGACATCGCCACGCCGCGCCACCACGAGCGGCGACCGACGCTGATGCGCAGCACCTGCATCGGCGGCGTCGCGGTCGCATTGAGCAGGTGCGGCAGGGAAAATCCGGCCAGCGCGAGCAGGCCCACCAGCGCCGCGATACCGTAGGGCCGCAGGTCGAAGACCTGCGGCAGGTCGCGCCCGAACCAGCCGTCCAGCGCCCACTGCAGGGGGAACTGGGTCAGCCATCCGACCGCGATACCGGCCAGCGTAGCGGCCAGCCAGAGCAGTCCGAGCTGGCGCAGGTAGTAGCGCAGCAGCTGGTACTGCGATATGCCGAAGGCGCGCAGCATGGCCACCTTGGGCGCCTCGCGACGCGCGGTGTAGCGCGCGGTAATCGCGATCGCGACCATCGCGATCACCAGCGTCAGTACGATCGACAGCGCAAAAAACATGCGCGTGCGCTCGAGCGCCTCGCGCATTTCGGGGCGCGCGTTTTCGAGATCCTCGATTTCCTCGTCCGGCGCCAGGTTGACCTCCAGCCAGGCCTTGAAGCGCGCGACCTCGACCGCGTCACCGGCCACCATCATGCGCTGCCGGACCCGGCTGCCCGGCACTACCAGTCCGGTTGCCGCGAGGTCATCGACATGCATCAGGACCCGCGGCGCCAGGTTGAATATGGCGCCGCCGCGATCGGGCTCGAAGGTCAGCAACCAGTTCACGTCGAACCCGGCCTCGCCCAGCATCATTTGCTCGCCGAGCTCGGTCGCCAGCCGCGAATCGACCCAGACTTCCCCGGGACGGGGCCCCTGCGCGGTAACCTCCCGGGGCGCGGTTGCATCCGCGGCTCGTTCGAGCCGGCCGCGCAACGGGTAGGCATCGTCGACTGCCTTGAGCTCGACCAGGCGCGGCAGGTCGTCGATAAACACGGCGCTGCGCAGGCTGACGCTGCGGCTGACGTCGAGACCGTAGTCGCGCGCGGTGGCGGCGTATTCCGCGCTGAGTTCGCGCCCCGACTCGACCAGCAGGTCGCCCGCGATCAACTCGCTGGCCTGGCGGTCGAGCAGCAGGCTGATGCGGGCCGTTACCAGCTGACTCGAGGTCACGATCGCCACCGTGATCACGGTAGCGATGAACATCAGCCAGTAGGAGTGCAGCGAGGCGCGGCGCATGGCTCAGGCTCCGCCGTCGACCAGCTCGCCGGATTCGATCAGGATTTGCCGGTCACCGCGCCCGGCCAGCTCCGCCTCGTGGGTCACCAGCACCAGCGTGGTGCCCGCCCGGTCACGCAGGTGAAACATCAGGTCGGCGATCTGGCGCCCGGTAGCGGCATCGAGGTTACCGGTGGGTTCGTCGGCGAACAGCACCTCCGGCTCGGTGGCGAAAGCGCGCGCGATCGCGACCCGCTGCTGCTCGCCACCGGAAAGGTGTTCGACCGGGGTATCGAGCTTGGCCGCCAGGCCAACCTGCTCCAGGCTGTCGCGCGCACGCTGCCAGGCGCCCTCGACGCCGGCGAGCTCGAGCGGCAGCATGACGTTCTGAATCGCATTGGCGCCCTGCACCAGGTGAAACGACTGGAATACGAAACCCACCCGGCCGGCGCGCACCGAGGATCGCTGTTCCTCGTTCTTGTCGTCGAGATTCTCGCCCAGCAACCGGACCTCGCCGCTGCTGGCCGAGTCCAGGCCGGCCATCAGGCCGAGCAGCGTCGTTTTGCCCGAGCCCGAAGCACCCTTGATGACAACCGCTTCACGGAACCTGACCTGCAGCGATATACTCTTGAGGATGTCGAGATCACCGTCAGGGGTCGCGACGGTTTTACCAACCCGGTCCAACGCAATGCATAGATTACTGTCGTTCATTTGCCTGTTCTTGCTCATCGGTTACGGTGGAGGCGCCGGTGCCGGTCACCAGGCGGCGCACATCCTGGTCCTGGGCGACAGCTTGAGCGCCGCTTACAACATGCCGGTGGAACAGGGCTGGGTACGCTTGTTCCGCGATAATATAGGGGCGAGTTTCCCGCAAACAACCGTCACCAATGCCAGCATCAGCGGCGAAACCACCTTCGGCGGCCGCCAGCGCCTGCCTGGCCTGCTCGAGCGCCACGCGCCGACCCACCTGATCATCGAGCTGGGCGGCAACGACGGGCTGCGCGGTCTCAACTTCGAGCAGAGCACCGACAACCTGCGCGCCATGGTCCGCCAGGCTCTCGAACGTGACATCGTCGTTCTGCTGGTCGGCGTGCGCATGCCACCCAATTTCGGCGCCGTCTACAACGAACGCTTCCAGCAGATATTCCAGACCATTACCGACGAGTTCGAGATCCACTTCCTGCCCCGCTTTCTCGAGGGGGTGGCCGCCAGCGACCCCGAGCTGATGCAGGCGGACGGCATCCATCCCACGGCGAAAGCACAACCGCTGCTGGCAAGCCGCGTCGGTGAACACATGACCCGCATCCTCGAACACTGACAGGCTCATTCAGCGAGCAGCGCTTCCAGTTCCTCCAGGTCACGCACCTGGTAACGCGGTTCATCGAGGTCTTGCGGCCAGGTGGAGTCGTCACGGTTGACCCAGACCGCCTGGTATCCGGCGCCGAGGGAGCCCGCGACATCGTAATGCGGGTGATCGCCCACGTAGAGGATCTGCACGGGTTCGACCCCGACCCGTTCGGCGAAGTGACCGTAGATTCGCGGATCGGGCTTGGCCGCCTGCACCTCGGCCGCGCCGAGACTGTGCTCGAACAGGTGGCCCAGGCCGACGTGCTCGACGCTGGCATTGCCGTTACTGATGGCGCCGAGCCGGAAACGGCGGCTCAGTCGCTCCAGGCTCGGCAGGACGTCATCGTAAAATTCGACCTGCTGGCGCGCCTGGAAAAACACGTCGAAGGCCTCGTCCACCATGTCCGCGGCTTGGTAATCGTGCATTTCCGCGAGGAAGCCGAGAAACTCGCGCCTGAGCGCGGTCATATCGACGCGGTAGCGATCGTCACGCCGGCTGAATTCGTGGCGTAGCGTCACCATGGCGGCAGGGTCGTGGCGTTCGGTAATGCGCGGGTAGTTTTGCTGCAACCAGCGGTACAGCGTCTCCTCGGCATGGCGAATCACCGGCAGACAGGGCCACAGGGTATCGTCGAGATCGAAGGCGATGACGGTGACTTTATCGAGCACGGCGGGTTCCAGACGGGACGAATTGGATAGTAACGCGTTTGCTCGTTGTACGGAACCGAGGCCGGTCCGGACCATGTCGCCCGGTCTTGCGGCGCCGGGCGCAACCCCTGCGCCTGCCGCAGGCTTTATCTGATCGCGAGACTTCTTTACTATTGACGGCGCCATTCGTCGGAAACGCAGTATGTACCAACGCCACCGCAGCCTGACCGTCGACGTCGCCGGAGTTCGCATCGGCGGCGACGCCCCGATCGTCGTGCAATCCATGACCAACACGGACACCGCCGATATAGAAGCTACCGTTACCCAGGTACGCCAGCTGTACGAGGCCGGTTCCGAGCTGGTGCGCGTGACGGTCAACAACGATGCCGCGGCGCGCGCGGTGCCGCGTATCATCGAGCAGCTGCGCGCGCAGGACTGCCCGGTACCGCTGGTCGGCGATTTCCATTTCAACGGGCACAAGCTGCTGTCGGAGCACGAAGCCTGCGCGCGCGAACTGGCGAAGTACCGCATCAATCCGGGTAACGTCGGCCGCGGCAAGAAGCGCGACGCGCAGTTCAGCGACATGATCGAGATTGCCTGCCGCTTCGGCAAACCGGTGCGTATCGGCGTCAACTGGGGCAGCCTGGACCAGCAACTGCTCGCCAACCTGCTGACCCGGAACGCCAACCTGGCCGATCCGCTCTCGCTGGAGGCGGTCAATCGCCAGGCGGTCGTCGACTCCGCGCTCGAAAGCGCCGCTTTCGCCGAAAAAATCGGCATGCCGGCCGAGCGCATCGTCATCAGCTGCAAGATGAGCCGCGTGCCCGACCTGGTGGCGGTCTACCGCGAACTCGCCGGGCGCTGCCGCTACGCCTTGCATCTCGGCCTGACCGAGGCCGGCATGGGCGACCCGGGTATCATTGCATCGAGTGCGGCACTTGCGATCCTGCTGCAACAGGGCATCGGCGACACCATCCGGGTATCGCTGACACCGGAACCGGGCGCGGGCCGCACGCGCGAAGTGCGCGTCGCGCAGCAGCTGCTGCAGGCGCTCGACCTGCGCGCCTTCAGCCCGACGGTGACTGCCTGCCCCGGTTGCGGACGCACCACCAGCGAGTACTTCCAGGTGCTGGCGCAGGATATTCAGCGCGAACTCGACAGCGCCATGCCGGACTGGAAGCATCGTTACCCGGGAGTCGAGTCGATGAAGGTTGCGGTCATGGGCTGCGTGGTCAACGGTCCGGGCGAGAGCAAGCACGCCGACATCGGCATCAGCCTGCCGGGGACCGGGGAACAACCGGTTGCACCGGTTTACGAGGATGGCGAGAAAACCGTGACGCTCAAGGGCGACCGCATCGCCGAAGAGTTTATCGACCTGGTGAAAACCTACGTGGAGCGGCGTTACGCGCCCCGCTGAGCCCGGCAAGGGCCTCGGCGAGCGCGGCTGGCAATCGAAGGCTAGCTGGCGTTCAGGATTTCGCAGGCAATCTCGAACAGCACGTCATTGTCGGTCACCCGGCTGACCACTACGCGCGCATTCATCGGCGGGGTTTCCGAATTGCTCGGCGTCAGCACGATATCGAGCATCGTTCCCTCGCTGAATCGCTCCTGCGAGGTAAACAGTATACCCTTGCTGCTGAGGTTGATGACATTGCCCTGCAAGCTGCTGTCCTCGCCGGCCTTGCCGAACCGCAACTCGCAATCGATGGGCATGCGCAGGAAATCGCGTTTTTCCGCGTAGTCGATCATTGGCGGGTTCCGTCAGGATTTGGCGCGATTATATCTTAAACAGTTTACCGAAGTTGGCCACATCGAGAATTTTCTTGACCTCGGGCGAAGCCTGGCTGATTTCGATATCGGATGCCTCGCCGCCGGCATGTTCGCGCAGCAGCAGCAGCATGCCGAGCGCCGAACTATCGAGATACTCGGTGTCGGCCAGGTCGACCACGTAACGCACGCCACTGCCCGCGGTATCCGCGTAAGAGGAGCGAAATTCGTCGTACAGCTGGAAGTCGAACTTTCCGGCCACTGCTATCGTCACCTGGTTACCGCTGTCGGAAACCGTCGTGCTAATTCCCATTACCCATCCTCGTCGAGATTTCTAATCGGGTGGTATTAAACCATTGCGGGATTATCCCGGTCTATCGTCACTATCCCGGCCGGAGCAGAAGGCCCAACCCCCCCAGGATTCGTTACTGTATAGACCATTTCGGGGCGATTTTCACGTCTCCGGAGGCTGTAGCACGACCTCGCTGGCTGGCTTGATCGAGCCCATGACGGCGGCCCGTGCGCACTTCCCTAGCAGATAATGATCTGGTTCTTGCCGTTACACTTGGCCTGGTAAAGGGCCTTGTCGGCGCGCTTGAAAGCGCTCAGGAAGTCGTCGCTGCTGCGCACCAGCGTGATGCCGATGCTGATCTGGATGCCGCGATGCGCGCCGCAGTCGCCGAGATCGAGGGTGTCGACCGTGTTGCGAATACGCTCGCTGACGTCGACCGCACCCTGGATATCGGTTTGCGCCAGGCCGCCGACGAACTCGTCGCCACCGTAGCGGTAGACCAGGTCGGTATTGCGCACGACATTGCTGATAACCTGGCCGACCTCGCGCAGAACCTGGTCGCCGACGTCGTGTCCACAGCCGTCGTTGATCTGTTTGAAACCGTCC
Source organism: Gammaproteobacteria bacterium (assembly GCA_030066085.1). Classification (GTDB taxonomy): domain Bacteria; phylum Pseudomonadota; class Gammaproteobacteria. The sequence continues at coordinate 589 of JASJCI010000037.1, read as the reverse complement.
AGGTCCATCACCAGCAGCGCCATCGATTGGCGGTGGCGCTTGGCCAGGTCGATTTCCCGCGGCAGGAATTTTTCCATCGCGGTGCGGTTGTTGAGCCCGGTCAGCGGGTCGCGGTAGGCCGACTTGAGCGCTATCCGGTACATCGTCGCGTGCTTGATCGGGTAAAGCAGCGCACACATCAGGTCTTCGAGTTCACACAGCTCGGAACCGGTAAAGTTGCTGCGCTTGTAAAGGGTCAGTTCACCCAGCAGCCGATTCTGTATCTTCAGCCGGTAGTTGGCGCTGTGGCCGATGGTATCGCCGAAACGGATCGCCAGGTCGGCATCGTCACAGGCGAACTCGTAACCGCAATAGTCGATATCGCCGCTGATCTCGCGCATGAAAGCCTCGACGATCTGGCGAATTTCGAGGTGGCGCGAAAGCAGGTCGGAAAGCTGCAGAATGCGGACGTACTTGTTGCCGTCACCGGGCGGGGTATCCGGCCGCGGGTCCAGCGATACGACCTGGGCCGGCGCACGCGCGACCGATCTCTCGTGGTTGGCAAGCTGTGTATTGTGCGACATCGTTACCAATTCCTCTGTCAGTACTT
>JASJCI010000033.1 GCA_030066085.1 Gammaproteobacteria bacterium | reverse complement strand
CAGCACTGTTAACACCTGTCACCCCGCGGCTTGACCGCGGGGTCCAGTGATGAGCCAAGGTTTTCTGGATCCCGCGGTCGAGCCGCGGGATGACAACTCAAGAGGTAGATAATTAAGTCGGAGTACGGCTTTTGCGTACCAGAACATCGTTTTAAAAGTGTTTTTGATCAGGCGTTTAAATCATCCCGGACAGTAGTGCGCTTGCGCGGGGATGACGATGAGCCGATAGTGCATGTCTAGCAAGGTCCCAGCCGGGACCCGAAGGGCCTAAAGGCGTGTAGCCTTTCGCGGCGGACCGCCGAAGCGGGACTACCGGGATTTCTTCGCGGTAATCCGCAAACGACAACAGCCCGACTCGCCGGGTGACCAGAGTTTGATTTCATGCTCGAAGCCGGCCGCGTCGAGCGTGCCCTCGTCGATTGCCGACGCGCAGCGTAGCAGATCGCAGACCTCGTCGTTGCTGCAGCCGGCCTCGAGCCAGGCGTCTTTCAGCGGGCAGGCCATCATCTGCACGTCCAGGCACTGGTCGTCCAGTTGCCAGGCCCTGGGCCTGAAGGTGGCGCCGCCGTCCGGCGCCCTGGCAAATCCTTCGAACAGGCCCGCAAAGTCGTCGGGAGCATAATCTCCCAGGGTTTCGCCGAAAGCCCTTCCATGCTGGTAGATGGCGCTGCGCAGCACATCGATGGCCTCGTCGCGGCCATAACGATCGGACAGTTCGCGATACAGTGCGAGGTAAACGAGCGCTCGCTCCCGGATCGCATCTTCGAGCAGGCTGATTGATGATTTGTCGCTCATGTTGACTGACTCCGAAACCGCGGGTTACCCCGACTCGAGATCCAGTAACCTGCGCATGGCCGCCGCCAGTTCGCCGGCGCCGCGTCGTTCCAGCTGTTCGACCACCGGCAGATGATCCGCGGCCGGTCGGTTCTGGCTCAGCTTGTACTTGCACTGCAGTTCGTCGATCTCGATTTCGACGCCGACGATCGCCTTCAGCATCGAATCGGGATAGTCGGGTTGCCAGGGTCGCTGCGAGCCGGCTTCGTGGATCGCCGCCAGCCGATCGACCAGCTGCGACACCTCGGCCGGATCGTCGAATACCCGGCAGTGACCGTAGACGTGCAGCACCTGGTAGTTCCAGGTCGGCACCCCCGGGTTGCGGTACCAGGTCGGCGATATGTAGTCGTGCGGACCCCGCAGCGTGATCAGCACCCGCTGTTCCTGCAGCGAGCGCCACTGCGGATTGGCGCGCGCGAGGTGACAGTAGAGTGCTCGCCCCTCGTCGTCCGCCATGAAGGGCAGGTGGGTAGCGGTCAACTGGCCGTCGACCAGCGAGATCAGCTCGCCGAAATTATAGCGTTGTAGAAAGGCGAGAATTTCTTCCTGGTCGGTGATTCTGAAGTGCTTTGGATTGAACATGGTTGTTTGGCGGCAGCGGCTGACGGTCAAACAGCAAGGGTAATCGATCCACGACCACGGGGCTATGCGTAACAAGGCCGGCAGCAGTTCGCAGCAAAGCCGCTTGACTTGAAGCGCGCTTTAACTTGTACACTGCAGCCTTCCTGCTGAAGCCATCAACCGGAGATCCCTTGGAAGCAGATGCCGCCGCGGTGCGCTGGAACGAACTGATTCGACGGGAACACCTGCCGAAACTCGTGACCCTGTGCATGTCGGTGTGGCTGCATGCGACCAACTCGATGCTGACCGCGACCACGATGCCGAGCGCGGTCGACGATATCGGCGGTCTGCACCTGATCAGCTGGACCTTTGCACTCTACCTTGCCGGATCGATCTCGGTGGCGGCCTCGGTCAGCATGCTGGTAGCCCGCTTCGGCCTGCGGCGGTCGATGATCGTCGCGGCGCTGGTTTATACCGGCGGCTGTATAATCGTCGCGACCGCGCCGACCATGCCGATACTGCTGGTTGGCCGCGTGCTGCAGGGACTGGGCGGCGGCGCGTTGTTCGCGCTGGTATTCGTCGCACAGGATCGTTTTTTCGGTATTCGCCTGGTACCCAAGGTCATGGGCCTGGTGTCGATGGTCTGGGTACTGGCCGCGCTCAGCGGTCCCGCGATCGGCGGGGCCTTCGCCAACTGGGGACTTTGGCGCCTGGCCTTCTGGTTGTTCGCGCTGCAGGGCCTGCTGCTGGCGCCAGCGATTTTTTACCTGTTGCGCGGTGGTGTCGAGCGCGCCACGCCGGCCGCCGGGGTCGAGCGCATCCCCTGGTTCCGGATCGCGTTCCTGACCGGCGCGATCCTGCTGTTCTCGCTCGCGGGTGCCGATTACGATCCCCTGCTGTCGCCGCTGATGGTGCTGGCCGGTTGCCTGTCGCTGGCTTTTTTCATTGCCCGCGACCGCGGCGCGCGCGCGAGCCGCATTCTGCCGCCGCAGGCCACCCGGCTGCATCACCCGATTGCCAACGGTATCGCGATGGCTTTCCTGACCGGCCTGTGCCTGATGTCATTCATGGTCTATGGCCCGCTGATCCTGATCGAGGTCTACGGCATGAACCCGCTGCAGGCCGGCTTCGTCATCCTGGTCGAGCCCTTTGCCTGGAGCGGCGCGGCAATCCTGTTCTCGGGCGCGCGCCAGCGCCAGGAGCCCTGGATAATCCGCACCGGTTCCGCGCTGGTCGTGCTCGGGTTGCTCGGCATTGCGTTCAGCTTTCCCTATGGCAGCCTGTGGGCAACGGTGGCTGCCGTGGTGCTGATGAACGGCGGGATGGGCATGATGTGGGGATTCGTCATAAAGCGTGTTATCGCTGCCGTACCCGAGAGCGAAAAAGACCGCGCATCGTCGATGTTGCCGATCACGCTGCAAACCGGCTTTGCCCTCGGTGCTGCGATCAGCGGACTGATCGCGAACGGGTTCGGCCTCGAATCGGGTAGCGATCTCGAGGTGCTGCGGCGGGTCTGCTTCTGGCTGTTCGCCGGTTTCGTGCCGCTGGCGCTGGTCGCCAGCCTGTGTGCCTGGCGCTTCGTCGATCCGGCGCGCGCGACCTGATGCTGCCCCTGCCGTCCTGTTTCGAATGACCGCGATCGGATAATTTCGATTTACTCCGCGTGCCGCTGCGCTACCATGCGGCGCATGAAAATCGAACGTATCACGGTCTGGCAACTCGACCTGCCGCTGCATAAACCCTATTACCTGTCGGGCGGGCGCCTGCGCTTCGAACGCCTCGACTCGACCCTCGTGCGCATAGATACCGATGCCGGGATCTCCGGCTGGGGTGAGGGTTGCCCCTGGGGCGTGACTTACCTGCCGGCCTTCGGCAAGGGTATCCGTGCCGGCATCGACGAGCTTGCCGGCGTGCTGCTCGGCATGGATCCGCGCCAGCACGACGCGATCAACCGCGCGCTCGACCTCGCATTGCCCGGACACCCCTATGCCAAGTCGGCGCTCGATATAGCCTGCTGGGACATCGCCGCGAGGTCAGCCGGCCTGCCGCTGTGCGAGCTGCTCGGCGCGCGCGAACCGGATCCGGTGCCGATCGCGTCCAGCGTGTCCACCGGCTCGCCCGCGGAGATGCTCGCCGAGGTGCAGCGCTTTCGCGACCGCGGTTACCGCGTGCACTCCTGCAAGGTCGGCGCCGACGTTGGCCTCGATATCGAGCGCATCCGCCACCTCGCCGCCAACGAACGTGCCGGCGAAATCATTTTCTACGACGTCAATCGCGCCTGGCTGCCGCGCGAGGCGATCACGGTCATGAACGCCATCGACGGTATCACCTCGTGGTTCGAGCAGCCCTGCGAAACTCTCGACGAGATCGCGCAGGTGCGCCGGCAGACGCGGCACCCGATCGGTATCGACGAGGGCCTGCACGACTACCAGGACATGTTGCGTATCCAGCGCGACGGCATCGCCGAACTGGTCAATATCAAGATCAACCGCGTCGGCGGGCTGACGCGCGCCCGGCGCATCCGCGACCTGTGCCTGCAGACCGGCATCACGATGCTGATCATGGATACCGGCGGCACGGTGCTGGCGGATACCGCCGTGGCGCATTTTGCGCAGACGATCCCGGCGCCGAGCTGTCTCGGCGTCTGGTCCTGCCAGGAAATGGTCGAGCCGGACCCGGCGCCGGGGCAGGGTGCGCGCAACGTCGACGGCTGTTTCAGTGCCCCCGACTTGCCGGGCATCGGCGTCGAGCCTGATCTAGCGCTGATCGGCGAGCCGCTGGCGCAGTATTCCTGAGATCCTGCGCCCACGCCGGGACGCGTCGATAATCCGTCAGATGTACTGCCAGACCTGGTAGAGATCCGGGTCGGCCAGGATTTCCGCCAGCGCTTCGTGCAGGATCGTGGCCCAGACCTCGGCGCCTTCCTCGGTGTCGACCAGGTCCTGGCGAATCTCGATCGACACGTGCGGGATACCGGAGGCCTCGGCGTGGTGATCGATGGTGTAGTCGGCCGGATGTTTGCCCGAGTAGGGTTCGTTGTCGCCGATGTTGAAACCCTCGGCGCGCGCGCGCAGGTGTTCCATCAGCGGCACCGGGATACGCGGATCCTTGTCCCACAGGATGCCGATGTGCCAGGGGCGCGCAAAGCCGGCCATTTCCGGCGTGAAGCTGTGGATCGCGACGAAAGCGGGTGCCAGGCCGCGCTCGCGAAAACCGTGCAACATACCGTCGATTGCCTTGCGATAAGGCGTGTACAGGCCCCGCACGCGCGCCGCGCGCTGCGCCGCGGACAGGCCCTGGTTGCCGGGAACGACGGTTTCGTCGCTGACTTCCGGCATCACGCTGGGGTCCTCCAGGCTGCGATTGAGATCCACGACCAGGCGTGAATAACATGCGAGCACCGCGGGCGCGTCGAGATGTTGCGACAGGTGGCAGGTCAGTTTACGTGCGCCGATGTCATAGGCGATGTGCTGTTCCAGTGCATCGGCGCCAAGCCCGAGGTTGTCCAGTGCGGCCGGAATCCGGTTGCTCGCGTGGTCACAGACCAGCAGCAGGCTGGCCTGGCCGGTTTCGTTGATTATCTCGCAGGCTGGCGGTTCGTCGGCGCCGAGCAGGGGCGGAATGGGTGTTTCGGACGGGTCTTTAACTGGCTGCATGCGCCGTGAAATGTCAGTGCGAAGTGGGCAAGAATAAATACTACGGCGGCGCGGGTCCAGCGGCTCGATCGCGGGTCATCGGCCAGGGTTCAATTTGCCAGCGCGCGGTGGCCGCCTGCTGCCGCAGGATGCGGCGCAACAGGCGCGGCGTTTCGCGCGCGATCGGCGGCAGGGGTCGACTGGACGCGGTGACCAGTTTGAGATCACGGGTTATTGGCGGTTTGACGATGCGCGCCGCGGCGAACTGTTGTAACCGGTACGGCCGCGCGATAGCGCTGTAGGGCAGGATGGTATAGCCATCCTCGTCGAGCACGAGATCGAGCAGCGACTCGTTGGCATCGATTTCGGCGAGTACCCGCGGTACAACGCCAATCGCCGCGCAGGCTTCATCGATGCGCGCGCGAAAGCCGCCCTGCATGGCATTCAGGTAGAGCGGCAGGTTTTCGATCTCTTGCAGCGCAATGGTTTCGCGCTTGTCGGTCAGCCGTGCGGCGGGTGCCACCAGGTAGAGATTTTCCCGGCACAGAACCTCGGTGCCGCTGCTCGGCGCGGCATGCGTATCGGCCACGATGCCGAGATCGATGACCTGGTTGTCCATCAACCACGGGATGTGTGCGCTGGCGCTGGTCATGACCCGGATGCGCGCGTCCGGATAACGCTGCTGGAATGCTTTCACCAGCGGCACGAACAGGATGCCGCCGACACTTTCCGGTGCCGCCAGGCGCACCTCGCCGGTGAGTTGCGAACCGGTCCGGCCGGCCTCGACGCGCGCGAGATCGAACTGGCGCACGGCTTCGCGCGCGTGCAGGTTGAAGCGTTCGCCGGCGGCGGTCAGCCGAATACCGTTGCGATGGCGCTCGATCAGCTTGACCTGCAGCTCGGATTCCATGCGTGCGATCGAGCGGCTGATCGATGGCTGCGGCAACGCGAGTGCATGGGCGGTACGGGTAATGCTGCCCAGCTCGGCGGCGCGCAGGAAAATGCGGTACTGGTGCAGGGTGAAATCGCGTGCCATTTTTATATAACTCAATTGGCAATTTGATTTATATATTATAACGAAAACGCTATGGTTAATAGACTCCTGTCGGTACTGCAAGCGATACCGGATTGGAGCTATAGTCGCAGGGTCTGTCGACTTGCAAGGGGCCGGGAACATGGCTGGATTGTCAGCGCCATCGATCGATGATGCCGGGCTGGTAGACCTGGAGGCGGTTAGCGAGGGACTGTGGCTGACCTGGGCTGACGGGCATCGCAGCCTGTTTCACTATGTCTGGCTGCGCGACTGCTGTTATTGCTCCAGCTGCGGCGATACCTATTCAAGCAAACGTTTCGTAACGCCGCTGGACATGCCGGTCGAGCCGGTGCCGGCCTACACGCATATCGACAAGCGCGGTGATCTCGAGATTGCCTGGCAGCCGGACGATCACGGGTCGCGTTATGCCGCGGCCTGGCTGCGCCGCCACTGTTACGATGACCAAAGCCGGCGCCGGCGATTTCATGAACCCTGCCTGTGGGACGCGACGATCGTCGACGATCTGCCCGCGATTGAGTTTGCCGCGGCGGCGACCGACGAGCATGTTCGCTTCGAACTGTATCGCAAGCTACGCGACACCGGGTTCGTGGTAGTGCGTGGAGGCCCGGCCAACCCGGGCGGCGTCGAGGCGGTGGCCGGCCTGATCGGTGATCTCGGTGAGTCCGCCTACACGCGCATATTCGACCTGACCCCGTCGAGCCCGACGCGTACCATGGGCAATACTTTCAACGAAGTACCCCCGCATACCGACGAGGCGTTTCGCTATTCGCCGCCCGGCATCAACGTCCTCGGCTGCGTGCGGCCCGCCAGCGACGGTGGCGAATCGATCCTGGTCGACGGATTCCAGGCCGCGGCGCAGTTGCGCGCCGACGACGCGGATGCCTTCGACCTGCTGTGCCGTTACGCGCAGGATTTCAACCGCGTCCATGCGGGCAGTCTCGATCAGCGCGGTCGCCAGCCGATGATCGTACTCGACGATCGCGGCGCGGTGACCGGCATCCGGTTTCACACGCGGGCCGCCGGCCCGCTCAACCTGCCGGCGGATGTCGTCGTACCCTACTATGCCGCGCATCGCCGGCTTTGCGAGCGCGTTTTCGATCCCGCCAACCAGGCAAGGTTTCAGCTCGAAGCCGGCGATGCGGTGCTGTTCGACAATCACCGCGTGCTGCACGCACGCGCCGCCTTCAGCGATCCACTCCGTCATTTGCAGATTTGTAACGTCGCGCGCGAAACCTTTCACGAGCAATTGCGCCTGCTGGCCGATAAACTCGGCTTCGGGGCCGAGGCCGACCAGGTGCTGGCGGCCGGCGTTTCCTGATCAACACCACGACAAGCCAGGGACTACACGATGAATACCACAGTATCCGCGGACGATTTCACCAGCGCCGACGGCGCGGCGCAAACCAGCGCGGCCGAATGGGAAGTAAGGGTCGACCTGGCCGCGATGTTTCGCCTGACGCATTTGTTCGGCTGGGACGACACCGTCTGGAATCACATTACCGCGCGCGTGCCCGGTACCGATCACAGCTTCCTGATGCATCGTTTCGGCCTGCTTTACGAAGAAGTCACCGCGTCCAACCTGATCAAGGTCGACGAAAACGGCAAGGTGCTCGAAGGCCCGCCGGACGTCAATACCGCCGGTTTTGTGATCCACAGCGCCGTGCACCTGCATCACCCGGACAACCACTTCGTGTTTCATGCACACCCGCCGAGCGCGCTGGCGGCGACGGCCTTGCGCGACGGCATACCTTACTGGGTGCAGGATTCGTCGATGCTTTACGGCAAGATCGGTTACCACGACTGGGAGGGACTGTCGGTCGACCTCGAGGAGCGGTTTCGCATTGCCGAAAACCTGGCCGACAACAAGGTCCTGGTGATGCGCAATCACGGATTTCTCAGCGTCGGCAAAAGCGCGGGCGAAGCCTTCATGAACATGTACTACATGATTCGCATGTGCGAGGTAGCGGTGCAGGCCCAGGCAGCGGGACTGCCCCTCGAGCCGGGCAAACAAGAGCTGTGGGAGCTCTCCTGCAAACAGTACGAAGCCTTTGCGCCGGGCAAGTACGAGTGGCCGGCGCTGAAACGTCGCGCCGATCGTGCCGATCCGTCTTACCGTAACTGACGGCGCGTCCTATCAATCGACCGCGTTTGCAGTAAACTGACGTCGAGTGCGTAACACCGGCTGCCACCGGATCTAATATCCAGATGCAGAATCCCAACGCGATCAGGCAAATCTCGGTTTACCAGGTAAATCTGCCGTTCAGCGGTTTCGGCAGTCGCTGGGTCGGGCGCGCAAAACCCGAGTTCTACGACAGCACGCTGGTTACGGTGACCACCGAATCAGGCCTGGTCGGCGTCGGCGAAAGCTGCCCGCTCGGCGCGATCTACCTGCCGGCCTTCGCCGGCGGCCTGCGTGCCGCGATCGCGGAAATGGCGCCGGCGCTGCTCGGCGAGGATGCCACCCGGATCAATCACATCTACCGCGTGATGGACGCCGCCCTGTTCGGCCACGGCTATGCCAAGGCCGCGATCGACGTCGCCTGCTGGGACCTGCTCGGCCAGCACTGCGCGCAGCCGGTCTCCAGTCTGCTCGGCGGGCGCCACCAGGACGCGATACCGGTCTACGCACCGATCGCGCTGCGCTCGCCGGCGGAAATGGTGGAAAACGTGAAGGGCAGACAGGCCGAGGGATTCACGCGTTTTCAAATCAAGCTCGGTGATGATCCGCTGGAGGATGTCGAACGCCTGCGCGCGGTCACCGCCATCGGCCGCAAAAACGACCTGTTCATGGCGGACGCCAATCGCGGCTGGACGCAGGCCGATGCGCTGCGCGCGCTCGACGGCCTCAACGAGATCGACTGTTACGTCGAGCAACCCTGTGCCACCTACGAGCAGTGTAAACCGGTACGCGCGCGCTGCCGTCGGCCTTTTATTCTCGACGAGGTCATCGACGGCGTACCAGAGCTGGCGCGCGCGATCGCGGAAAACATGCTCGATGCGCTGGTGATCAAGGTCACCCATGCCGGCGGCCTGACGCCGGCGCGCCAGCTGCGCGACCTGTGCCTGGCACAGGGGCTGCACATGCGGATCGAGGATACCGCCGGTACCGAGGTTGCGCGCGCGGCCCAGGCCCAGCTCGCGGCGGCAACGCCGCTGGCACCGCAGCTCGGCTGCTACACTTTCATCAACCAGATGCCACCAATCGCGACCGGCGCGCCCGAGATACGCGACGGTATGCTGCACCTGAATCGGCAACCGGGGCTTGGCCTCGAGTTGCGCTACGACGAGCTCGACCCGCCGCTCGCGGTGTACGAGTGACGAACCGATGAAGATTACACGCATCTCCGTCTACCAGGTCGACCTGCCGTTCGGTCACGGGACCTACCGGCTTTCCGGGGGACGCAGTTGGGAGGCGATGGACAGTACCGTCATCCGCATCGATACCGACGAGGGGATCGTCGGCTGGGGTGAAACCTGCCCGTTCGGACCCAATTACCTCGAGGCGTTTGCCCGTGGTGCACGCGCCGGTATCGCCGAGCTGGCGCCGTACCTGGTCGGGCTCGATCCGAGCCGACCGGGCGTGATTTACCACGTCATGCAGGACAACCTGCTCGGTCACCCCTACGTCAAGCACGGTATCGACATGGCCTGCTGGGACATCCTCGGCAAGCTCACGCGCAAGCCGCTGTACACGCTGTTCGGGGGGCTGCTGACCGAGTACCCCGCGACCTCGGGCTGGGTTCCCCCGTATCATGGCGACTGGATGAACGAGCTGATCGAGCGCCACCGGGCCGATGGCTGCCGCATGTTTTCGACCAAGGCCGGTGGCGATCCGGAAGCCGACATCGAGTTCATCACCCGGCTGGGCAAAATCATGTTGCCGGGCGAGTCGGTCAAGATCGACGCCAACGGCGGCTGGCGGGTCGACCAGGCGCTGCGGGTCATGCGCGCGACGGCGGGGATCGATATTTATTTCGAGCAGCCCTGCGCCAGTTACGAGGAATGCCGCAGCCTGCGCCGGGCCTGCGATCGCCCGATCACGCTCGACGAATGTGTGCTCGATCTCGAAACTATCATTCGTGGCTGGCACGAGGGCATCTGCGACTCGATCAATCTCAAGATCGGTCGCGTCGGTGGCCTGACCCCGGCACTGCAGATGCGCGACCTGTGTTCGGCGCTCGGCATCCCGATGCACGTGCAGTGCGCCGGCGGCAGCGGTATCACCCAGGCCGCGATCGTGCACCTCGCGCATGCCACCGCGCCCGAACGCCTGCTCTACATCTGGGACATCGGCGACCTCGGTAGTTTAAAAACCGTGTCCAACCCGGTGCCGCGCAGCAAGGGACGGATGCACGCGCACGAACTGCCCGGTCTCGGTATCGAGCCGCTCGCAAACCTGCTCGGCGACCCGGTGGCCGTCTACGACTGAAACAGCCGTGCAGCCTGCGCATGTCGGCTGGTTGCGATCGCCGCGACGCTGGATTATCTTGTGCCGATGAGTGTTGCAGCGCGCCCGATCGAGGCCATCATCGACCTTGAAACCTACCCGGTTGATAAACCCGGCGATCCCGCGTACGAAGCCCTGCTCGTCGCCGGTCGCGAGGCGCTGCAAGCGCAGGCGCTGTTCTCGATGCCGGGTTTCATCCGCGCGCCTGTCGTCGCTGAGATGGCGGCCGAACTCGAACGGCTGCTGCCGCAGTCCTGCCGTTACGACCGGCCGCGCAGTCCCTGGGATTACGGCAACCCGGAGGCCAGCTGGCCCGGCGACCACCCGCGCGCGCGCAAACATCCCTGCGCCTATAACCAGGTGCTCAACTTTCAGATCGGCAACGAATCGCCGTTGCGCCAGGTGTATTACTGGGAACCGTTGGCCGGGTTTCTGCGTCGCCTCTGTGGCTATGACCGTTTTTATCGCAGCGAATGTCCGCACCTGGCGCTCAGTTCCAAGATTGCCGCCGCCGGCGATACCGACGGCTGGCACTACGACAGCAACGACGTGGTGTTTTCGATCCTGTTGCAGGCACCAGATGCCGGTGGCGTGTTCGAATACGCGCCCTTCATACGCAGCGAGTCCGACGAGAACTACGCCGCGGTTGCCGAACTGTTCGACGATCCCGGGCAGAACGCGCTGCGTCCCGCAATCGCTCCCGGCAACCTGACGGTGTTCAAGGGTGACCTGTCGATGCACCGGGTCACCCCGGTGGAGGGTGACAGGCGCCGTATCGTTGCGCTGTTCTGTTACGATCAAAAGCCGGGTACTTTTTTTTCGCAGGCCTATATCGAGGAACTGGAGCAGGGATTACCGAACCGGTCATGATCAGCGAAGCCGAAAACATCGATTTGCATCCCGTCGCGCAATCACGCGGAGCGATCGATCAGGTGCCGGTGGTCGACCTGTCCGAGCTGGTGCGCGACTCCTCCGCAGCGGCGGCACAGGGCGCCATCGATCAGATCGCGTCCGCCTGCAAAAGCTGGGGATTTTTCCAGGTCGTCAATCACGGCATCCCGTCGCAGCAGGTACGGGAAGTGTGGCAGCAGGCTCACGCGTTTTTCCACCAGCCGCTGGCCGCCAAGCTGGAAGTCGAACGCAGCCGCGAAAATCCGTGGGGGTTCTACCATCGCGAACTGACCAAGAACCAGCGCGACAAGAAAGAAGTTTTCGATTTTACCCGCGCCGGTGTCGACCCGATTTACCGGCAGCGGAATCGCTGGCCGGCGAAGCCGGCCGGATTCGAAAGCACGATGATGAATTACCTCGACGCCTGCACCGGGGTGGCGTTGAAGCTGCTGGAAGGCTTTTGCCTGGGTCTGGATTTGCCGCCGCAGTACCTGCACCCGCATTTCGTCGGCAACCATACCGGTTTCATTCGGCTTAACTACTACCCGGTCGAGGATACGGGCCGGGGCCAGGGAGAGGCAGAGGCCGACCTGGGTATACACCACCATGCCGATGCCGGTGTGCTGACCGTGTTGCTGCAGGACGAGGTTGGTGGCCTGCAGGTCTATCGCGACGGTTTCTGGTACGACATCCCGACGCAGGAAGGCGCGATGGTCATCAATACCGGTGACATGATGCAGGTCTGGTCGAACGACATCTACAAGGCCGCGATTCACCGCGTGCTGGCCATGCGCTCGGCGCAACGTTTCAGCATTCCGTTTTTCTTCAATCCGTCCGCCGACAGCCGTGTCAGTCCCCTGCCTTCGGTGATCGATGACGAGGAACCAGCGCACTATCGTGACATCCCCTGGTCCGAGTTTCGCGGCAAGCGCACCGATGGCGACTTCGCCGATTACGGCGCCGAAGTCCAGATTTCTCAGTACCGCCTCTGACCAGCCCGCCGGTTGCCGAAAACATGAGTCGCTATCGTCCGCCAGCGCCGAAAAAATCGCCGTACATCACCCCGGCGGGCAAACGCGCGCTGCAAGACGAGCAGAAAGCCATCTGGTTGCGCAGGCGCGAGGTCGTGGCCGCGCTTTCCGCCGCTGCGGCCGAGGGCGATCGTTCGGAAAACGCCGAGTATATTTATCGCAAGAAAGAGCTGCGTGAGATCGACCGTCGAATCCGCTACCTGCAAAAACGCCTGCCGGAACTGCAGGTGGTCGAGCACAAACCGGCTAACCGTGAGCAGGTGTTTTTCGGTGCAACCGTACAGCTGATGGACGAGGACGAAACGCTGGTGACCTATCGTATCGTCGGCCCCGATGAGTTCGACCGCGAAGCACATTACATCAGCGTCGATTCGCCGCTGGCGCGTTCGCTGCTCAAGCGCGAACTCGGCGACGAAGTCGAAGTCGACGTGCCCAGCGGGCTGCAACGCTATTACATCGCCGACATCGAGTACTGAGAAGCTTCGTCATCCCCGCGTATTACCTCCAGCGCTCATCGTCATCCCCGCGCATTACCTCCAGCTAATCGTCATCCCCGCGTATTACCTCCAGCACTCATCGTCATCCCCGTGCATTACCTCCAGCTAATCGTCATCCCCGCGCAAGCGGGGATCTTGTAAAGAGCGCACCGCTTGAATTACCCGTATTGTCCGGCGGTACAACGTTTGGGAGATCCCCGCCGGGGCGCGTAGCCTTGCGCGGCGGTCCGCCGAAGCGGGATGACGATGAGCGCTAGTTGCACCGTGCTTTCTAGGTATTTTGTGACGCAGACTTTTGACAAGCGCGCGTGAAAACGGTTTAGTGCGTGGCTATGACCCTTCGTATCGACAGGTTATTTATTGCCTGGCTGGCGTTGTTGGCGCTGCTGGTCGCCGGGATTTCCCCGGCCCAGGCGTTCATCAACCGCAGCTACGGCCTGCTCGAGGACGCCGAAACCTTCCAGGGTGATTTCGTCGATATCCTGCGCCAGGGCAAGCTGCGCATCCTGCTGACGCGCGACTTCACCAGCTCCGATTACCTGCCGCGACGCAAGTCGCCGCTGGCCGAGCAACAGCGTATCGCGGAAGAATTTGCGCTGTCGCACGGGCTCCGGCCGGAGCTGATCATCGTCGATAATTTCAGCAAGCTGATTCCCGCGCTCGAGGCCGGCCACGGCGATATTATTGTCGACAACCTGACCATCAGTGACGATCGCCTGCAAAAGATCGCCTTCTCGGTGCCGGTGGATCACGTGATCGAACAGGTCATCGTCGCCGCCGACGACAAGTCGGTGCAGCGCGTACGCGATCTCGACGGCAAACGCGTCATGGTCAATCGCTACTCGACCTTCTGGCACGCACTGGTGTGGCTCAAGGACAAGCGTTATCCCGACATTCAAATTATCGAGACCCCCGACGGCGTGCAGATCGAGGGCGTGCTCGATCGCCTGGCCGCGGGCGAAATCGACGCCACCATAATGGACAGCAACCTGGTCGAGGTCTACCAGAGTTACCGTGACGATTTTCGCGTGGCCGCGCGTTTCAGCAGGCAGCGCGACATCGGCTGGGGCGTGCGCAGGAACGCACCGCAACTGGTCAGCGAAATCAATCGCTACCTGCAGCTGGAGCACAAGGTCGCCGATCACGATCAGCGCTATATCGACGATTTCGACGCGATCAAGGAACGCCGCGTACTGCGCGTTCTGTTGCGCAACAACGCCGCGTCATATTTTATCTATCGCGGCGAACTGATGGGCTTCGAGTATGAACTGGCGCGTGAATTCGCGGAGTATCACGGCCTGCGACTGGAGGTGGTGGTACCACCGAGCCACCGCGAGTTGACCACGTGGCTGCTGGAGGGCCGGGCCGATATTGCGCTCGGCTTCATCGAGCCGGATGATCGCCTGCGCCGCGTCGGCGTCGATTTTTCACGCCCGTACCACTTCGCGCGCCAGCATATCGTCGTGCATGCCGGCGATCCGGCTTCGACGCTCGGCGACCTGGCGTTTCGCAGTATCCTCGTGCGCCATCACGGTTCCTACTGGGAGCGGTTGTCGCAACTGCAGCAGGAGGGTGCCGGTTTTACCCTGCGCGCGGCCGATGACGCGATCGAAACCGAGCAGCTGATCGAGCTGGTTTCGCGCGGCAAGTACAAGGCCACCATGGCCGACGAACACCTGCTCGATATCGAGCTGGCCAAGGGTGTGCCGGTGCGCTCGGCCTATGCCACCGAGGAAGAGGTGCCGCACGCGGTAGCGCTGCGCAAGCGCAATCCCCAGCTCAGGCAGGCACTCGACGAGTATATTGCACAGGTCTATCGCGGCGAGTTTTACAACGTTACCTACCGCAAGTACTTCAAAAGCCGGCGTTCGGTGCAACGCCTGGCGAAGGGGCGGATCGTCGATCCGCTGACGGGCCGGATCTCGCCCTACGACCAGCTGGTGCGCAAGTACTCCAGTCGTTTCGGTTTCGACTGGCGCCTGGTAACGGCGCAGATGTTCCAGGAAAGCCGCTTCAACCCGAAGGCAAAATCGCCGGTGGGTGCGCGCGGGCTGATGCAGCTGATGCCGCGCACCGCGCGTGAACTGGGCATCGAGGATGTGACCGATCCGGCGAGCAGTATTCGCGGGGGCATCAAGTACCTTGACTGGCTGCGCGATCGTTTCGACGACGATCTGCCGATATCGGAACGCCTCTGGTTCACGCTCGCCGCCTACAATGCCGGCGCCGGCCACGTGCACGAGGCGCGTCGCCTGGCTGCCAGACTGGGCTATGATCCCAACCGCTGGTTTGACCATACCGAGCGCGCGATGTTATTGCTGTCGCAGAAAAAATATTACAGCAAGTCACGCTTCGGCTATGTCAACGGTCGCGAGCCGGTCAACTACGTGCGCGACATTCGCCAGCGTTTCGAGGCCTACGTGACCCTCAGCCGGCAGTTCGTCATGGCCAATCCTCACCGCCTGCCGGGATAAGGTTCTCCCGCAGAAGCGTGGGTCGCGAAGCGGTTAAATTTGCATCGCGAGATCACGTATTCGCAGCCATGGACTCCACGATACGATCTTGCAGATGTGTCGTTTTCCTTCGAATGCGCTTGTCTTTGTCTCAGGTATTCCTCTTTGCCTGTCATACCGCGGCTTGACCGGGCCGCGCAGGTCGCGGTATCCAGTAATCGGGGTCTGATAGTCCTGGATCCCGCGGTCAAGCCGCGGGGTGACAAACCGGTACCAGGTATCTCCCGGTTACGAGTCGCCGATCAACGGGACCGATTAACGCCGGTGCTTTGATTTATCTTTGACCCGTTATTAATCGGGGGCAAGCGCAAAAGTCAGGATTTGGCGAGCAGCTTGAGGTCGGTTGCGGGATCGGCGACCACTTCGGGGGCGGGATTTTTGCCCGTTTCGATGATACGTCGGCCGAAGGCGTAGGCTTTCGGGTCGTTCATCGCGTCGATCGCGATCAGGCGATCGCCGGCGTAGTACCAGACCGACATCACCGCGTCGCTGTCACCCGGGCGCACGACCGTGCGGTCGTGACCGAGATTGAGGCCCACGATCTGCAGCTTGCAGTCGTACTGGTCGGACCAGAACCAGGGCAGGGCCTGGTAGGTCACATCCTCGCCAGCCATAACCCGCGCAACCAGGTCGCCCTGGTCGGCCGCGTTCTGTACCGACTCGAGCCGAATGCGCCGGCCGTCGCGTACGAAGCTGGCGCAGTCGCCGGCGGCAAAAATGTATTCGTCCGAACTGCGGCAGGTCTCGTCGACCGCGATGCCGTTGTCGATATCGAGCCCGGCGGCCGTCGCCAGTTCGACGTTGGCAACGCCGCCGATGCCGATCAGCACGATATCGGCCGGCAGCACTTCGCCGCTTTCGAGTTCGGCGCCGCAGACCCGGCCGTCGTCCTCCAGCAGGCGCGTCATGCGCGCCGACTCGCGAATCACCACGCCGTGCGCCTGGTGCAGGCGGCGAAAATAATCCGAGGTTTCGGCCGCGGCGACTCGCTGCATGATACGTTCGGCCATTTCCAGCAGCGTAACCTCGAGCCCGAGCTGGCGCGCCACCGCGGCCGCTTCGAGCCCGATGTAACCGCCGCCGACGATCAGCAGGCGGCGCCCGGCGGTAAACCCGGGCGCCATGCTGTCGATATCGGCGATGCTGCGCAGGCGAAACACGCCGGCCAGGTCACCGCCGATTTCGGCCGGCAGACCACGCGCGCTGGAGCCGGTACACAGCAGCAGTCGATCGTAGTCGACGACATCGCCGACGTCGGTAACCAGCTGGCGCTCGGTCGCCCGGATTTCGCTGACGCGCGTGTCGAAACGCGTTGTCACACCCTGTTCGGCGTACCACTCCAGCGGCCGGATGAACAGGCGCTCGCGTTCGAGATCACCGAGCAGGTATTTCTTCGACAGCGGCGGGCGCTGGTAGGGCGGGTGTGATTCCTCGCCGATCAGCAGCAGCGGCTCGGGACTGCCGAGCGCGACGTGGCGCGATACGAACGAGGCCGCGGCCTGACCGGCGCCGACGACGACGATCGGGGCGTTCATGCTCTACTCGGGTTCCGGTACGCGGAGCACCAGGCCGTCGAGCTCCGGCGACGCGATGATCTGGCAGCTCAGGCGGCTGTTGTCTTCGCGCTCGACGTCGGTCATTTCCAGCATGGTGTCCTCGATATCGTCGACGTCGCCGGTTTTAGCCAGCCACTCGGGGTCGACGAACACGTGGCAGGTGGCGCAGGAGAGGCAGCCGCCGCATTCGCCCTCGATGTGCGGCACGTTGTTCGCGGTTGCCGCCTCCATCAGGTTCAGACCGTCCTTGACGTCGGCGGTGATTTCGCTGCCGTCTTCCATCTTCCAGGTGATCGTTGCCATGGTAACTCGTTGCAGGTCCGTGGGTTGGAAAACCGCGTAATGTAGCCTTTTTTTACCCCGCTGTCTTCGTAATTTCGCCCTGTTTCTTAACCTGCTGCGACCTCTTCGGCGTGCGCCCGCAAAAGTTTCCAGAGCGATTCGACGTGTTCGCGGGTGGTAGCCTCGACGCCGATCGAAACGCGTACCATCCAGCGCCCGTCGAGTTGCGACGGGCTCATGAAAGCGGCGCCGGAACGGTTGATCGCACCGACCCAGGCCAGGGTATGTTCATCCAGCGCCGCGCCGCTCAGGCCGGGCGGTTCGTGGCGAATGCAGACTGTCTGCAGCTGAACCGGCACCAGTACGCGCCAGTGTTGAGCCTGGCCGACTTCGGCGGCCAGCCAGCGGGCGTTGTCGAGATCGCGTCGGAGCCGCGCGCGGATCGCGTCGATGCCGTCGATACTCAGGTGATACCAGATTTTCAGCGCGCGAAAGCGTCGGCCGAGCGGAATACCCCAGTCGCGGAACTGGGTGACCTCGTCATCGACGCTCGAGCGCAGGTAGCTGGGATTGGTCGACATCACGCGCACGAGGTGTTCGACGTCGCGCACGTAAAACACCGAGCAGTCGAGAATCGTGCCCATCCACTTGTGCGGGTTCCACGAAATGGAGTCGGCATGTTCGACGCCGTTCCACAGGTGGCGGCACTCGGGCAGCAGCATCGCGCTGCCGGCCATGGCGGCGTCGACATGTACCCAGATAGCATGCTCGGCCGCGATCTCGACGATTTCGGCAAGCGGGTCGAAGGCGGTTACGCCGGTCGAACCGATCGATGCGACGATCGCGGCGGGCAGGCAGCCGTCGGCGAAGTCCTGTTCGATCCGCGCGGCCAGTGCGGGCGCCGACATCGCCTGCGTCTGCGGATCCATGTCCACGAGGCGCAGATTATCGCGACCGAAGCCAGCGAGCAGCGCGGCCTTGGCCACCGACGAGTGCGCCTCCGCGGTGGTGTAGACGACCAGTGGTTTGTCCTCGCCCTGCAGACCACCGCGACTCTCGCAGTAGTCGGTCACGCGCTCGCGCGCGATCAGCAGCGCGGTCAGGCAGGCGGTCGACGCGGTGTCCTGGATACAGCCTTCCCAGGCGTCCGACAGGCCCGTCAGTTGCCGCAGCCAGTCGCATACTACCTGCTCCAGCTCGGTGGCCGCGGGACAGCTTTCCCAGGATATGCCGAGGGTTGCGAGCCCCGAACTGGCGATGTCGCCGAGCACCGAGGCGGGCGAGGCATTCGACGGGAACCAGCCGAAGTGCATGGGGTGCTGTACCTGGGTTACGCCCGGTACGATGTGCTGTTCGAGTTCGCTCAGCAGCCGCGCCGCGTCCACGGGTTCAGCGGGAGGGGTGTCGGCAAAACACTTACGCACATCGCCGGGCTCGACCTGGGCGCGAACCGGGCGCTGCGCGATGCCGGCGCGGTAGTCGGCGATCCAGTCGATCAGCGCGTGTCCGGCGCTGCGAAACTCTTCTGGTGTCATGTGACTCGTTCCTCCCGGATTCGGGGTGACTAAAGACCAGGCGGAGTTGTAACACGTCCGCGGCCGGGTTAGCCACCCGGCCGGGCTTTGCGCCCGCGGTATGCTTTTGTATCATGGCCAGCAGTTACGCGCATTTCGAACACGATGGCCCCACCCACCAGAATAGCGATCATGGACGCCGTGCCCAGCATCTACTGGGACGACGACGAGGGTTTTACCGACGGCGAAAAGTTCTTCGACCTGCTGTCGGCCCAGGATGCAGAAGTCGAGATCGACACCTACCTGGCCAGCGAGAATCAATTCCCCGTCGACCTGGACGACTACGATGCCTACCTGGTTACCGGCAGTCCGGCGAGCGTACACGACGACTTCGACTGGATCGAGCGGCTCGCGCAACTGATCGTCGAGGTCGATAAACGACAGAAGCGTGTCGTTGCCAGCTGTTTCGGCCACCAGCTGGTGGCGAAAACCTTCGGCGGCCGGGTCGAACACAACGAGGGTGGCTGGGCCATCGGTAATTACCGTCTGCGTATCACGCGCGAGTTCTCGTGGATGGCGCCGTCGGCAGAGACCACCGACCTGTTTCACTTCAACCAGGAGCGGGTCACCCGCCTGCCGCCGGGCGCGCAGAGTTTCGCCCACGCGGAAGACTACCCCGATTTCGCCTACACCCTCGGCGATAACATCCTCTGCTTCCAGGGGCATCCCGAACAACCCCTGCGGGCGATGAACAATTTTCTCGACAGCATGATCGACCGGCTCGATGATGCGCAAATCGAGCGCGCGCGGCGCCGGATCCACGACGGCCAGCCGGACGCGGATGTCTGGGGGCAGTGGATGATGCGCTTCATCCTGGCCTGATGCCGACGTGAACTGTCTCGAACGCTATCGCAACCGGCTCGTACGCGAGGTCAACCGCGACCTGCGCACGATCCGCGAACTGGCCGATGAAGAAGCCATCCATGACTTTCGCGTGGGCGTCAAGCGTCTCACCGCGCTGTATTATTTTCTCGCCGAAATAGACCCGGAACTCAGGGTCAGGCGAACGCTGAAGCCCGCGCGCCGGATCTTCAAGCTGGTGGGTATCACGCGCGATGCGCAGATTGCGCTGCAGCTGGTCGACAGCCTCGACGAACTGGCGCCGGCTGATGCGGCTGCATTGAGCCGCGCATTGCAGGCCCGGATTCGCAGCGACTACCGAGCGTTTCGCGCTCGCCTGGCCGACTGGCCGAGCGGGCCGCTGCGTTTGCCGACCATTCGCGCGACCGGTATCTCCGAGGCGGCGATCCTGCGCCACAAGCCGGTGTCGCTTGCAGCCCTGCTGCGCGAAGTGTTCGTGCTGGAGGGCCGGATTACCTCCGAACAGTGGCACAAGAAGAGGATCCTGCTGAAGCGCTATCGGCACAAGCTCGATGCCTTCGCATTCTGCCCCGGCCACCTGCAGGACGAGGCGGAGCTGAAACAGATCAGGTTGCTGGAACAGTTGCTGGGCGACTGGCATGACCGCGTTACCACCATCGAGCTGCTGCGCGCCTTGCATGAGCCCGCGAGCGAAAGCGCGATCAGGATACTGGGCCGCCAGCAGAACGCACTGCTGGGAGCGGCCAGGATCTACCTGCGCAAGTACCGTGACTGGCACGCCGCGCGCTAGCGGGAATCGTCCTTGCGCTAGTCCACATCGTCATCCCCGCGGCCGTTGCGCCATCTCTATGGCCACATCGTCATCCCCGTGACCGCTGCGCCATCTCTATCGCCACATCGTCATCCCCGCGGCCGTTACGCCATCTCTATCGCCACATCGTCATCCCCGCGGCCGTTGCGCCATCTCTATGGCCACATCGTCATCCCCGCGGCCGTTACGCCATCTCTATCGCCACATCGTCATCCCCGCGGCCGTTACGCCATCTCTATCGCCACATCGTCATCCCCGCGCAAGCGGGGATCTCCAGACCATGGGCGCAATCACAAGATCCCGGAACGCCGCTTGCGCGGCGGTTCGCCGAAGCGGTTATACTGGCGCCAGTTTTTGTGGGGGCAGACACATGAAAAACGCGCACCCGGGTTTCCTGGTCATCCTGGCATTTTCGCTACCGCTGCCGCTGATGGCGGCGAATATCGAAAATGGCGCGGAGCTGCATTTCGACGACTGTACGGGTTGTCACCAGGAAGAAGTCTACACCCGCGAAAATCGCGTGGTCGGCAGCCTGCAACGCCTTAGCCGGCAGGTGCGCTTCTGCAAGGACGCGGTGGGTGCGCAATGGTTCGACGACGACGTCGAAGACGTCATCGCCTATCTCAACCAGGCTTATTACCGTTTCGAATAATCTGTTCGGCGCGTCGTCACCAGCGCCCGATGATGACACCCTGATTTTCGTTGCGCTCGGGGCCCATGCCGGCGAGATCGTCGAATGCCATGCCGGTACGCGCCCTGAGCCTGCGACGCGCATCGATCAACAGCCGCTGCATTTCCTCGCGCACCTGTGCGTGCCGCGGATCTTCACCCAGGTCGTGCAGCTCGTCCGGATCCTTGTGCAGGTCGAACAGCTGCGGGCGGAAGAGGTTGTAGTGAATGTATTTCCAGCGCGCCTCGCGAATCATGATTGCGCGGCACTCGTAAGGCGGCAGGTCGAGCAGCCCGCGCACCCCGCGACCGGAATAGTCGATTTCGCTGACCGCGTAGCGACGCCAGTCCGGCGGCGGTCTGTGCGAGCGCAGCAGCGGCATCAGTGAATGGCCCTCGACGCGCTCATGGCTGATATTGCCGCCGGCGTATTCGACGAAAGTCGGCAGCAGGTCGATGGCCTCGACCATTTGATTGTTGACCGTGCCCCGGGTTTCGGCCGCGGTCTGGTTAGGGTTGAGCACGATCAGCGGAATCCTGACCGAGGGTTCGTGAAACAGGTCTTTTTCCCCGAGCCAGTGATCGCCGAGGTAGTCGCCGTGATCGGAAGTAAACACGATCATGGTATTGTCGAACAGGTGGCGTGACTTCAGGTACTCGAACAGCTTGCCCAGTTCGTCGTCGATCTGCCTGATCAGCCCCATGTAGGCCGGGATCACGCGCTCGCGCACCTCGTCGCGCGCGTAGGATTCGCTGTACTCCTGCTCCATGAACGCCCTGTACACGGGGTGTGGATTCTCCTTTTCCGCGGGATCGCGAACCACCGGCGGAATGTCGTCGACGCCGAACATCTGGTGATAGGGTTCCGGTGCCATCAGCGGCCAGTGTGGTTTGACATAGGACAGGTGCAGGCACCAGGGCCGATCGCCTTCCTGCTCTTCCAGGAAATCGATTGCGCGGCGCGTGGTCCAGGCTGTTTCCGAGTGCTCGGCGGCCACCCGCGCGGGATAATGCGAGTTGCGCAGACGCCAGCCCGAGCGCAGGGTGCCGTCGGCAGCCACGCCGCAGTTGGCGTACTCGTGCCAGGGATTCCTGCCGCTGTAACCCTGCTTGACGAGGTAGTTGTTATAGGCGAGGTCGTCCGGCACGAGCGGGTCGGGATACAGTCCCTCGTGCCACTCGTAGGGTTCGAAGCCCCCGCAGGCGGCGGCCCGGGCATAGTCGGAGTCTGCGCTTACGCCATAAGCACGCAACATCTCGGGATCCTTGCGATTGTCGGCCTTGCCTACCAGCGCGGTCCGGTAACCCAGCGGCCGCAGGTAGTCGCCGATCGTCATTTCGTCGATGCGGGTGGTATCCTCGTTGCCCATGACCCCGTGGCTGGACATGTAGCGGCCGGTGTAGAAGCTCGCGCGGGACGGCCCGCACAAGGGCGCCTGGCAGAAGGCGTTGGCGAAACGAACGCCGTGCTGCGCCAGCAGATCGATATTAGGTGTGTGCAGTTTCAGATTGCCGTAACACGAGAGGTAATCGTGGCGCAGCTGGTCGCACATGATAAACAGGATGTTGCGCGGCATTCTTGTTATCGGCCCGGTTGGTTGCTGTCATTGCAGGCGCCCGCCCCGGGAAAATCGGGGCTCGCATCGACAATAACAGGGAGTATAGCGCGAAAATTCCCGCGCCCGGGCTGCCGCGGCAGTTTACTCCTCGGGCGTGCCCTGCCAGAGCATGTTGTAGCCGAGTTCCCAGGTCTCGGAGCAGTGTTCGGTCAGCGCGTCGAATTTCTGTTTGAACACCTGGTCGGCATGCGATCGCTCGTGTTGCTCGAACGACTGCCAGTAGGTCAGGATCGCGATATGGTCGTCGCTCTTGCGCTCGGGATCGAAGGAGCCTTCGGCGGAGACGAACCCGCTGTACTCGAATACCTGTCCACCGATGAAGCCGCCCTCGTCGTTGCCGTAGGTATTCTTGACCGTGTTGCACATTTCGCCGATCGCCATCTCGACGTCCTCGACGGTGACCCCGGGCTTGAGCTTGACGACGTTGTACAGCATGACCGCGCCGAACGGAATGGTAATCGGATTGAACATGGCGATGCGCTCCCTGGCAATTGATAGTCGGCGGGAAATATAG
This sequence comes from Gammaproteobacteria bacterium, assembly GCA_030066085.1. Lineage (GTDB taxonomy): Bacteria > Pseudomonadota > Gammaproteobacteria. The sequence goes on along the minus strand of JASJCI010000033.1, from coordinate 119,387 downwards.
GGGCGCCCGGCAAAAAAACCAGTGCCGGTTTAATCGGGCGGCACTGCCCCGAGCAGCCAGTCGACGCCCTCGTCGCTCTCGAGCGCCAGGCGTTTGCGCGTCAGGTAGTTCAGCTCCGGCGTGTCCTGCAGCAGTTTCTGGTAGGCCGTGGCCTCGACCGCGATCAGGCCGCAATCCGTAGTAGCACTGATCTCCACCGGGTTGGCCGGGGCATGGGGACGCCAGCCGAGCTCCTCGCCGTTGACGATAGCGTCCTCGCGGCCGTCGTCGTGCACCGCGGTAGCGCTGCCGTCGACGAAGATGTAGAGGTGCGAGTCGTCGAGCCACATGCGCCGGCCGCCCTCGACCACGCGCCACTCGGCGATGCGCGACAGCTTGTCGGTGACCGTGGACGAGAGCTCGGCGAACTGCGGCACGAGTTTGACCACCGGGCGCAGCAGCCAGCGGTTTTCGAGCATCGCCTGCAGCCCGCTGAAGCGAATGAAGTTACGAAAGGTTTCCTCGGCGAAGACGCAGACCGTCACCGGCGTCTTCGCCACCACGCTCGCGTTGCGGATGCCGGAGCCGGTCAGCACCGCCATTTCGCCGATCACGTCGCCGGCCTGCAGCATCGCGACCGCCTCGCGCTGACCGTCGGCGACGCGCACAACCTCGCAATAGCCCGTCAACAGCAGGTACACGGCGCCATGGGTGCCGGCCTCCTGCACGATGATGACGTCCTCGGTGTTGTAGCGGTAGATTTCGTGTTCGGCCAGCAGGTTGCGCATCCAGCGGTTGGGGAAAGGCTGGCCGAGCCAGGTGGTCAGGTAGTGCAGTATCTGCGAGGTGTAGATGGTGCTGTCACCCTCGATCAGGGTATAACGCTTGCCCGAGCTGGCGAGCGAAAAAGTAGTGCGCAGGTTTTCCGGCATCGCGTCGACGTGCACGAACACGACACGATCGGCCTCCGATTCGAGTGCATCACCCGGATCGCCGTGAATCTCGCCGGCGCCGCCGTCGGCTATCAACAGGTGAAAGTCCTGCTTGTAGAGCCGCTCGAGGTTGGCCACCGTGGTCGCGCGCACGACACCCGTCTCGCCCATTTCGCGTACCGCGGTCATGTTCTGGTTGTCGCCGACGATACAGACATCGCGAAACTGGCCGCGGTGTGTTGTGGAAAAGGTGGCACCGATGGTGGGCACGCTGTGCACCGTGTTGTGCACCTCGATATTGAGGCCGTAGTAATTGATCGAGTCGCCGGGGTTCACCCGGATCAGGCGAAAGTGCTCCTCGACGGCTTCCGCCTTCCAGCCGAGGCTGCAGGCGAGTTTTTCCATCGCCATACGGAAGATTTCCTCGGTAGTAATGACCTCGACGCGATGCGGCATGGTCATCAGCGGAAACATCGAGCAGTGATCGTCGTGCAGGTGGGTCAGGAAGACCGCCGACACCTGGTTGCGCGAAATCCCGCGCGCGAACAGGTGCTGGTCGAGAAACGGTATCGAATCGATCAGCAGGTAGTCGCCGTTGTAACACAGCGCGAGGCCGGTGCAGGGTTCCTCCCGGGAAAAGCCGGAGGCGCCGCCGAGTACCTCTATGCCGAGCTTGGCCAGGCCGCCGGGAACGTAATCGATCGGCACCGGGTAGGGCGGCTCGATTTGCCGATCCTCGTTGAGGTCGATCTCGACGTCGCCGCCCTGGCTGGATACGAGGTAGCGATCGACGCTGCGGCGCTCGATGGCGAAGCCGCCCGCCACCGCCAGGTTGTTTTCGAACGGGATCGGGTTGAAGAAGGATTCGACCGCCATGACATCGCCGGCGTCGTCCTTGATCGATAGCGCCTGCGACACCGCCAGCCATTCGTCACGCAGGGCCGGCTCGGTGCGCCAGGCCTCGAGTTCGGCGCGCGTCGGCCCGAGCAGCGTGAAGCGCAGCAGGCGCATGGCGTGACTGATCGCGTCGGGATCGCCAACCAGGTTGAGGCGCCGTTTCTCGGCCAGGCCGCGCGAGTAAAACAGGAAAAAGTACAGCGGGAACTCGAGATTGTTGAGTAGCGCGCCCTGTTTTTCGCGGATGTCGGGCAAGACCAGCGTATCGAAGCGGTCGACGCCCTCGCGCAACAGGCCTTTGAGGACCTCGGGCGGTTGCCCGAACAGAACGATTTCCGTGTCGTCGGTAACGATGCGGCTACCGGGCGCGGGAACGATTACCTGGGGTTCAGACATTAGCAGTTAGATTGATGCCGAACATCCAAGTGTACCTGCGGTGCCGGGCTAGCGGAAGGCGGAAAAGTGTTAGATTGTTGGTATTAAAGCGGCTTGCGAAAAGTGGCTGGCAAACTAGGGACACAGGCGGTGAGCGTACAGTTTTTCGTAGTAGGGCCTGGCAGCGGCGGCCGTTTTTACGCCAGCCGGCGAGAGTTCGACCGGCTTGTCGAGCCAGGGCGTAAAGCCTGTTGATTGCCACACCGAGTCGTACCAGTACTTGCCCCAGGCACCGTCGCTGTCGCGCACCCCGGCGGGCCAGTGCAGCATTGCCGGATCGAAGTCGACACCGACATGCGCGCACAGCGCGCGTAGCTGCGCCTCGGGCTGCTGCAGGAATTCGCGGCTGTCGATGACCGCCGGTACTTCGCCGGTGAGTTCGCGCACGAAGTCGAATAGCTCGGCCTGTTGCACGAAGCCGATATCGTCGAGCGTTGCGCCGCCGCGTACCGCCGAGTAGGACGCGATTACCGGTTCGGGTTCGCGCAGCAGGAAGCAGTTGACCAGCGACCGGAGCCAGTCACGCTCGAGGTCGGGCAAGAGGTGCAGGGTCATGTGTTTCTGGTAAAAGATTGTTTTGCCGGATGGAATCGGGCCGCGGCAGCGCGCGATGATCTCGTGCGCGTTGCTGCCATGCGCGGCGATGATCTCGTCCGCGCCGGGGTGATCGATGCCGGTTTGCGCGAGGTAGTAACCGTACAGTGGCTCGTCCCAGACGCAACAGTCCGCGCGGTTTTCCCAGGCGCGCATCAGCGCGGTCGATATATTGCGTGGACCCGACCACATCGCGATGCGGATACCCGCCGCGGGCTGGCTTTCAGTCATCGCTGCGGCCGAGCTCGAATTCAGCCTCGAGGCTGGTCACGTACAGGTAACACGCGCCATCGCGTTCGCGTTCCTCGGCCAGGCAAAGAAGGTCGTAGAATGCGCGCCGGCCGATCAGCGCCTCGAGCCCGTCGCGCAGGTAGACGTAGGGGCGGGGCTCGCCGCTGTCGGTATCGACTTCGACCCGGATCGGGTGCGATGCGTCGACCACCACGCGCTCGCCGATATTGGTGGTAAAAACGATTGCGCTGCGACCGTCGTCTTCGATCACCTCCACCAGGTTGGCGACGAAAGGGGCGTCGTCGACCCGGATGCGCAGCTTTTCCGCCGGGGTCACGAGATAGTATTCATCGCCTTCCCGCCGCAGGACGCTGGCAAACAACCTGAGCAGCGAGTCGCGTTTGAACGGACGGCCCTCGTGGTGCCAGCTGCCGTCCGGGGCAATGCAAATGTCGATTTCACCCACCCGGGAAGGATTCCAGGCCCGCCTGGCCTCATCGGCCAGGCGGGCCTGCTCGATGGCCTCGAAAATACTGTTCAAGTCGTCCATGGGGCTAATTCTGAGTGCAGGCAGGTCGATGCGCAAGGGATGCTGCTTGCGTGGCCGCAAGTGAGTTCGCATTGTTGTAAGCGTGAACGATTCGCGGCAACATTGCCCGCCGAACAACCTGAATCACACGCGGGGATTCCGTTGAGCGAACGACTGGAACAGTTAATCGATATGGCCTGGCAGGCGGTCGAAGCGCGCGTGGACATAACAGGTAAGCGCCGAATCAGGCGGCCACCGACAGAAGCGCTGCGCAACCCGCGCATCGAGTCTCGCTTCGGTGACGACTTTGCCGCGCTGGCGGAACTCGAGCGCGCCCTCGAGATCGCCGCTGATGGCGAACTCGCGCAGCTTGCGCAAGGGGTCGCATCGGCGCTCGGGGAGTTCCGCTGGTCGCAGAACGCAAGTTATACCGAAGACACGGTAAGCCGGGAGTTGCTCGACGGCTACACTTACGCGCCGCTGACCGGCCCCGACAGTCCGATTCGATGTGAAGTGCCCCTGGCTGGTTTCCTGTTGATGACAGCGCACAGTCATTACCGGGATCACCGGCACGAAGCCAGGGAGATCTATCTCGTGCTGACGCCCGGCAGCTGCTGGAGCCTGGACAGCGGTGACTGGTTCGACGTTAAACCGGGTGACCTGATTTTCCACGACAGCTGGCAAATGCATGCTATGCGCACCGCTGACGAACCCCTGCTCGCATTTGCCGCCTGGATCGAGAGCGGCGATCGCAACTCGATCGAAATCTGAAGCCCGAACGGTACGGGAGGCACTGCGAGTGCACATGACCAGAGCAGGCAGGTGAGGCCGGTGGCAAGCGAAAATTTGCCGACCCAGGCGCCGGTGGTTGTCATCGGCGGTGGCGTGATGGGTTGCTCGACCCTGTACCACCTCGCCAGGGCGGGCGTGACCGATGCCATCCTGCTCGAACGCAAGCAGCTGACCTCGGGTACGACCTGGCACTCGGCGGCGCAGGTGCGCGCGCTGCGCTCGACGCAGAACCTGACCGACCTGATTCGCTACTCGATTTCGCTGTATTCCGAGCTCGAGGCGGAAACCGGCCAGGCCACCGGCTGGATCAACAAGGGTTCGCTGTCGATCGCCTGTAATCCCGAACGCGTCGTGCACGTGCGCCGCCAGGAAGCGCTGGCGCACCTGTTCGGCGTCGAGGCGAACTGGATTTCGGCCGGCGAAGCGCGCGAGCGCTGGCCGTTGATGAACGCCGACGACGTGCTCGGCGCGGTCTGGTCGCCCGATGACGGCCGGGTCAGCCCGTCGGATCTGTGCGCCGCGCTGGTCAAGGGGGCGAAGGCGCGTGGCGCGCGTATCTTCGAGGATACGCCGGTGACCGGGATCGCCACCGAGGGTGGACGCGTGCGCGCGGTCGAAACCGCGCGCGGCACGATCCGTTGCGATGCGGTCGCGCTGTGTACCGGCCTGTGGAGCCGCGCGACCGCGGCGATGGCCGGTGTCGACGTGCCGGTCTGGCCCTGCGAACACTTTTATCTTTTAACCAAGCCGGTCGAAGGTATCCGCGGCAACATGCCGACCCTGTCGGATCACGACTCGCACCTGTACATCCGCGATGATTCCGGCGGCCTGCTGGTCGGCTGTTTCGAGCCCATGGGCAAGGCGATCGATCCGGCCGCGCTCGGCGAGGACTTTGCCTTCGGCCTGCTCGACGAAGACTGGGACCACTTCGAACCGATGCTGATGAACGCGATGCACCGCTTGCCGGTACTCGAGTCGGCCGAGATCAGGATGTTGCTGAACGGCCCGGAAAGTTTTACCCCGGACGGCTCCTTCCTGCTCGGTGAGAGCGCCGAAACTCGAGGGTTTTATCTCGGCTGCGGCATGAACTCGGTGGGTGTTGCTACCGGTGGCGGCGCCGGCATGGCGCTGGCGCACAATATCGTCGAGGGTCAACTGCCCTACGACATGCACGAGGCCGATCCGAAGCGTTACCCGGGTTGCTGGAATAACGTCAAGCACCTCGCCGAGCGGGTACCCGAGGCGCTCGGCAAACACTACGAGATTACGTTCCCGGGACGTCAATACGTTACCGCGCGAGACCTGGCCCGCGGCCCGCTGCACGAAGAATGGCTTGCCGCCGGGGCGCATTTCGGCCAGTTTTACGGCTACGAGCGGCCGCTGTATTTCGGCAAGTCGGCGGAACCGGTGCTGACCTTCGGCAGGCCCGACTGGTTCGACCGGGTCGGCGAAGAAGTGCGCGCAGCGACAGAATCGGCCGCGATCTTCGACCTGTCGACCTTCGGCAAGATCCGTGTCACCGGCGCCGATGCCGAGACGTTTCTGAACCGCGTCTGCGCCAACGACATGGCGCGGCCGCCGGGGCGCGCGATCTACACGTCGATGCTGAACCAGAACGGCGGCATCGAAAGCGACCTGACCGCGCTGCGCCTCGGCGACGCGGATTATCGGCTCTACGTCGGCACGACCGCGATCAAGCGTGACCTGGCGTGGCTGCGTCGCCATCTCGCGACCAACGAGCAGGTCGAACTGAGCGACGAAACCGATACCCTTGCCGTGCTCGGCCTGATGGGCCCGCGTGCGGGCGAGATCGTCGCCGGCCTCGGTGCGGCGGAATTGCGAGAACTCGGCTATTTCCGTCATGCCCCGGCGAGTATCGACGGTGTCGACGTCATCGCTGCCAGGCTTTCCTACGTCGGTGAGGCCGGCTGGGAACTGACCTGCCGGGCAACGGATGCAGCGGCGTTGTACCGCGCGCTGGCAGCGCGGGGTGTGCGCCCGGCCGGGCTTTTTGCGCAGACCTCGATGCGCATCGAGAAACGTTTTCTCGCCTACGGGCACGAACTCGACACCGATGTCGATCCACTGCAGGCCGGGCTCGAATTCGCGCTCGGCTGGGATACCCCGTTCATCGGCCGTGACGCGCTGCTGGACCGCCGCGATAACCCGCCCGCAAAGCGCATCGTGAGCCTGGTGTTCGACGATACCAGTGCGGTGCCACTCGGCAATGAACCGGTGTACGCGGGGGGAACGATCGTCGGTAAAACCACCTCGGCGGCGTTCGGTTACCGGGTTGGCCGGCCAGTTGCACTGGCATCGATTGATGCCGCGCACGGCGCGGCTGGCCCCGCCGTGACGGTCGACGTGGGTGGTCAACGATACGCCGCGGCAGTGACAATGGCGGCCGCGTTCGATCCGGATGGCCGGCGCATGCGTGCCCGGTGAGTAACACCGCCAGCTTCGCCAGCCGATCGAAGATGGCCGGGCGCCAGTCGCAGCGGGTAAAGCCGCGCGTGGCGCTGAATGGCTGCAGCCGCCCGAATTCGAGATGCTCGACCAGGAGCGCCCCGTATCTGCTGCAGGTTAAAACCCGAAAGTCATGCCGGCAGTGGAACCTGCCGTCTTGCGAGGACTAGAACTCGGCAACCTTGAGCGCGAACTGAAAGTACCAGAAGGGGTAGGCTTCCTGTTCCACCGCCGGTACGTAGGTCAGGTTGATACCGCCCCAGTCGTTACCGAACGATACGAACGGCACCGCGCCGAGGAAAGGGCGGTCGTCGTTGTAGTCCTTGCGCTTCATCACCAGGCCGAGTACGCCGGCGTCGAAATTGAGCGGGTCGGGCACCGGCGACACGCGGAAGCGGCGCTTGATGCCGGTGCCGATGTAGCTCGAAGTGTTGTTGTTGCTGTCCTTCAGCGTCGCCAGGTTGATTAGCGGAATCCACGACGACGCGCTGTCGAAATCGTATTGCAGGCCCAGGCCGTAGTTGGCCTCGTTGAGGTCGGACGGTCCGCCTACGTGGAGCGCCTTGCCGCTGATGATCATCTGCAGGTCGTCGGCGGCGGCATCGCCCAGTGCGAAAAGCAGCAGGATTATTCCCAGCCTCGGTTTGATCACGGTCGTATCCTGAAATCGGCAACAACCGCGCTATCGGCACCGTCCCGGATTTCTGAATTCCGCCGCTGCGCAGGTAGCGCTCCATGCCGCTGGCTAGCCCTGTGATAACATTGACGCCCGGGGAGGAAGAACTGGTCTTTTCGATGGCTGGCAATGGGCTAAGCGCCAAGCTCGCAGTTATCCTGCACGCGGACGTCGTCGGCTCGACTGAATTGGTGCGTCGAGACGAAAAGCTTGCGCATGCTCGCATCCAGGAGTCGTTTCGAAGCCTCGGCGGCGTTGTCGGCGGCTACTCCGGCAAGGTGAGCGAGCTGCGCGGTGATGCGCTGCTGGCCGAGTTCGAGCGTGCCTCGGACGCGGTTTGCGCCGCGCTCGCGTTCCAGTCGACCCAGGCCGAGTATCTCGCGCAGCTCGATGATGACATCAGGCCCGAGGTTCGGATCGGCATTGCGCTTGGCGAGGTTGTCGTTGCCGATGATACTGTCACCGGGGCCGGCGTCGTGCTGGCCCAGCGGCTCGAACAACTGGCAGCCCCGGGCGGACTGTGTATTACGCCTGCCATCCACGAAGCGCTGCCGGCGCGCCTGCCGCTGCAGATAGCTAACCTGGGGCCTCACCCGCTCAAGGGCTTCGACCACGAGGTCGAAATCTATCGCGTATCCCTGCGTGACGGTGAAATCCTGCCGCCACCCGAAACCGAGGCACCTGTTGTCGCAGCGCAACGCCATATCCCGGTCAACGCCGTCGTGTCGGGCGTCATGCTACTCCTGATCGTAGCCGTGAGTGTTGGTTATTTTGCATGGAAGCCGACAGCGGAGCCGGTGCAGTCTCCGCTGATTCAGGAGCAGGAAGACTATCGCCCGTCGATTGCGGTTCTGCCGTTCAACAACATGAGCGGTGATCCCGAGCAGGACTACTTCGCTGACGGCATAACGGAGGACCTCACCACCGACCTTTCGAAGATCTCCGGTTTGTTCGTCGTCGCCCGCAACTCGGCGTTTTCGTACAAGGGCCGCCAGGTCGATGTGCGCACGGTTGGCGAGGAACTGGGCGTGCGCTTCGTGCTCGAAGGCAGCGTGCGCCGCGCCAGCAACCAGGTCCGGATCAATGCGCAGTTGATCGACGCCTCGACCGGGGGCCATATCTGGGCAGATCGTTTCGATGGCGCGCTTGCCGACGTGTTTGCGCTGCAGGATCGCGTCAATCGCAATATCGTCGCCGCGCTGCAGGTCACCCTGACGGCAAAAGAAGAAAAGCAGTTCAGCCGGGTCGAAACCACGGTGCCGGAAGCCTACGACCTGCTGCTGCGGGGAATCGAACTGTACAATGTTTACACGCGCGAGGGCATGGTGGAATCGCGCGACCTGTTTCAGCGCGCCGCCGAGCTCGATCCGAACTATGCGCGGGCATACGCCAATATTGCGCTGACCCATGCCACCGAGGTCAATTTTTACTGGTCCGAGGACCGGGATGAATCCATCCGCCAGGGCCTCGAGTTTGCCAGTCGTGCGCTCGCGATCGACGACGATATCCCGCAGATATACCTGACCCGCAGTATCCTGCACCTGTCGCAGCGCCAGCATGACGCCGCGCTGGCTGCCGCGAAGCGTACCATCGAGGTACATCCCGGTTACGCGGACGGTCACGCAACCCTGGCATTCATTTCGAGCTACATGGGCCGGTATCAGCAGGGACTGGATTCGCTCGCCTTCGCCCGGCGCCTGAATCCGCAGAGTACCGGTGTCTACCTTGGAATCGAAAGCCGCATTCTTTTCCTGCTGAAGCGTTACCAGGATGCATTGCCGAGGGCGGAGGAGAGCGTGCAACGCAACCCGGGCTTCGACGGTTACCGGCTCAACCTCGCCGCGATCTACGCCATGCTCGGGCGGATCGACGATGCGGAGTGGGCGGTGGAAGAGGCGCTCACGATCAACCCCGATCTGTCACTCGCCAAACGGCGTCGCGACAGCCTTTATAAAGATCCGAAAGACATCGACCACATGCTGCAGGCGCTGCGGCAGGCAGGCCTGCCGGAAGATAATTAACCGCCGGTGACCGGGGGGAAAAACGCGATTTCGTCGTGGTTGGCTATGCGGGCGTCGATGTCGGTCATTTCCTGGTTGATCGCGATCAGCACCGGCGTGTCGCCGTTGAAGGCGCTGTCCCAGGGTTCGCCGCGGGCGCGCAGCAATGCGACCAGGCCGGCGCCGGTGGTGCAGTCGGCGGGCAACTCGATTGCCTCGGCACGGGTGTCGAGCGCTTCGGCCAGGCTGGCGAAAAACAGCACCTGCGCCATGTCAGAGCGACCAGTCGAAAAACTGGATGTCGACCTCGTCGCCGGGCTCGACCCCGTCATTGGCGTCGGGCAGCACGATGAAGCAGTTGGCGCGCGCCATCGAGGTCAGGATGCCGGAACCCTGCTTGCCGGTTTTGCCGACCTGCCAGGCGCCGCTTTCGTCCTGCGTGGCGATACCGCGCTGGAATTCGTAGCGTCCCGGTTTCTTGCGCATCGCGTCGAGCGCGCGCGCGCGAAACAAGGCGGGGCGACGGATCTCGGTGCCGGCCAGCAGCTGGATTGCCGGTACCACGAACTGGCTGAAGGTCACCATGACCGCGACCGGGTTGCCGGGCAGGCCCATGAAGATGCTGGCGCCGATCTGGCCCAGCGTCAGCGGGCGCCCCGGTTTGATCGCGATTTTCCAGAACTCGGTAGTACCGATCTCTGCCAGCGCGGGCTTGATGTAATCGGCTTCGCCGACCGAGACACCGCCGGTGCTCAGGATCAGGTCGGCGCGCGCGGCAGCGTCGGCGAGGGTCGCGCGCATCGCGTCGGGTTCGTCCGGCACCACGCCGAGATCGATCATGTCGACTCCCATGCGTGCGAGCATGCCGTGCAGCGTGTAACGGTTGCTGTCGTAAATCTTGCCCGGTTCGAGCGGCTCGCCGATCGATACCAGTTCGTCGCCGGTCGAGAAAAACGCCACCACCGGCTTGCGCTTGACCTGCAGCTGGCCGATGCCGAGCGAGGCCAGTACGCCGAGGTCCGCCGGGTTCAGGCGTGCGCCGGCATCGAGCACGATATCGCCGCGGGCGATATCCTCGCCGGCGCGGCGAATGTTTTCGCCGCTGCGATGGTTGGCATCGACACGGATCCTGCCGTCTGCGCCAACCTCGGCCTGTTCCTGCATAACGACGGTATCACTGCCCGGCGGCACCAGTGCGCCGGTCATGATGCGCACGCATTGGCCGCTGCCGACCTCGCCGTCGAAGGGTTTGCCGGCATAGGCGGTGCCGATTTCGTCGAGCTCGGTAATGCCGTCGGCGGCGAGACTGGCATGCGCCAGCGCGAAGCCGTCCATCGCCGAGTTGGCATGCGGCGGAATATCGTGGGGTGACTTGACCGCCTCGTTGTTGACCCGGCCGAGGCATTCACGGATCGGCAGCCGCTCGCAGGCGTGCACCGGCTGCACTCGCTCGGCGATGCGGCGCAGGGCTTCGTCGAGCGGGATCGAGCTCGGGTCGAAGGGATCGGCGCAGCTGGGTTGTGATTCGATCTGGGTGCTCATCGGCCTATATTGCGGCTGGTTGCGGACCTGCCCCCGGCCCGTGACCGGGTTGAATGCGGCGGCTTGGTACAGCTTCCCCAATTGTAGAACAAAATCGGGGCCGGCAGGCCGAATAAATTGGTGGCTGGGGCTGTAAATGCAACTCCGAGAGTGTTATTTTACGGCGCAAGAAGTTCCCACGACGAAGACGCAACCGGTTCGCTGATGGGAATGATAATAAATACTAAACGGAGGTTGAGATGCAGAAATCCCTCAATATCGATCCGGGTAAATGTACCGGATGTCTTCAGTGTGAAATGGCCTGCTCCTACGAGCACACCGGCACTTTCAATCCATCCCGATCCTACATCAAGGTGTTTACCTTCCATCACGAGGGTCGATTCGCGCCTTACACCTGCACCCAGTGCGACGAGGCCTGGTGCATGCGTGCCTGCCCGGTGGATGCAATCGGTATCGATGCCAGCACCGGCGCCAAGGTCGTTTACGAGGACAAGTGCGTGGGCTGCAAGGTCTGCACCATCGCTTGCCCGTTCGGCACGATCAACTACTCCCAGGCCACCGGCAAGGTGGTCAAGTGCGATCTGTGCGGGGGCGATCCGCAGTGCGCGGCGGCCTGCCCGACCGATGCGATCACCTACGTCGATGCGGACTGGACCGGTTACGACCGGATGATGGCCTCCGCGGCCAAGAGTCTGCCTTCCGCCGAAGCCAACGCCTGATGGGGAGAAACAATCATGTCCTGGACCAGAAAATTACTGAGGGTAGATCTCGCTAAGGGAACCTGTACCTCCGAACCGCTCAACATGGAATGGGCGGCGCTTTACCTCGGTCAGCGCGGGCTGGCCTCCAAGTACCTGAGCGAGGAAGTCGATCCGACCTGCGATCCGCTCGGGGCGGAAAACAAGCTGATCATGGCCACCGGGCCGCTGACCGGCACCATGGCCTCCACCGGCGGCCGCTACTCGGTCATCACCAAGGGACCGCTGACCGGCGCCATCGCCTGCTCCAATTCGGGCGGCTTCTTCGGTGCCGAGCTCAAGTTCGCCGGCTGGGACATGATCATCTTCGAAGGCAAGTCGGACAAGCCGGTCTACCTGTTGATCCAGGACGACCATGCCGAGTTGCGCGATGCTTCCCACATGTGGGGCAAGACCGCGTGGGAAACCGACGATATCATTCACGCCACGCATCAGGATCCGCAGATGCGCGTCGCCTGCATCGGCCGCACCGCGGAAAATGGCTGCCTCTACGCGGCGGTCATGAACGACAAGCACCGCGCCGCCGGGCGTTCGGGTGTGGGCACCGTCATGGCGTCCAAGCATATCAAGGCGGTTGCCGTGCGCGGTACCCAGGGTATCGGTAACGTCGATGACGCCGGCGCCTTCATGCAGGCCACCAACGACGGCAAGGAAGTGCTCGCCGAAAACGCGGTTACCGGCCAGGGTCTGCCGGCCTACGGTACCCAGGTGCTGATGAATGTCATCAACGGCATCGGCGGCCTGCCGGCGCGCAACATGCGCGACGTCGGTTTCGAGGGCGCGGAGAACATTTCCGCCGAGGCCATGGCGGAGCCGCGCAAGAGCGACGGCAAACCCAACCTGACCACCAACGGCGCCTGCTTCGGCTGTACTATTGCCTGCGGACGTATCTCTACCGTCGACCCGACGCATTTCTCGGTCAAGGACAAGCCGCAGTACCAGGGTGCTTCGGGTGGTCTCGAGTACGAGGCGGCCTGGGCACTGGGCGCGGATACCGGGGTCGACGATCTCGACGCGCTGACCTACGTCAATTTCCTGTGTAACGAAGACGGCATGGATCCGATTTCGTTCGGCGCCACCGTGGCCGCGGCAATGGAGCTGTTCGAGGACGGCGTCATTACGACCGAGCACACCGGCGGGGTCGAACTGACCTTCGGCAATGCCGAGGCCTTCGTCGCGATCACCGAGCAGATGTGCCAGGGCGGCGCCTTTGCCGACGACCTTGGCCTGGGTTCCAAGCGCCTGACCGAGAAGTACGGCAAGCCCGACCTGTCGATGAGCGTCAAGGGCCAGGAGTTCCCGGCCTACGACCCTCGCGGCATCCAGGGCATTGGCCTGAACTACGCGACGTCGAACCGCGGTGCCTGCCACCTGCGCGGTTACACCATCGCTTCCGAGGTGCTCGGTATCCCGGTCAAGACCGAGATGAACGATACCGACGGCAAGCCGGAGCTGGTCAAGGCCTTCCAGGACGCGACCGCGCTGGTCGATTCCGCCGGCCTGTGCATCTTCACCACCTTCGCCTGGGGCATGGACAACATCGCGCCGCAGATCGACGCCGCCTGCGAGGGCGACTGGAGCGTCGAAAACTGCCTCGAAGCCGGTGAGCGCATCTGGAACATGGAGCGCCTGTTCAACGAGGCGGCCGGTTTTACCGCGGATGACGACAAGCTGCCCAAGCGCCTGCTGAAGGAGGCGATCAAGGATGGGCCGACCAAGGGCCAGGTCAACCGGCTCGGCGAAATGCTGCCCAAGTACTACGAGATCCGCGGCTGGACGCCGGACGGCAAGGTCACCGACGAAACCCGCCAGCGGCTTTCGCTCTGATCCATCGGCCCCCGCCACATTGGCGGGGGCTTTCCTCTGTTAGGGTGTAAACCATGCAACACTTGATTATCGGGGCAGGGCCGGCCGGCGTGGTCGCCGCCGAGACCCTGCGCAAATGTGATCCGGACTGCAGCATAGCCATCATCGGCGACGAACCCGAACCGCCGTACTCGCGCATGGCGATTCCGTACTACCTGATCGACAATATCGAGGAGTCGGGCACTTACCTGCGCGATCCGAGGGCGCACTTCGCGTCGCAGAATATCGAGGTGGTGCAGCAAAAGGTCGACGCGGTCGATACCGCGGGCAAAAGCGTGACGCTGGCCGACGGCAGCAGCCGCGCTTACGACAAGCTGCTGATCGCGACCGGCTCGAACCCGATCAGTCCGCCGATTCCCGGGCTCGACCTGCCGCAGGTGCATTCCTGCTGGACGCTCGAGGATTCGCGCAACATCATCCGCCTGGCGCAGCCGGGATCGAACGTCGTATTGATCGGCGCCGGCTTCATCGGCTGCATCATTCTCGAGGCGCTGGTCAAGCGCGGCGTGAATCTCGCCGTAGTCGAGATGGGCAATCGCATGGTCCCGCGCATGCTCGACGACAAGGCTGGCGGCCTGCTCGAAACCTGGTGCAAGAACGAGGGTATCGATGTGCACACCTCGTGCAGCGTGCAGTCCATCGCCGATGCCGGCAACGGCCAGGTCGAGGTCGAACTCAGTGATGGCGGCAAGCTCAGCGCCGCGCTGGTGATTACCGCCACCGGTGTCAAGGCTAACACTTCGCTGGTCGAGGGTACCGATATCAAGCTCGACCAGGGAATCCTGGTCAACCGCCGCATGCAGAGCAGCAACCCGGACGTTTACGCCGCGGGTGACGTGGCCCAGGGGGTGGATTTTTCGACCGGCAACTTCGAGGTGCAGGCGATCCAGCCGACCGCGACCGATCACGGCCGCATCGCCGCGCTCAACATGGCCGGCCGCGACGACGAGCACCACGGTACGCTCAACATGAACGTACTCGATACCGTCGGGCTGATTTCCTGTTCCTTCGGCCTGTGGATGGGCGTCGACGGCGGTGACAGCACCGAGCTGTACAACCCGGACGAGTTCCAGTACATCAACCTGCAGTTCGACGGCAACACGCTGGTCGGCGCCAGCGCCGTCGGCAAGACCCAGCACGTCGGCGTGCTGCGCGGCCTGATCGAGTCGAAGATCGATCTCGCCAACTGGAAGGACCGGCTGATGGCTGACCCCACCGCGGTCATGGAGGCTTACCTCGCCAGTACCCAGGAACTCGGTTATTCCTGAAACTGTTGAGGCCGCCGGCGGTCAGAGAGCGGGTATGAACGTCAATATCGAGTTGTATGCGTCGCTGATGAAATACCTGCCGCCGGGCAAGCACCGGTTTCGGCGGGAAATACGCGTCGACGACGGTATCACGCTCAACCAGCTGATCCGGCAATACCATATCTCGGATGCCGAGGCGCACCTGGTGCTGGTGAACGGGCATTTCGTCAACTGTGGCGAGCCCCGCGATCAGCGCGTCCTGGTCGAAGGCGATACGGTTTCGATCTGGCCACCGGTCGCCGGCGGCTGAGGCCATGTCCGCCTCGCACGAGGTCGAGTATGAAATGGGCTATGGCGCCGACGAGTTCGGCAAGGTCCTCGGTGGCCCTTTTGTGACCCGCGACAGCGGCTATGTCCTGCACGGGACCGCGCGCCACTGCTGGTCGATCTCGCGCGACGACCGGCCTTTCGACCTGGTCATCCGGGTCATCGAGCAACCCGCGCGCAAGCTCGGATTGTTCAATCTACCCGTACTGAAGGTACAATTCCGCTTTACCGGTACTGACGAAAGCGCGCGCGAGGCGTTTTTTCATCGCTTTCACCAGTATTTTCACAAGGGCGGGGGATGAACCAGTCGGATAAAGATCGCTACGCGCGCCAGATCCGCCTGCCGGCGATCGGCGAGTCCGGGCAGCAGTCGATTCTCGATGCAACAGCGCTGATCATCGGTGTCGGCGGCCTCGGATCACCGGCCGCGATGTACCTCGCCGCCGGCGGTATCGGCAAACTGGTGCTGTGCGACTACGACGTGGTCGAAAGCTCCAACCTGCAGCGCCAGATCATTCACGCCGATGACGCGGTCGGCGACGACAAGGTCGAATCCGGCAAGCGCACGCTGACGGCGCTCAATCCGGATTGCCAGGTCGAAACGATCGGTTACCAGCTCGAAGGCAGCGAGCTGGTCGAGGCGGTGCGCGCGGCCGATATCGTGCTCGACTGCAGTGACAACTTTCCGACCCGCTTCGAGGTCAACCGGGCCTGCGTCGACACCGCCACGCCACTGGTCAGCGGCGCCGCGATCCGGCTCGAAGGCCAGATCATGAACTACCAGCCGGCGGCTGGCAGCGCCTGTTACCAGTGCCTCTACCCCCGGGCTTTCGGCGCCGAGGAATCCTGCGAACTCGAAGGCGTGCTCGGCCCGGTGGTCGGCGTGATCGGCACCATGCAGGCGGTGCAAACCCTGCTGCTGCTGGCCGGCCAGGGCGAGGAAATGGTCAATCGGCTGCTGCTGTTCGATGCGCTGGCAATGCAGTGGCAGGGCGTTACCCTGCCGAAAAATCCCAACTGTCCCGCCTGTGGCGGCGACCGGCAAGCGAGGTAAACACCATGAGCGAAACATATTCGGTGCAGGACTACGTCGCCGACCTGCGCACGATCGCCGGCTCCGCCGCCGACGAAGACGAGATCTTTACCCGCCTCGGGCCGCTGGCGCAACGCCTGGTGGCGGACAAGTCCTGGTTGCGGCCAGAGTATTACGAAGCCGACGAGGAACAGGGATTCGGCGTGCACCTGCTGCACGAAGAAGCCGATCACAGCCTCGCCGTGTTCGTCGTCAACTGGCTGCCGGGGCGCGGCACTCCACCGCACGATCACGGTACCTGGGCGCTGGTCGCGGGTATCGAGGGCACCGAACGCAACGTGCGTTACCGGCGGGTCGACGACGGCAGCCGCGACGACTACGCCGAGCTCGAGGTCAAGGACGATTTTGCCGCACCCGAAGGCGAGCTGGTGTGCGTGAAAACCGGCGGCATCCATCGGGTCAGCAACGAAAGCGACCGCATGACCCTGTCGCTGCATTGTTACGGTCGGCATATCAACCATACCAGCCGTTCCCAGTTCAACCTCGAAACCAACGAGCGCAAGCTGTTCATCGTCCGCGTCGAATAACCTGCCTTTGCCAGCATCAACGCCCGTGCCTGCCGGGTCTCGCGCGCCTGCCGGTGGAACTTATCGGCGGCGAGGCGTCTAACAGGGCGTCGCTCTTTTCTGATTCGGGGAATTCATGTTACGTCGCACGTTTGTTTGTCTGCCCGCGCTGATGCTGGTGAGCCGGCCGCTGCTCGCGGCCGAAAAGGTTTTCAGCCGCTGGGGCGCCGCGATTCGCGGCTACGATCCGGTGGCCTACCACCTCGAGCAAAAGCCGGTAAAGGGCGACGCGCAATACAGCCTGGACTGGAAGGGGCACAAGTGGCACTTCAAGAGTGCCGCCAACCGGGACCTGTTTGCCGCCGACCCGGAAAAATATGCGCCGGCCTACAACGGTTTTTGTGCCTACGCGGTCAGCGAGGGTTACACCGCATCGACCGTGCCCGAGGCCTGGACCATTCACAACGGCAGACTCTTTCTGAATTACTCCCTGTCGGTGCGCAGCACCTGGCTCAAGGACGTCGATGACAGGATTTCCGCGGGCGATCGTAACTGGCCGGGCCTGGCGGGCGGCTAGGCGGACAGGCTTGTATCTCGCCCGATTATCCCCACATTAATGGGGGATATTGTGAAACCAGACTTTCAGCGGCCGGGACCTGGTCCCGGCCGTTTTCACGCGAGATACGATGGAGTTCAGAGACTATTACGATACCCTTGGCGTCAAGCGCAGCGCGACCCGGGATGAAATCAAGCGCGAGTACCGCAAGCTCGCGCGCAAGTATCACCCGGATGTCAGCCAGGAAACCGATGCCGAGCAGCGTTTCAAGGAAATCGGCGAAGCCTACGAGGTGCTGAAGGACCCGGAAAAACGTGCCGCCTACGACCGGCTCGGCGCCAACTGGCAGGCGGGCCAGGATTTTCGTCCACCGCCGGACTGGAACCAGGGCTTCGAGTTTCACGGCGGCGGTTTCAGCGGTGGCGACTCGGCCGATTTCAGCGATTTTTTCGAAACCCTGTTCGGACGCGGATTCGGCGGTCACGGCGGGCGCGAGTTCCACGCGCGCGGCGACAATACCTTTGCCCGCATCAGCATCGACCTCGAGGATGCCTACAGCGGCGCCACGCGCACGATCACGCTGCAGCAGAGCCGGCTCGGAGCAGACGGGCGTCCGCAGGTCAGCGAGCGCACGCTCAACGTGCGCATCCCGCGCGGTGTGCGCCAGGGTCAGCACATCCGGCTGGGCAAACAGGGCACACCGGGAATGGGGCAGGGCGAAGCCGGCGACCTGTTTCTCGAAGTCGACTTCAAGCCACACCCGCTGTACCGCGTCGACGGCACCGATATTTTCATCGATCTGCCGGTTGCGCCCTGGGAGGCGGCGCTCGGCGCCAGCGTGCAGGTACCGACCCCGGAGGGACGAATCGACCTGAAGATTCCGCCCAATTCGGCGGCCGGGCGCAAGCTGCGCCTGCAGGGACGCGGTATTCCGGCGCGCAGGCCGGGCGATCTCTACGTGGTCCTGCAAATTGTGCTGCCGCGCGCCGACAGCGAAGCGGCGAAGCAGGCTTACCTCGACCTGCAGCGCGCCACCAGTTTCGATCCGCGTGCCGGGCTCGGAGTCAGGTCATGAGCCGCGCGCAAGCGGACAACGCGCTGCGCGGTGAACTGCTCGACGACGGCATCGAGCTGTCGCTGGCGGAACTCTGCCGGGCCTGCCAGCTGCCGGCCGAGCGCATTTTCGAACTGGTCGAGGAAGGGATCGTCGAGCCGCGGGGGCGCACTCCGGCGCGCTGGCGCTTTCACGCGCTTCACTTGCGCCGGGTCCGGCGCGCGCAGCGCCTGCAGCGCGACCTGGGGGTGAATACACCCGGTATTGCGCTCGCGCTGGAACTGCTCGAGGAAGTCGAGAGCCTGCGGGCTCGCTTGCGTCATTTCGAACCGGGGACTTGCTGATGGACAGGCTGCACGTCGTCTGCCCGGGCTGCAGCGCGCTCAATCGAATCGCGCGGGACCGACTCGGCGACAACCCGCGCTGCGGCAAGTGCCATCAGCCCCTGTTCGACGGTCGGCCGCTGGCCCTGACCAGCGCCAGCTTCGATCGTCACGCCGGGCGCGGCGACCTGCCGCTGCTGGTCGATTTCTGGGCTCCCTGGTGCGGACCCTGCCGCATGATGGCGCCGCAGTTCGAACAGGCCGCGCGCGAGCTCGAGCCGCAGCTGCGCGTGGCCAAGGTCGACACCGAGGCCGAGCCGCAGCTCGGCGCCCGCTTTGCCGTTCGCAGTATTCCTACGCTGGCGCTGTTTCGCCACGGTCGTGAGATCGCGCGCCAGCCGGGTGCGATGAACGCCGCCGACATCGTGCGCTGGGCGCGCGCGCAGCTCGACTAGCTCGGCGCGTCAAACGACGGCTTGTCGATCGCCGAGAAAATCCGCGCAGATGAATCGGGCAATCCCCTCGATATCGTTGATATCGAGCAACGGAATGGTGATGTCACCGGCCGGCCCCTCGTCGCAGGCTATCGCGATCACGCTGTCGTCCTGCGGGTAGAGCCAGGGTTTACCCAGCGCCGCCCGGCGCAGTTCGATCTTCGGAAAGCGGATATCCTTGTAGCCTTCGACCAGCACCAGGTCGGCCCGGCTGGTGTCGAGCATGGCGACGATATCGGCCAGCGCTGGCTCCTGCGCCGGTGTATCGAACTCGGTGATCATTGCCATCCGTGTCGTGGTGCAGATGACGGTCTGGTTGGCGCCGGCCTTGCGCAACTCGTAACTGTCCTTGCCGGGAAAATCCAGGTCGAAGTGATGGTGCGCGTGCTTGATAACCGATACGCGCAAACCGCGTTGTTGCAGGGCCGGTATCAGCTGGCGCAGCAGCGTGGTTTTGCCGGTACCGCTCCAGGCGCTGAAGCCGAGGATGGGGATCGACTCGTTCACGGCGTACTATCCAGGGCCTGTTGATCGGCCGGGGTATTGATATTGCGGAACATCTCGGCGCGATCCGCAAAATCGACGACGCGATAGTCGTGACGAGCGTACCAGCGATCGATCTTGCGTTCGCCTGCGGTGAGATAACGCTGCAGGTCGGGTAACAGGTCGACCCGGATCAACGCGTGCACCGGCTGCAGCCGTTCGCCATCGTGGGCAACCACGATACCCGCGTCGGCGGCTGCCTGCGCGGCGCTAAAGCGGGCGACGTAGTCGGCTGCCAGCAGCGGCGCGTCGCAGGGCAGGGTCAGGATGAAGCGCGTGTCGACCGCGGTCATCGCGCTGGCAAAGCCTGCTAGTGGGCCCTGGTAGTCATCGAGTCGATCGGCTACCACGGGATAACCGTAGGCAGCGTATTGTGCCGGATTGCGATTGGCGTTGATCAGGATTGCGACCGACTGCTGCTGCAGCTTGTCGATCAGGGTCGCCACCAGCGGTCGACCACGATAATCGAGCAGACCCTTGTCCTCGCCGCCCATGCGCCGGCCCTGCCCGCCGGCGAGAATCACAGCGGTGATATCGGCAGTGGTGATGCTCATATCGCCTGGTTGCGCCGGATCCGGTCGAGCTCGACCACGCCGGGCCGGGTGGTCCGGTTGGCGTGTAGCCGGCGGTTCTCGAGCCGTAGCCGTTCGCTCGCGAGCGTGAAAAAGTCTTCCGGATCGTGGGTGACGATTACGATCGCGGTCCCATTGTCGCGAAACTCGCTCAGCATTCGCAGGGTGCGACTGCGGCTGTCGCTGTCGAGGCTGGCGGATGGTTCGTCCAGCAGCAGGATACGCGGCGCGCGCAGGCGTGCCCGCGCCAGCGCGACGCGTTGCTGCTGGCCTCCGGACAGGCTCTTTGCCGGCTGGTCGGCGAGTGCCGCGAGACCGGCCCAGTCGAGTGCCCGGTCGACCTGCCGTTGCGGCTCGACGAGTGTCGAATTCAGCCTGGCCGCGTAATCGAGGTTTTGCCGCACCGTTGCGTCCAGCATGTAGGGTTGCTGGTGCAGGTACATGGCTGTCGCCAGCAGCTGCCGTCGTTGCCGTCGCCAGCTCAGCGATTTGCCGCCATCGATCGAGATTTTGCCGTAGTCGGGTTTTTCGAGTCCGGCGAGGATGCGCAGCAAGGTGGTTTTACCGGCGCCGTTTTCGCCGGTGATGACGACACAATCGCCGCCGTCGAGCGTCAGCGAGGTGCCCTCGAGCACCGGGCGTTTGCCGTAGCTCTTGATGAGTGCGCGGTAGGCTATGCGGTTGTCGCGTTTCATGGGTGGATACTGCCCTTACCCTGGGCGTACTGCAACAGCAGGTTGAGTAAAAACGCGAGCAACAGCAGGACCGAGCCCAGCGCGATGCCTTCGGCGAATGCGCCGCGGCTGGTTTCGAGCGCGATCGCGGTCGGAATGTTGCGCGTGTACTCGGCGATGTTGCCGCCGAGCATCATCGACGCGCCGACCTCCGAAATGATGCGTCCGTAAGCCGTGACTATCGCCGCCAGCAGGCCGAAGCGAATTTCGTGCAGCACGGTAACAACCGCACGCAGCGATCCGGCGCCGAGCGTGCGGGCAGTTTCCCAGGCGGCGCGGTTGCCGGACTGCAGCGCCGTGTGCAGCATGCAGACCAGGATCGGTAATGCGAGCAGAAACTGGCCCATGACCATCGCGGTCTGCGTGAATAGCAGCCTGAAATCACCCAGCGGGCCCTGGCGCGACAGCAGGATAAACAGGGTTAGCCCGATCACCACCGCCGGGATGTAAAGGAAAGTATTGAACAGCGAGATCAGCAGCCGGCGGCCGGGAAAGCTGGCGTAGGCGAGTACGAAGGCAATTGCCAGCGCCGGTGGCACCGCGGCCAGGATCGCCGTGGTCGAAACGCTGAATGATATCGCGACGATTCGCCAGACCTCGGCGTCACCGCTGAACAGCAGGCGAAAGGCATCGGCGATACTCGAGAGCAACAGGTCCACGATCAATCCGGCCAGGGGTAGAACAGTTGACGTCCGTCGATTTTATACCCGGCGATCAGCTGCTGCACCGGCGCTGAGGTCAGCCAGTCGATCAGCCTCCCGGCAGCGGCGTGATTGATGCCGCTGTGGCGCGCCGGGTTGACGGCAATGATGCCATAGGGATTTCGCAGCGCCGGTTCGCTCTCGAACAGCAGCTTGATTTCGAGGCGCGAGCGCTGGGCCAGCCAGGTAGCGCGATCGACCAGCGTGTAGGCATCCATCTGGTTCGCGATCTGCAGGGTTTTGCCCATGCCCTGGCCAACCTCGCGGTACCAGCCGCCGTCCGGTTCGCGCCTGGCCTGCCGCCAGAGTTCGAGTTCGCGCAGGTGGGTGCCGGAATCGTCGCCGCGCGACACGAAGGGATGGGCCGCGGCGTGCAGGCGCTGCATGACGTCACTGGCCGAGCTGCTGTCGCCAATACCGGCCGGGTCGGTTGCCGGTCCGACCAAAACGAAGTCGTTATACATGATGTCGCGGCGGTTGATTCCATGGCCGGCGGCGATGAACGCGTCTTCGGCCGTTCGCGCATGCACCAGCAGCACGTCGACCTCGCCGTCGCGACCGAGGCGCAGGGCCTTACCGCTGCCCACCACGATCGTCCGCACCGGTATCGAGGTTTGCTCGCTGAATCGCGGCAGCAGGTAGTCCAACAGGCCGGAACTGGCGGTCGTGGTCGTCGTGGCCAGTCGCAATAACGCCTCGCTCGCGCCGCATTGCAGCGGAAGCCAGAGTGCCGGCAGCAGGACCAGCATTTTAAACGGCATCGACGGGAAACTCGCTTACGGTACTCGGGCCGCGTAGTTTAGCGCGTTTCGCCCGCGGGCGAATACCGATTGGGGACGCCGACCAAAAACGGTTAAAATCGAGTTTCTGCAAGCAAAACGGGAGCCCTGCCGGTGGATGAAGATACGCTGAACATGTCGATACGCAAGTTTCTGAAAAAGGTCGGAATCAACTCGCAGCGCGAGATCGAACGGGCGATGAATCTTGCCAACGCCGAGGGCCGGCTGGACGGTAATCCCGTGCGGGTCAAGATTACCCTCGAGTGTGACGTGATCGACGATGCGCTGTCGATCGAAGACGAGATTTCCTACTGAACGGCGGACGCCATGACTGCAACGCGTGACTTCCTGCCCTTGAACATAGCGGTGCTGACCGTTTCCGATTCACGTACCGAGCAGGACGACAAATCGGGTGCGCTGCTCGTGTCGCTACTCACGGATGCCGGCCATCGCCTCGCCGAAAAGGCGATCGTACCCGACGACAAGTACCGTATCCGCGAGGTGATCTCGCGCTGGATCGTGGACGAGGAAGTGCAGGTGGTGCTGACCACCGGCGGTACCGGCGTCACCGGGCGCGACGGCACACCGGAGGCGGTAACGCCGCTGCTGGACAAGGTCATCGACGGTTTCGGCGAAACCTTCCGCCAGCTTTCCTACCAGTCGATCGGCACGTCGACGCTGCAGTCGCGCGCGCTGGCCGGCGTTGCCAACGGCACTTACCTGTTCTGCCTGCCCGGTTCCTCGGGGGCCTGCAAGGATGCCTGGACCGGCCTGATCAGCGCGCAGCTGGATTATCGCACGCGCCCGTGCAACCTGGTCGAGCTGATGCCGCGCCTGCGCGAAACCTGATAGCGGGTTGCCCGCTTTCGGATCGAGCCGTGCCAGCTCACGTCGGGGATTACAATTGGCGGGCAGCAGGCGATCGATCGGCAGCGCATCCTCTGGCGCATGCGCGAGCAGGCACATGCAGAGGTCCGGCGTCGGTCGGGATAGAGCCAGCCGCGGACCGCCTGTCGGCCGGCGCGCTAATGGTTGGTCGTTACCGGTTCATCGTTCGAATCGATATTGCGTGAAATTCGGCGTATCGTTTTTGTCTCGTTGGCAACGTTTCATCCCCGCGGCGGAATTCAATTGACCCATGTCATTCTGTGTCGGGATATCTCTATCCAGGTTATGTTTTGTGCAGATCTTCCATGCGTGATGGCGCGCAGCGCATGCTAGCATTTGCGCATGAAGGAACTGGCCTTCCGCTCTGATCGGGTCTTGCAGTTGCTGGTCGCATGGCTGGTAATCGCCTGGATCCTGGCCGCTATCGAGCCGCTCTACCCGCGCGACTGGCTACTGGAAA
The DNA here is from genome assembly GCA_030066085.1 of Gammaproteobacteria bacterium. Taxonomy (GTDB): domain Bacteria; phylum Pseudomonadota; class Gammaproteobacteria. Next base: position 95,413 of record JASJCI010000033.1, on the reverse strand, counting down.
ACCTGCTGGTCTTTTTCTTTTGCGGGCTGCTCGCCGCGACCTATCGCCGTTTCCGCTTCTCCAACCTGTCCTACGGCCTGTTCACGCTGTTCATAACCCTGCACCTGGTCGGCTCGCACTACACTTACGCGGAGACACCGGTCGGTTTCTGGATCCAGGACTGGTTCGGCTTCGAGCGCAATCACTACGACCGGATCGTGCACTTCAGTTTCGGCCTGCTGCTGGCCTGGCCGATGCGCGAGATCCTGTTGCGCAAGGCCGGTGTGACGCGGGCCTGGTCTTACTTCCTTGCGATCAACGGCATCCTCGCGTTCAGCGGAATATACGAGGTCATCGAGGGTATTGCCGCGGTGGTGGTCGAACCCGAACTGGGTATGGCGTTCCTGGGTACGCAGGGCGATATCTGGGATGCGCAAAAGGACGCGGCGCTCGCATTTATCGGCGCCGTGATCGCGATGCTGGTGAGTCGCTGGAGCGAGCGGCCCGTGCCCGAACCGGGCTAGTCCGGCGCCTGGCGCGTTTCGCGCCCGCCGCGTGCCGGTCGGGAAGGCGGAATTGCGTCGTAGACGATCTTGTCGCCACCGTGATAGACCAGGAAATGCCGTCCCTTGGCGCGCGCGATCAGCGTCACGCCGACCTGTTGCGCAATTTCGAGGCCCATCGCGGTGATGCCCGAGCGCGACAGCAGCACCGGGATGCGCATCAGGGCGACCTTGATCACCATTTCCGAGGTCAGCCGGCCGGTGGTGTAAAACAGCTTGTCCTCGCCGTCGATGCCGTCGAGCCACATGTGTCCGGCGATGGCGTCGACCGCGTTGTGGCGGCCGACATCCTCGATAAACAGCTCGATACCCTGGTCCTCGCTGCACAGTGCGCAGCCGTGCACCGCGCCGGCGTTGCGGTAGATTTCGTTGTAGTCACTCAGGTTTTGCAGCAGCGCGTAAATCGCCGACTGTTTCAGCGGCGGCGCGGACAGCCTGATGCGGTCGATGTCCGTCATCAGGTCGCCGAACACGGTGCCCTGGCCACAGCCGGTGGTGACGGTTTTGCGCGCCAGCTTGTCGTCGAGTTCGGCCACGCCCGCGCGCGTTTTGATCGCCACCGACTCGGTTTCCCAGTCGACCTGGATGGCTTCGATCGCCTCGATGTTGTCGACCAGGCGCTGGTTGCGCAGCCAGCCGAGGATCAGCAGTTCAGGATGATTGCCGAGCGTCATCAGGGTCACGATTTCGCGCTTGTCGAGGTAGATCGTCAGTGCCCGCTCGACCGCGATGGCGCCGTCCACGGCCTCGCCGAACTCGTTGCGCGCGCTGACATTCGCGGTCGCCTTGAGACCCGCGTCGCTCAGCTCGGGGAGTTGCCGTGCCGGCAGGGAAGCCATGTCAGCCGCCGGTCAGGTTCATGTGCCGCAGCAGGATTTCCTGGGAATTGAGATTGAAATCGTGCCCCCTGGGCTTGATCTGCATCGCCTCGATGATGGCCTGCTCGAGCGCCGCGTCGTCGCCCGGGTTGGCGCGCACCACGTGGCGCAGGTCCATCGAGTGTTCCTGGCCCAGGCACAGCAGCAGGCGGCCCTCCGCGGTCAGTCGCACCCGGTTGCAGGTATCGCAGAAGTTGTGGCTGTGCGGCGAAATGAAGCCGACGCGGGTGCTGCCGTGTTCGCTGAGCTGGTAGTAACGGGTCGGGCCGCCGGTCTTGTAGGTGCTCGGCACCAGGTCGAAATGCGGCTGCAGGTCCTCGAGGATCTGGTCACTGGAATAATATGCGACCGCGCGGTCGTGGTGATCGTTCTGCCCGAGCGGCATTTCCTCGATGAAACTGATGTCGAGGCCGCGCTCGATGCAGTAGCGCACCAGGTCGAGGATCTCGTCGTGGTTGTGGTTTTTCAACACGACCGCGTTGAGCTTGATCTTGTCGAAGCCGCAGGCAAGCGCCGCCTCGATGCCGTCCAGCGTGCGCTCGAGATCGCCGACCCGGGTCATCGCGCGGAAACGGTCGGCGCGCAGGGTGTCGAGGCTGACGTTGATGCGAGTAACGCCGGCTGCCTTCAGTTCCGGGGCGTACTTCGTCAGCTGGGTTGCGTTGGTCGTCAGCGTCAGGTCACGCAGACCCTCGAGTGCACCGAGGTTCTCGAACAGCTGCAGGATATTGCGCCGCACCAGCGGTTCGCCGCCGGTGATGCGGATGCGGTCGACGCCGAGGCGGACGAAGGTACGGCCGATCGCTTCCATTTCCTCGAGCGTCAGCAGCTGCGTGCGCGGGACGAAAGTCATCTTCTCCGGCATGCAGTAGACGCAGCGCAGGTCGCAGCGGTCGGTGACCGACAGGCGGATGTAGCTGATCGTGCGGCCGAAGCGGTCGATGAGCTTGTTGGGTGTCGATGTCGCTTCCATGGGACGGCCTATTCTAGTGGAGAAAAGCCCGCTTGGGAACGTCGCGCGGCTGGTCCGGTAAATTAAGCTGGCTGGCCCTTGCCCGCCGTCGCCGGCGCGATTAGGTTGGCGTTTTTCCCGTTCCGCGAAGGTGCTGAAATGTTGATTGGCGTTCCGAAGGAAATCAAGAACCACGAATATCGCGTCGGTATGGCGCCGGCCAGCGTGCGCGAGGCGATCAAGCACGGTCACGAGGTCATGGTCGAGGCCGGCGCCGGCGAGGGCATCGGCGTCGGCGACGACGTCTACGCCGCGCTGGGCGCGCGTATCGCGGGCAGCGCGGCGGACATATTCGCCAGCGCCGAGCTGATCGTCAAGGTCAAGGAACCGCAGGCGGTCGAGCGCGCGATGCTGCGTGAGGGCCAGGTGCTGTTCACTTACCTGCACCTCGCACCCGATCCCGAGCAGACCCGCGAGCTGGTCGATAGCGGCGCGGTCTGCGTCGCCTACGAAACCGTGACTTCGCCGTACGGCGGCCTGCCGCTGCTGGCGCCCATGTCAAAGGTTGCCGGGCGCATGGCAATCCAGGCCGGTGCCTACAACCTCGAACACCCGCACGGCGGTCTCGGGGTGTTGCTCGGCGGTGTGCCCGGGGTCGATCCGGCCAAGGTTGTCGTTCTCGGGGCCGGTGTGGTTGGCACCCACGCGACCCATATCGCGGTCGGCATGGGCGCCGATGTCTGGGTCATCGACCGCAGCCCGGAGGCGATCGAGGCCCACTGGAAGCAGTTCGGCCGTGGCACCAACACGGTGTTTTCGACCGAGGACGCGGTCGAGCGCCACGTGCTCGAGGCCGACCTCGTGATCGGCGGCGTGCTGATTCCCGGCGCCGAGGCGCCGAAGCTGGTGACCGCGGAAATGGTCAGGAACATGAAGCCGGGCTCGGTAATCGTCGATGTCGCGATCGACCAGGGCGGTTGCTGCGAAACCTCGAAACCCACGACGCACGCGGATCCGACCTATATCGTCGACGACGTCGTGCATTACTGTGTCGCCAACATGCCGGGCGGCGTGCCGCGGACCTCGACCTACGCGCTCAACAACGTGACCCTGCCGCACGTGATCGCGCTCGCCAACAAGGGTTACCGCAAGGCGCTGATGGAAGACCAGTGGTTGCGCGCCGGGCTCAACGTACACCGGGGCAAGGTCACCCAGCGCGAAGTCGCACGCGACCTGGATTACGATTATCATCCGCCGGAGGAGGTGCTGCGGCATGACTGATTTTCGCGTGGCCTGCGTGCAGAATACCGCGGGTCGCGACGTCCAGGCCAACGTCGACCGGGTCTGCGAGCAAATCGATACCGCCGTCGCCGGCGGCGCGACCCTTGTCGCGCTGCCCGAGACCGTGGGCCTGATCGAACCGGTCAACGAGCGTATTCCACCCGCCACTTTCAGCGAGGAAGACGACATCGGCCTCGCGGCGTTTCGCGCCAAGGCGCGTGAACACGGCGTCACGATGCTGGTGGGTTCCCAGCTGATCCGCGAGCATGAACAGATCTATAACCGCAGTTTTGTGCTCGACGATGCCGGCGAGATTCGCGCCCGTTACGACAAGCTGCACATGTTCGACATTCAGCTGCAAAATGGCGAAGCCTATCTCGAATCGGAATTCATCACGCCGGGAAAGCGCGCGGTCGTGGTCGAAATGCCGCAGGCGCGCATCGGCCTGTCGGTCTGTTACGACCTGCGTTTCGGCGCGCTCTACCGGGCGCTGGCGCAGGCAGGCGCCGAGCTCATCACGATTCCGGCGGCGTTTACTCAAACCACCGGCCAGGCGCACTGGCATACCCTGGTGCGTGCGCGCGCGATCGAGACCGGCGCCTTCGTGGTTGCGCCCAACCAGTGCGGACATCACGCCGACAAGCGTTATTCCTACGGACACTCGTTGATCATCGATCCCTGGGGCGAGATCCTGGCCGACGGCGGCGCCGAACCCGGGGTGATATTCGCCGACATCGATCTCGCGCGGGTCGCCCGGGCACGCAGCCGCATCCCGGTGCTGCAAAACGAGCGCCCGTTTACCCTCGAGCAACTCTAGGCCGGATCCATGCGCCCGAAGTTACGGGCAAGTGGAGGCCGTGTCGCCACCGACCCAGGCGCGCAGGCAGGCATCGCGTTCGCTTTTTTGCCGTTCCCCGAGGCGCTCGACGTACTGGTAGAAGCGGTCGAAATCCCCGTCCCGTGACTGCAGGATGGCGATGAAAGCCGGGCGTTGGGCATTGTAGGCCGACACCGATCCGATCTTGGCATTGTTTAGATCGTCCGCGAACCAGCGGGTGAAACCGCCGCTGATACCGAAACGATCGGCAATCTCCGCGTGCCTGGCGCGCGCCTCGATGAAAGCCTCGGTCTTGCGCTCGCGCCGGCTTGTCTCGTCCAGGTCGAGACGATACATCTGCTCCAGTGTTTCGCGGGTCGACTCGATCAGCGTTATCACGCTCTCGCGATACTGCAGCCAGGCGCGGAACCTTTCGAGCTGTTCCGTTTCGCCGCGCGCGTTCAACCAGCGTTCGGTGCCGGCCTGTTGCACCGCGGAGGCAAAGGATTCGTTGAAAGTGGTGTCGTCGTCGATGAACAGTCGCTGGTGCGCGAGTTCGTGGAACAGCAGTCCCGCCAGCCGATAGTCCGGCCAGTGAATGAAACTGCTCAGCACCGGGTCGTCGAACCAGCCCAGGGTCGAGTAAGCCGAGACGTTGCCGATGTAGATGTCGAGTCCCCGGGCCTCGAGTTCGGCAACGTATTTCTGCAGGCGCGCCTCGTCGAAATAGCCGCGATAGCCGGCACAGCCGACGATCGGGTAACACCACTGGTAAAGCTCGGTCGAAAACTCGGGCGCGGCAAACAGGTTGCGGACGACCCAGGGGCGATCGAGTTCGACGTATTGCCGATAGCTGCCGCCTACCGGCAGGTCCAGTTCGTCGCGTGCAAATCGGCGTATCTCGAGCACCAGCTGCAGGCGCTCGCGCAGTGCCGTGTCGGTGGCAGGATCGTCCAGCAGGGTCTGGATATCTTCCCGGTCGTTCGTGATCGCCATGTGACCACGCGCGCTGTGCCAGTAGTAACCCAGGTCGGCGCAGCCGGCGAGCAACAGCAAAACCATCGTAAAAACGCAACGCATACAGTATTCTCTGGAATCTTGCCAAAGCGGCAGACCGGAAGATCAGCCGCCGTGCAGAATACAGGTTTAGCATAAACTTTGCCCGGCCGTGTGTGCCACCGCAGCGCGATCCCGGGTGTGTCGGTGATTACATGATTATTTCGAGCCAGTTCGACGGCGGCAACATCGAGTGCCTGGATGCCAGCGACCCCTCGGCGGTGCGCTTGCGCATTCGCCGCGACAACGCGTCCGATTTTTTCCAGTGGTTTTACTTTCGCGCGGCCGGCGCGCGCGATGTCGATGCCCGCTACGTCATCGAAAACGCCGGCGACGCCGCCTACCCGAAGGGCTGGAACGAATACCGCGCGGTCGCGAGCTACGACCGCGAGCACTGGTTTCGCGCCGACACGCGCTACGTCGACGGCCAGTTGACGATCGAGCATCGCAGCCGCGCTGACTCGGTCTACTTCGCCTATTTTGCCCCTTACTCGATGGAGCGCCACGCCGACCTGCTGGCCTATGCGCAAACCAGCGAACGCTGCGCGCTGGAAACCCTGGGATATACGCTCGACGGCCAGGCGCTCGACTGCCTGCGCTTCGGCGAGCCGGGAGCCGGGCGCAAGGTCGTCTGGATGGTGGCCCGCCAGCATCCCGGGGAGACCATGGCGGAATGGTGGATGGAAGGCCTGGTCGACCGCCTGGTCGATGCCAGCGATCCGGTTGTTCGCCAGCTGCTGGAGCGCGCGGTGCTGTACCTCGTGCCGAACATGAACCCGGACGGCAGCCGGCGCGGCAACCTGCGGACCAACGCGGCCGGCGCCAACCTCAATCGCGAATGGGCCGAGCCGAGCCTCGAGCGCAGCCCGGAAGTATTGCACGTGTATAAGCGGATGATCGAAACCGGACTCGACTTCGGTCTCGACGTCCACGGGGATGAAGCGCTGCCGTACAATTTTATTGCCGGTACCGAGGGCACGCCCGGCTGGAATTCCGAGCGCCAGCAGCAGCTCGAGCTCTACAAGCTCACCCTGGCCAACCTCAATCCCGACTTCCAGGTCGAGTTCGGTTACCCGGCGAACGCACCCGGGCAGGCCAACATGACGCTCTGTTCGAACGCACTCGCGGAGCGTTTCGGCGCGCTCGTGATGACGCTCGAAATGCCGTTCAAGGACACCATCGCCACGCCTGACGACGAGCAGGGCTGGAGTCCCGAACGCTGTGCGCGACTGGCGCATTCCTGCCTCGATGCCCTGCACCTGTGCTGGCAGCAGGTGATTCGCTGACTCCCTGGAGATCGACCGTGATCCATATCCAGTTCACCCTTTTTTCCGCGTTTTACACGCCCCTGATCCTGACGATGGCGGGCGGTTTCCTCGGGCGGGAGGGCGTGGATTTCGACTGGTCGATTTCCGCGGCAGGCAAACCTGCCACCGATTCGATCATGGATGGCAGCGCGCAGGTGGTGCAGACCGCGCCGAGCCAGGCCTTCAACGCGCTGGCGCAGGGTGAAACCGACTACCCCCGGCACTTTGCGCAGATCAACGAAATGGACGGGTTTTTCCTGACCGCGCGCGATCCGGATCCGGAGTTCGACTGGCGCAAGCTCGAAGGCACCGAGGTCGTCATGTTCGGCGGCGGCCAGCCCAACGCGATGTTTCGTTATGCCTGCTACCGTGCCGGTATCGACTATGATCGCATCCAGCCGATTACCCCGGGCGGGGCGGATGAAATCGACCTCGCTTTCCGCCGCGGGCACGGCGCTTACGTGCAGCAGCAGGGGCCCTTCCCGCAGCAGCTGGAACTCGATGGCGTCGGTCACGTGGTGGCACGCGTCGGCGAGCAGATCGGCCCCTGCGCCTTTTCCAGCCTGGCCGCCTCGCTGGAATGGCTCGAAAGCCCGGCCGCCGCGGCTTTCACGCGCGCCTACACGGCTGCGCGGATACATCTGAACGAAGCGCCCGCGGCGGAGATAGCCGCTGCCGTGCAAAGCTATTTTCCCGCTATCGATGCGCGCGCGCTGACCCACTGTATCGGCGTTTACCAGCAGCTGGGCTGCTGGACACCGCAGGTCGAAATCACGCCGGCGGCTTTCGACGCGATCCTGGACATTTTCGAGTACACCGGGGGTATCGACCGGCGCTACGGCTGGGACCAGGTATGTGCACCGCCACCGGTCTGATCGGGGTAGATTGAAGCACGGCCTGCACGAATTCTGGCTGTTCGGCGTCAAGCAGGCCTACGCCTGCCTGTTCGGCGGATTCATGCTGGCGATCATGCTCGGCACTCGCCTGTGGTACCCGATCGAGGGGCTGCATCGCTACGATTTCATCTTTATCGCCGCGGTGCTGTTCCAGCTGGTGCTGCTGGCGTTGCGGCTGGAAACGCTGCGCGAGGCGCTGGTCATCGTGGTTTTTCATGCGGTCGCCACGGTGATGGAGCTGTTCAAGACCTCGGACGCCATCGGCTCCTGGGTGTATCCCGAGGATTTCGTGTTCGGTATCGGCAACGTGCCGTTGTTTACCGGCTTCATGTACAGTGCGGTCGGCAGCTATATCGCGCGCATCTGGCGGATTTTCGAATTCGAGTTTTCGCACTACCCGCCGAAGGTCTGGACCGTGTGGCTGGTGATCGCGATCTACCTCAATTTTTTCAGCCACCACTTCATGCCCGACTTGCGCTGGGGCCTGCTGCTGATCACCGTGATGCTGTTCTGGCGTACGACGATTTACTTTCGCGTGGTCAGGACGCCGCGTCGCATGCCGCTGTTGCTCGGCTGGTTCCTCGTCGCATTGTTCATCTGGATCGCGGAAAACATCGCGACCTGGGCCAATATCTGGATTTACCCGAACCAGAGCGGCAGCTGGGAGCTGGTGCCCTTCGCCAAGATATCGTCCTGGTACATGTTGATGCTGCTCAGCTTCGTGCTGATTAGCGTGATCAACGACGTGCGCATTCGCGCGCCGTCAGGCGCGCCATGACGCGCGCTGTCAGATAGCGGCGACCACGTCGGCCAGCATCGAACGTACCTGGGTTGCGACGCCCTTGAGCGCATCGTTCTCGATCGCGATCATCGACGCCACCGGGTCGATGGCGCTGACCTGTACGCCGCCGCCTACCTTGCGCAGGATCACGTTACACGGCAGCATCGCGCCGATATTGGGTTCCATCTCGATGGCCTGTTTGGCCATGCCCGGGTTACAGGCGCCCAGGATCCGGTACGGATCCATGTCGGCGTCGAGTTTCTTCTTCATCGTCGCCTGCACGTCGATCTCGGTCAGTACGCCGAAGCCGTGCTCGGCCAGCGCCGCCCGGGTCCGATTGTCGATGTCGTCGATGTCCGCGCCCTCGATGACGCGGTCGATGGTATAGGACATGCCGATTCCTTGCTCGGTTGAACGAATGCCGAAAGTAGGACATCGGCGTCGGCGAAGCCATATCCCCGGCTCGGGAGCGCCTATACCGTTGGGAATAGTGCGCTGCTCCGCGAACAGTAATCAGCGTGGCAACAGGTCGAGCTGTGGATCGGTGGGCAGGGCGCCCTCGAGCTGCAGCAGCAAGCGCTTGCTGTCGAGCCCGCCGCCGAAGCCCGTCAGCGAACCGTCGGCGCCTATTACCCGGTGGCAGGGCGCGACGATCGGCAGCGGGTTGGCGCCGTTGGCCGCGCCGACCGCGCGACTCGCCGTGGGTCGGCCGACGCGTCGCGCGAGCTCGGCGTAGGATATGGTTTCGCCCCACGGAATCTCGCACAGCGCCCGCCACACCTGGTTCTGGAATTCCGTGCCGGTAAAAACCAGCGGCAGGTCGAAAACCCGCAACTCGCCGGCAAAATAGGCCCCCAGCTGGCGTTCGACCTCGCCGAAAGGGGTGGGATCGGGACGCCATTCGGGAAGCGGCACTTTCTTGCGGCTGCCGCGCGGAAAGCCGACCAGGTGCAGGCCGGCGTCATTGCCGGCGAGCAGCAGCTGGCCGAGCGGGCTGTCGAACAGCGTGTACGAGAGGCTGGATGCCTGCATCGGGACAAGAATTTCGCAAAGGATCCCCGATTTTACCCCAGGCAAAAGAAAAGGGCCGGCGGTACCGTGAACGAGGGGCGAAAGCCGCCGGCCCCCAAGGAACTGCCGTGGTTTTTTCCTAGTGCTTCATTTTCGACATGATGGTGTAGATCGCGCGATCGAAGACCGAGGAGGTCTCGATACTCCTGGCGCGTCCTGCGCGCAGTTCGTTAGCGTAACCCTGCACCGACATGTTGCGCACCTTGTGTCCCTGGCGATTAACGAAAACGAAGTTCCCGGTCACGTTGGATTTCCACGACAGACGTGCGATCTGCGTCTTGCCTTCCGTTTCATTGAATTCGACCCATGCCCCGATTTCGAGGCCAAGCGCCTCGGCCATGAACCCGTCGTCTTCACCGCCCGCAAGATCCGCGTCTTCGGTGGTTTCCGAGTGGATCACGATTTCTTCGTCGACCTGGATCTGGCCCTGCTTGACGCCCGCGCTGAATCGGTTGAGGTCGTTGATGACCTCGGCGGTCGCGGTGACATCGATGATCGTCGGCGAGTCGTCGTCGACGGCGATCTCCTCGACCTCTATCTGGCCGATTTCATTGGCGGAGAAATCGAATTCCGGAGCGTTTTCGCCACCGCCGTCACCGGGCCAGATCGTCTGGTCGTCCTTGCGGGTAACGATATTGCGCGAAGTCTGCTTGACGATCTTTGCGTGTTCGCTGGCGAGCACCTGGAAGATACGGTTCTGTACCTCGGTGCTGATGCGGACCAGGTCCATACCCTTGGACAGCGCGCGCAGCAGGGCCGGGATGGTCTTGATGATCTTGACCCGCTCCTCCTCGCTGTGTTTCGGAATGAGCGACCAGACGAAGGTGCTCGAAATCCGCTTGAGGTTGCGCCAGTGGTTGGAGTCCTCGCCGAGCGACAGGTATGCATTGAACAGCACCGAGGTCCAGGTGGTCTCGAGAAAGTCGCTGACCTCGAAACTGAGTTCGCGCCCGTGGGTGAGCTTGTGCACGAGATCCGCGGCCGCCTGTTGCGCACCCTCGATCTGTTCGTCGCGGGCCTGTTCGCGCCGGTGCAGCCCCGCCTCGTTTTGCTGGCTCTGCTTTGCTTCGCTATTGAGGAAGTTCTCCAGCTCGATACGCGCTTCGTCGAATACCTCGACGTCTTCCTCGAATTCGTTGATCAGGAAATTGACGATTTCCTCGATCTTGACAATCAGTTCGGCCTCGTCCTCGTTACCGTCACCCCAGCCCATGGCCGCGCGCGAGATACTGTCGAGCAATCGCCGCGCGGGGTGCTTCTTCTGGTTGAAGAACTCGCGGTCGAGGATGGCAACCTTGAGAATCGGAATTTGCAGGCGCCCGATCAGTACCTTGATCGGTGCCGGCAGTGCCTCGTCGTCGAAAAAGAAATCGAACAGCATCGATACGACGTCGATGGTCTGGCTATCGTCCCGGTCGACCTGGTGCTGGTTGCTTTCGCGGAACGTCGCCAGCTGTTGCCGGGTGTCGACCCTGAGACTTTGCGGGTCCACCGCCAGCACCGGCTGGCTGGAAAGGCTGGCCAGCTGCAGATCGCTGAGCGCGGCGATGAACGCACCGGGTACGCCACCCGTGGCTGCACCGCCGGCGACTCCTCCGCCAGCACCGGTTACTCCGCCGCCTGCACCGGCTACTCCGCCGCCTGCACCACCGCCGACGCCAGCCACGCCGCCACCGGCACCGCCACCGACAGCGCCGCCGCCGGCATCGAATGCGATACCGCTGCCGTCGCCCGCTCCGCCCGGACCCCCGGCTCCTCCGGCCGCGGCCTGGGAAAGCGTCGAGAACAGGCCGCCATCGCCACCACCCGCGGTTGCGTTAGGCGCCGGCGTGCCGCCGAGACTCATCGTCGTGCGTGCTGAAACCGCTTGATCCGTCGGCCGGATGCGGTTGGCCATGAAGCGGCTGGTCTGGTCCATGCGCTCCTGGTCGGCCTTGAACTCGGGCAGCACACCCTTGCGGATGAACAGCTCGTTGAGCTCCTGGTAAAAATGGCCGAGACGGTTCATCACGTAACGCTCGAACAGCTTGTAGAAAATCAGCTTGATCTGGATATCGGTTTCGAGCAGCTGCGATGCTTCGTGGAAACACTCGCAGATGGCGTGCGGATCCAGCGGATTGTCGTCGGCATCGATTGCTTCGCGCTTGAGGACGACCTTGAGGCGAGCGCTGATTGCCAGCAATGAATCCTCGTACTGCGGGCGTGCCCGCGAGACCATGTTCTCGATCGCGATGTTGTCTTCGAGGTCGTCGAGTTCGACCAGCGTCAGTTCGGTTTCGTCTTCGACTTCGGTGGCGAGCTTTTTGCCCTTGGCGAAGGCCGCGAAGCGGCGGTGCATGGCGTGATCAAAATTCTTCTGCAGGCCGTCGCGTTTCAGGCGAACCTCGCGCATGGCCTCGAAGTAAAGGTTTCGCTCGCGGTCGTTGTCGACCTTGTCGGAGAGCTCGAACAGCGCGTCGTCGACGCTTTCCATCAGTACCCGGATGAGGTCGTTGAGGCCTTCCAGGGAGAATTTCTGAATCGAATGGTAAACCGACCGGGTGGCCTTACCGCTCTCTACAACCTTGAGTTTGGGTGCTGTCATATGTTTCTCATGCCCGCCTGCTGGTGGTGCGCGCGCTGCGGTTGGCGTGCCGGCAAGCCCTGGCGGGGGCGATCCGCAGCGTGATCCAGATCACAATTCTGTGCGCGCGATCTTAAGCATAGTTGCTATATCGGTCGGCTCACGACCGCCTGTAGTCGCAAATCTACCGTCCGTCGGCCAAATCGCCGCACAGGCGCCATGGCGGCGGCGAAATCTCGCTGCGCGCGGCGTGATCCCGACCTGCGCGAGCACGCGGGCTTTACTGGCCCCGTGTTATCCGGACAATAGCGCCGAACAACCGGGGAACCTGTTAATGTCGCAGCTCATTCGATCCGCCGTGCTGCTGCTGGCGCTGCTGCCGGCGTTGCCCGGCAGCGCGCTGGCCGAACGGCCGCAGCGCATCGTTTCGATGGGCCTGTGCACCGATCAGCTCGCGCTGCTGCTGGCCGAGCGGGAGCAGATCGCGTCACTGTCGCTGTGGGCGCGGGATCCGCAGATGTCCTACATGATCGATGCGGTCGGCGACCTGCCGCTCAACAACGGTGCGGTGGAAGAGATCGTGCGCTACGCGCCGGATCTCGTCGTAACCAGCCAGTTCACGGCCTGGGACACGGCCAAGTTCCTGCGCCAGCTCGGCTACCGCGTGGAGCAATTGCCGCAGGCGCGTTCGATCGAGGATATCTACCGTGTACTCGAACTGTTCGGCGACTGGAGCGGTAACCCGGAGCGCGCGGCCGACAGCATTGCGCGGCTGCGCGCGCGGCTGGCAGAAACCCGCGCGCGTTATGCCGACCGTCCGCAAAAGACCGTCATCGCCTATGCGCCCAACGGTTTTACCGTGGGTGCCAACACGCTCGAACACGACATCTTCACGCATGCCGGCTACCGCAATCTCGCCGCCGAAATGGGCATCGAGGGTTTCCAGCAGCTCAGCCTGGAACGACTGGTTGCCGCCGACCCCGACGTGCTGCAGGTCGATCGTGACCTGTCGCGCCCGGCCTCGCTGGCGACTGCCTACGTCGGCCACCCCGTGCTCGACAAGCTGGTAAGCGCGCGCGAATCGCTGGATATCCCGCTACGCCTGCGGATTTGCGCCGGGCCAATGATTGCGGAGGCGATCGAAATGATGGCGGCGCGCCGATGATGCTGCGCCCGCTGCCCGCCCCGGCGCTGCATGCCGTGCTGCTGGTGTTGCTGCTGGGCGCATTCCTGCTCGCGCTGCAGGCGGGACCGGTGGAAGTCGGCCTGCTGGACGCGCTGCGTGACTGGCGCGGCGAGAGGACGTCGGTTGCAACGCTGATCCTGTTCGACATTCGCCTGCCGCGTGCGCTGCTTGCGCTGGTGATCGGCGCCACGCTCGGTATCGCCGGCGCCGCGCTGCAGGGCCTGCTGCGCAACCCGCTGGCGGAACCGGGCATCATCGGCGTATCCAACGGCGCCGCGCTCGGCGCCGTGATCGTGTTTTACTACGGCCTGGCCGGCACCAGCTGGCTGGTCCTGCCGCTCGGTGGCCTGCTTGGTGCGCTGGCCGCGGTAGCCGTGCTGTTCGTGCTCGCCGGGCAGAATCGATCGGTCATCTCGCTGATCCTGGCCGGCATCGCGATCAATGCAATTGCGGGCGCCCTGATCGCGCTCGCGCTGAACTTCGCCGAAAGCCCCTACGCGATCCAGGAGGTCGTGTTCTGGCTGCTCGGCTCGGTAGCCAATCGCAGCGTCGACGAGCTCTACGTCGCGTTGCCGTTCATGCTGCTCGGCTGGTTCATGATTCTGTACTGCGGGCGCTTCCTGAACGCGTTGACGCTGGGTGAAGAAACCGCCCGTTCGCTGGGTTTCGACGTTGCCCGCCTGCGCCTGGTCCTGATCCTGGGGGTCAGTGCCGGTGTCGGCGCAGCGGTGTCGGTAGCCGGCAACATCGGTTTCGTCGGCCTCGTCGTGCCGCACCTGATGCGGCCGTTAGTCGGCTACGAGCCGCGCCGGCTGTTGCTCGCAAGCGCCGTTGCCGGTGCGATCCTGCTGCTCGCCGCGGACATCGCGGTGCAGCTGCTGGCGGCCAACGGCGAAATGAAGCTCGGCGTGGTGACGTCGCTGATCGGCGCGCCTTTCTTCCTGTTCCTGATCCTGAAATCGCGCAACCTGCAGTCATGAGCCTGCTCAGCGGAAGCAACCTGAATTACCGCATCGACGCGATCGAGATTCTCGCCGATATCGATATCGACATCGGCAGGGGTGAAATGATCGGCCTGATCGGTCCCAACGGTGCCGGCAAGAGCAGCCTGCTCAGGCTGTTGACCGGGATCGAGAGCAATTTCGCCGGCGAGGTGCGACTGGACGACAGGCTGCTGGCCGCGGTCGATTCGAACGAGCGGGCGCGCCGCCTGGGTTACCTCGCGCAGGGAGCGAGGGCGGACTGGCCGTTCAGCGTCGAAAAGGTAGTGGGACTCGGCCGAATCCCGTTGCAGAAATGGTGGCAGACGGAAACTGCCGAGGACCGCCGACACATCGAGCAGGCGATGGCGAGGACCGAAACCCTGGCGTACCGCAATCGTGTCGTGACGACCCTGTCCGGCGGCGAACAGACCCTGGTCATGCTGGCGCGTATTTTTGCTACCGGCCCCGAGCTCATTTTCGCCGACGAGCCGGTGGCCGCGCTCGATCCCTACCATCAGCTGCACGTGATGGAAATCCTGCGCGAGCATGCCCGCGGCGATCGCTCGACCGTCGTCGTGCTGCACGATCTCGGCCTGGCGGCGCGCTTCTGCGACCGGCTCTACCTGCTCAACCACGGGCGGCTGCACTGCAGCGGCCCGGTGGTCGAAGTACTGACGGCGAAAAATATAGCCGACGTGTACGGTGTCGAAAGCCGCGTTGACTGCGACGCGCGCGGTGTCGGCATTACCCCGCTTGCGCGCATCGGCGATCATCATCCCTGACTGTCGAGCGGGCGGGCGTCCGTGGCCGGTTTTCCGAAAGCGCCGTTGATGGCGTAAACTAGCCCCGCTCAGTCTACTACCCCGGCGCTTATGGCCTCGCAACCGACCCCCGACGTCAGCGACGCAGATATCGAACGCGTGATCAGGCGGGATTTCACGCCCGACCAGTGGTCGCGTGCGAGCTTGCTGCTCGACCGCTACGGCAGCGAAGCCTGGCATCGGGAAATCGAGCGGGTTCGGCTGGCAGCCCTGAAGCTGGCCAACGGCAATCTCGAGCGACTGGCGCGGGAAATGGAAAACGCCGTGCGCGACTATCGCGACACGCTCGGACTGGCGGAGTATCCGGGTTACCTGCGACGTGGCGGCAGCGGTATGGGCGCGGCTGAGGAACAGCAGATCATCGATGCCGACTGGCAGCAGTACCAGCAGTGGTTGAAGGCATGAAGCCTATCGGCGGCCGGAGATCGACATGAGCCTCGAACAGGCGATTCTTGCGTGGGACGGTAAATCGGCCGACGATATCGAGGCCGTTTACCTGCGCTACCGGGGCGTCAGCGGTTTCGCCGCGAGCGCGGTCGAGTTGACGCGCCGGCGTGATCTCGAAACCGGGGCCAGCTGGCTGCTGAAACGTCACCTCCAGCTCGGCGGCAGGCTGAGCGCAGCGGAAACCGCCCAACTGCTCGACCTTGCGCCCGGGCTGCAGGCCTGGGAAGCCAGGCTGCACCTGCTGCAGAGCCTGTTATACCTGCATATCGGCGACGCGGAGCGCGACAAGGTCGAGGCGTTCCTGCGCAGCAGCCTGCAGGATGGCAACAAGTTCGTCAGGGCCTGGGCCTATGGCGGTTTCTACGAGCTCGCGAAGCGCTACCCGGCCTATCGCGACGAAGCGGAGCAGCTGTTCGAACTGGCGCTGCGCGACGAAGCCCCGTCGGTCAAGGCGCGGATTCGTAACGTGAAAAAGCAGGGGTTCTGATCGATGATTCGCGCTTTCGCTATCGAATCGGCAGCGCGTGGCGGTCGGCAGTGAGTCGACATCTACGTTACCTGCTGTGTGCGTTGCTGCTGCTCGGCTGCGATCCCGGCATAACCGTGCATGACCAGGTTCGCGCGGGCGAACTCGTGGTCGATTTCCTGTCGAGCCTCGATTCGCCGGAAGGCGTGCGCCTGGCCTACGAATGGACCGACGACCGCTTCAAGCAGGACATGACCTTCGAGGAGTTCGTGCGCTGGATCGCGTTCGTGCGCGAGCGTAACGCCGGCGCGGACGTACAACTCGTCGCTTTCGAGGTGTTCGGTCCGGTCGATCGCATCAACGTTTACGCCCACTCGGTTGGCAAGCTGGATAAACTGTATTTCAGGTTCGACCTGGTCGGCAACAAGGTGCGCGACTACTACCTGCTCGAGTTGCGGGTCGACGAGGCCGAGCAGCGGCAGGACGGTATTTACCGCAAGTACGAGCAGCCCGTCGTGGTACCGGACGTCTGAGCTGCGCGGGGCGCTTACCGTGCCCGTTGGGGCGATCAGTTCAGTTCGTTGGCGCGCTGGGATTGACTGAATGCGTCGACCTCGTCGATGAAGGCACTTTCGACCGGGCTGTGTTTGCGCCCGGGCATGTAGACCAGGCTGACCTCCCGGCTGACCTCGGGTTCGACCAGGGGACGACTGCTGACACCGCCATGGGTAATTGCGCCCTCAGGCATGAACGAAAATCCCAGCCCGCGCGCAACCATGGCCTGGATCCAGTCATCGCGCTCGGCACGGAAATGCGCGTACAGCTCGATGTTCCGGTCCGCGCAGGTGGCCATCACGATTTCACGATATTCGCAAGCCAGTCGATCGACGTAATTTTCGCCGGAGAGGTCGGCCAGCCGGACCGCGGTGAGCTCGCGCAGGCGATGTGTCGGCGGGAAGATCACCATGTAGCGATCGCGGTAGATGGGATGAACACGGTAGCTTTCGTCGAAACCCTCGGGGGAAGACAGGATCGCCATGTTGATATCGTCTGCCTGTAGTTTTTGCAGCAGTTCCTCCAGCGGACCCTGGTAGATTTCGAGATCGACACCGGGATGCCCGTGCTGGAAACTGGCGATGCACTGGCTGACGCGGTCTACGCCGATAGTCGACATGATGCCAAGCCGCAGCGGTACCCGCTCGAGCAACTTGTAATCCTGCACCGTCATTTCGATCGAGCGCATGTCCTCGATGACGCTCTCGAGCTTCGGCCGCATCAGCTTGCCCAGCGGGCTCAGGAAAACCTTGCGCCCCTCGCGGCGAAACAGCGGATCGCCAAGCTCGGCTTCCAGCTTCTTGATCGCCGTGGTCAACGCCGGTTGGCTGATACCGCATTCCTCGGCCGCGCGGGTAAAGCTGCCATTTTGACAGACGCTTATGAAGTAGCGGATCTGGTGCATTTCCACGGCTGGCTCCTCCCGATCGTGTTAGCCCATTATGCCGCGAGTTTCCATAAATGGCAGTTATGAATCGATAATCGCTCCTGCCTTGTTTGCCACCGGTCGCCCGACCATACTGGCCAGGCAAACAAACGGGAGGAAATACAATGTCGGTTTACATGGTAGAAAGAAAACTGCCGGGTATCAGCATGGAACAACTCGGCGCGGCGCAGCAGGCGGCGATCGAGACCGCGCGCGAATTCACCGCCGGGGGCAAGCCGGTTACATACATCCGCAGCACTTACGTACCGGAAGAAGCACGCTGCATGTGCCTGTTCGAGGCGCAGAGCGCAGCAGACGTCGAGAGTCTCAACCGCAGTGCACAGATTCCGTTCGAGCGCGTGGTGGCGGCACACGACCTGACGCCTTAGCCCGGGGGCTGTACCGGCAGGCGATCATCATCACGCAAAGGGGCCCCCGCGGCCCCTTTTGCCGCGCCCGCACTCATTGAATCTCAACCGCGGCCGATGCCAGCGAGCCCGCGGGCCGGGGATGTATCTTTTCCTGCTCTGAATGATCCGTATCAATCCAGCATGAAGCGGATGCTTTAGGCTCACCGGGGTTATTCTCGAGGTTTTACTGGCGCACATGACTGGTCCGTTCGTGCATGCTATAGATCCGGTGATCGGTGCGTTCGGCGGCGTTTATTTCTGGTGGTACGGACTGACCTATACGCTGGGTTTCCTGGTCACTTTGTGGTGGGTGAGCCGTAACCGGGAAAACCTCGCGCTCGATACCGGCGGGGTATACAGCCTGGTGCTGTTTCTCGCCGTTGGCGTATTGCTCGGCGGTCGCCTGGTCGAGGTCGTGTTTTACGAGTGGGCCTTCTACGGCGCGCACCCCTGGTATATCCCGGCGATCTGGCTCGGCGGCATGTCGACCCACGGTATCCTGTTCGGCTGCGTCGTCGCCACCTGGCTGTTCAGCCGGTTGTACCGTCGGCACTTTTTCGAAATCTCCGACGTGCTGGTGATCGCCGGCGCCTTCATCATGGGCTTCGGCCGTCTCGGCAACTTCATCGATGGCCAGATCGTCGGTGCGCTGACCGACGTGCCCTGGGGGGTCAAGTTTCCCGATCTCGAGGGATTTCGCCACCCGGTAGTGCTGTATGACGGCGCCAAGAACCTGCTGCTGATCCCGGTTCTGCTGCTGATTCGCAGAACCGGCCCGCCCCGCGGGGTGCTTACCGCGCACTTTATCCTGTGGTACGGATTCCTGCGCGTGTTTATCGATTTCTTTCGCGAGTACCGCACCAGCCTGTACGGACTGCCGCCGGGACAGGAGTTCAATATGCTGATGGCGCTTGCCGGGATCGGCATGCTGATCTGGTTTTATCGCGGGAGCGGGCGCGAACGCGCGCCGCTCGTGCCACCGTCACCAGCGGCCGGCCGGGTGGGCGCCAAGCGGTTCGCCTTCGCGCTCCTGTTGCTGCTGCCGACGATCATTCCCAGCGACTGGACCCAGGACGTGCCGCGGCGCTACGGTGACCGGCACCCCGGAATGTCGCATTCGTGGCTGTATCCATCCATCGACGAAGCAGGAGGGTCCTGAGCGTGGAACAACTCGCGACCTGGCTTGCGTTGAACGGTTTACTGGTGCTGGTGGTGAGCCTCGTCGCCGGCTTTATGCTCTATCTTGCAATCAAGGACGGTGGCGACCAGGCGCCCTGGCATTTGCTGCACGCCGGCGGTGCCGGCAGGGCGGTCATGCTGCTCGCTCTCGCCGCGCTGGTCGACCTGCCGGTATTGTCAGATCTGCAATTGCGGATAGCGCTGGTGCTGGTGGTGGTGTTCGTCTGGACTTCGATGCTGGCGATGACCATGCGCGCGGTCAGTGGTGAGCGGGGTCTGCGCCTCGAGGGTGCGGTGGCCAACCGGCTGGTGTACCTGCTGTACGCGATCGGTACGCTGGCGATTTTCCCGGCCTGTGCGCTGCTGATTTATGGTTTTTACCGGGCGCTGTGAGCTGGTGCCGCCGGTGTGCGGCAATCGAGCCCGGGCCTGGTGCCGGGCTGCCGAACTCAGGTGTATTCTGAACTAGACTTTGAAACATGGTATTGCAACGGTCACTACCCTGGCGAGGTAACGAGTAATGGCTGGCATCGATGCTGACGGCCCGGCAGACGAACGTATTCGCGAACTCGAAGCGGAGGTCGCCAGCCTGTGTCGTGTCTGCAGCCAGTTGTCGGAACAGACCGCGCAACTGCGTGTTGCGATGGACCACATGCCGGGCGCGATGTACGTGGTCGACGCCGACCTGAAACTGGTTGTCGTCAGCGAACGATACCAGCAGATATACGGGCACCCGGACGACCTGGTCGTACCCGGGCGACCGATGGAGGACATCCTGCGTTACGAAATGGAGCAGGGGCTTCTGCTCGGCGAAGGATCGCCGCAGGAAATTCTCGCGCAGCGGCTGGCGTCGCTGCGCGCGCGCGAATCGAGCGAGTTCGAGGACCGCACGCCCGACGGGCGCAGCATCCAGCTGTCCCGCCACCCCGCGCCCGGCAACCACGTGGTCACGGTGCTGGCGGACGTCAGCGAGCGCAAGCGGACCGAGGACGCGTTGCAGGAGAGCGAGGCGCGCGCCAAGGCAATTCTCGACACCTCGTTCCAGCTGCAGGGTTTGCTGCGCAGCGACGGCACCCTGCTGGAAGCCAACCAGGCCGCGCTCGACATGATCGGCGCCCGGCGTGAAGACCTGGTCGGCCTGCCATTCTGGGAGTGCCCGTGGTGGACCCACGATCCCGATATCCAGCTGCGCCTGCGCGACGCGATCGATCGTGCCGCCGCGGGTGAGCGTATCCAGTTTTTCGCCGATCACCCGACCGTCGATGGCGACCTGCGGCATATCGATTTCCGGGTAACGCCGGTCAGGGACGCGCATGGCGAGGTCATCATGCTGGTGCCGGAAGGTCACGATATTACCGAGCTCAAGCGCGCCGAGGACGCGCTCAGGATCGCGCGCGACCAGGCCGAGGCCGCAACCCGGGCCAAGGCAACTTTCCTCGCCAACATGTCGCACGAAATACGCACGCCGATGAACGCCATTCTCGGCTTTACCCAGCTGCTGCAGCGCGACCAGTCGCTGGGCGCGCGCCATCGCAACATGATCGATACGATCAACCGCAGCGGCGAACACCTGCTGGGCCTGATCGACAACGTGCTCGACATGTCCAAGATCGAGGCCGGCCGCATGCTGCTTGCCGAGGAAAAATTCGAGCTCGCGCCGATGCTCGGTGACCTCGAACAAATGTTCGCGCTGCGCGATGGCCAGCGCGCGATCGAAATGCGCAGCGAGCTTGCCGCCGGGCTGCCGCGATACGTCCTGGCCGACCGCGGCAAGATCAAGCAGATCCTGATCAACCTGCTGGGGAATGCATTCAAGTTCACCAGCAGCGGTTCGGTTAGCCTGGCGGCGGCCGTTGCCGGCCGCGACGGCCGCCGCGTCGTGCTGGCATTCACCGTCGAGGACACCGGTGAAGGCATCGAGGCCGACCAGCTCGAAGCGATTTTCTCCGCCTTCGAGCAGACCGAACAGGGTCAGCGGGCTGGCGGTAGCGGGCTCGGGCTCGCAATCTCGCGGCAGATGGCGCGCCTGATGGGCGGCAGCCTCGAGGCCGACAGCCAGCGGGGCAAGGGCAGCAAGTTCGTGCTCGAGGTTCCGGTCATCGAGGTCGCATCGGTGGATGCCGGCAACGAGGCCGCCGGTTCGGCGCCGCGACTTGCGGCCGCGCAGGTGGCGCGCAAGGTGCTCGTGGTCGACGATTGCATGCTCAATCGCGACCTGATGCGGCAAATCCTGGCGCCGGCGGGTTTTACCGTGCTGGAGGCGGACGACGGTGTCAGCGCGCTCGACGTTTATACCCGTCATCACCCGCCAATCGTTTTCATGGACGTGGTGATGCCGAGCATGGGTGGTATCGAAGCCACGCGCAGGATACGCGAACAGGACGATGGCAACGCCGTGACCATCATCGCGGTAACCGCCAACGCGATCGACGACGACCTCGACGCAATGCGCGCGGCGGGTTGTGATGACGTGTTGCTCAAACCGGTGCACATCGATCGCCTCGTCGACCTGCTCGAACGGCGTGCCGGCGTCGAATTCGCGCCCGTGGACAGCGCGTCCTAGAAATACCAGGCGAGCTGCGCGAACAGCGACGTGCCGAGCGCGAGCGTGCGCCCGGGCACTGCCGAATCGATGCCGCCGAATTCGCTGCCGTCGTCGCCGGCCGGCAGGTTCAGCGCCAGCAACAGCTGCCGGTCCTGCGCCAGGTCGTGGCGACTGAACAGCTGCAGCAGCGACGAGTCGTCGTCGAGATTGCCGAACAGGGTGGTCGTCAGCTGCCACAGCGGATGTAGCTCGATCGTTAGCGATGTTCCGAGGTAGCGCTCGCCGAGGGTGAACAGTTCGCCACGCCGGATGCGCTCGACCAGGTCGGGATTGGCCGCCAGCGCCTGCGGTGAATAGTCCCCGTCGTCGATGCCGAAGCCGTTGCGATGCAGTTCGATGACCGCGCTCAGGTTGCGCTCGAATGCAACCCAGGAATACGACCAGTTCAGTACCGCGCTGGTGACTCCGCCGTCGTCGCTGTCGACGTGCATCAGGTCGGCCCGCCATAGCGCCTCGGCGAAGTCGAGCGCGCCGCCGAGCGCGAGCACCCGCTCGTCGAAGTGTTCGCCCAACAACAGGTCGTACTCGGCGCCGGCGGCGAAGCCGTGGTACTTCAGCGCGCTGCTGGTAACCTCGTCGGTAATGTCGTTATCGGCGTCCCGGCGTCCGACCCAGACGCCCTGCAGGTCGTCGCCGGAAGCGAACAGGTATTGCGCGTAGATCATGTCGTCGCCGGTCTTGTACTCGGTATCGACCGCGGCGGGATTGAACGGGTTGAAAAAATCCACCGGGTTGTAGATCAGGCCATTGCCCCAGGAGACTGCCTGGCGACCGATATTGACGACCGTGCTGGCGCTGCTGTAGGCCAGGTAAAACCGGTCCAGCCGGTGCGACACGACGCTGTCGTCGGCGTCGTGAATGCGATGTTCCAGGTCGAACACGCGACGGTCGTCGGTCGGCAGCGCCGTCGCGCCGAAATCGAGCTCCGGATTACGCTGGCGCAATTCGAGCCGATCGCCGGTGAATGCGAGCAACTGGTAGTCGACGTACCAGCTCCAGCCGTCCAGCCGGTCCTGCAGGTTTAACCGCAGTTCGCCGCCGGCGTCGCGCTGCGGATCGTCACTGAAGTCGCGCAGCAGGCTGTCGCGCGGCAACTCGACCGAGGTGAGCTGGCCCTTGACGTGGCCGCGAAGGTCGATGGCCTGCGCCTGCTGGCACGACAGGGCCAGCAGGCCCAGCAGCGCAAGCAGGCTCGAGCGGGGTGCGCGCTCGAGCCGGCGCAGACTACTGCGCCTCATCGCTGACGATCTTGCCGTCGACCATGCGGATCAGGCGCCGCGCGTATGCCATTACGCGCTTGTCGTGCGTCGCGATCACGAAGGTCGTGTGGTGATGCTGGTTCAGTTTCACGAACAGGTCCATCAACTGCGTCGAGGCCACGCTGTCGAGGTTGGCGGTCGGTTCGTCGGCCAGTACCAGGTCGGGATGCGAGACGATCGCGCGCGCGACCGCGACGCGCTGCTGCTGCCCGCCGGACAGCTGTGCCGGGCGCCGGTCCTCGAGCCCTTCGAGGCCGACCTCGCGCAGGATTTCGCGCGCCTTGCGCCGGCGCTCGCCGGCCTCGATACCCTGCACCTGCATCACGAACTCGACGTTTTCCTGCGCGCTCAGCACCGCGATCAGGTTGTAGGCCTGGAACACGAAACCGATATGGTGCAGGCGCATCTCCGCGAGGCGGCCACGATCGAGCTGGTCGATGCGCAGGTCGCCCATCGTGATCTCGCCGCTGTCAGGTGTATCCAGCCCGCCGATGGCGTTCAGCAGCGTGGTTTTGCCTGAGCCTGACGGTCCCGACAGGCAGACGAATTCGCCCGTTTCGATATCGAGATCGACATGGTCCAGGCCGGTAATGATCTCGTCACCCTGCTGGAAGGTCTTGCACAGTTGTCGGCAGCGAATCGCGCTCATCGTGATTTCATCTCGTGGTATTGAGGGCCCGGATCGGGTCGAGTTTCGATGCTCGCCAGGCCGGCAGGATACTGGTCAAAACGCCGAGCACGGCGACCACGCTGTTGGCCAGTACCAGGTCCGACAGCAGCAGGCGCGGGTAGAGCACGCTGCCGGCGCCCATCATTGCCATACCCTCGGCCACGGCGGTCAGGTCGAGGCCGTCGGCGAGCGGCAGGATGGTTGCGATCGCAATCAGGTTGCCGCAGAGCAGGCCGATCAGCAGCAACAGCAGCGATTCCAGCAGGATCTGGACGACGATTTGCGCCGGGCGCATGCCGAGTGCCTGGATCAGACCGATCTCGCGCACGCGTTCGAAAATGGCCATTACCAGCGTATTCACCAGCCCGAACGAAAGCGCGAGGAAAATAATCACCACCCAGACGACGACAAAGCCGTCCATCAGGGCGAACATCGATGCGAGAAAGCTGTCGATTTGATACCAGGGCCTGGCGTCGAGCGACGTCGGCGTCAGCGCGCGAATCTCGCGGAACAGCCGATCGACCTCGCGGTAATCGTCGCCGACGACCACGATCTGCGATACCCGGCCGTCGATGCCGAGTAACCGCTGCAGGGTCGCGCGCGCGGTATAGACGTTGAAATCCTCGAACGCGGCAAGTTCGGCGCGGTAGATGCCGACGATACGAAAACCGCGTTCGCTGATGTTGTTGTCCGGATCCTGGCTCATCACCACGACGCGTTTACCCAGGCGGGTTTCGAGGCGCTCCGCCAGGCGCGCACCAATGACGATGCCGCGGTCGTCGAGCGACTCGAGGAAGCGTCCCTCGACGATTTTCTCCGGCAGACCGCTGATTTCGCCTTCGTTAGCGGGCTCGATACCGATCAGCGCCACGCCGCGGCTTTCGCGCTCGCTGGCGATGACCGCCGGCACCTTGATGCGCGTGGCCCAGCGGCGGCTGCCGTTGCGCTGCAGTGCTTCGAGCAGGGCACCTTCGGGTTCGGCGATATTGTTGACCACGTTGGGATCGTCGAGGAACTCGGGGTGCTGAATCTGGATATGTCCGGGCAGGTTGCGAATCCCCTGCTCCAGCATGTCGTCGACCATGCCGCGCATCAGTGCGGTCATGAAGATCATCGCCCAGACGCCGACCGATATGGCGCCGAGCATGATTGCGGTGCGGCGCCGGTTGCGCCACAGGTTGCGCCATGACAGGGTCAGCAGGGTACCGAGCGCGAGCGATTTCATGTCATACCGCCCGCATGGCCGCGATCGGCCGCAGCAGGTACAGCCGCAGCGCCGGGTAGAGCGCCGCGAGCAGGCTCGCGAGCGCGACCACCGCCGGCCCCGCGGTCAGCGTGAACAGCGAGATTTCCGGGTAGAGACGGTCGGGCAGGTTGAACCTGGACGCCATTTCCTCCATCCCGGGGTAGGCAAAGCCGACCTGCTTCAGGTAGCCGACGAGCAGGGCACCGGCCAGGATGCCGAGCAGCATGCCGAGGCCGGTCATCAGTGCCGTCTCCAGCATGACCAGGCGAGCGAGGCGTGCCGGCTGCAGTCCGAGCGCAAGCATCACGCCGAATTCGCGCGTGCGCTCGAGCACCGACATCAGCTGCGTATTGAGCACGCTGAACGCGACCAGTACTACCAGCACCACGTACATGAAGGAGTTGCTCGCGAGGTCGGTCTGGATCGCCTGGCGCAGGCCGGGCTGGAGTTCGTCCCAGTGGCGCACGTCGACGTCGTCGCGTACACCGGCGCCTTCGTCGAGGCGTGCCTGCAGGATCTCGGTATCGTCGACCTGCGCCGCGCGCACGACGATCGTGTGCGCGTGACCGCGCATGGCGAAAGTCTCGTCGAAGTACTGCATGTCGACCTGTGCCAGCGAGCGGTCCAGGTCGGCCATGCCGGAATCGAAAATACCGACCACGGTAACGATACCGGCGGCGAAGGAGTCGTCGAAACCGCTGCCGATGAAGGTCAGCTCGTCGCCGACACCGATCCGCAGGTTGCGCGCCAGCACGGTGCCGATCACGATTTCGGCGCCGCCGCCGGGCTGCAGGTAGCGTCCCTCGCGGATCAGCCCCGGCAGGGTGGATACCCGTGGCTCGTGGCTTGGGTCGACGCCGAGAATCTGCAGGCCATAGGATCGCTCGGCGCTCGAAACCAGCGCAAACCCGCTCGCGCGCACGCTGATGCCGGGCAGGTCGAGCTCGCTACGCATCGAATCGGCCAGCTGATCCGCGTCGACGATCGCGTGGCGCATGCGCGGGTTGTCCAGGTATTCGGGGTGCTGTAGCTGAAGATGACCGCCGAAGGCCAGCAGCGTGTTGTCGATCATCATCGAGTAACTGCCGAACTGCAGCGATATGGCAAAGATCAGCAGGCAATTGGAAAAAATCATCGCGCCCAGCGTCAGCCAGGTGCGCCGCCAGCGCCGCCACAGGTTACGCCACGCCAGTCGCAGCGAGACGTCGTTCACCGGCGCGGATTCCTGAGATTCGACAGGGTGAAAACGTTGGCCTCCATGTCGACGTCGAAGTCGACCTCGTCGACCACCATTTCGGTCCACTCCTCGGGCGACTCGAGCTTGTACATGCGCATGCGTGACGCCACCGTGCGACCGTCCATCAGCGTGAGCTCGGTCGCGTCCATGCGCTTCACCAGCACGCCGTCCTGGTCCCAGAATTCCTGCCGCAACAGGACGTAATCGTCGCGAATCGCAAACACTTCCTTGCCCCAGACTACCGCCGCTTCCTCGTGCGGGATCGCTTCGATCGTGTACACGGTGCGGCCGTCGCGTTGCTCGCTGCCGAGCAGCCGGTGATCGTACTGGTCGATCACGTCGGTCGACTTGCTGATGTCCTTGTTGGAAAAGTCGCTGCCCATCCAGCTCTGGTTCATCATCGACGACGGTACCTTGATGATGCGATTGATCTTGGGCGAGTAAGTCCACATCTTCTGGTCGATCACGAGGGTGCCGTTGCCGGCATCGCGCTTCGGCTCGATGACGCGCACCAGCGACAGCTTGTCGCCCTCGGTCCAGGCGCGCATCGAAAAACTGCGCTCCCAGTCGCTGCGATGCACGGTCATCGTCATTTCGGATACCGAGTTCAGCCCGCGCCAGTGATCCATCGCCGCGCGAATCAGTTCGCGCGGGTCGGGTGGCAGCTCGCTTGCATGCAGTGGCGCGTTAACCAGCAGCAGCGCCAGTGCGAGGCTCGCCAGGCGGCGGTAAACGGTGGAAATCTTCACCTGCTGATCGTCTCCTTCCAGCTTGGTTCCCTGCGGGTAATCATACCCGAAACATTAGCGATACGAGCTTGACCCGGGCTGAACGCGCGGGTGCAGGACTCGATTCTAGGCCGGCTTCGACGCTGCCTGTTTGAGGCAGGTCAAGCCGGCGCTTGCTGGATTTTGTAAGTTGTGCACATATATGGTTAGTCCAACAAGAGGGGAAGCGTAACCATGAGCGATGACGTCAAGCAAAACCTGAAAAGCCAGTCGACCTGGTCTCGCGGTCTGTACATGCTGCTGTACATCATTTTTCTCAGTATCGCGGAAATCGTGCTGGCCGCGGTCGTGCTGTTCCAGTTCCTGCTCAAGCTGTTTGCCGGCGAGACCAACGAACGCCTGCGCAAGCTCGGGCAGGGACTCGCAACCTACCTTTACCAGTGTTACCAGTTTCTGAGTTTCAACAGCGAATACCATCCTTACCCGTTCGGCGCCTGGCCGAAGGGCGAACCCCGGCCGGCCAAACTGGCAGATCAAAGCGACGCTAACGGCGAGGACTGATTCCGTGCGCAGGCTTTGCCTGCTGCTGGCGACACTGCTTGCGGGCAGTGGCGCCGCGGCCGCCAACCCGCAAGCGAGCGACAGCATTACCCGCCAGGGCGTCGTTGCCGACGACTATTATGCCGCCGGCGGGCGCATCGAGCTCGACGCGGACGTGGCCGGCGACGTGGTGGTTGCCGGCGGCGAGCTCAGGCTGGGACATCGCGTTGCCGGCGACCTGATCGCGGCCGGCGGCAGGCTCGAGATCAGCGCGGACGTGGCCGACGATCTGCGGCTGGCGGGCGGAGAGATTCAGCTGGCAATCAGCGCGGGTGACGATCTCGTCGCCAGCGGCGGGCGAATCGAGCTGCAAGCGGGTTCCGCGATCGGCGGCAATGCCTGGCTGGCGGGCGGTGAAATCGATATCGGCGGCACCATAGACGGT
Source organism: Gammaproteobacteria bacterium (assembly GCA_030066085.1). Lineage (GTDB taxonomy): Bacteria > Pseudomonadota > Gammaproteobacteria. The sequence continues at coordinate 67,567 of JASJCI010000033.1, read as the reverse complement.
AATCTCGCGGCTTACGGCGGCAGCATTCGCATCTCCGCGCGGGTGCTGGGTGATGTCGAGCTCGAAGCGAACCGTATCGAGTGGCTGCCGGGCGCAAGCGTCGGCGGTGATCTGCGCTACCGCAGTCCGGAAGCCCTGCCCGAACGCGCGAGTGCCGACGTCGGCGGCGTGCTCGAACACGACAACAACGCGGCTTACGCCGACCGCGGATTCGGTCTGTTCTTCAGCATTGCGCTGCTGGTCGCCGGCATAACCCTCTACCTGCTGTTTCCGCGTTACACCGTGGCGGCAGCGCGGCGCATCGGTGTCGATCCCTGGAGCTGCCTGGGGCTCGGTTTCCTCTTCCTGGTCGCCACCCCGTTCCTGGCCGCGCTGCTGATGCTGATCCTGCTGGGATTCTGGGTCGGTCTCGCGCTGCTCGCGCTTTACGGCGTGGCCTTGCTGGCGGGTTTTCTGCTGGGGTGCTTTTATCTCGGCGAGCGCGGCGCCCGCTTGCTGCGCCAATCGGTGGAAACCTCCGGTCGCCGGCTGATCTCGCTCGCCGCGGTGCTGCTGCTGCTCGGGCTGGTGCAGGCCGTGCCGCTGCTCGGCGGCCTGGTGCTGTTGCTGCTGATGCTGTTCGGGCTCGGCGCGGGCATGATCCAGCTGCGCTACGTGTATCGGCCCGTCGACAGTGCGGCCTGACGCGCGGCGTCACAGGGTGAAGGACTTCACACTCATTCAGCCTCGATTCAGTTAAACTGGCGCAACCTGTCCCCGGTGTATCGGGGCTGAACTGTTCATGGCAAAAAAGACAGCAATAGATCCCGTCGCGGCGCTACGCCGGCTGCAGCAACGCCGCGATTTCCTGAAACTGTGCGGACGCGGTATCGGCTACGGCGCGCTGGCGACCCTGTTGCCGGGCTGCGGCAGCAGTTCCGGCGGTGACGACGACGAGTCGACGATGACGGCGGTACCGGTCATTCCCCGCCCGGACCCGGAATGGATTGCGCTCAAACGGACCAGTTTCGGTCCGCATCGAGACGAGATGGTGCGTATTCGCACTCTCGGTATCGACGCCTACCTAGAGTGGCAACTCGATTACCAGCTGATCGACGACGGCACCCTGGAGGCCGATATCGCGAGCCTGTTCCCGCTGACCCGGCTGAGCCCGGCCGACCTGCTGGCGGGTTTTCCCGACAACATCTTCGCCGTCGCCAGCGAGATGGCCGCGGCCACCCAGTTCCGGCAGATATTCAGCAAGCGGCAGCTGTTCGAGGTCATGGTCGACTTCTGGAGCGACCACTTCAATATTCACCTGGTCAACGGTCTCGGGCCGACGCTCAAGCCGGCCGACGATCTCGATGTAATCCGCAGCCACGCGCTCGGCAACTTTCGCGACCTGTTGCACGCCTCCGCCAAGAGCCCGGCGATGCTGTTTTATCTCGATAACTTTTTCAACCAGGCCGGCGCGCCGAACGAAAACTACGCGCGTGAACTGATGGAGCTGCATACGCTCGGTGTCGACGGCGGTTACAGCGAAAACGACGTCAAGGAAGTAGCGCGCTGTTTCACCGGCTGGACTTTCCGGTTGCCGGGTAACCCGGGCGGCGCCTACGGTGAATTCGTATTCGAGCCGTCGATTCACGATGACCTGGCCAAGACGGTGCTCGCCACGCCGATCCCGGCCGGCGGCGGCCAGGCCGACGGTGAAACGGTGCTCGACCTGTTGGCGTCGCACCCGTCCACCGCGCGTTTCATCGCGACCAAGCTTTGCCGCCGCTTCATCGACGATGATCCGCCGGCAGCGGCGGTCGATGCCGTGGCGGCGGCATTCAGCGCGAGCAATGGCGACATCCGCGACACGCTGCGGGCGCTTTTTGCGCGCGCCGAATTGCTCGATCGCTACGATCGCAAGTTCACCCGCCCGGGAGAATTTCTCGCCGGGCTGTCGCGCGCGCTCGCGCCGGATACCGGCTATCCGCCCGATAATGGCCAGTTCTGGTTTTTCACCCGCAGCATGCTGGGCCAGCTGCCGTTTTACTGGCCGACCCCGGACGGTTACCCGGACAGCAGCGACTATTGGGCGAATACCGGCGGCCTGCTCAATCGCTGGCGGCTGTCCTTTTTGAGTTTTGCCGGTATCCTGCCCGGCATCGACGTATTCAACGTCGATTACGTGGCCATGCTGGCAGGGTCGGACACGGTCGACGACGTGGTGGACGCGGTAACCGAGGCGGTGTTGATGCGGCCGCTGTCGGATGATCACCGCCAGCTGATAGTCGACTGGCTGGTCGACGAGACCGGTGGCTCACCGCCGGACACGCCGCTACCCGGCGATGCGCCGCAAGCGGTTGCCGCGCTGGCCGCCGCGGTGCTGATCAGCTCGATTTACTTTCACCTGCGCTAGCGCGTCGGAGGCCATAAACTGATGTCAGCTGCCGCCCATCCCGCCATTCCCGCCGATCGCGATATCCTGGTGTGCGTGTTCCAGCGCGGCGCGGCCGATGCGCTCAACGCGCTGGTGCCCTACAGCGACACCAATTACTACCTGCATCGCCCGAATATCGCGCTGCCCGATCCGTACCAGCCGGGAGGCGGTATCTACCTCACCGACCAGTACGCGTTGCACCCGGCGCTGGCACCGCTGAAGCCGATTTACGACGCCGGCGATCTCGCGCTGGTTACGGCCACCGGATTTCCGCACGACAACCGCTCTCACTTCGCGGCACAAAACCTGGTCGAGCGCGGCGTGATAGAGAAGAGTGGGCCTGACAGCGGCTGGCTCGGCCGCCACCTGCAGCAGGCGACGCCCGCGTCGGACTCGGCGTTTCGCGCGATCTCGATCAGCGGCAACGTGCCGGTCAGCCTGCAGGGCGCGCCGGCGCCGCTGGCGATCGACAACCTCAACGAATTCGGTCTCGACCAGGACATCATCGACTCGGGGTATCCGGCGGTTCTCGCCAGCCTGTTCCAGGGGTCGGTGCCGTTCGCCGGCCCGGCCACGGCCGCGCTGGCGGCGATGGATGAACTGCAGGCAGCCGATATCGCGTCGATTACCCCCGACAATGGTGCAATTTACCCCGATAATCCCTTCGGCAGGCGCATGCTGCAGGCGGCGCAGCTGATCAAGTCGGTACTGCCGGTAGAAGTGGTGTGCGTCGATTCGGACGGCTGGGACCATCACGAGAGCCTGCCGACCTACATCGATATTTCACTGACCGAGTTGGCCGAGGGCCTGAGCGCGTTCTACACCGACCTCGGCGCCGGCATGGCGCGTATCACGGTGCTGGTCTACTCCGAGTTCGGGCGTCGTATCGCGCAGAACGGTTCATTCGGTACCGATCACGGCACCGCGGGGCTGGCTTACCTGGTAGGCGGTGGCGTCAACGGCGGCCAGGTCATCGGCGACTGGCCGGGGCTCGATATCGCTGTCAACGAAGATCTGCAGATAACCACCGACCTGCGTGCGGTCATGAGCGAGCTGCTGATCAAGCGACTCGGTGGTGCCGATATTGGCAGCGTCTTCCCGGGCTATGGCGGCAGCCTGACGGTTGGGGCTTTGCTGGGCTGAGCTGTTCCGCGGCGGGCGTTTTGCCGGGCAGTGGCTAGTCCCGCCTGCGGCAAGGCCGGCACCAGCGAAACCGAACCCGGCAGTGGCCAGCGGGTTGTCCCGGTTACTGGCGATAAATGCCTCCAATAATCTGTATTAAACCTCGTGAGCGCGCCGGTGCGCGCCTTGTGCCCTGCCGGCCGCGTGGCTATGATTGCCGGTCTACTGCATTGAACTCAAGAGGTCAGTCATGAAAGTTTGTGTGCTCGGCGCCGCCGGCGGTATCGGTCAGCCCCTTTCGCTGCTGCTCAAGCTGCAGCTGCCGGCCGGTAGCGAATTGTCTCTCTACGACGTCGCCCCGTTTACGCCTGGCGTAGCGGCCGATCTCAGTCACATCCCGACCGATGTCTGCGTCACCGGTTATGTCGGAGACGATGTCGAGGTGGCGATGAAAGACGCCGATATCGTCGTGATCCCGGCTGGCGTACCGCGCAAGCCGGGCATGACCCGCGACGACCTGTTCAACATGAATGCCGGTATCGTCAAGAAGCTGGTTGCGGCGGGTGCAAAAGCCTGTCCCGATGCCTGTTTCGCGATCGTGACCAACCCGGTCAACTCGACCGTGCCGATCGCGGCCGAAGTGCTCAAGGCCGCCGGCGTGTACGATCAGCGCAAGCTGTTCGGCGTTACCACGCTCGACGTGATCCGGGCCAATACTTTCGTGTCGCAAATCGTCGGCAAGAGTGCGCACGACGTTAACGTCAGCGTCATCGGCGGCCACAGCGGGGTGACTATCCTGCCGCTGCTGTCGAGCGTACCCGGGGTGACGCTGGAGCAGGCCGATATCGAAAGGCTGACCCCGCGTATCCAGGAAGCCGGTACCGAAGTGGTCGAGGCCAAGGCGGGTGCAGGCTCTGCAACCCTGTCGATGGCCGAGGCGGCGGCGCGTTTCACGATGTCGCTGGTGGCCGCACTGGGCGGTGAGACGGTGACCGAGTGCTGTTACGTGCAGGTCGGCGACGACAGCGCCAGCTTCCACGCGCAACCGGTGGTGCTGGGCAAGACCGGTGTCGACTCGATTCCCGAGCTGCCGCCGCTGAGCGCTTACGAGCAGCAACTGCTCGATGACATGCGCGCAACGCTCGAGGGCAACATTCGCAAGGGTCTCGAGTTCGCCAACGCCGAAGAATAGGCAGCGGCGACTCGCAACGCGGTCAACAAGGCTCCTGCGGCGTCTCGTGCCGACGAGGCAGCGCAGCGCCCGGGTGCCTGCTGACGGCGCCACGGCCTGCTTGACATCCGTATCCGGCTGGCGAGTATTGGAGGCTCGTCTCGAGGAGGAACAGTGTAATGACCGTCGGACTCCGGGCATGAGCCTGCCTGGCCTGCAGGAATTCTGTGGTTCGATTCTCGCCGAAGGCAAACGCTGGCACGGCCTGGCCGTGGGCATCGTCAGCCGCATCCGGGATCACAGCTACGAGGTCATAGCGGCGGATTCAGACACCGGTATTCCGCAGATGGGGGATATTTTTGCCCTGGCCGGAACCTATTGCCTGGCGGTCGTCGACGGTCGGGCGAGCGTCGCGATTACCGAGATCGGGGGCATGCCCGGAATGTGCCTGCATCCGCTCTACCGGGATATCCCCTGCGAGGCCTATATCTCGTCACCTATTCTCGTCGACGAGCAGGTCTGGGGCACCCTGAACTACACCTCTTTCGATATACGCGAAACCCCGTTTTCCTCGCGCGATATCGATTTCAACGAAACCCAGGCCCGCCAGATAGCGGCAACCATCGCGCGCCTGGGTCGCTGAGCCGGCGTTTTCGGCTGCGGACGAGCAACGCCTGCCCGCTTTACGGGGACACAGTAAGGCAAAACCAGTATCATGCGGGCCGTGCGATTAACACCAATCGGCCCGATCACCATGAAGAACAAAATACGGATTGGGTTTGCCCTGTATGCGTTAACCTGGGCGGCAGGTTTATGTGCCGCGGTCGATATTTCGATCAGCGGGCTCAAGCCGGCCGCGTGGGTACTGCGCAGCGAGGTAAAATCCTCAATCGACTTCGAAAGTTTGCCGGTCGTCGGTGACCGGCTGATAACCGGTGAAACCGGCCAGGTCGAGCTGCGCCTGGGTGCCGACGCAATCCTGCAAATCAACTCGAACTCCGAAGTGGAGGTTGCCATCGACCAGGATTCGTCGGTCAAGGGCAGGCCGGAGCTGCACCTGCACAAGGGTCGGGCCTGTATCAGGTACACCGCGGTCAGCGAAATCGAAAGCGGCCTGGCGCTCGTGCTCGGAGATACCCTGTTCGCCGAAATCAGCATCCGGGGTGACGTCTGCGCGCTGCGCCGCGACGGCATGTCGGCGCTGAAGCTGCGGGGCGGCAAGGTTCGAATCACGCACGCGGTGGATCGCAATATCGTCGTCCTGAGCAGTATCGGCACGGAATACTTTGCCGGCGACAAGGGCGAGTTCCGGCTGATTTCTCCGGGTGTCGATGCCCTCGCAAGTTCTGATATCGAACAACCCTTTGCCGTCGACCCGCCGCCCGCCGAAGACCTGGCGGCTGGCGCGACCGCCGGTGAGGCAAGACTTGCCGAAAACCAGGCCGATGCATTGGGCTCGAGCGAAAACGGCGAGCCGCTGGCCGGGCCGGTCGAGGTTTTTTCGGTCTACCTGTTTTCGTCACGCTCCGCGGATGCGGCGGACGACGTAAACCAGCGTTTTCGCGGCGCGGGTTTCGAGTCGCAGGTCGTGCAAGTCAGCGATGGCGCGGAGACCCGTTACCGCGTCGCCGTGTCGGGGTTCCCGTCGCGCAGGGCCGCGCAAAATTTTGCCGATGCCATCGTCGGGCGCCTCGGCATCAGCGATACCTGGATCGGGCGCGCTATCCGCTAGCGAGGCGCGCTAGAACTCCTTCACCAGCCTGAGCGCGTCGTAGATCGCGGCGTGGATATTGCGCGACGATACCGCGTCGCCGATACGGAACAGCTGGAAATGTCCCTGCGGATTTGTCGCCAGGGCCTGTGGTTTACCGGCGATCAACGCATCGTAGTCGACTTCGCCGAGGTTCGACGAAAGCGCTTTGAGCGCGAAATACACTTCGTCCAGCGGCAGCGTGCCGTGCTCGACCACGAGCTGATCGACGATTCGTTCGGCCGCAAAATCACCGTAGTCGCTGCCCAGGGTAACGCGAATCCTGTCGCCGTCGGGCTCGGCCAGCAGCGCGCGCCGGCACAGCGTGAAACGCACGTCGCGCGGCAGCAGGCGGCGCATGTAAGGAGTAATGTTCAGGCCGCCGATATCGGGAGCGATCTGGCGCTCGGGCGTGACGTATTCCAGCTGTGCGCCGCTCGCGGCAATGACGTCCGCCGCCATCATGCCGGGGTGATCGGCGCCGTCGTCGTACAGCAGCACGTTTTGCCCGGGGGGTTCGATGCCGGCGATGACATCCCAGGCCGAAACCACGAGTTCGTTACCCGCCTTGAGAATATCGGTATCCGGGATGCCGCCGGTGGCGATGATCACGATGTCCGGATTTTCCTGCAGTACCTCCTCGGCTTCGGCATAGGTATTGAAGCGAAATTTCACGCCGGCGCGTTCGCACTGCTCGACGCGCCAGTCGACGATGCCGATCATGTCGCGGCGATGCGGTGATTGCGCGGCCAGGCGGACCTGGCCCCCGGCCGCGGGCGTGGCTTCGAACAGTACGACCTCGTGCCCGCGTTCGGCGCCGACACGCGCGGCCTCGAGTCCGGCCGGTCCGGCGCCGACCACGACGAGCTTGCGCGCTTGCCCGCTGCTGCGCTCGATGCGGTGTGGCATGCTTTGCTCGCGCCCGCTTGCCGGGTTGTGGATGCACAGCGCTTCGCCGGCGAGGTAGATGCGGTCGAGGCAGTAGGTCGCGCCGACGCAGGGGCGGATATCGGCCTCGCGGCCCTCGGCGATCTTGTGCACGATCTCGGGATCGGCGATATGCGCGCGCGTCATGCCGACCATGTCCAGCTTGCCGCTCGCGACCGCGTGACGCGCGGTTGCCACGTCGGCGATGCGCGCCGCGTGGAAGACGGCAAAGCCGGTGTCCGCGCGAACCTCGCCGGCAAAATCCAGGTGTGGCGACGAGCGCATGCCCTGCACCGGGATCACGTCGGTGAGTGCGGCATCGGTATCGATGTGACCGCGGATGACGTTGAGAAAATCGACCTGGCCGGTGGCGGTCATGCGGCGCGCGATCTCGAGGCCAACCTCGCGCGTTATGCCGTTTTCCATCTGCTCGTCGACCACCAGGCGCAGGCCAACGATGAAATCGGGTGAAACCCGGGCGCGGATCGAGTCGAGCACGAGGTGCGTGAAACGCAGGCGGTGGTCGAGATCGCCGCCCCATTCGTCGTCGCGAAAGTTGGTGACCGGCGACCAGAACTGGTCGAGAAGGTGGCCGTAACACTGCAGCTCGATACCGTCGAGTCCGCCGGCTTCCATGTGCGCCGCGGCTATACCGTAATCCTCCACGATTCGGCGGATATCCCAGTCCTCGATGATCTTCGGAAACGCCCGGTGGGCCGGTTCGCGCACGCCCGATGGCGATACGGTCGGCAACCAGTCCGAATGGTTCCAGTGCGCGCGCCGGCCGAGGTGCGTGAGCTGAATCATGATCCTGCAGTCATGGGTATGGCAGGCATCGGCCAGCTCGCGCATCCACGGCACCACCTCCTCGCGGTAGGCGAGAATGTTGCCGAAAGCCGGGGGGCTGTCGCGCGATACCAGCGCCGAACCGGCGGTCATCGTCATCGCGACGCCGGCCCTCGCGCGGGCTTCGTGGTAGAGGCGATAGCGCGCCTTCGGCATGCCGTCCTCGGTGTAGGCCGGCTCGTGCGAGGTGGTCATGAGCCGGTTCTTGAGCGTCAGCTGTTTCAGCTTGAACGGTTGCAGCAGCGGATCATTGGCGGACATCGGGCCTTCCGGGTTGCGACGGAACCGGGTCGATATTAGCAGCAGGCTGACAGCGCGGGCAATGCGGCACGGGCGATGGTATGCTGCGCCCATGGCAGGCGACAAGCTATCCTCCAATCCGCAGATCGACGGCGCCCTCAAGCTGGACGGCGATCCGCAAAACGTCAGCAAGTATTACCGCGACTGGGCGGACACTTACGATCGCGATACCGCGGCTTCGGCCTACAGCGGGCCGCGTATCGCCGCCGACCTGCTGGCGCGGCATGTCAGCGCGCGGCAATTGACCCTGCTCGACGCGGGCTGCGGCACCGGCCAGGTCGGCGTCGCGCTGCAGCCGCTCGGCTTCGAACGGGTCGATGGGTTCGACCTGTCCGAACCCATGGCTGAACGCGCGCGTGCAACCGGCGCCTATCGTGAAGTCCTGGGCGATATCGACATGATGCGCGCGCGCGAGACTTACGCCGATGCGAGTTACGACGGCGTGCTGTCGGTCGGCGTGTTTACCCTCGGACATGTGCCGCCGGAAGCCCTGCGGGTGCTGGCGGCAATCGTGCGACCGCGTGGCTGGCTGCTGGTATCGGTGCGTACCCACTATTACGACGAAAGTGATTTTGCATCGGTGCTGCAGGCCGAGACAGACGCCGGTCGTATCGAGGTGGTCGAGGCGCTGATGGATGCACCCTATAACCACGACGGTAACGGTCATTACTGGCTGCTGCGGCGTATTTGCTGATTGCTTCCGAACGCGGCTTTGCGTTAAATAACCCGGCCACGGTTCCATCACAGCTTTAACGAGAGTCCTGTCATGTCGCGTTCGAATCCCCGCATCTACAGCCCCTGCGCCCGTTCTCCCTGGTTTGACAAGACCTGGAACGAAAAAGCGTTCTATGGTGAATATGCCGGGCGGCTGGTGCTAATGAATATCGTCGGCGCGACCGAGGAAGAATACTGGTGCCTGCGCAAGCAGGTCGGCCTCTACGATGTGCCGGAAAGACCGGTCGAAATCAGCGGGCCGGATGCGATCGAATTCCTGAACCGCGCGCTGACGCGGCCGGTCGACCGCCTGCGGGTCGGCCGCGGCAGCTACGGTTTGCTGTGCCACAAGGGCGGTGGCCTGGTCTGCGACGGTATCCTGTTTCGCCTGGCCGAGGAACGTTTCTGGTACGTGCATGCCGATGCCGACGTGTTCACCTGGCTGAGTGCGCTGGCGCTGGACTACCGGGTCGAGATTCGCGACCCGCAGTCGTGGGTGCTGCAGGTGCAGGGCCCGAGATCGCTCGACGTGCTGGCCCGCGCCTGTGACGAGCCGCCGCCGGCGGAGTTTCGCTACTTCGATGTGTTCGAGGGCCGCATGGGCGGGCAACCGGTGCTGGTCAGCCGTACCGGCTGGACCGCGGAACTGGGGGTCGAGATCTACAACCTGGACCCCGCGGTCGACGGCGGCGCACTGTGGGATCACCTGCTGGCGGCGGGCGCCGAGTTCGGCATGCGCGCCAGTGGCCAGTTGTCGATGAACGTGCGTCGCATCGAGGCCGGTATCCTGAACTATCCCACCGACATCGACTGGAGCATGACCCCGTTCGACGCCGGCCTCGGCGCTTTCGTCGATCTCGACGGCCACGATTTTGTCGGCCGCGATGCGCTGCTCGATGCGCCGCGCGAGGCGCGCCTGACCGGATTTCATTGTCGCGACGGCAATCCCCGTTCGGGTTCGATCGTGTACCGCGGCGACAACGCCGTGGGCCGGGTCACGGCCTTCGACCACTCCCCGTATTTCGGGCACAGTATCGGTTTCGTGCGTTTCGACTCCGCCGAACACATGCGGGCCGAGGATCTGCACGCGATCGATCGCGAGGGCAACCGCTGTACGATCGAGCTGCAGGCACTGCCGTTTTACGACGCGGAAAAAAACATCCCGCGCGGACTCGAACCGGCAGACGGCAAAATCGAGGATTGAGGAGTAAACCCGATGACTCTCGACAAGCAGGCCATTGCTGCCGACCTGGTGGCGGATCCGGACCTGATTCATTTCGACAATGCCGGTGCGTCGCTGATGCCGAGGCCGGTGCTCGATGCGCAGCTCGCGCATTTGCAGCTCGAAGCCGAGCTTGGCGGCTACCGGGCGGAAGCAGAGCGGCAGTCGGCGATCGAGTCGGTCTACGACTCGATCGCGCGCCTGGTCAACTGCCAGCGCGACGAGGTAGCGGTGGTCGAAAATGCCACCGTCGGCTGGATGATGGCGTTTTACGCGCTGCCGTTCGAACCCGGCGACCGGATCCTGACCGCCGAGGCGGAATACGCCTCCAACTACCTCGCGTACCTGCAGCTGGCAAAACAGCGGGATGTCGTGGTCGAAACCATTCCGTCCACCGCGGAGGGCGAGGTCGACGTGGATGCGCTGCGCGGCATGATCGATACACGGGTGAAGCTGATCGCAATAACCCACGTGCCGACCAACGGTGGGCTGGTCAACCCGGTCGAGGAGATCGGCGCGGTCGCGCGTGAACATGGCATTTTCTATCTCGTCGATGCCTGCCAGTCCGCGGGGCAGATCGATCTCGATGTCGACAGAATTCAGTGTGATGCGCTGAGCGCCACCGGACGGAAATACCTGCGCGGCCCGCGCGGCAGCGGTTTTCTCTACGTCCGCCGCAGCGCGCTGGCCGATTTACATCCGCCGGTGGTCGACCTGTTCAGCGCCACCTGGACCGGTCCCGACAGTTACGAACTGCGCGCCGACGCGCGTCGTTTCGAAAACTGGGAAAACAACTATGCCGCCAAGCTGGGTCTCGGCGCGGCGGTGGATTATGCACTGGCGCTGGGATTGCCCGCGATCGAGGCCGAAGTCACGCGGCTCGCGGCCGTGTTGCGCGAGCGTCTCTCCGGCATCGAGCGCGTCAGCGTACAGGATATCGGCCGCCGACGTTGCGGTATCGTGACCTTCTCGGTCGCAGGCATCGACGCTTACGCAATCAGTGATTGCCTGCGACAAAAGCGCATTCATACCAGCGTGTCGGGGCCGAGCAGTACGCTGATCGACGCCACCCGGCGCGGGCTGCCGAACCTGGTGCGCTCCTCGGTACACTACTTCAACAGCGACGATCAAATCGAACGCTTCGTCGAAGCCCTGGGCGAAATCGCCGCGACGGGTTGAAAGCGATCGATTTCCGAATCCCCCGCGCCGCTGTATGATAACGACGGCTGCCGGCCTGGCGAAAATCTTTTACCGGTAAGCGCCGGGCAAGCCGGCGATAATAACAAGGGGGGACTAATGACGGATTCATCCGCGATTCTGATTACCGGCGCGTCGGGCGGCATCGGCCGTGCGGCGGCCATCGAATGCGCCGCACGTGGCGCGCGCATCGGCGTGCATTACCGCGATCATCGTGAGCGCGCCGAAGCAACCCTCGCGGCCCTGCCCGGCGACGGCCATCAACTTTACCAGTGCGATATCGTCGATCCGCGCGCGGCGGAAAATTTGATCGAACGCGCTGACGAGGAGCTCGGCGGTCTCGACGTACTGGTCAACAACGCGGGTGTATCCGAGCGCCATGAGTTTGCCGAACTCGATTACGCGACCTGGCAGAGCGCGTGGCGGCGTATCGTCGACACCAACCTGACCGCGGCCGGCAACCTGAGTTTTTGCGCGGCGAAGAAAATGGTCGCGCGCGGCGGCGGACGCATCGTCAACGTCTCCTCGCGCGGCGCGTTTCGCGGCGAACCGCTGATGCCGTGGTACGGCGCCTCCAAGGCCGGCATGAACGCGATGGGGCAGTCGCTGGCGCAGGCGCTGGGGCCCGACGGGGTTTACGTCTATACCGTCGCGCCGGGTTTTGTCGAAACCGAAATGGCCGCCGAGCGGTTGGCATCAGCCGTCGGCGTCGAGATTCGCGCGCAGAGCAGCATGAACCGCGTGGCGCAGCCGCAAGAGGTGGCGAAGGCCATCGGTTTTCTCGCCCTCGAAGCGCCGCCGTTCATGACCGGTTGTATCGTCGACGTCAACGGCGCCTCCTACCTGCGCTCCTGACCCGCGATGAGCGGCACGAATATCCAGCCGCCGTGGCTGTTCGACTGCTGGCGACTGGTTTCCTGCGACGCGGAATGATGCCCGGCCTCGATCGCCTCAATCGTCGGTAATCTTCGGTGCCTGGTCGGCACCGCGGTCGTCGTGGATCTGCTGCATGCGGTCGCGTATGCCGGGGTACTTTTCCAGCAGTCGCAACATCGAACGCATCGAAATACGCAACAGGATGCAGGCGCTGACCGCCTTGATCGTCGCCGAACGGATGTGGCGCCCACGCTCGAGCTCGGCCAGGAGCGCGGATTCGCCGATGATGTCCCCGTCGGTGAGGTCGGCGACGTGGTGCGGATAGCTCAGCGCGTCAGTGCGCCAGACCTCGGCATCACCGACGATCAGGACGTAGAAGGTATCGCCGGACTGGTAGGCGCCCATGATCGTATCACCCGGCAGGAAGGTGATTGATGTCGCGCTTTTTTCCAGCCAGGCGCGATCATCGTCCGACAGGTCGCTGAACAGCTCCAGGTCCTCGATCATGTCGGCGACGCTGTTTTCCTCGCGCGCCATGCGCGGCTCGGACTGGCGCAGGCGCTCGACCTTCACATCAACCATGCGTTGGGTCGCGACAAAACCCTTGGCGCCGAGATCGCCGTGCTCGAATTCCGATTTCACGTGGTTCCAGCCGCTGTATATGGTCGAGCGTTTCGCCAGCAGTTCGAGGTAGTGACGGTAGAATACCGGGAAGCGCGCACGCGCCATTTTCAGGTTCTTGCGGTAGTGTTTACGACGTTCCTTGTAAATCGCGATCGCGTGCGCGCGGGCATCGTCGTCGAGATCGCTTTGCTCGCCGAGGTTCAGGATTACCGCGTCGCACATCAATACGTGCGCCAGGTTGCGCTGTACCTGCTGCACCACGCGCATGCCCTGGAAGCGCGCCAGCAGCGTCGAGGTCCAGCGTCTTTCGCGCATCCAGCGCAGCAGCCGCTTTTCCATGCGCTGGAAAAACGACTGCTGCCGGCTTTCCCGGTGGCTGTCGATCGGCTCTTCGGCCTGGCGCAGCTGTTCGCGGGTAGCGTAAAGACGATTGAGCATGTCCAGGTAAACGTACTGGCTGATGTAACCGGTTTCGTAGAGGTGCTTCAGCGCACTGCGCTCGACGTGGTGCGCGCGCAGCATGGCGACTATCTCGTCGTCTTCGCGGCTGCTGGTATCTTCGTCGTACCAGGTCGAGCCGAACGCGATTTCGATATCCTGCAGAAATCGATGCTCGTCGATCTTCGGCGCCAGCTTGCTGCTTTGCAGGCGCTCCAGGTTGGCCTCGAGTTTGTGGCGAGCAGTGATCAGCGCGGTGCGCAGTTCGAGTTCCTCGCCGCGGGAAAACTCGTTCATGCCGAGACGCTGCATCAACGGGCGGATCGTCGGCGCGCTGACCAGCAGCGTAAACAGCACCACGCCGATGGTCAGGTCGAACAGGAACTGGCGTTCGGGCAGATCCGCCGGAATCGATAGCACCACGGCAATCGCAAGTCCGCCCTTGAGACCGCCCCACCACATGATATGCCGCTCGCCGAGCGTTACCCGCGGCAGCTTGAACCAGCGCGTGGTCAACGGCACCAGCGTGTAAATCGACAGCGCGCGAGCGGTCAGCACCAGTGCTATTACGATTGCCACCGGTCCGAGTCTTTGCAGCAGGTTATCGGTGTGCACCGACAGCCCCACCATCAGGAACAGCAGCGAGTTGCAGGACAGCGCGATCACTTCCCAGGTCTCGCTGATCGAATGCGTGGCATCCTGGCGAATGCGCGACATGCCGAACAGGCGCAGCGCGACGGCAGCGGCGACAACCGCCATGACGCCGGACACGTGCAGCAGGTGTTCGCCGCCGACGAAGGCGGCGTACGCGGTCAGGATCGACGTGGTCAGGATCACGCTCAGGCTGGCGCGGATGCGATGCAGGATTTCGCACACGGCAAAACCGAGCAGCGTACCGAACAGGACACCGCCGATGAATACCCGCAGGAATTCGAGGATGACGCTGTCGATATCTCCCGGGCCAATGCCGCTGCCTTCGATCGCGATTGCCAGCAGGATCGAGAAGGCGACGATCGCGGTGGCGTCGTTGAGCAGGGATTCGCCTTCGACCAGTACGTTGAGCCGATTCGGCGCCCCCAGTTCCTTGAACAGCGCCACGACGGCTACCGGATCGGTAGCGGAGATCAACGCACCAAACACCAGCGCCACGATCAGGCGGGTATCCAGCATGAGCCAGACACCGAGGCCAACGATGAAGGTCGACATCAGCATGGCGGGAATTGCGAGGATCAGCACTGCCGGCAGGTCGCGGGTCAGCTGGCGCGCGTCGAGCGCGAAGCCGGACTCGAAGATCAGCGCCGGCAGGAAGATGAACAGCATGACCTCGGGACGCAGTTCGAAATCCTGCAGCGGCTGCAGCAGCGGCCAGTGCTCGGCGAGATCGGCCAGCAGCACGCCGATGACGACCAGGACGACGGTGAAGGGGATGGGAAGCTTGCGGCACAGTCCGGTGACCAGCATGGCAAGGCCCAGCAATACCACCAGCACAAAAATGACTTCGGAAACCGGCATGCCGTCTCCGCGTGCACGACCCTGACGAAAATACGCCGCGGCGGTGGCGCTGTCAACGCGCGCGAGGCCCGTGCCGTTTTTGCGGCAGCGGGTGCGCGGGTGTCACGAAGAAGGGTGAACGTCTACCGCCGGCCCCTGTGATACCAGCCGCAGCGTTACCGGCTGGAGGAGCGGGAAGCGGGTGACCGGCGGAGACGTATTCCGGTTGGCCGCGAGGCTCTCGCGATCCGAAGATCGGGCGGTTGCCGGCGCGAGGCAACTCTTGCCTGCGCCGGGCCCCTGGGTTTAGGCGGTGCTTCGGCCACGGTAGCGAGCCTACTGACAAGCGCAACCAGAGGGCTAGAAACCATAGCAGCGGCCGATGCACCATTAATCGTCTTGCGTCATGCGAATCGGTCCTGTTTGATGACCGGCACTCGCCGCAAGGTACAATTTTTACGCTGCTTGTCTATATAAAGTTCACAATAAACGTAAAAATATATTTGACGAAGATAATAGAATCACTTATTGTCTACGTCAAGCATGAACAATATATAGACATTGATCATGCGAGTTCTCTCGTTACCGCGCCAGGGACGGCGCACTCTCTCGGGCGGCTGCTCTCCGCCCAAAGCCTGATACAGATACAGTTGCCCCGGCTTGCCGGGGCTTTTTTTATACGCGGGAGAAATCGGGCGGGATCAGTCGTCCGGGTCGGCGGACAGGCCTTCCGCCTCGATTACCCGTTGCAGTGCCTGTTCCATCCTGGCCCGCGCACGCGAGGTAATTTCGAACAGTTCCCGATGCAGCGCGGCATCGGCGGGAGAGCGCGATTCGCAATCGGCGCTGTAGGCCTCGAAATGGGCGAGATGGCCGACGATCCGGGCCAGGTGCTGGGGGCATTCGCAAGCGATCTCGCTCGACTGGGCCGCGAGGTGGGCCAGTTGCCGATCGCTGAACTGGCGGGCTGGCGGCAGCGGTAGCGAATCCTGGCCGCTGTCGGATGGATATTGCGTGCCCGCGAAACGGGTGGCGACCACCGCGTCGAGCGAGTTTGCATCCAGCGGTGCCCGCACGGTAACGATCCGCTCGCCGCGCATTCGTTCGAGGGTAGCCCGTGACGCAAAGTCGTAAACCAGCACCAGCAGGCGCAGGTTCAGATCGGTGACGATACGGTTGGCTTCCGCGGCCGTTTCCGGGTAAAGGTTGGCGCGCTCCAGCACCGCGACATCGGCACGGGTACCGGGCGCAACCGCGGCAAGATCATGGTGTTTGGCGACCAGCTCATAGCTGCTGCTGTCAGCGCAGGCCGATGCAAGCAGCTCCAGCGAATGCCCGACCAGCAGCAGGCGCGGTAACTCGACCGGCTGCCGGGTCTTGAGCGGGCCCCGGGAATGCTGCAGGCGGGTTTCGAGAGCCGGGTCATCGAGCGTGGCGATGCTGCCGATGGCGTGGCCGCTGTCGACCAGCGCCTTGAGCAGGGACAGTCGTCGGAGGTCGGCTTCGCTGTACAGCCGCCGCTGGTTGGGCCCACGCATTGGCTCTACCACGCCATAGCGTTTTTCCCACACGCGCAGCACGTGCTGGCTGATTCCGGTCAGGCGGCAGACGGCACCGATGCGGTAACGCGCCTCGGCCCGGTCGGGACTCGGGGAATTTGCGGCCATGTTGATCGTCAGCTTAAAAAATGTCTACT
Organism: Gammaproteobacteria bacterium; assembly: GCA_030066085.1. GTDB lineage: Bacteria > Pseudomonadota > Gammaproteobacteria. The sequence continues at coordinate 50,783 of JASJCI010000033.1, read as the reverse complement.
ATCAAACGCGCAATCAGCGCGCCTGGATCGCTGGTTGCCTAAATTTTGTCTAGCACATGATAGAGTAATGTCCGCCTGCAAGCGAGCCCGTTTGCCCGATTTCGGTGCTGCGCAAGGTGAGCGGAGCAAATCCATGGACGCGGTATTGCGCGGGTAGCGCTTGTGTCATGCCCGCTGAGGAATCGCCCTGCGACGGGTGACGGCGATGCCGACCAGGATCGTCACCAGCGCCAGGTAGTGCAGCCAGCCAACGCTTTCGTTCAGCAGCCAGGCGCCACAGAAAAAAGCGACCACCGGAATCAGGTAGTTGATCGTCGACAGGAAAGTCGGTCCGGCGCGATCGATTACGGCAAACAGCACGATCGTGGCGATACCGGTTGGACCGATACCGAGCCAGATCACGGAGAACATCGACGCCTGGCTGATCGCGGCCTGCTCGGAGCGGAAGGCGAGCCAGAACGGAAACAGCACCAGTGTCGCCATCAGCAGCACGCCACCGGCGCCAACCATCGGGCTGTGGCGCGGCAGGCGCTTGATCAGGATCGCGTTGACCGCGTAACAGGTGGCCGCGGTAAAAATTGCGCAACCGCTCCAGAACTCCCGTCCGCCGCCCTCGAACACCGGCCCCAGCAGCAGCGTCACGCCGGTGATACCGAGCAGGAAACCGATGAACTTGTAACGATTCAGGGTCTCCCCGGGGACGAGGTAATGCGCGAATACCATCGTCAACAGCGGCATGATCGCCATGATCATGCCGGCAACCCCCGAATCCACGCTTTGCTGTCCCCAGGAGATCAGGAAGAAGGGCAGTGCGTTGCCGGCAATCGCCATGACCAGGAAGCCGCTCCATGAGCGCCAGTTCAGCGGCAGCGTTTCGCCGCGGGCGTAGATGACCAGCGACAGCACCACCGCGCCGAGCGCGAGCCGGTAGAACACGACCGATACCGGGTCGACGGTGGCAACCGAGATCGCGGTGAACATGAACGACGTCCCCCACAGTGCAACCAGCACCATCAACAGCGTCCAGTTCAGCAGCACGGGTCGAGCGAGTGTCTTCAGGACAGGCTCCACGCTGTGCCGTCATCGCGTGTGGCGGCACGGCGTGGCAGTCGTGCTGCGAGAATGCATCGTCGCGCGGGTGGCGTCACCGGGATTGCGCTCAAAATGGCGCTCAGGACTGCAGCTCGGGCAGGTTGCGATAGAGTTCGAGCGCGTCCGGATTGGCCAGCGAGTGCAGGTTTTTGACCGGGCGGTCGTGAACCACCTCGCGTACCGCCAGCTCAACGATCTTGCCGGACTTGGTGCGCGGAATTTCCGCGACCTGCAGGATTTTTGCCGGTACGTGGCGCGGCGTGCACTTGTCGCGCACGGTACGCCGGATGCGCTCGGCCAGCGCATCGTCCAGCTCGAGATCGTCCTGCAGCACGACGAACAGCACCACGCGCACGTCGCTGTCCCAGTCCTGGCCGATGACGATACTTTCGATCACTTCGTCGAGCTGTTCGACGTGGCGATAAATCTCGGCGGTGCCGATCCGCACGCCACCGGGATTCAGGGTCGCGTCGGAGCGACCGTAGATCACGATGCCGTCGCGATCGGTCAGCATGACATAGTCACCGTGATGCCAGACGTTGTCGAAGCGGCCGAAATAGGCGTCGTGGTACCTTTCGCCGGTGTCGTCGCCCCAGAAGTACACGGGCTGGCTCGGAAACGATTGCGTGCAGACCAGTTCACCCTTTTCTCCATGCAGCGAACGACCCTCGTCATCGAACACGTCGACCGCCAGCCCTAGGCCCCGGCACTGGGCCTCGCCGCGGTAGACCGGGCGCAGCGGGCAGGACAGCACGAAGCAGGACACGATGTCGGTACCGCCCGAGATCGATGCCAGGCAAACGTCTTGCTTGATCCGGTCGTAAACGTAGTCGAAGCTCTCCGGTGCCAGCACCGAGCCGGTCGAGGCAATGCTGCGCAGGGCCGGCAGCTCGAAGCTGTCGATCGGCGCGAGCTCGGCCTTTTTCATGGCGTCGATGTACTTGGCGGAGGTGCCGAAAAACGACATCCCGGCGTCGGCTGCATAACGCCAGAGTACTTCGCCGTCGGGATAAAACGGCGAGCCGTCGTACAGCACCAGGGTCGCGCGGCTGGCAAGGGCGCTGACCAGCCAGTTCCACATCATCCAGCCCAGCGTGGTGAAGTAGAACACGCGGTCGCCGGGCTTGATATCGCAATGCAGCACCTGTTCCTTGAGGTGCTGGATCAGCGTGCCGCCCACCCCGTGGGTGATACATTTCGGCTTGCCGGTCGTTCCCGACGAGTAGAGCACGTACAGCGGATCGTTGAAACCGCAGGGAACGAAACTGATGCCTGCGGCCGGCTCCGCCAGGATTTCCTGCCATGACACCGATGCCGCGCGCCGGCCGAAGCCGGCGAATTCGATTTGCACGACCTGTTCGATCGCACCGACCTGCTCGCAGATTTGATCGATCTTGGCATTGATGCTGTGTTTTTTACCGTTGTAAAAGTAGCCGTCGACGCTGAACAGGAAGCGCGGTGCGGTCTGGCCGAAGCGGTCGACCACGCTGTCGACGCCGAAGTCGGGCGAGGTCGAGGTCCAGATCGCGCCCTGGCTCGCGACCGCGAGCATCGCCACCACGGCTTCGGGCATGTTCGGCAGGTAACCGGCCACGCGGTCGCCCGGCTGCAAACCCTGCGCGCGCAGCCACGCGGCGACACTGGCAACCTGGGCCTGCAGCTCGCGCCAGCTCAGGCTCGATTCGACCTGGTCCTCGGCACGGAAGACGATGGCGACTTCATCGCTGTGCTCGCGCAGCAGGTTTTCGGCAAAGTTCAGGCGGGCATCGGGAAACCACTGCGCCTGTTCGATATCGTCGCCGTCGAGCAGGATCTGCTCACCCTTGTCGCCGACGATTCCGCAAAAGTCCCACACCTCGGACCAGAAGCGTTCGGCTTCGTCGATGGACCACCGGTAAAGCGCGTCGTAGTCGGCGATATCGAGGTTGTATCGCTGGTTGACCTGGTCGATGAAGGCGCTCAGGTTGGCGGCTTCGATACTGGACTGGCTGGGAGTCCAGAGTGGTTGACTGTTGTTCATGATGGCTGGCCCGGCACTGGATCCTGAAGGCGTCGTTACTGGACATCCGTGCGCCATGATAATGGATTGTGTTATCCGGCGCATCGGTTGTGGCAGCGGTATTGCGGCTGGCTAGTGCTTCTTTTGTCGATGGTAGAAACCGGCAAACGGCCGATCTTCGCCGACGGTAAGGCCGATGAGCCAGTCCCTCGGGAACTCGACGATTTCCTCGGCGCGTTTATCCGTCCTGGGTAACCGCGGCATGGATTCTGTCGCGTTCAGCTCGCTGATCAGGTCGCGATGATGCTGCCGGTGCTTTGCGAGCTGCGGATAGCCCGTTTCGACCATGATATTTTCTTCGCTGCCGAAATGAAAACGCGCGCAGGCGTTCAGTTCGGCAATTAGTGCCGAGCGCCGGCTCGGCTCGGTAGTCATGGTCAGGCCGGTTGAGAGCCGATTGATCAGTTGACGAAGTAGTGGTGCTGAAAATCGATGCCCTCGATGCCGAGGTTGTACTTTCTCCTGCCGCCGAATGTTGCCCTGCCCATGCCATGAATGTATTCGAGAAGCCGGGGAGGCGCCAGCCGCGAGCTGGCGCGATCCCCTGGTTACTTTCCTTTCCACACGGGATCGCGTTTTTCGGCGAATGCCTTGAAGCCTTCCATGTTGTCCTCGCTGCCGTAGAGCACGTCGACGGTTTCGAACTGGCGCTTGGTAATCCAGTTCATGGCTTCCTGGAACTTCATCGCCTCGGCCTCGCGCGCGACTTCCTTGATCGATGCAAATACCAGCGGCGGGCCGGATGCAAGCTCCCGCGCTACTGCCCACACCCGGTCCATCAGCTGGTCGGCGGGCAGCACCTCGTTGACCAGGCCCCAGCGATGCGCTTCCTCGGCGTCCATCCAGCGGCCCAGGTAGAGCAACTCCATCGCGATGTGGTAGGGAATACGTTTCGGCAACTTGATCGTGGCCGCATCGGCAAGGGTGCCGGCCTTGATCTCGGGCAGCGCAAAACTGGAACTGTCGGAGGCGTAGATCAGGTCCGCCGACAGCGCCAGTTCGAAGCCGCCGCCGACCGCCATACCCTGCACCGCGGCGATAACGGGCTTGTTGAGTCCGCGCAGTTCCTGCAGACCGGCAAACCCGCCGACGCCGTAATCACCGTCGACCGCGTCGCCGCCAGCCGCGGCCTTCAAATCCCAGCCGGCACAGAAAAACTTTTCGCCGGCGGTACGCACGATGGCCACGCGCAGCTCGGGGTCATCCCGGAATTCGCGGAAGGTCTCTCCCATCAGGCGACTGGTCTGCAGGTCGATGGCGTTGGCCTTGGGTCGATCCAGCGTGACTTCGAGTACGGCGCCTTCGCGGCGCGTGGTGATTACTTCTGACATGATTCGGAATCCTCCAGGACTATGAGTGCATCGGCGGCCACCGCGGACTGGCCGCGGGCGCCGCACAGCAGCGGGTTGACGTCGAGTTCGACCAGGTTCGCGGCCCCGGCCTGTGCCCAGGCCTGGATCGCCATGATCGCATCGACGGCGGCGTCGATATCGGCTGCCGGGCGGCCGCGAAAACCGTGCAGCAACGGCGCCGAGCGCAGTTGTTCGAGTGCGCCGGCCACCTCGTCGCGCGTCGCCGGGACCAGCAGCGTGCGCGCGTCGCGCAGCATTTCGACCAGGATGCCGCCGCTGCCGACCGTCAGCACCAGGCCGAATTTCGGATCGCGCGTCACGCCGACGATCAGCTCGGCAACCGCGGCGAACATCCGTTCGACGTAGAGTTCAGCGGCAAGCTCGAACAGCGATGCGGCGGCGGCGCGCACGGCGTCGGCGTCGGCGAGATCGAGGCGTACCGCGTTGCGCTCGGTCTTGTGCGCGATACCGAGCGCCTTGAGCGCTACCGGGAAACCGATTTCGCCGGCGCGTTCGACCGCGTCGTCGACCGTCGTTACGCGGCTGCCCGCGGGTATCGGCACGCCGGCCGCGGCCAGGGTTTGCTTGGCGCCGGCCTCGTCGAGCGTGATCCGCGTCGCGCCGGCCGGGGGCAGCGGCATGACCGGTGTTGCCGGCGGCCGTTGCCAGGCGGTGCCGATGTCGGCCGCGATAGCGGTCGCATCCAGGGCGTCGTCGATGCCGAGCAGCGTCGCCATGCCGCGATCGCGGTAGTTTTCGATATACGACTCGGGAATGTTCTCGGGCATACCGACGACGAACGCGCCTTTCGACCCGTGCGCCGCGAGCGCGCTTTCGAATGCATCGACCGCGATGTGCCATTCGCTGTCGTCGCAGTGCGTCGAATGCGGGAAGTCGAGGATCAGGTAGTTCAGGTCGAAATCGTGCATGACCATGCCGCGGTAGGCGCCTTCCATCATCTCGCGGTTGGCCCAGCTGTAGGTGTGATAATCGAGCGGGTTGTCGACCGTTACCAGTGGACCGAGCGCGTCCTCGATCGGTTTTTTCTGCGCCGGTTCGAGATCGGGGAAGTAAACCTTGCGGCCCTCGGCGGCGTCGGCAATGATGCTCGCTTCGCCGCCCGAACAGGACATCGACGATACCCGGTACCCGTCGAGCGGGCCGTGCACGTGTAACAGTTTGAGGGTTTCGAGGAACACCGGGATCGAGTGCGCCTGGCCGAAGCCGTTGCGGCGCAGGAATTCGCTCGATACCGCGTGCGAGCCGACCAGCGACGCGGTATGCGTCATCGCCGACTTCTGCGCCTGCGGACTCTTGCCGACGGTGTAGAAAACCACCGGTTTGCGCAGCTCGCGCGACCTGCGCGCCAGCGCCTCGAAATCGGGGACGGAGTCAAAACCTTCGAGGTAGATGCCGAGCACGGTGACGCGTGGATCGTCGAGCAGGTTCAGCGCCATCTCTGATACGCCGACCACGGCCTGGTTGCCGACGGTCATGACGTAGGCCAGCGGCATGCCGCGCTGCTGCATGGTGAAGTTGATCGCGATATTGGATGACTGCGCGATGATCGCAATACCGGTGCTGCCCGCGGCAAGGCGTCGACCGCCCTGCTGGTCCGGCCACAGCAACGCACCGTCGGCGTAATTGATAAAGCCGTAGCAGTTGGGTCCGAGTACCGGCATGTCGCCGGCGGCGTCGATCAGCTCGGCCTGCAGTTCGCCGCCGGTGGTGTCCGATTCGAGAAAGCCCGAGGCGAAGCAGACCGCACCGCCACAGCCGGCCTCGCGCAGGCGCGTGACCACCTCGATCGTCAAGTGGCGGTTGACGCCGATAAAGGCCGCGTCGGGCGCCGCGGGCAGGTCTTCGATCAGGCGATAGGCCTTGAGTCCGCGAACCTCGTCATGACTCGGGTGGACCGGCCAGATATCGCCGTCGTAGCCCAGCAGCTGGCACTGCTCGACCACGCGGCTGGCCTGCAGCCCGCCGAAGGCCGCGATCGAGCGCGGACGCAGCAGTCGCTCGAGCCGCATTTAGCCGCCCAGCGGCCGCAGCAGGTCGCGCGAAATGATATGGCGCTGGATTTCCGAGGTGCCGTCCCAGATACGCTCGACCCGCGCGTCGCGCCAGAAACGCTCCAGCGGCAGCTCGTCCATCAGGCCCATGCCGCCGAAAATCTGGATCGCCTCGTCGGTCACGCGCGCAAGCATCTCGGTGGCATAGACCTTGGCGCTTGCGATTTCGCGATTGGCTTCGAGGCCCTGGTCGAGGCGCCAGGCCCCGGCCAGCGTGAGCCAGTCGGCGCAGTCGATCTCGGTAATCATGTCGGCGAGCTTGAACGACACGCCCTGGAACTTGCCGATTTGCTGGCCGAACTGCTTGCGCTCGGCGCAGTAGGGCAGCGCGTATTCGAAGGCGCGACGCGCGCGGCCGACGCTGGTGGCGGCAACCGTCAGGCGGGTGGCGTAAAGCCACTCGTTCATCACGTCGAAACCGCCGTGCACTTCGCCCAGCACCTGCGACGACGGAATTCGGCAGTTGTCGAAGTTCAGGATACAGTTCTTGTAACCGCGATGACTGACCGAGTTATAGCCGGGGCGGATTTCGAAGCCGGGCTCGCCACGATCGACCAGGAAGCAGGTGATTTTTTTCTTTGGGCCGCGCGGCGTATCTTCTTCGCCGGTGGCGACGAAGACGATCACGAAGTCGGCGATGTCGGCATGACTGATGAAGTGTTTACTGCCGTTGATGATCCAGTCGTCACCGTCGGGCCTGGCGCTGCACTTCATACCGCGGACGTCGGAACCGGCGCCGGGTTCGGTCATCGCCAGCGCGTCGAACTTTTCGCCGCGGACGGCCGGGAAAAGATATTTCTCGCGCTGGGCTTCGTCGCAGGCCTGCAGGATGCCGGAAGGCCGTCCGAAGAACACCGCGAGTGCGTTCGACGCGCGGCCGAGCTCGCGTTCGAGCAGGGTGAAATCGACGTGGCCGAGGCCGCCGCCGCCGAATTCCTCGGCGATATTGGCCGCGAAGTAGCCGGCTTCGATACACTTGTCGCGAATCTCGAGGCCGAGTTCCCGTGGTACTTCGCCCGTACGTTCGACCTCGGCCTCGTGCGGGTAAATCTCGTTTTCGACAAAGGACCTGACCGTGTCGACGATCATTTCCTGTTCAAAACTCAGTCCGAAATGCAGCATTGCTCAAACTCCAGTTCTTTATCTTGTGGGTGTCATACCGCGGCTCGGACCCAAAGGGCCTAAAACCGCGGTATCCACAGGAATCGGTTCGATGCCGGATCCCATGGACCCCGCGGTCGAGCCGCGGGGTGACACTACTATTAGTCGTCGTTGGCGGCTTCGAATAACTGTTTCTCGTAGCGCGCCAGTGTCCGCCCCGCGGCCCAGTCGTTACCCTTGAGCGCCTGCATGATCGCGATCAGGTTGTCATCACGTATGCGTTCCATCTCGCGGATGCTCATGTAACCGGACTGTTCGTCCGACTGGCCGGCGATCAGGTCGACCAGCTCGTCGGTGTACTCCGGCACGTCCATCAGCTTGGTCCAGGGCCATTTCAGGCAGGGGCCGAACTGTTCCATGAAGTGGCGCATACCGGCTTCGCCGCCGGCGACGCGATAGGTATCGAACACGCCCATCTGCGCGTAACGCAGGCCGAAGCCGTAGCGCACCGCGTCATCGATGTCCCTGGTGGTGGCGATGCCGTCCTTGACCAGCCACAGCGATTCGCGCCAGATGGCCTCGAGCAGGCGGTCCGCGATGAAGGCCTCGATTTCCTTTTTCACGTGCAGTGGGTGCATGCCGATGGAGTGGTAGATTTCGCCGGCTCGTTCGATGGTGATGGCCGCGGTTTTTTCGCCGCCGACCAGTTCCACCAGCGGCAGCAGGTACACCGGATTGAACGGGTGCCCGACCAGCAGGCGTTCGGGATGCGTCATTTTCGCCTGCAGGTCCGAGGGCATGATGCCCGAGGTCGACGACGCGATGATGGCGTCGGTTGCCGCCGCGATCTCGATCTCGGCGTACACCGCCTGCTTGATATCGAGCCGCTCCGGCACCGATTCGACGATCAGTTCGGCGCCGGCCACGGCCTCCGCGATACTCTCGCAAAATTCGACCGCGCCTTCCTTGCGGCGCGGCGCACTGGTCAGTTTCGCGTAGGCGTGGCGGCTGTTTTTAAGCACCGCCTCGACCTTGTGCGCGGCATCGTCGGCCGGATCGTAGACCCTGACGTCGATGCCATTTTCGATCAGGCGCGCGATCCAGCCCGCGCCGATGACCCCGCCGCCGATAATCGCGGCCCTGTCGATGAGTTGCATGATCCGCTCCCGTTACGCGACCGGCGCGCGTTTCTGCAGCTGCAGTTTTTCGCGGACCTCGGCCGGTGTCATCAGCGTGCAGCCCATGTTGGTGACGATGGTGGCGGCTTTTTCCACCAGCTGCGCGTTGGTTGCCAGTTCACCCTTCTTGAGCCACAGGTTGTCCTCGAGACCCACGCGAACGTTGGCGCCGGCCAGCACCGCGGCCGCGGCGTAAGGCATTTCGTTGCGGCCGATCGAAAACGCGGACACGGTCCAGTCGGCCGGCGTGTTGTTGATCATCGCCATGAAGGTGTTCAGGTCGTCGGGCGCGCCCCACGGAATACCCATGCACATCTGGATCATGACCGGTGCCGGGATGATGCCCTCGCTGACCAGCTGCCTGGCGAACCAGAGGTGCCCGGTGTCGAACGCCTCGATCTCGATGCGTACGCCGAGATCCGCCATCTTCTGCGCCATTGCGCGCAGCATGCCGGGCGTGTTGGTCATGACGTAATCGGCCTCGGCGAAGTTCATCGTGCCGCAGTCGAGGGTACAGATTTCCGGCAGGCACTCGGCAACGTGGGCGACACGCTCGCTGGCGCCGGCCATGTCGGTGCCGGCCTCGTCCAGCGGCAGCGGGTTTTCCACATCGCCGAAGACCATGTCGCCGCCCATGCCGGCGGTGAAATTGAGAACGACATCGATGTCCGCGTCGCGAATACGCTCGGCAACTTCGCGATAGAGATCCACGCGCCGGCTCGGTGCGCCGGTAGCGGGATCGCGCACGTGGCAGTGCACGACCGCGGCGCCGGCCCTGGCAGCGTCGAGCGCGCTGGCGGCAATCTGTTCGGGTGAACGCGGCACGTGCGGCGAACGATCCTGCGTGCCGCCGGAACCGGTGACCGCGCAGGTGATAAACGGATTCATGTTCATGGCTAAGGGCATGGCGACCTCCTGGGTTGAAAACGCATAATGGCACGGAACAACATGCCGAGATTGCGCTAAAACGCAAAATAATTGACAATTTGCGCAATGAGCGTTTTCGTCCCCAGCGAGTCGAGGTTGCGCGTAACGCTGCTGGTGTTGCCCGAATCGTCGATGATGTCGTTTGCCTCGGTGGTCGACCCGATGCGCGCGGCCAACCGGATTTCGGATCGCGTCCTGTTCGAATGGCGTGTCGCGACCCTGAGCGGCAGGCCCGCGCGGCTGACCAGCGATGTCGAGATCGTGCCCGACTTCGAACTCGATTTCGATTCCGGCGGCGACGCGCTGATCGTGATCGCCAGTTTCAACCAGCAGCGGCATGCCGGGCCCGCGCACCTGCGCCTTATCCGGCGCCTCGCGCGTAACTTCGGCGCTATCGGTGGCGTCGAGGCCGGCAGCTGGATCCTGGCCCGCTGCGGTCTGCTCGACGGACGCGCCGCGACCACGCACTGGGAAGATTTCGAGGAGTTCGGCAGCCATTTCCCGCGCGTCGACCTGCGCCCGGATCGCTTCGTCGTCGACGGCCCGGTGTTTACCACCGGCGGGGCGTCGCCGACCTTCGACCTGGTGCTGCACCTGATCCGGCAGCGCTACGGTTATCCGCTGGCGATGGAAGTATCGAACGTGTTCATCTACGACGCGGCGCAAACCGCGGCCGAGGCACAGCCGCTGGTGTCGCTGGGCCAGCTCGAACGCCACGAACCGCGTGTCGCCGCGGCGATCCGGGTCATGGAACAACATCTCGACGATACCCTCAACGTGGCGCAGATCGCGGCCCAGGTCGAGCTGTCGGTGCGCATGCTCGAGTACCTGTTTCGTGAGACCCTCGGCCTGTCACCGGGCGCCTACTATCGCCGCCTGCGCCTGCAGATCGCGCGCCGCATGGTCATGGATACCCGCCTCAAGCTGCAGGAAATTGCGCTGCGCACCGGTTTCAACTCGCTGTCGGCGTTTTCGCGCCTGTTCAAGCAGTACTATCGCCAGACGCCGAACGAGCTGCGGCGGTCGAGTTCGAACGCCTGAGGTCCCGCGTCATGCCGCGCCGCGAGGCTTGACGCAGCGCATGGACACGGCCGTTGTCCGCGTTCGATAATGAACTTTTGCCGGCCTGTGAAATCGCTCGGCAGGCTGTAAGGCTCCCGGGAGGGACGATCGATGCAACCCGCTTTTCATTCGCCTGGTTCCGGCCGAAAACCGCTGCGCTGGCTGGCGACCTGTGTGCTGGTCTCGCTGATTGCCGGCTGCGATGGCAGCAGCAGCGATGACGACGATCCGCTGCCGGTGGTGCCGCGCAGCATCGATTTCTGTAGCCTGCAGGCTCCGGTCATCATCGACGATACCGAAAATACGGTGGTAACCGTGTTCGGCCGCGTATTCAGCGCCGGCGTAACCGACATGTCCGGGGTAAACGATCCGGATCCGGCGATTATCGGTTCGGTGGGCGTCGGACCGGACGGCAGCAACCCGGCCCTGGATCCGGGCTGGTCCTGGGCCAATGGCCAGCCGAACGCCGGTTACGGCCCCGGTAGCCCCACCTACAACCCCAATCACGACGAGTATCGAGCTGGACTGATGTTGCCCGGACCGGCCGGCGATTACGATTTTGCGTTCCGGTTTAGCGGCGATGCCGGCGCAACCTTCACCTATTGCGACGGTGGCATGGGTACGACCGATGGTTACGCGCCCGCAGATGCGGGCCAGCTGACCTCGTCCGCGTCGCTCCTGTTCCGGGAGTACATCGACGGCTCCGCTGACAACAAGGCAATCGAGGTTTTCAGCGCTTCGGCCGGCACCGTGGATCTGTCGGCATGCCAGGTCAGGATTTATGCCAACGGCAGCGCAGCGGCGACAGCGGCGGTAACGCTTGCCGGTAACCTGGCGCCGGGCGATCTGCACGTTGTCTGTAAATTCGGGGCCGGCGGGATCATTGCCGGGGCATGTGATACTGCCAATGCCGACTTCGACTTCGACGGCAACGATGCGATCGAGCTGGTCTGCGCCGGCGATACACTCGACGTGATCGGCGAGATCGGCTTTGACCCGGTCCTCGAATGGGCTGGCGGCGGCGCCGGCACCGCCAACGAGACCCTGCGGCGTGACTGCCTGGTGACACTGGGAGACAGTGATGGCAGTGACGCCTTCGATCCTTCCGCCGAGTGGACCTCGACCGGGCTCGTGGACCTGAGTAACATCGGTATCGATCATTGTCCCTAGGCCTTTGCACGGCCCGGACGAAAATACTGCCGCCGAACAAGCGCAAGCGGCTGTCGAAACCCCGATCCTGGAGTTCGGGTTGGCGCCGGGATGGCGCATTTAGGCAATCCGCAGTCGCGGACGAAGCTTCCCCGCCCCGGGTCTGTTGCTAGTATCCTGCGGCTGAATGGGGCAGTCCCTCCGCACGAATGGGCTGCGCTGCTTGATTCAGGGTGGAGAGGCGCTAGAATACGCGGCCCCATCCGGGCAAGGCCCCTGGCGACAGGTTGAAACGACGGAGAGCGGCACTTACCCGCGATCCCGCAACGAACAATTGAGAGCGTGATGAAAGTACTGGTATGTGTTAAACGTGTGCTCGACCCGCAGGTCAAGGCGCGCGTCAAGGCGGACGGCTCGGGTGTCGACCTGGCCAACGCCAAGATGACGATGAACCCCTTTTGTGAAAACGCCCTCGAGGAAGCGCTGCGCATGCGCGAAGCCGGCACGGTCTCCGAGATTGTCGTGGTTTCGGTCGGCGGCGGCAAAACCGAGGAAACCCTGCGCCACGGTCTCGCCATGGGCGCCGACCGCGCGATTCACGTGGTCACCGAGGACAGTCTCGAGCCGCTGGCAATCGCCAAGGTGCTGAAGCAGGTCACCGAGCAGGAAGACGCGGGTCTCGTGATCTGCGGCAAGCAGGCGATCGACGGTGATTCCAACCAGACCACGCAGATGCTGTCCGCGCTGCTCGGCTGGTCGCAGGCCACCTTCGCCTCCGAGGTCAAGATCGAGGGCGGTGAAGCCACCGTAACCCGCGAGGTTGATGCCGGGCTCGAAACCATCCAGGTCAAGATGCCGGCCGTCATGAGCGCCGACCTGCGCCTCAACGAGCCGCGCTACGTCAAGCTGCCGGACGTCATGAAAGCCAAGCGCAAGCCGATGGACAAGATCGAACTCGACAGCATGGGCCTGGATACGGCGAATCGCCTGACCACGCTCAAGGTTGACGAACCCGAAGGTCGTGCCGCCGGCATTATCGTTAACAGCGTCAGCGAACTGGTGGAGAAGCTGCGCAACGAAGCGAAGGTGATTTAATCATGAACAACCTGGTAATCGTCGAACACGACAACAACGAAATCGCCGCGGCCACGCTGCACGCGGTCACCGCCGCGCAACAGATCGGCGGCGACATTCACCTGCTGGTAGCCGGCCACAACTGCGGCGGCGTTGCCGAGGCGGCCGCGCAGATCGCCGGCGTCGCGAGCGTCAAGGTTGCCGACGACGCGAGCCTGGCCAACGGCCTCGCCGAGAACCTGGCCGGCCTGATCGTCGAACAGGCGCAGGGCTACAGCCACATCCTCGCCTCGGCCACGACCTTCGGCAAGAACGTCATGCCGCGTGCCGCCGCGCTGCTCGACGTGGCGCAAATTTCCGACATCGCCGAAGTCGTTTCCGAAGACACCTTCGTGCGCCCGATCTACGCCGGCAACGCGCTGGCGACGGTGCAGTCGTCCGACGCTGTCAAGGTCATCACCGTGCGCACGATCAAGTTCGAAGCCGCGGCCGCCGAAGGTGGCTCGGCCAGCATCGAACAGATCGGTGGCGGCGCCGATGCCGGCCTGTCCAGCTGGATTTCGCAGGCGGTTGCCGATAACGACCAGGTCGACCTGACCTCGGCCAAGGTCGTCGTTTCCGGCGGCCGCGGCATGCAGTCCGGCGACAACTTCACGATGCTGCACTCGGTGGCGGACAAACTCGGCGCCGCGGTCGGCGCATCGCGCGCCGCGGTCGACTCCGGCTTCGTGCCGAACGAACTGCAGGTCGGCCAGACCGGCAAGGTCATCGCCCCCGACCTGTACATCGCGGTCGGTATTTCCGGCGCGATCCAGCATCTCGCCGGCATGAAGGAAAGCAAGGTTATCGTTGCGATCAACAACGACAGCGAAGCGCCGATCTTCCAGGTGGCCGATTACGGCCTGGTGGCGGACTTGTTCGAGGCCGTCCCGGAGCTCGATTCCGCGCTGTAATCACGTCTGCATTAACCTGTCGAGGCCGGACCCTGTCCGGCCTTTTTTTTGCGCTTTGCCCGGCGATTGGTAACAATCATTTCACCTATGTCGACATCGACCATCAGCGCGACCGCAACCGGGCTGGCAACAGGCCGCCGTTGCGGATACTGACCGGCCGGGAACTTGAACCGGTTTCACGACCTGCCCGATAACGCCAGGGGTATCGCCTACCTGATGGTTGCGTCGGTCGCGTTCTCCTTGATGGCGCTGCTGATCAAGCTGCTCGGACAAAATCTGCACGTGACCCAGATCCTGTTCGTGCGCCAGCTCGGCATGCTGGTGCTGGTGTCGCCGGCGATCCTGCGCGGTTTTCCCGGTTCGTTGCGCGCCAACCGGCCCGACCTGCAAATCCTGCGCATGGTGTTCGCGCTGATCGCGATGCTGGGCGGTTTTACCGCGATCATTCACATGCCGCTGGCGGATGCCACCGCGATATTTTTCGCCAAGAGCTTTTTCGTGACGATTTTCGCGGTCTGGTTTCTCGGCGAGACGGTCGGGCCTTATCGCTGGGGCGCGGTAGCGATCGGGTTCGTCGGCGTGCTGATCATGCTGCAGCCGGGTACCGCCGAGTTTTCCATCTACGGCCTCGCGTCGCTTGCCGGCGCGGCCGGCGCCGCGGCGGTCATGATCTGCCTGCGCGTGGTATCCCAGTACGACAGCGCGGATACCATCATGACCTGGTCGTCGCTCGGTATCGGCCTGGCGATGGCGGTTCCGGGTATCTACTTCTGGCGCTGGCCGAGCCCGTGGGAATGGGTCCTGCTGGGCGCGCTCGGGGTCGTGTCTTACGTCGGCCAGCGTTTCAACATCTACGCGTACAAGCACGGCGAGGCTTCCCTGCTGGCTTCGCTCGATTACGTGCGCCTGCTGTGGGCGACGGTTTTCGGTTTCCTGGTGTTCGGCCACTTCCCCGGCCTGCCGACCTGGATCGGCGCCGCGATCGTCGTTGCCGCGGCCGTTTTCACCATTTACCGCGAAACCCTGCGGCGCCGTCACCTCGCTTAGCCGGGCAACGGAGCGGGCCGTAATCGTCGATGGCGCCGGGCACATCCCGTGGCCGCGGGGTCGACGGCCGCGACCGCCCGGGAGGGTAAAATTGCGCCAATTTGAAGATTCCGCGTGAAACCGGGCGCAATCGGCGGCATAATTCGGCCGCATGCGGGAGCAACGGGCCTGTTGGAGGTCCGCCCGGCAAAAAAAGCAATTTGCCGCTCGCCGGTCGGTTTCACCGGTTGAAATTTGACCGCCCCCGGCGTCTAATCGACGCTGACGGGAAAATAACGACATAACCAGATAAAAATCGGAGGTAACTCATGAAGACCCTGACCACCAGGCTGGCCATTGGCGTAGCCGCGGGATTACTCGTGTCGAGCCTGGCATCGGCCGAGACCCTGCGCTGGGCCCGCTCCGGCGATTCCCTGACCCTCGACCCGCATGCGCAGAACGAGGGCCCGACCCATACCCTGGCACACCAGATCTACGAGCCGTTGCTGCATCGCGACATGGCCGGCCAGATCACGCCGGCGCTCGCCACCAGCTGGAAGGCGCTCGACGACAATCCCAACGTGTGGCGTTTCCAGCTGCGCAAGGGCGTCAAGTTCCACGACCAGTCGGCATTTACCGCCGAGGACGTGGTCTACAGCTTCAAGCGTGCGATGAAACCGACCTCGGCGATGAAGGAGCTGCTGACCAGTATCAAGGACGTGCGCATGGTTGACGATCACACCGTCGATTTCGAAACCAACGGACCCAACCCGCTGCTGATCAACAACCTGACCAACCTGTTCATCATGGACAGTGGCTGGACCGAGAAGAACGGTGCCGGCGATCCGCAGGACGTGGCCGCGGGCGAGACGACTTTCTCGTCGCAGAACACCAACGGCACCGGCGCCTACGTGCTGATCAGCCGTACGCCGGACCAGAAGACGGTACTGAAGGCCAACCCGAACTACTGGGGCGTGGGTCAATTTCCGCTGGACGTGTCGGAGATCGTCTACACCCCGATCCAGTCGGCCGCGACCCGCGTCGCCGCGCTGCTGTCGGGTGAGGTGGACTTTATCCAGGACGTACCGGTGCAGGATCTGCGTCGGGTAGCTGGCCAGTCCGGGCTCAAGGTGGTCACCGCCGCGCAGAATCGCGTGATCTTTTTCGGTATGAACGTCGGTGACAGCGATATCGAGAGCGACAACGTCAGCGGCAAGAACCCGTTCGCCGACGTGCGCGTACGACGCGCGATGAACATGGCGATCAACCGCGACGCGATCAAGAAGGTCGTCATGCGCGACCAGTCGTCACCGACCAACGTCATCATGCCGCCGTTCGTCAACGGCTGGACGGCGGAGCTCGACAAGGTTCCGTCCGTCAACGTGGCCGAGGCGAAGAAGATGATGGAAGCCGCCGGCTACGGTGACGGTTTCTCGGTCACGCTGAACTGCCCGAACGACCGCTACATCAACGACGAGGCCATCTGCCAGGCCGTGGTCGGCATGTTCGGCCAGATCGGTATCAAGGTGAACCTGGACGCGAAGCCGAAGGCGCAGCACTTTCCGCTGATCAAGAACAAGACCACCGACTTCTACATGCTCGGCTGGGGTGTTCCGACTTTCGATTCGCACTATATCTTCAACTTCCTGGTGCACTCGACCACCGAGAACCGCGGTTCCTGGAACGGCACCCGCTACAGCAACCCGGAGATCGATCCGAAGATCGTCGCGCTCGAGTCGGAGACCGATCTCGCCAAGCGTGATGCGATCATCGCCGAGATCTGGCAGCAGGTGCAGGAAGACCAGATCTACCTGCCGGTGCATAACCAGGTGCTGAACTGGGGCATGAAAGACGGCATCCAGTTCGACGTGCAGCCGGAAGACCAGCCGCACTTCAAGTACCTGAAGATGTAACCAACGAGTCGCAGGCCGCGGGGGTAGCCCCGCGGTCGCGGTTTCTGACTCCATGCTTTTCATCATCCTGCGTCGTCTGTTGCAGGCCATCGTGGTCCTGCTGCTGGTGGCGCTCGTCGCCTTCACGATATTCCGCTACATCGGCGACCCGGTCGAAAGCCTGCTCGGCCAGGAAGCCACCGAGGCCGACCGCAGGGCGCTGATCGACCGGCTCGGGCTCGACGACCCGATCCCGGTGCAGTACCTGCGTTTCGTGACCAACGCGCTGCAGGGCGACTTCGGCGTTTCCTATCGCACCGCCGAACAGGTGTCGGGCCTGATCGCCGAACGCCTGCCGGCGACCCTCGAGCTGGCCCTGGTGTCGGCGCTGTTTGCGCTCGTCGTCGGCACGCTGCTCGGCATCTACACCGCCATTTACCGCGACGGTTTCGTCGCGCACACGATCATGTCGAGTTCGCTGATCGGCGTGTCGCTGCCCACGTTTTTGATCGGTGTGTTGCTGATCTGGGTGTTCGCGGTCGAGCTCGGCTGGCTGCCGAGTTTCGGCCGCGGCGAAACCGTGCAGATCGGGTTCTGGAGCACCGGCTTCCTGACCGCCAGCGGTCTCAAGTCGCTAATCCTGCCGGCGATTACCCTCGGGCTGTACCAGATGACGCTGATCATGCGCCTGGTGCGCGCCGAGATGCTCGAGGTGCTGCGCCAGGATTTCATTCGGTTCGCGCGCGCCCGCGGCCTGCCCGACCGGGTGGTCTACTTCGGCCATGCCCTGAAAAACACGCTGGTACCGGTGATTACCGTCGCCGGCCTGCAGCTCGGCGCGATCGTCGCGTTCGCGATCATCACCGAGACCGTGTTCCAGTGGCCCGGCGTCGGCCTGCTGTTCGTCAACGCGGTATTTTTCGTCGATATCCCGGTGATGTCAGCCTACCTGCTGCTGGTTGGCACCGTGTTCGTCGTCATCAACCTGATCGTCGACCTGCTCTATCTCGCGATCGACCCGCGCATCCGCGACGGCCAGCTCCGGCGCAAAGCGACATGAACGGCGAAAAGAGCGCCTGGCAGCGATTTCTCGCGAGCGACTTCTTCTACGACTTCAAACGCTCGCCGGTCACGATCGTGTCGTTTGTCATCGTCGTCACCCTGATCCTGATGGCGATCCTGGCCGACCTGGTGGCGCCAACCAATCCGTTCGATCCGGGTTCGCTGAACCTGATGAACGGCTTTACGCCGCCAATGGAGCCCAATGCGTTCACCGGCGAAACCTTCCTGCTCGGCACCGACGACCAGGGTCGCGATTTGTTATCCGCGATCATTTACGGCCTGCGCGTATCGCTGTTCGTCGGTCTCACCGCGGTCATCCTGGCGATGTTCATTGGCGTCAGCCTGGGCCTGCTGGCGGGTTACCGCGGCGGCTGGGTCGACGCGGTGATCATGCGTATCGCCGATATCCAGGTGACCTTCCCGTCGATCCTGATCGCGGTGCTGATCTTCGGCGTCGCGCGCGGCCTGCTGCCGCCCGACCTGCGCGACGAGCTCGCGATTACCGTGCTGATCGTCGCCATCGGCCTGTCGGAATGGGTGCCGTTCGCGCGCACCGTGCGGGGTACCACGATGGTCGAGAAAGAAAAGGAATACGTGCAGGCCGCGCGCCTGATCGGTCTCGGCAGCAGCCAGATCATGGTCCGCCACATCCTGCCCAACGTGCTGTCGCCGGTACTGGTTATTGCGACTATCACCCTTGCGCTCGCAATCATCGCCGAGGCGACCCTGTCGTTCCTCGGCGTCGGCGCGCCGCCGACCGAGCCCAGTCTCGGCACGCTGATCCGCATCGGCCAGGATTTCCTGTTCTCCGGTGAATGGTGGATCCTGCTGTTCCCGGCGGTGACCCTGCTGGCGCTGGCGCTGTCGGTCAACCTGCTCGGCGACTGGCTGCGCGATACGCTGAACCCGAGGCTCAAATGAGCGAGTCGATTCTGCGCGTGCAGAACCTGCGGGTCGTGTTTCCGCACCGTCACGGCGAGCTGGTGGCGATCGACGACGTGTCCTTCGAGGTTAAAAAGGGCGAGATACTCGGTTTTGTCGGCGAGTCCGGTGCCGGCAAGTCGATGACCGGCGCGGCCATCATCGGCCTGATCGATCCGCCCGGTTACGTCGAGCAGGGTGAAATCTGGCTCGAGGACCAGCGTATCGATCAGCTCGACATGCGCGCCTTCACGAAGATTCGCGGACGCCGCATCAGCATGGTGTTCCAGGATCCGCTGACCAGTCTCAACCCGCTGCGCACGATCGGTGACCAGCTGATCGAAACCATCCAGATGCATCTGCCGGTGAGCCAGGAAGAGGCAAAACGCAAGGCCATGGCCGGTCTCGAAGAAGTCGGCATCGACCCGGCCCGTTTCAACGCCTACCCGCACGAGTTTTCCGGCGGCATGCGCCAGCGGGTGGTGATTGCACTGGCGCTGTCGGCGGAACCGGAACTGATCATCGCCGACGAACCGACCACCGCGCTCGACGTGTCGGTGCAGGCGCAGGTGCTCGAGCTGCTGAAAAAACTCTGCCGCGAACGCAATGCATCGGTCATCCTGATTACCCACGACATGGGTGTCATCGCCGAGACCACCGATCGGGTCGCGGTGCTCTACGCCGGGCGCCTGGCCGAAATCGGCCCGACGGAAAAGGTGCTGCATCAGCCGGAGCATCCCTATACCCGTGGGCTGATCGCGTCGACGCCATCGGTGGAACTCGGCAATATCGATACCGAGCTGTTCCAGATCGAGGGCGCCATGCCGCGTCTCGACGCGCTGCCGACCGGCTGCGCTTTTCACCCGCGTTGCGAACACGCGCAGGATCGCTGCGTCGAGCAGCGCCCGGATTTACTGCAGGAGCGAGTCGCCTGCTGGTTGTACGCCGATGGATGAGTTCATTCGCATCGAACACCTGAACCAGCGTTTCGACCTGTCGGAGCCCTGGCTGGCGCGCATGATTTATCGCCGGCCGAAAAAGTTTCTCGACGCGGTCGACGATGTTTCCTTCGGCATCGAACGCGGCAAGACCTATGCGCTGGTGGGTGAAAGCGGTTCCGGCAAGTCGACCATCGCGCGCATGGCCGTGGGACTGCTGACGCCGACCGGCGGCCGGGTCCTGATCGATGGCCAGGACCTGCACGACGGCAGCCTGTCGGTGGCCGAGCAGCGGCGTATTCGTCAGCGCCTGCAGATGGTGTTCCAGTCGCCCTACGCGTCGCTAAACCCGCGCTGGCGGGTTGGCAGTATCCTCGCCGAACCGCTGCGCGTATTCCGTCTCGTCGATGGCCCGCAAGCCGAGCAGGCGCGCGTGCACGAGCTGCTCGAGCAGGTCGGCCTGTCGGCGTCGGACGCGCGGCGTTTTCCGCACGAGTTTTCGGGTGGCCAGCGGCAGCGCATTTCGATCGCGCGTGCGCTGGCGTCGAAGCCCGACTTCATCGTCTGCGACGAACCCACCTCGGCACTCGACGTGTCGGTGCAGGCGCAGGTTTTGAACCTGCTCAAGCAGCTGCAGCGCGATCTCGGCCTGACTTACCTGTTCATCACCCACGACCTCGCGGTGGTGCGCGTCATGGCGCACCGCATCGGCGTACTCAAGTCGGGCAAGCTGGTCGAGGAACAGGCGACCGAAAAGCTCATCGAATCACCGCAGTCGGACTACACGCGCATGCTGATCCGCTCGGCGCCGCGTATTCACCGGGCCGCCTCCTGAGCGGCGTCAGACGTTGCGCCTGATCGGCACGGGCGCGAAAATCCGCGTCTAACCGCTGCTGTTACCGATCAACTCCACCATCCTGGCGGGCGTGCAGTTTTCGTCGATATGCCGCACTGCCTGCCTGAAGTCGCGCAAATCGAAGTTGTAGGACCATTCGCGCACCGGCTTTTCGAGCTGGAACACCGGAAAGCGCACGACGATATCGACGCTCTGCGAAGTAGCGACGATGTCATCCTGCTGCAGCAGGCTTACGTCGATCTGGCGCAGGTCGCCGGCACCCGCCACCGCGGGTAAGTCCCAGCGCGCCGCCAGCGGTTCACGGCTACCGAGCGAAGCGGAAAACAGGCTGGCTTCGTCGACATCGCGCAGCGCCTCGACGCGGATACCCATGCGTTCGTTCGGCGCCAGGCGCTGGTCGACGCCGCTGTAAAGGCTGTAGTTTTTCGAAATCAGCATCGGCCCGTCGGTGTCGATGGCCTGTTTGCCGTCAGCCGGCTTGTACAGCATCAGCTTGCACTGGTAGATCAGCTGCCCGAGTTTACCCAGGCGCCGCCGATCCGTGTTTTTCAACCCGCGCAGCGAATTGTTGGTTTCGCTGACCAGCGCGTTGAGGGTCAGGATGGCGACGTCGGACTCGGTAGTTTCGTACTCGTAGAAAACGTCGGAATTGCCGATGCTGACCGATTTGACCTCGGCCGCTGTCGCCGGCAGGGCGCAGGCGCCGGCGATGACGAGCAGCAGTTTGTTGAACGGTTTCATGGCGGTATGCACCTCCCGAACTGCCTGGCTTCAATGGATTCGCATCGAGTTGCCGCGTTGTCGGCAGACGATGCGCCGCTGCCAGTATAACGCCACGCGGCCGATCGCGAAAATCGACTGTCCCCGGGCGGTTTCGGCCAGCGCGGCGCGCGGCTGTTGCGGGCAGACGGCGGGCTAAAAACAACCGGGCGCGACGGCCCCGCAACGGCTGCGCCCGGCGATCCCCGGCAGGGATCGTACTGCCGCGGCCAGGATATCGTTCGCCATGGATCCTGCAGGGCCAGTCCTTTCGAATCCGTTGCCTGGCTCAGCACGGGAAAGGCGGCCTGATTCGCCGAGTTATCGGTTTTGTCAAGTTGTCGCAGCTGGTGCCGATAACCCGGGCAATTCCGTAACAGAGCGACCGCGAAATGATGAATCGATCAATCCTGGCAGCCGGCTTGCTGGCCGGTTTTTCCCTCTGGGTCGTCTCCGTCATCGCCAACGATGCCGTCGCCAGCGACCATTACCGCCTCGGCACGCTGAACGAATCGGTGCACTATCGTGATAACGAAGACTTCAACAGCACGCACAACGGGCTTTATCTCGTGCACAACCACAGTGTTTTCGGAGCCTACACGAACTCGGAAGACGACCCGTCGTTCTTCTTTGCGCGCAGCTACCCGATCAACAAGGTCCTGAGCTACTCCTACGGGGTTGCCATGGGCTACAAAGCCGGCATGTTGCCCATGCTGGGCCTGTCCGCGCAGCTGGGCGTGCTCAAGCTGACCATGACCCAGGAAGCTGCCGTTATCGGCCTCGAGTTTCCGCTGTACTGACCGGCGCTTGTCCTCCTCGGCCAGCGGCAGCGGTCAGTCCCGCGCCGGGGTGAGGCATTTGTGTACGCGCTTGGCGGTTTTTCTGCCGCTGCGATAAGCGCCATGCACCGTCGACCATTCGTAGCGGTCGCAGGCCTCACCGGCAAAGTAAATACGATCAGCGACCGGTTTACGTAATACTCTGCGCTGATGCCAGGCACCCGGTTCGGCCGAGGCATAAGCACCGTGATAATGCGGATCGCTGCCCCAGCGGGTTGCATCACCCCTGATAAAATACCGGTCGACATCGCTGCCGAAAATCTTGCGCAATTCACCCAGTGCAAAATGAATGCCGCCGTCGACGCCCTCGCTTTCCAGTTCCCGCGCAAACTCTCCGCCGACATCGCCGAATGACAGGTTACTGCCACCCTGGTTGACCAGCATGCCCATGCCCGCTGGCGATTTGGCGGGACCGTTCGGAATTTGATAGGTCAGGTAGCCGTCCGCGCCGATGCCGAAAAAGTTCTGCGAAAATTGCAGTGCCAGGTGGTTGTAGATGCCCATCGAGACCCGGTTGAAGGCTTCCTGTTGCCGGGCGGGCAGGGCAGGATCGAAGCGGATCCCGTTCGCCGCCAGGACGCCGGTGGATACGGTGACGATGCAACAGGCGGCACGGATACTGCCGCGTTGGCTGTGCACCCTCACGCCATCGCCGCTCCAGTCGATACGATTGACCGGTGTGTCGAGCTCGACCTCTACGCCCTGCGCCAGCCGTGCTACCAGGCTGCCGTAGCCCTGCCGGCAAATTGCGTCGTCGCCATCCTCCTGCTCCCACCAGTCCTGGCACGAAAACCGGTCGAAGTCCTTGGCCATTTCGAAGGGCCCGATGGCCTGGTGTACCGTTGCGCTCCATTCACCGGCATCGGCAACCACTTCGGCCGGACAGACGTCGTGGCCCCGTTTACCCGCCTTGCCAATGGCCCGGATCGCTGCCCGGTAGGCACGCTCGAAGGCGTTGGTTTCCGCGCTACTGGCCACCCGATCGCCGACGTAGAGGATTTCGTGTCCCTCTACCGGGTAAATATCGAAACCCTGTTCGCGACCCCATGCCACTAGCGGATTGGCGGCCCGGTTGTGCAGCCAGTGGGCACCCCGGTCGAAGGGCAGGCCAAAGGTCTCCGTGTCGGTTACCACGCGACCGCCGATCCGCGCGCTCGCCTCCAGCAACCGAACACTGCGTCCGCGCTGTCGCAGTGACCGGGTCGCCGCAAGCCCGGCAATACCGGCTCCGACCACCACGATATCCACGTCACGGCTGCGGCCTGGAGTCGGCGACCATGGCGCGATTTCGTCCTGCGCGCCGCGACCGATGACGGCATTTTTCTGCGACTGATGACCGGGACCCGACATAACGAATATCTACAAACTCCGGAATTCAGTGTATTGAGGGTAAAGCGACACTGTCAACAAAACCGGACGAACCCTTGCATTAGTGGCAAATTCCCGCAGTATCTGTCGCCATGACAGACGATTTTCGTGACATATCCGCTGTCGGAGGTTCATGGGTGACTCGCGGGGAATCAGTTCGGCGTCGTCTCTCCGGGCCAGCGCATCTGCCAGAAGTTGCGGACGGATTTAGCCGATGACAGCTGCGAATCCGGATCTGCCGCCGATCGATTTCGATCGTTACCACCTCGACTCGACGGATCCCATGCGCCTGCATGACCTGATCGACAGCTGTCGCGAGCGCCTCGATCGCGACCAGTACTGTTCGCTGCCGGGCTTTCTGCGCGCGGACGCGGTGGCGCAACTGGTACGGGAAACCTTGCCGCTGCTGGCGCGCGCCAATCGCGCCGAATCCAGGCGCAACTGTTACCTGCAGCGCCAGGGTGACGGTGACTACGCCAGCGATCATCCGCGCAATATCATGAACTACGCCAGCTACGACATGATCGCGGCCGATCTCATCGACGGCTCGTCGGCGCTGAAGCGGCTTTATTACTGGACCCCGTTTCGTCAGCTGGTGGCAGCCATCGTCGGGGTCGACGCGCTCTATCCGAACGAGGATCCGCTGCAGCCGGTCAACGTGATCTGCTACGGTGACGGCGACCAGTCGGCCTGGCACTACGATTCGACCAATGCCTTTACGATGACGCTGATGCTGCAGTCCGCCGAGCGTGGCGGTCGTTTCGAACTGGCACCGAATACGCGCCGTGGTCCGGACGACGAGGACATCGGCTACATGCAGGAGGTGCTCGGCGGCGGGCGCGAACGGGTGCGGGTGGTGTCTCGCGCAGCGGGCGAGCTGACCCTGTTCCGCGGCTGCAACTCGCTGCACCGCGTATCGACGGTCACCGGCGACAGGCTGCGCATGATGGCGGTTTTCGTGTACGAGGAAGAACCCGGGATTCGCGGTGATCCCGAGGTTAACCGAACGGTTTACGGGCGCAGCGGGCTGGCCCCGGCCTGATTAGCGGGTAATAGAAAAATTCAATTGAACAAGCCGCCCCGGTTTCCTGAATCGAATCGACTTGCCACTATACTGTGTAACTGGATCAGCAGACCCCGGGCGAGGCATGAAACTATCGATAATGCGGTTGGTAGCAGGTTGTTGCTGTCTGGTGGCGATGTCGGTCTCGACGGTAGCACGCGCCGATGCGAGTTTGCCGTCACCTGAAGGCCAGGTCATTCTGACCGTCAGCGGCAAGATCAGGCATACCAACGACGGCGACAGCGCAAGATTCGACCGCGCCATGCTCGAATCCCTGGGCCAGTCGGACCTGGCGGTAACAACACCCTGGACCGACGGTACGCAACAGTTCAGAGGTGTGCTTGGCCGCCTGATCCTGGACGCGGTCGGCGCCGACGGAACCATGATTACGGCCCATGCGGTCAACGATTACCAGATCAGTATCCCGGTTTCCGATCTGCGTGATTACCCCGTGCTGTTCGCGCTGCAGCAAAACGGGCGCTACATGCGCGTGCGCGACAAGGGCCCGATCTGGGTCGTGTATCCCCGGGAAACCTATCCCGAGCTGGATACCGACCTGATTACCGACCGCTGGATCTGGCAGCTGAAAGCGCTGGTGATCGAGTAGATCGCAGGCGTAGAGCCGGGTTTGGCAGCGTTGAGCAATACCTATACATCCGACGATCCTGAAGCCGCCGACTCGCTCGAGGCGGAATCCGTCAGCGGCGGCAGGATCCTTTCCGGCAGTTATGTCCTGCTGGTGGCGGCAATCCTGCTGTTCGCGGTCGCAACTGGCTATGGCCTGTTGAAACTGCGCGAAGAGTCCGCGCTGGCGCGCTACGAATCCCAGGCGACGCTGTGGCTGGTGGTGTCCTTCGAGCGCGAGTACCTCAAGCTCGACGGCCTGCTGCTGCGTTACGCCGCCAGGGATCGGGACCTCGACGGTGAAGTTGTGCTGACCGGCTTCGACGTGCTCTGGAGCCGGATTACGCTGATGCAGGAGGGTGAGCACAGCCGACCGCTCAAGCAGGTCGACAGTTATGACGCCGCGGTTCCGGTCATGCTCGCAATCCTGCGCAAACACGAGGATGGCGTGTTCGGTGCGGTCGAGGCAGGCAATCCGCTGCCGCCCGAATTCCTGCGGGATTACCGGGCCATGGCCGCAGCGGTACACTTGTTCATGATCGACGCCCACCTCAATCGGGCCTGGTCCGACCAGGCACGTGAAGACATGTTACGCGACAGTCGTATCGCGCTCTACCTGTCACTCGCCGGGATGATCGCCAGTGTGCTGATACTGTTCGTCATCATTTTGCTGCAGTTGCGCGGCCGTTACAGCAATCTCGTTCAGACCCGTAATGCCCTGGTGCAGAGCGAAAAGGATCGTAACGCCCTGAGTGACGAAGTTGCCCGGCGCATGCAGGCCGAGTTCGAGCGCAAGCAGTTGCTCGACGATCTCGCCGCGCGCAATGAGGAGCTCGAGCGTTACGCCTACACGATATCGCACGACCTCAAGAGCCCGCTGTATACCATCCAGGGTTTTACCGGGTTTCTCGAGCAAGATCTCGAGCAGGGCCGCACCACCCGGGCGCTGGAAGACATGGGCAAGGTACGCAACGCGGTACAGACGATGAGTCGGCTGCTGGACGATATCCTGAGCCTTAGCAAGGCCAACCTGGCGCAGGAATCGAAGACCGCGGTCGCGCTCGACGAAGTTGTCGAACGCGCGATATCGCTGGTATCGCGCGAGCTCGAAGAGCGGGGGGTCAGGGTAGAAGTCGAACCGGACCTGCCCGTGGTGCAGGCCGAACCGCAGCGGCTGACCGAGGTATTTCAGAACCTGGTTGCCAACGCGGCCAAGTTCATGGGCAACCAGCCTGAACCGGTCATCGAAATCGGAGCGCGCGTGCAGGATACCTGGGTGCACTGTTTCGTCAGCGACAACGGAATCGGCATCGAACCCGAGTACCACGAAAGGATTTTCCAGCTGTTCGAGCGTCTCGATACGAGTACCGAGGGCACCGGTGTCGGGCTGTCGATCGTCAAGCAGATCATCGAGCGCCACGGCGGCAGCATCGAGATTCGTTCGGTGGGGCAGGCGAGCGGTACAACCTTCGAGTTCACCCTGCCGCTGGCGTCCAGCGCCGCCGCGCCCGCGTACGAGCAGCACTAAACTGCGAAAAGCAGGGCGCTCCCCCGGTCGCGATCAGCCGAAAACGTCCGCGCGCTGCGCCGCCTTCCCCGAAACTGGTAGTTATCGACCTGAACCCCGGCCGAGGGGTATTCATTACCGACGGGGCGGGCGTCTACCCCAAGGGTTAGATTGCCATACGCTGCGCATGGCGGACAATGAAGTTCCCGGAGATAACGAGAGTCTGCCGTGATACCCAGGATTGCCGTTTTGATCGCCTGCCTGTTCGTGCAGGTCACGAGCGCTGGCGAAAAGGCCGAGCGCAAGGTTTATATCGAGCCGGGCGTGCTCAGCGTCGAGATCATGCACGAAGGCAAGCCCGTGACGCTGATGCGCGAGCAGTCGACCGACAGTCACATCGTCGAATTCTTCCGGCCGACCTATCGCGGCAAGATCCAGCCGATGCACCCGTTCGAACCGCACGCGGTCGAGACCATCGGCGAACTGGGCGTAATCGAATACCTGCAGCAAATTGCCGCTGGTGACGACTCGATCCTGCTGATCGACTCGCGCACTTCGGCGTGGGTCAAGCGCGGCACGATTCCGGGCTCGGTCAGCATCCCCTTCACCGAGTTCAAATCGCCGGAGCGGGCGCTGGAAATACTCGAGGAACGTTTCGACGTGATCATGGCCGAGTCCTGGGACTTCAGCCAGGCGAAAACACTGGTCATGTTCTGCAACGGTATCTGGTGCCCGCAGTCGCCGGCGGCAATCCGCCGGCTGCTCAAAATGGGTTACCCCGCGGCCCGGATCAAGTATTACCGCGGCGGCATGCAGAACTGGTTCGCGCTGGGCCTGACCGTCGTTTACCCGCAGCGGTGATTTCACGACGCCCCGGCGCCGTTGTCAGTATCGTCGGTGAACCTGCTCGCGGGTGTTGACGGGGCGTCGTCGTACGCGTTCGCGGAAGAATACGAACAGTCCCGCGGCGACGATCAGGCAGATGCCGATCCAGACCTCGGCCACCGGCAATTCGTTCCAGACCAGCCAGCCCCACAGGATCGCGAGCGGCAGCCCGGCGTATTCGAACGGCGCTACCGTGGCGGCGTCGGCCAGTCGGTAAGCCTGTGCCAGCGAGTAACCGATGATGGCGGAATTGAATCCCAGTGCCGCGAACAGCCAGGCGTCCTGGTCGGTCGGCAGCGTCCACGCGCGCAGCAGGAAAACCAGGCTCGGATTGTCGACGCCGACGGCGTATCTGCCGTCGCCGGCTATCAGCAGGAACCCGAGTGACACCACGATGAAGCTGGCCTGGATGTAAATCGCCATCGCCGATGCCTTGGCCTGCACTCCCAGATGGCGGGTCAGTATCTGGTTGCAAGCGTAGGTCAGCGCCGAGATCAACGGCAGCACCAGGATAAGACGATCGACGTCGAGTTCGTCCGCTGACTGCCAGGGGCGCTGCATGATGAGCACGCCGACGAAGCCGACCGCAACCGCGGACAGGCGAAACACGCCGACCTTCTCGCGCAGCACCGGTATCGACAGCAGCGTGATGAACAGCGGCGCGACGAAAAACAGCGCGGTGGCCTCGGCCAGCGGCAATACCGCCAGCGCGGCGAAATAGGTCATGTTCGAGGTTACGATCAACAGTCCGCGCAGGACGTGCAGCCATGGGCGCCTGGGTTTGAGGATTTGCCATCCGCCCTCGAAATGGACTATTACCAGGCTGAAACAGATGCCGATCGCCGAGCGGATGAAAACCATCTGGTGCAGCGGGTAATCACCGGACAGCCACTTGATCAGCATGTCGTTGATCGAGATGGCCAGCATGCCGAGCAGGATGAAACCGATGCCGCCGGCCGCGTGCCGCGGCCGATTGATCGCGTCCCGCGGTGCCGGGTTCATCGCGAATCCACGGGGCTTCGCGCGCCGGCCCCGTCCATGAGTCCGTTACCGGGCTGGACTAATCGCTGGGCCGGGTTACACGCGGATTCAGTCGTCGTCAGCACCAGGAGCCCGGCGCGCGCCAGTTACGAGCGCGGCAGCTTGTTCTCCGGATCGTACAGCGGCTTGTAACCGACCGCGGCGACGCGCACGGTGAACTGTTCGCCGAGGTACTCGGTCAGCAGTTCGCGGCCTTCCTCGCAGTAGTCGGCCGGCAGGTAGCCGAGGCCGATGTTCTTGCCGAGGCTCGGGCCGTAGGCAATGCTCGAGATATACGAGCGCCGGCCCTTGGCGTCGACCGGCACTTCGCCGGTCGCGGGATCGATGAGCGGGCACTGGCCCACCGGGTAGCGCGCGATGCCGTTCGAATCGACGTTGTCGTCCATCACCAGCGTGCACAGGTAGGCGGCCTGCTGCTCGAGCGCCTTTTGTTCGAGGTAGGGCGCCTTGCCGTGGAAGTCGGCCTGCTTGACCACCGGCCGCGCGAGGCCGGCCTCGTACAGGTTGTACTCGGTCAGCAGGTCGGCGTTTTGCAGGCGCAGGCTCTTTTCCATGCGCCGCGTGTTGGCGTAGGTTTCGATACCGACCGGGGTGGCGCCCTGCGCATAGACCAGGTCCCACAGCGACATGCCGTAGCTGAAGTCGACGTGCAGTTCCCAACCCTGCTCGCCAACGTAGGAAATACGGAAGGCTTCCACCGGGATACCCTGCAGGGTCAGCCTGCGGGTCGCGGCGAACGGGAAGTTCTCGTCTTCCCACGCAGCCGGATCGTCGGCAATCGCCTGGATCGTCTTGCGTGCGTTCGGCCCCCAGACGCCGAGGCAGGCGACGTGGTCGCTGCGGTCGTCGATATAGACCTGCCAGCCGTTGTCCTCGGCCATGCGTTTGAGCCAGATGTAGTCGCGGTGACCGGCATCGGCGCCGTCGATCACGCGAAAACGATCTTTGGCATGGCGGATCACGGTCAGGTCGGCGCGCACGCCGCCGCGCTTGTCGAGGAAATGGGTGTAAACACCCTTGCCGATCGGGGTATCGCCGCCGACCTTGTTGACGCAGGCGAACTCCATCAGCGTCTCGGCATCGGGGCCCATGATGTCGTACACCGCGAAGTGCGACAGGTTGATCATGCCGACGTTGTCCGACATTGCCAGCTGCTCGGCGTTGGATACGCGCCAGAAGTGGCGGTTGTCCCACTCGTGCTCGCGCACCGGCACGCGGTCGGCGTATTTTTCCAGCAGGTGTTCGTTGGACGCGTAGCCGTGTGCGCGCTCCCAGCCGGCCAGTTCCATGAAGTAACCGCCGAGCTCCTGTTCGCGCGCCCAGAACGGGCTGCGGCGCAGGTTGCGGCCCTTGGTGTAGGGCTCGCGGTTGTGCACCGCGGGATTGTAGATCTTGAACGCCGATTCGTAGCAGCGGTCGTGGATGTACGACGGCGTTTTCTGGATCGGGTAGTGCCGCGCGGTATCGATGCCGAAGTAGTCCATCTCGGCGACGCCGTCGGTCATCCAGTCGACCAGCACCTTGGCGATGCCGGGCGCATCCTTGACCCACACCGCGACCGCGTACCACAGGCCGCGGGTTTTCGATGACTCGCCGATCGACGGGCCGCCGTCGGTGGTCACCTGCAGCAGACCGTTGAACGAATGGTCGTCCTTGTAGCCGAGCTCGCCGAGAATCGGCGTCAGTTCCATCGCGCGCTCCAGCGGTTCCATGATCTGCTCGAGCTCGAGGTCGCGCTGCGACGGCGACCAGTGAGTTTCGCCTTTTTCCGGCAGGTCGCGCGGGTGTACCAGGCGCGGTTCCTTCTCCTCGTAGTAACCCCATTCGATTTGACCGCCCTCGGGGGTCGTGGGGTCGCCGGTATCGCGCATGTAGGCCGAGTTACCCTGGTCGCGCAGCAGCGGGTAGCCGATGTCCTTGCCGGTGCCCTCGAACTCGGTGTATGGGCCGAAGAACGACAGCGGATGGTCGACCGGCATGACCGGCAGGTCTTCGCCCGCCATTTCGGCGATAGTGCGGCCCCACAGGCCGGTGCAGACCACGACGTAGTCGGCAGCGATGTAGCCGCGCGTGGTCTCGACGCCGACGATGCGGCCGTCCTTGATATCGAGCCCGGTGGCGGTAGTGTTGGCGAAGGCCTGCGCCTTGCCGGTCTTGACTGCCTCGTCGACCAGCACGCCGACCACGGTTTGCGAGCGTGGTTTGACCAGGCCGGCGTCCGGATCCCACATCGCGCCCTGGATCATGTCTTCCTCCAGCAGCGGGAACTTTTCCTTGGCCTCGGCCGCGCTGATCATCTTCACGTTGGTGCCGAAGGCCCTGCCGGAGCCGACCTTGCGCTTGAGCTCCATCATGCGGTCGTCGTCGCCGACGCGTGCCACCTCGAGGCCGCCGCAGCGCTCGTAGTGACCGAGCCTGTCGTAGAACTCGATGCTGTAATGCGTGGTGTAGCAGGTGAACTTGCTGTGATCGGTGGCGTAGCAAAAGTCCGACGCATGCGAGGTCGAGCCGCAGTCGGTGGGGATCGAAGTCATATCGAAACCGACGATATCCTCCCAGCCGCGTTCGATCAGGTGGTGCATCACCGAGGCGCCGACGATACCGCCGAGGCCGACGATGACGACGTTGGCTTTTTCCGGGAACTGTGCCATGGGTTTACTCCTGCTGGCGGTCGGCAGCCGCCGCTCCGGCCAGGACTGTTTGCTACGGTTGTGTGCTCAAGGCTGGAAAGTATAAACAGGCCGTTTTTACTTCTCCAATCCTTTTACGGGCCAGAAGTCGCGGTGTCGTCGATGCGTGTCGCATTTACAGTTCGCCGGCCGAATTGATCGTCCCCCGGTCACGTGCTTTACCCTGGAATGGCACCGCCGCGCGGACTTCGGTCTTCTAGTCCTGGCCGTATCCGACCGGCGCGAGTTGCTGCGCCGCGCGGCGCTTGAAGGCCGCTATTACGTTCGAACCCATGAGTTCCAGCAGCGGGGTAGCGAAACGATTCATCGCCAGCAGCGACAGGCTCGAGTCGAATTCGATCCGGCAGCCTCCCTGGTCGCGGTGGAAGCGCCAGTCGATGCACAGGTGACGAAACGGAGCCGCGGCCGATTCGATGCGGATCGAGTCGGGGCGCTCGTATGTCGCGCGCGACTCGAAGGACAGGCGCAAGGGACCGATACCTATATGCTGCTCGACCCGCAGCCAGCCCATGTCGCGCTCGAGCACGCGCGCCGAGCGCCAGCCCGGGACGAACTCGGGATAGCGCTCGATATCGAGTACGAGTTCGAACAGGTCTTCGCAGCGGTAAGGCTGGATCAACTCTTGACGATGATTCGGCATGGCTCCGACTGGGCCCGCGTTTGCTTTCAGAGGAATTATACGGTTTGATCGGGATTTACGCGCAAGCATCGTCGTGGAGAACGCGATGGAACTGACACCGCTGCTAAGCGCCGCGCTGCCGCTGGCGCTGTTCCTGATCATGCTCGGTATGGGCATGACGCTGGAGCGCGCCGACTTCGAGCGGGTCGGCAGGCGCGGCAAGGCGTTTGCGATCGGCTTTACCAGCCAGATGCTGCTGCCGCCACTGCTGGCGCTCGGGCTGGTATTCGCGTTCTCGCTGCCGCCGGAACTGGCGGTGGGGCTGATGGTGCTGAGCTTTTGCCCGAGCGGTACTACCAGCAACCTGTTCTCCTACCTGGCCGGTGCCGACGTGGCGCTGTCGATCAGCTTGACCGCGATCGCGGCGCTGGTCACGCCGTTCAGCCTGCCATTGCTGACCGAGCTGGTCCTGTACTGGCAGTATGGAGACCGGCAATCCGTGCCGTTTCCCGTGCTCGACACTGTCGCCAGGCTGGCCGTCATCGTGCTGTTGCCAGTGGCCGCGGGCATGCTCTGGCGTGCGCGTGCCGCGGCCTCCTGCCGGCGCTGGCAGCCGCGCCTGCATCGTTTCTCGGTGCTGCTTTTTGCGGCCGTGATCGTCGGCATCGTGGTCGACCAGGGTGATCGACTGGTCGAACTGCTGGCCACCGCGGGTACGGTCTGCCTGCTGCTGGTGCTCGCGGCCATGCTGCTGGGCTGGCAGATCGGTCGCCTTGGCGGGCTGCCTCAACGCCAGGTCAAGACCATCAGCATCGAGGTCGGCATGCAGCATGCCGGCATGGCGCTGGTTGTCACCCAGGGTGTGCTGCATAATCCGGACATGTCGATCATTCCCCTGACCTACGGCCTGCTGATGCTGATCCCGGCGACGGCGCTGGCGGCATTCACGCGTCGGCGCAGCGCTGCTGGCGGGGAAACCGCGGCATGATGGCGAGTCCAGCTAACTGCCTGCGGCCCGGGTGCGGGCGGCCGCATCGATCACCGGAGCAGTATGCGGGATGCTAGATCTTACCCCCGGAACCCAGGAGGCGCGGGAATCGCGCGCGGATGCCGGCTGGCACGAGCCGGCCAGCCGAGGCAGCGTGGTGGAGTGCCCGGATGCGGTTCGCGCGGCCGATGTTCCGTCGCTGTCCGCGGTGAAATCCTATACCTTCATGGCCGCGTTGCGTCCCTTTTCGCTGGTGGTCGCTTTCGTCTCCTGCGGCCTCGGTATCGTGCTTGCGCTGCCGCTCGATAGCGCGGGATTGTTGCTCGCGTCGGCGGTCATGCTCGGCGGCCTGCTGCTGCAGTGCGGGGTCAACCTGATCAACGACCGCGAGGACCTGGGTTTCCTGCATGGTAAGGGTTTCGACGCAATACGGCGCCAGGTCGAGCGCAATTTCCACCTGGGCCTGCTGAGCTTTGCCGTGGCCGGGGCGATCGGTGTCGGCATTGCTTCATACAGCGGCTACGCGGTGCTCGTAATCGGCTTCGTCGGTGTGCTCGGCGCCTTTGCCTACACCCATGAACCTTTCAACTACAAGCGCCGCGGGCTCGGCGTGGTCTGCGTGTTCGTGCTGATGGGCGTGCTGATGGTGCAGGGTTCT
Organism: Gammaproteobacteria bacterium; assembly: GCA_030066085.1. Taxonomy (GTDB): domain Bacteria; phylum Pseudomonadota; class Gammaproteobacteria. The sequence goes on along the minus strand of JASJCI010000033.1, from coordinate 17,028 downwards.
TACATCGCCATCACCGGCGAGTTATCCCTGTCGGTCCTGCTGCACTCGCTGCCGGTCAGCGCGCTGGTGTCGCTGCTGTTGCTCGGCAACGAACTGCGCGACCTGGAAAAGGATGCGGCACGTGGCGTCAAGACCCTGTCCGTCGCGCTCGGCTACGAGCGTGCCGTGCGGCTCTACTGGCTGCTGCTCGGCGGGACTTACCTGGTGAGCGGGCTGCTGATTGCCGCCGGGGAACTCCCGCTATCGCCGTGGCTGCTGCTGCCGCTGCCGTTGCTGCCGCTGTTGCGGTACTACCTGGCCGCACACGATCGCACGCCGTTGACGCCGTGGACCGGTCGCTTCCTGCTGTTGTTCGGCGTTGGCTACACCCTGGCGCTTGTTTAGCCGACCGGTTTAGCCCGCTGGCGGTTTACGTCCCCGCAGGTGGGTCGGGCGCAGCTGCCCCAGGTCGAGCACGACGATCATCGTATTCCAGACGTCGATCTGGCGTTGCAGAAATTCTCGCCCGATCTGGCTCTCGAGATCGGCGTAGAGTGCACCGGTCAGTTGGTCGCGCTCGTGCCGTGCTTCCTCGCGGTACCAGCTGTTGCGGTCGACCACGGCGATGTCGACGAAGCCCGCGGCTTCGAGTGCGGCGCGATAGGTATCCGCCGAAGCGAGGCCGAAATCCAGGCCCTCGGCCTCGAGATAGGCCGCCATCTCGGGCGACGGTTCACCCTCGTAACCCGAAAGCCAGTCGCTGGCGACGAACCAGCCGCCGGGCTGTAAAACGCGAAAGATATCGGTCGCGAGCGCGTGCTTGTCGGCGATATGAATGATGGAGTCCTTGCTCGTGACGGCGTCGAAGCTGCCGTCGGCGAACGGCAGCGGGCCGGGCTCGACCCGCCGAAAGTCGACCCTGTCGGTGATGCCGTGACGCTCGGCCAGGCGGTCGCAGCGCGTGATCAGGTCGTCCTCGATATCGATACCGGTGACCTTCGCGACACCATGCGCGCGCAGCAGGTGCAGGTCGATCCCACCGAGCCCGCAGCCGATGTCGAGGACATGCTGGCCGGCAAGGTCGATACCTTCGAGGTAGCGGTCGACCTCGGCGTCGCCGCCGGGCGACATGTAGCCCTCGCCCCACACTGCCTCCAGCAGCGCAACCAGGTCGTCGTCGTATTCCTGGAATTCTCCATCGGTCATCGTCTAGCCCTCGTTCAGATCGGTATTTTCTGTACCCGCGGCGCACTGGTGGCTGCCGCCCGCCGGGTAGCCATCGAACACAGGCCGATTATAACCACGTAGCAAAGCGGTCGGTAACCAATGCATCTCATTTGAACCATGCGAGTCGTCGTCGTTCGAACCGATCCGTGTTACGCACGACTGTTGCAAATTTTCCGGGTATCAGCTCACCAGCTGCAGCTCGGCAAACTCCTTGTACAGTTGATTGGTTGCCACCAGGCTGTCGTGCTTGCCGATATCGATGATGCGGCCGTTGTCGATGACCACGATACGGTCGGCATTGATCACGGTAGCGAGCCGATGCGCAATGATCAGCGTGGTCTTGCCCTGCATCAACTCGTCGAGCGCCAGTTTGACCTGCCGCTCGTTGCTGGCGTCCAGCGAGCTGGTGGCTTCGTCCAGCAGCAGGATCGGACGATCCGCCAGTATTGCCCTGGCAATCGAGATACGTTGTTTCTGCCCGCCGGACAGGCGTACCCCGCGTTCGCCGAGGTCGGTATCGTAACCTTCGGGTAACGCGCGAATGAACTCGTCTGCCCTGGCGGCCACGGCCGCGCGTCGCACTTCTTCCGGGGCGGCATCCGGCCGGCCGTAGCGGATATTCTCCAGTGCCGAGGCGGCGAAGATGACGGATTCCTGCGGGACCATCGCGTACTGCGTGCGCAATTGTTGCAAGGACAGCTCGTCTACCGGGATATCGTCGATCAGGATGCGGCCGCACTGGGGATCGTAGAAACGCAGCAACAGCTGGAACAGCGTGGATTTACCGGCACCGCTCGGACCCACCAGCGCGACTCTCTCGCCCGGCGAGACCTGCAGGCTGATGTCCTGCAGCACCGCCTGGTCCGGTGCCGCGGGGTAGCTGAAGCTGAGTTTGTCGAAGGTCAGCTCGCCGCGTACCGTTACCGGCAGCAAGCGCGGATCGCTGACTTCGGCCACATTGCTGTGAGTGTCGAGCAGTTCACGCAGCCGCTCGCTGGCGCCGGCTGCCTTCTGCACCTCGCCGATCACTTCGCTGATGGTTGCCACCGCGGCGCCAGCCATCACCGCGTAGAACATGAATGCGGTCAACTCGCCGGCGCTCAATCCGCCTGCGAGTACGTCGCGCGCGCCCAGCCAGGCAACAACCGTGATCGCGCCGATGCTGATGCTCATGATCGTCGCGAACAGCAGGGCCCGGTAGCGAATGCGCTGTGATGCCGCGTCCATCACGGCCTCGACCCGGTCATCGAACAGCCGGCGATCGAGTTGCTCGTGGGTGTATGCCTGCACGGTATTGATCTCGTGCAGGCTCTCGTCGACATAGGCGCCCATGTCGGCCACGCGGTCCTGGCTAAGGCGCGAGAAGCGCCTGACCCTCGGACCGATCCAGCGAATGGGCAACAGCACGATCGGTACCGCGATGAGCACGTAGAGGGTTAGCAGGGGGCTGGTGAACAGCATCAGCGCGACCGCGCCGACAAAGGTAATGCTGGCGCGCAACAGCATCGACAGGCCAATACCGATGACCGTCTGCAGCACGGTAGTGTCGCTGGTGAAGCGGGAGATCACCTCGCCGGTGCGGGTTTTTTCGAAGAAGCCCGGTGACAGCGTCAGCAGGTGGGCATAGACCTCGGTGCGTATATCCGCGCTCACCCGCTCGCCGAGCCAGAACGTCAGGTACATACGCACGTAAGCGGCGATGCTGCCGACCATCGTGATCCCCAGCACCACCAGCATCATGGTATCCAGCGCCCGCGTGTCGTCGGCCACCAGCCCCTGGTCGACGACGATCCTCACGCCCTGGCCAAGCACCAGCCAGGAAAACGCGCTGATCACGAGGGCCAGCAGGGCAATTACCACGCGTCCCTTGAAGGGCGCGAGCTTGCCGAACAGCCATAACATGAGGCGGGAGGTGGACGGTTTTTTCAAAGCGGGTCCGTTAGCCTGGATAATCGATGTAACCTGCGGGCAAGTCTACGGGTTCGACAGGCTTTTGGCACAGGAATTTCCGGGTTGGCTCGTCGTCGGATGCCCCCGGGTGCAGACTGGTAACAGTGGACCAGAACCGTACTCCTGGCAAATGAGCCGCGCCCGGCGAGGCTCAGTCGGCCGCGGATGCTTTTACGCGGTCGCGGTAAGCCAGGATCCTGTCCCTCAGTCCCGGACGTCCGGCGGTCTGCACGATTGCGGCCAGGTCCTCGCTGCGGCTGTCCCGCGTGGTCAGGCCGAGCATCTGCTGCATGGCGCGCGGTGACAGGGTGCTGGCGCGTTGCTTCAATTCCGCGCTTAGCGCGGGCCACTCTTCTTGCGGCGCCAGGTCGGTTGCCAGCCCGCAGGCCAGGCTCTCCCCGGCCGATAACACCCGGGTGTCGATGAGCAGGTCCCGCGCCGCGTCCTGGCCGATCCGATGCGTCAGCCGCCGCGTACCCAGCGCAAGCTCGAAATTCCAGCCCGGCATCCTGAACCTGGCATCGGCTGCGGCGACGCGGCGCCAGCATGCGGCGAACAGGTCGGCGCCCGCGCCGACCAGCTGACCGTGGCCGAATGCCACCACCGGAAACGGCGCGTGATGCACCGCCTGCAGCAGCGTCTCGATCCGCAGGAAGCGCCACAGCAGGTCACCGTCGCTCATGCTCTCCAGGCCGGAGAGATCGAAGCCGGCGCAAAAATGCCGGCCCGCGCCGCGCAGGACGCAGAGCCGGACATCGTCGGCCCGGTCGAGTGTCTCGATGAGGGCCTCGGTCAGCCCGGGATTCAGCGCGTTGGCACTGTCCGGGCGGTTCAGCGTGAGCTGCAGCAGGCCGTCACCCTGTTCGACCTGGAGAGGTGGGCTGGCGGTGCGGGTCATGGTTCGTTCCTCGATGGAGTCAGGCCGGTTCATCGTACTACCTGCCGGGAAATGGTGGTAATTCCGCCAACACCCGCGAGCAAAAACAGACATGGCGGCAGGCCCGCCCGCACCGGGTGGCCAAACACGGTCGTATATCGACCAGGGCCCTGCTCAGGACATCAGCTGAACCAGGGTTTGCTTTTCGCTGGTGTCGGTAACGGCGGCCATTGCCGTCCTGAACGCCAGTACGTTCTTGTCGTGCCGGGCAAGCAGTTTTTCCAGTTCCAGGTTTTCCGCGATGCTGGGCGCGCCACCGGATTCATACTTGCCATGGATTGACTCCAGGCGCTCGAAATGAGCCTTTTTGCTGTCGCTCATATCGAGATAGGCCCGGTAGGCCAATTGCGCTTCTGTACTCAAATCGTCTACGGAAATCATGATCCTGGCACGCATCCCCTGGTTTCACGGCGATTATAAAAGAAGGCGTTCATACTTGTAATTTTTGCAAGCAAAATGCCCGACCTGTGCCCTCGCCAGCAGCCGACACCGCTGGCAAGGATATTCGAAATCTGATATCAAGAACGTTTGACGATGTGGTTGGGCCTGGATAAAGCGATGACACGTGACAGGCTGCTTGCCGGTTTCACCGTCGTTGCCAGTTTATCGCTGGCAATAGCGGTGTATTGTTTCGCCCGCAGCGTCCCGCCGGAAGTTTTATCGACATGGACGGCTACGAATAACGAACTGGCAAGTTATACGGCCATTTTCGGCAGCGCACCGTCGTTTTTCTACACCCTGGCGATTGGTTTGCTGCTGGGTGCCTGTGCGGCGGGTGAAGACAGGGCGAGACTGCACTGTCTTGCCTGGACCGGTCTGTCCCTGATGCTGGAGCTGTCACAGCATTCCCTGTTTGCGGGCGCTATCTCGGACCTGGGTGCGGAAATGATTCCAGGTCCGGCCTGGGCGGTAGTCGGGCCTTACTGGTCGCGAGGTATTTTTGATCCACTCGATGTCTTGGCAACGCTGGCCGGATGTCTTGTCGCGTTGACGATAATTTCACGTTTAGCGGGGAGGACGAGTCGTGCGGTCCGCTAAGCCCCGGTATTTGCGGGCCATCCTGTTGTGCGGTGTATACCTGTTGGGCTCCATCGGGATCATTGCCAGCGGAGGCGGCGGCGGTGGCGGCAGCGATTCCGACTGGGAGCCGGGCCTGTTTCTGCCCGCCGCGACCTTCTGGGCCAGGTGCGCCAATCCTCGCGGTGGTATCAATCCTTTCACCAACCTGCCTTTCAGCGACATACAGGGAAGCATACTCGATGAAAACAACTTCCTGCGTTCCTACAGTAACGATACCTATCTCTGGTACGACGAAATTGTCGATCGAGACCCGGCGCTTTACAGCGACCCGGAGGTTTACTTCGACCTGTTGAAAACGAACGAGCTGACCCCTTCGGGCAGAGCAAAAGACCGCTTCCATTTCACGGTCCCTTCGGATGAGTGGTTTCAGATTTCGCAGTCAGGGGTGGCGCCGGGATACGGCGCGGCGTTTGTGCTGCTGTCATCCGTACCGCCTCGTGAAGTGGTCGTGGCGTATACCGAACCCGGCTCGCCTGCCACGAACCCGGCCGTAAACCTCGCTCGCGGAGCGAGAATACTGAGCATCGATGGCGTCGACATCAACGACAACACGCTGGCCGGTATCGATATTCTCAACGAGGGTCTGTTTCCCGACGCGACGGGCGAGACTCACATGTTCGAGGTACTCGACCAGGGTGCAATGGTAAGCCGCATGGTTTCGATGACTTCTGCCAACATTACCAGCGATCCCGTGCAGAACGTAACGGTGCTTACAACCCTTTCAGGTCGAGTGGGTTACCTGTTGTTCAACGACCATATCGCAACCGCGGAACAGGAGTTGATCGACGCGGTAAACCAGCTCAATACGGCGCCGGGAATTCTCGATCTCGTGCTCGATTTGCGTTACAACGGCGGCGGGTTCCTGGACATTGCCAGCGAGCTTGCCTACATGATAGCCGGACCGGTCCCGACTGCCGGTCAGCCGTTTGAGACCCTGCAATTCAACGATAAACACCCGGTAACCAACCCGGTGACGGGCCAGCCGCTCTCGCCCACGCCCTTTCATTCGACGACACAGGGATTCTCCACGATGGCGGGCCAGGCTTTGCCGAGCCTGAACCTGTCGCGGGTTTACGTGCTGATCGGCCCCGGCACCTGTTCCGCGAGCGAGTCCATTATCAACAGCCTGAGAGGCGTGGGCGTCGACGTCATCCTGTTTGGCTCTACCACCTGCGGCAAACCCTATGGCTTTTATCCGACCGATAACTGCGGTACGACTTACTTCACGATCCAGTTTCGCGGCGTCAACGCGATGAATTTCGGTGACTATACCGATGGCTACTCGCCGCAGAACACCGTCAGCAGTCCGGGGGAAATCCTGCCCGGCTGTTCGGTTGCGGATGACTTTGAAAATTTGCTTGGAGACCCGGCGGAAGCGCGCCTCGCCGCGGCGCTGGCATATCGCGATGCGCCGGGCAGCTGTCCGGTCCCCAGCGGACGTGCCGATAGTTCAGAGCCCGGGCGGGATGCGCGTCCCGGCGATGGAATCCTGTTCAAGACTCCCTGGCTGCAAAACCGCATCCTGCGCAATCCACAATGAATCCGAAGCCGCTTGTTCCGCTCGCAGTCGCGATAAACCTGCTTGCAGGTTGCCTCGGCAACACGCCCGAGTTCGAGGCCGTGATCGTGGCGCCGAGCGATGCCAGCAGGGCGGCACTGCAGTCGACCCTGGCGGGCCTGCTGGGCGGCTACGAGGTAACCCTCGCCGATGATGCGCTGACCCGGTCGAGCCTTCTCGTGCTCGAGCCGGGCGCGCAGAACCGGTCGAGCATTCGCCCCCTGGGAGGGCGGGTTGTCACCGAGCCTGTCCGGTTTCGCCTGGTCAAAACGGGTGGAGAGTGCGTGCTTGTCGATCTGCGCGACGGCAGTCGTCATCTGCTGGCCGATACGACCTGCGAACCCGAGTCTCGATAGAGGACGCCCGGGCTGCCAGGTCACGTCTTCCCTGGCCTGAGCTCCCGGCAACGATGCCGGCAGCTTCACCGGCCTGGCCGCTCTTCGCTGCGCGTGTACCGGGTCGATCGGCGGGTAGACGAGAGGGCAGCCTCTGAATAACTAGTCGCTGGATATTTCCTTGATCGAGTCGCCCGAAAAAAAGTTTGTAACGCCAATGCCTGGACCCTGGTCGACGAGGTATTCGCGAAAGCGGTTGAGCATCCCGACCATTTGAGATTCCGCGTTACGCGCATCCTGGGTCGAGTCCCATTCGCCAACCAGGCAGTATTGATGGTCCCCGGTTTTGACGAGATTCCCGCGCCTGAATCCAGGGGGAAGAGGAGACATCCAGCCATGAGCCTCCAGGAATTTGTCTTCCATACCCTGCTTTATCTTGTAGTGAACGATATTAAACCCCGGCATGCCAGCCTCCTTGTTTTTTCGATCGCGCTCATGGTGTCGAGAGCTGGATCAATATACGCCTACTCATCGAACCAATAAAGGTGCACCGATAGAGGTGGGCAAAGAACAGCGACATTCGGTCAGCGCCAGGCGTTGCGGGAATTGGCAATGAATACTGGTTCTTATACTGTTTTTTCGGCTGATCAATCATCGCACACGAAACCATGATCTTCGATCATGTGAAATTTACCAGAGATAAAACCTTCAGCGATTTATTCATTCTGTTTATTTCGGCTTCATGGACATAAGTAGAAACGATCATCTGTAACTTCCGCAGGGGTATCATACGGCAGGTAAACTCCATCAAAAAAATCCAGGGTAAAAGGAGGAGGAATAGTAATGAGCACTAATCTCGACACTGCGAAACGTTTTTTTGAAGCCTGCGAAACCGGCAAGGGCTGGAATGAATGCAGCGAATATTGTCATTCGGACGCCACGTTTTCCGCGCAAACGACGGCGCTGGCGGAAATAACTTCGCTCGAGGGGTATTGCGAATGGATGAAGAATCTTTTCACGCCGATCCCCGATGGGAATTATGACCTCAGGTTTTTTGCAGAAGACGAATCTCGAAACTCGGTGGCGGCCTTTGCGGTGTTTCATGGCACCCAGACGGGACCTGGCGGACCGGTACCCCCAACCGGTAAAAAAGTTGCCGCAGAATACGTCTATCACATGGAATTAGAGCAGGGCCATATAAAGCATATGACCAAGGTCTGGAATGACATGATCAGCCTGCAACAGCTTGGATGGGCCTGAGCGAGTAGTATTGGGGGATAAGACGCCCCCGCAATTCCTCTATAGCGGCCGTTGGGAACTTCGCCTCGGGAGTCGTTCTTCGGCCAGAATCGGCCGCTAACTTGTTTCCAGTTAATTTTTTAGCAAGGGCCGAAGCAGCTATTCACACTGGTTTTTGGCTTAAATTCTCACTGCTACCATGTCATTGTTCTGCTTCGGTCATAATCCACTCGCGAAATATCCGGATCGGAGAGTCGGGGGCGACATCTTCGGGATAGATCAGGTAGTAACCGTAGTCGGCAAGTTCGATATGCCGATAACGGTATAAACTTCCAGCCTCGATTTCGCTATCGATCAGCGAGTCGTAAAGTCCGACACCTTGGCCGTCAATGACGGCCTGCAGGCGCACATTGGGATCGGGTATTACCAGGTCGTTCGGGCCCGATTGTATTGTGAGCCCAGCCGCATCATGCCATTCGATCCATGCCTGGCTTTCGTCGCTGTCATGTAGCAGGTTTAATTCGCTCATGAGCGCAGCGATCCCGTGCGTCTCGATTCGACGGCCAACAGCGGGACTCGCGGTGAGAGATGCCGGTGCATGGAATATCAGTTCGGCTTTCATACCTTTGTCCATCCAGTCGCCCTTGCCCCAGCGAATCGCCATATCGAGATCGTTGGCGCGTAAATTCAGTAAATCGATCAATGGCTGTATGCGCAGCCCGATACCCGGATGGCGCGTGATGAAATGCATCAAGCGAGGCGACAACCAGCGCGACGCGAAGTAGGTCGCCATGCCGATAGTGAGGCTCTGCTGGTCGCGGCCTCGCAGACGTCCAACTTCCTCCTCTACCGACTCAAAAGCCAACGTGGCAACCCGCAGCAGCTTGTGCCCGTTCATCGTCAACTCGATCCCTCTCCTGCTGCGTTCGAACAGCCTGAAACCGAGCTCTTCCTCGAGTCGGTCGATCTGCTGGCTGACGGCGCCCTTGGTCAGGTTCAGTTTTTCCGCGGCATGGGTAAAACTGCCGCAGCTTGCCACCAGGCAAAAATTACGCAGATTGTCGTAGTTTCTTAAACGCATCCTACGTGTTTAATTTAATTAAACGCAGAGGTCAAATCTTTTGCATTGCGATTCGTTGCACGAGAATAATAATAGGCATCTGTCTCGAGTCACATCGTCGCAGCATCGGAAATCTGTTTAATAAATTTAATCGAATTTCAGACGGGGGAGGAAATATCATGACTGAATCGACACGTGCTTCGGCGCTGGCGTCGCGACATACCGAACTGGGTTCAGGTCTAGAGGACTGGAACGGCATGGGTACCGCCTGGAGCTACAACACCGATCCCAACGACGAGCACGATGCGATTCGCGAGGCTGCGGGTATGTTCGACATGTCGCCGCTGAAAAAGGTTTTCGTACGTGGTCCCGACGCCGCCAGGGTGGTCGATCATGTCATCACACGCGATATGACGAGAATCGGTCCCGGCAATTCCGCATATGGCGCTATCCTGACCGAGCAGGGCACGATCAGCGACGACGCGATCATCGCCAATAACGGCGACAACGAGTGGATGCATTGCCATGGTTCGGGCGGCAGTATGGAACGCTTGCAGGAATCGGCCGAGGGCCTCGACGTCGACATCGAGCTCGACGACGACTTGCATAATATTTCCCTGCAGGGTCCGAAGGCGCTCGAGCTGCTCGATGCGCACACGCCGATGAACCTGTCCGAATTGAAATATTTCGAACATCGGGCCACCGAACTGTTCGGTCACGGCTGTCGAATATCGCGTACCGGTTATTCGGGCGAACGCGGTTACGAAATATTCGCGCCCGCCGCGAGCGTTTGCGACCTGTGGGATCAAATTCTCGGACACGGCGAGGCCATGGGCGTCATGCCCTGCTCTTTCGCGTCGCTCGACAAGGTGCGCATCGAGGCGGCATTGCTGTTTTACGGCTACGACATGACCGACGAGCACTTTCCGTGGGAGGTTGGGCTCGGCTTTACCGTGCACGCCGACAGCGACTTTCGCGGCAAGGCGGCCGCGATGGCGGCGCGCGGCAACGAGCGCTTTGTCGCCGCCGGCATCTCTGTGGATCACGACGATATGCTGGTTGGCGGCGAATCGCTACAAATCGATGGCGCCGAGGTCGGCACCCTGAACAGCCCGGCTTATTCGCACCGGCTCGGCAAATCGCTGGCCCTGGTTCATTTGACCAAAGCAGCGGCCGTTCCGGGCACCCGCCTGCAAGTCGTGAGCGACGAATTCAACGGCACCGCGACGGTGGAACCGATTCCTTTCTTCGATCCCGACAAATCAAGGACCCACGCCTGAGCGCGTTACCCGCAATGGCCAACAGCCGTCGACGATCGCGGCGTAATCGGGACGGCGCTCGAGTCGAATACGCCGCGCCGCCCTACCTGACGCGGCGTATTCGGCCCTACGAGTTACTCGACGAAGAAGGGCTGCAACGCCTGGAAGACCAGGCCGAGTGGCTGTTGAGCGAAATCGGGATCGAGATTCGCGACGATCCGGTGGCGCTGCAATTGTTTCGCGAAGCGGGCGCCAGCGTCGACGGCGAACGCTTGCGTTTCGACCGGGGGCATGTGCGCAGCCTGTGCGAAACGGCGCCCCGCTCCTATACCATGCACGCGCGCAACCCCCAACGAAACCTCGAGTTCGGCGGCGATCATCTCGTCTTCGGCGCCGCCTACGGGTCGCCCTTCGTTTACGATCTCGACGGCGGCCGCCGCTACGGCACGGTCGAAGACTTTCAAAACTTCGTCAAGTTGACGCATATGTCACCCTGGCTGCACCACCAGAGCGGTACGGTTTGCGAACCGACCGACGTGGCCGTCAACAAACGCCACCTCGATATGGTTTACGCGCACCTGCGATTCGGCGATCAACCGTTCATGGGCTCGGTGACCGCGCCCGAGCGCGCCGAGGATTCGATCGCGATGGCGAAAATCGTGTTCGGGGAGGCATTCATGCGCGACCACCTCGTCATTCAGGGCAACATCAATGTCAACTCGCCGCTGGTTTACGATTACACGATGACCGCGGCGCTGCGGACTTATGCCGCCGCCAATCAGGGCAACGTCATATCGCCGTTCATCATGGGCGGCGCGATGAGCCCGGTGACGCAGCCGGCGCTGATCGCCCAGGCGCATGCCGAGGTCATGGTTGGCATCGCGCTGACGCAACTGGTGTGTCCCGGCGCGCCCGTGGTATACGGCAGTTTTCTGACCACCATGGATCTGAAATCGGGAGCGCCGACTTTCGGCAGCCCCGAATCGACGCTGGCCACGCTGACCATCGCTCAACTGGCCCGGCGCACCGGTATTCCGTTTCGCTGCGGCGGGCATTTGACCGCCTCCAAGCTGGCCGACGCACAGGCGACGATGGAATCGACCAATGCGATGAATTGCGGGGTCATGGCCGGCGCCAATTTCATCTTCCAGGCCGCCGGCTGGCTGGAAAGCGGCCTCACCATCGGTTACGAAAAATTCGTCATCGACGCCGAGCAATGCGGCGCGCTCGCGCGGGTCATTCAGGGTCTGGATTTGAGTGACGAGCAACTGGCGCGAGATGCCTACACCGAAGCCGGAATCGGAAATACCTTTCTCGGGGTCGGGCACACCATGCGCCACTACCAAACCGCCAATTTCGACGCCGCGCTGAACGACAATAACTCCTACGAGCGGTGGACCGACGAAGGCAGCCGCGACATGCAACGCCGCGCCTACGAGCGCTGGAACCGACTGCTGAAGGAATATCAGCCACCGCCGATCGACCCGGCAATCGACGAGGCATTGCTCGATTTCATCGCGCGTAGAAAATCGTCGATGGACGATGCCTGGTATTAACGCGGAATCACCAAGGCGTCGACGATAGTGCAACCCGCGTGATTGACGATGACCGGATTCATACCGAATTCGGCGACGCTATCACCCAGTTCGACGACCAGATGCGAAAAGCGAAAGATCAAATCGCGCAGCGCCTTGGCTCTTGTCCCGTGCCCGGGCAACTCGTAGGTGATGACATCAAGCGTGGGTGGCAACTGGTTGATAACTCCTTGCCAATGGCTTGAATTGCCCCCATGCCCATGTACAAGGAAGATTTTAGTTGTCTGTACTGGTCACAGCTTTTTTATGATTCCCTGTGTAACTTCCGATGTTGTTGCCTTACCACCCAGATCAACCGTGAATAGGCCGTCAGCCAGTACCTGTTCAACTGTTGTTTCTATTTCTTTAGCGAGGCCGCTGCGGCCTAGTGCATACTCGAAAATCATGGCTACCGATAGGATGGCGGCAATCGGATTGGCAATGCCTAACCCTGAAATGTCAGGGGCGCTTCCATGGGTCGGTTCGTAAATACCGCCCCTTATTCTATCGCCGGACTTTACAGGGCCAGGTAAACAGGCAGAGGGTAGCATGCCCAGTGATCCGGCAGTAATCCCAACCAGGTCAGAGACCAGATCTCCAAACAGGTTATCAGCCAGCACGACATCAAACTCGGTCGGCTTGCGGGCAATTTCGTACAGTGCAAAGTCCATGAGCAAATGGCGTACAGTGACATCCGGAAACTCATCTCTCGCGATTCGACCCACCGTTTCTCGCCACAGTTTTCCGGTTTCCATAACGTTAGATTTATCCAGCGAAACAAGTTGCTTTTTTCGGTCTCTGGCTGCGGTCAGCGCGCAACGAGCGATACGCTCAATTTCGAACGTATGGTACTCGCTGATTTCGTAGGCTCTTTGCTGCCCTTGTGCGGCGGTGTCGCGGCCGCGCGGCTCGCCATAATATATTCCGCCGCTGTTTTCCCGTACGACCAGGATATTGCTGCCGGTAACAACATTATCTCGGTACGGTGTTTTGTTGAGTAGTGGTTTCCAGGCCCTGGCTGGTCGCAATGCATTGTAAACATCAAGTTCAATGCGTAGACGGGTTAAACCATCGGTTTCAGTGATGGGGCCATCGATCTCGATAGCGTCCCATTCCGGGCCCCCGACGGCGCCCACCAGGATTGCATCGGCCGCTTTTGCTTTCGCTGCTACATCATCAGTGCAAAAGGTTTGATGAACGTCCCAGGAAGCGCCACCGAGCAAGTCCTCATCGATCTCGACAGGAATTTGCTCGCGTGTAGTCAAATGTTGAAATACGTCGAGCGCTGCCATGGTGACTTCAGGCCCTATGTGGTCGCCTCCTAGCGCCAGTAGTTTAAAAGATTGCATCAGGCCATCATTCCCTGCCTGAGTCGAAATGGCAGGGGCTCTCCATGTATTTGTTCGTGCAATAGACGATAGGCTGAATGGAATTCTTCGAGATCGACTGAACTGGTCAGTACGGACCGAGCGGGAGTTTCCGGGGTAAAGGCCGTGCGCCCGTGAAGCAGACGTTGATTATCAAAAATCAATCCCTCGCCGGCTTTCAAAGCCAGTGTTATTTGCAAATTTGGCTGATAGAGAATCTGGTAAAACCGCTTTAGCGCGCTGTAGGTGGGTTCGATTAAATCAAAGGGCAAATCGAGAGGCATGATTTGCCGCTCGTTACATCTGACGCCGGTGACTATGCCATCAAAGTCGACCCGGATAATTGGCAAAGTGGATTCGTACCATTTGACATTGCCTGCGCTGTTTTGCGCCGGATCTCGACGGCAGCCGGTTATGGGCACACGGGTGAGCAAATTAAAATCATCCGGAAACAACTCGCGCAGTTGGCGAGCTGCCTCAAATCCATCGACCAGGGTTGACTCCCCACCCTTCTGGCTAGGCCTTAACACTTGAAAAACGGTGATGCCAATCGTTGACAGTCGGTAGGTCTCATCAACATGCGGATCTAGCGCATCTGAAATGTCGCCAACATTATCCACGGCTTCTTTGTTGGATAAGGTATAGGTTCCGTAGTGGCTCTGGCGCTGCTGACCGACAATGTTGATTAGACGCGTTGCTTGCTTGGCGTCTGTGGGTGCATTGCTGACTTTGCAAAAGCCATAGTCATGAACCGTTTTTAGCATCTCCAGGCGTTGCGCGTCTGAACTTTCACATTCGACCAAATCCATAGTAGGCAGATGGTCAATAATAGATGCATCCCAAAGCAAAGGTTGATGACGACGTTGCTGCCGGCTTGGTTCATCATAACAATATTGGCGCAGCCATTTGGACTCATACCGGGAATGATGATGTTCGTCAGTCCAGTGAAGGATGATGTGATCCTGCTGCTGGGTTTCGATACTAAATGTTGGGCTCTCTTCAAGATGATGCAAGCGGATACCACGAACGGCATTTACTGGCGTCCCGCATTGAGGGCAATTACATTGATGGCGAAGCCAGATTGGATGGAATCGGCTGCTGTGACCATCCGCCCAGCTGACGCTCAGGCATGAATCACTTTTGCTTACCGATTCGATACAAAAACTTTTGGGTAAATCTGCCATCAATTGGCCTCCTTAATAACCGCATTATCAAATCCTGCTCCCATATTTTACAAATGGTAATTTATGATGTGATAATTGAGTTTTATTCATGTATAGCCATACCCCGTAATGCGAGCCAGCATCAAAGATCCTTCGTTTTTGGGTGCATTGAGTTTTTTCGATGCGGCTGCTCGTACCAGCAGCTTCCAAGACGCCGCCAATGAGCTTAATGTGTCCCCTTCCGCGGTAAGTCATCGAATTGCAGCACTTGAGCAAGCGCTTGGTCACAAACTGTTTAGACGAGGCACTCGCCAGGTTTTATTAACGAGAGAGGGAAGCGAATTTGCGTCGACCGTAAGAAGCGTCATGCGGGAGGTTCACGTTGCATCCGAGCGCTTGAGCACCACGCAGGTATTGAGAGTATCTGTTGGACCCTATATTTCGTCCAACTGGCTAATGTCACGAATAGGACAATTTGAGCAATCGAACCCCCTATCGAGAATCGATTTAATTCATACCACGGGAACGACTCCTGCACGAGATACGGATGTCGCAATCGTATGGGACAAGATGTCAAACCGACATTCGTATTTTGCAAGTTTATTCGATATTAAGACCGTTCCCGTGGCATCTCCTGCCCTCGGTTGTAAGAAGAAATTTTGGGAGCAGAACTGGGTTCCGATTCATTACCGTGATCGTAATGCCTGGCGACTATGGTTAAGCAAGGCGAAGGGTGATCCTGAATTTGCAGAACAAGGAGAAGTTCTGGATGATCCGAATCTTGTCGTAGAGGCAGCGGTTCATGGACGGGGTATTGCGCTGGGTTTTCTGCCCTTTGTTTCCGAACCGATAGAGAACGGACGTCTAAAGATCATCAATAACCGGCCGGTACCAGCCGAGTGGACATACGCGATAAAACTCGCGGATGAAACATACGATCTGGCTAATTCGTTCTTGCAATGGGTCATCGATCAGGCTGAATCTACTGCTGGTTTTAATTCATGCAATAGAACACAGGCTCATTAAACTATGAAAGCAAAGGGTCGGCAGTAGAAGATCGCCTCGAATCTCCGGGTATCCTTTTTAGAGAGAGACAGATAATCAGCTGCGGCTATTTCGCCAGATTTGAGTGACCTAAATGGGTCGGTCCGAGCCGCTAATCTAATTTTTTTGTGCGTCAGCTTTCCCGTAACGGACGCTTGTATCCCGGGGGAAGGCTTCAGAGTTCGGCCAGTTTCGAACGATCAGGGATCTTTTAGGGTACCATGGGATTGGCACGGGGCAGCTGCAACCATTCTTGTGATTTACAAGTTCAATCAATTCACCCTCGATACCGACCGATACCAGCTCAAGCTGGGTGACAAACCTGTTTCCATCGAGCCCCTGGCATTTGATTTACTGGTTTTTTTGTTAGAGCACAAGGACAGGGTTGTCACTCGGAACGAACTTTTGGAGAGTTTATGGAAAGGGAAGGTAGTTACCGATGCGGCCCTGGGTGCAAGATTGAAAGACGCTCGCAAGGCGATTCAGGACAGTGGCTCGACACAAGCTGTGATCAAGACCGTTCACGGTCGAGGATATCAGTTTATTGCCGCTGTTACGGAGATTGAGGCCGGCCAGGTAGCATCAACCCATGCACCGCAGGCAACTCGACCGGCATTAAAGATACCTGATGAGCCCTCGATTGCTGTTCTGCCGTTCACCAATTTGAGCAACGACCCGGAGCAGGATTTTTTCAGTGATGGAATTACCGAAGACATCATCACGGCGCTCTCCAAAATAAACCATTTATTTGTCATCGCGAAAAATTCGACCTTTACCTACAAGGGTCAGGCAGTCGACGTTGGTCGTGTAAGCCGCGAACAGGGCGTCCGCTATGTGCTGGAGGGAAGTGTCCGAAAATCCGGCGATCGAGTCCGTGTAACCGCCCAACTTGTAGATGCAACAACTGGTTATCACTCCTGGGCCGAACGCTATGATCGCGACGTAAAAGATATCTTTGCCGTACAGGACGATATTACCAAGAACGTAACGGCTGCCCTGCAAGTGACATTGACCGAGGGGGAGCAAGCCAGGGTTTTTGCAGCGGGTACGAACAGTATCGAGGCCTGGGAGTGCGTGGTGCGAGGCAAGGACCTCATGGAGCGGCATGTCAAGGAAAGTAATTTCGAGGCTCGCCAACTGCTCGAAAAAGCGGTGAGCCTGGATCCGAATTACGCCACGGCATTGACCTATCTCGGCTGGACACACTGGGAAAACGCCCGTTATGCGTGGGGTGGGCCGAGGGAATCATCCTTGAA